>BTUM01000024.1:0-88819 GCA_045863235.1 Candidatus Xenobia bacterium | reverse complement strand
AGGTCCTCGAAGAGGAAGTCCTCGAGGAAGAGCTCGTCGAGGAAGAGGTCCTCGAAGAGGAAGTCCTCGAGGAAGAGCTCGTCGAGGAAGAGGTCCTCGAGGAAGAAGAGAGCGTCGAGGAAGAGGAAGTCGAGCTGCTGGGCGCCGCCGTGGACGACGCCGAAACGCAGCTATTGGGCGCAGCACCCGATTCTGCCGAGCTCCTGGGCGCTCCCCCCGTGGTCGAGGCCGAGCTCACACCGCCCCCACCGCCGGCTCCGGTCGAGAAGCCGTCCGACGACTTCCAGCGTCGCATGACGGAGGCCTTCAAGGCCATCCAATCGGCCGGACAGGTGGCCGGGGCGGTCAAACCTGGTGGTCCCAACGAGAAGCGGCGCGTGGTCCGTCTCAAGTGCAGCCATCGGGTTCAGGTGCGCATCGAGGACCGTCTGGTGGACGCCATGGTTTCCGACATTGGCCTGGGTGGACTGCGCCTGGTTCTGACCGAGAGCATCGAGGGTGGCACCATGGTGGCCCTCACCTCGATGGAATTGGAGGCCCAGGAAGTCAAGTCCAAGATCGTCTGGTGCAAACCGAATGTGGAGCTCGACGTTCACGAAGCCGGCGTGCAGTTCCAGGAAGACCCCGAGCTGCTGGGCCAGTCCTGGGTCAGCTCTCTGCTCCACACTCTGGGTGCCGAACAGCGAGTCTTTGAAGGCCGCAAGCACATCCGGGCCCTGGCTGGTCTGGTTGCCAGCGCCGAACTGTCCGATGGCCGGAGCGTGGACGGCAGCATCCAGGACCTGGGTCTGGGCGGCGGGCAACTGATGACCGAGCAGCCTCTTCCTCCCCAGACCAGCATGAAGCTCCAAATCGGGCCCTACGGCGACTATGATCCCCTCAAGCTCAATGCTGAAGTGCTCAACTCGCGCTTTGACGAGGAGAAGAAGCTGTGGGCCCAGAGCCTGAAGTTCGTCAAGACCCCGCCGGCGCAGCTCAAGCTGCTGGGCCGTTATGTGGTCGACCTTCTCAAGGAATCCGCTGGCTAAAGGAGGACCACCGATGCTCACCCGAACCGTGCTGCTCTCACTGCTGGCCCTGCTCGCCTTCAGCCTGCCGGCCCGAGCGCAGCTTCTCTGGGTCACAGGAGACTACCGCGTGGTGGTGCTCGACTCCGAGCGCCATCGGATCGGGATCAGCCTGCTCTCCGCCCCCGACCAGACCCGACGCCAGAACTGGTGCTACCTGACGATGAACACCAAGCTGGTGCGCAAAGTGTACGACCACGAAGGCTGGATGCGCGAGGAGCCGGTGCCGGCCCACGACATCCTGGAAGAGCTCAAACCTGGGGACGTCGTGCGCATCAATGGAGGGCGGGCTTTCGACCTGTCCATCACCGCCCGTACCATCTGGGTGGAGCGCAAACCCGAGTAAACCACAGCCCAGACCGCACATGGATTCCGTCCTGTAACAAGAAACTCGCAGACTGCCGGTCCGCGCTCGGCCGCTCAGAGAATCCGAGCAGCTGCCGCCAGAAGAGCCCTAGGCGTGCAGCAGTTCCTGCAGCACCTCGGCGGAGGTTACCAGAATCTCTGGGAGGAAGCGAAAAAATTCCGGGCCTCCTGTTGTAGGGGGTGAGGGCGACCCACCGCGTACATCAACACGTTGCTGTCGACGAAGATCACGGCCGGGGCAATCCTGACGAACGCGATTCCTGCATCACCTCGAGATGCTGCTCCCAATCCGGCTCTCGACCATTCTCTCGTCGGTCACAATCATCCCAGAATCGCTGGAGATCCTCCGCTGTATCGAGTCGGGGCGAGCGCGCGGCTTTGGCTCTCTCCGTGGCTACTTTTCGCATCCAGGAGCTAAGCGACATCCCTTCCTTTCGGGCACACGAACGAAAGAGCTCCCTTTCAGCCTCCTCCATCACAACCTGGATGCGAACGGACATGGTTACCACTCCTGTCGACGTATGTGTAATCAGCATACATATGACCAAACCTGGGAGTCAAGCGCAAACTTGATTTAAGTTCAAGTCTAGGACGCAAGTCGTCAGGAAGCTCTACCTCATCTTGGAGAAGGGCGGGAGGCCGCGTGCAAGAAGTTGCGCGCATGAAGCTCCCCATCACCCTTCTCCTCTTGCTCACAGCCTGCCTGATGGCCCAGCCAGCGCCCGAGGCCAGCCCGACTCACTCGCGCCAACACTCGCACCGTTTCGAGGATACCGAAAAATGGGTAAAGGCCTGGGAGAACCCCGAACGGGACGCCCAGCAACAGCCCGACGAGGTCATCCGGCGGCTCGGGATCAAGCCCGGTCAGGTGGTGGCCGACATCGGCGCCGGCTCGGGCTACTTCGCGCGACGCTTTGCAACGGCGGTGGGGCCCACCGGCAAGGTGCTGGCGGTCGACATCGAGCCGGGTCTGCTCGAATACATTCGCCACCGCGCCGAGCAGGAGGGGCAGGCGAATCTGGTGACCGTGCTGGCTTCGGAGACCGATCCCAAGCTCGCTCCCGGCTCGGTGGACATGGTCTTCGTGTGCAACACCATCCACCACTTCGACGACCGTCCCGCCTACATCCAGCTGATGAAGCAGGCGCTGCGTCCCGGAGGACGGGTGGTCGTGGTGGACTACCGCCCCGAGGCCGTGCTCGAGCACGGGCCTCCCGCCTGGATGCGCCTGCCGGCTGCCACTGTCAGCAGCGAGTTGGAAGCGGCCGGCCTGGCCACGGAAACCCTGGAGTTCCTGCCCGTTCAGTACGTGGTGATCGGCAAGCTCAAGCCCTGACCCGGCCGAAGAACTTGCGAAAGCGCCCCCAACGACGCCGTTCCTCGGGATGAAGGGCGATGCGGGCCTGGATGTAAGCGGCCGCGCGCGACTTCTGCCCGGCCTCGCGGCAGGTGGCCAGGAAGGCCATGAAGGTGGCCGGATCGGCAGGGTCGACCTCCATGGCCAGCTCCAGACAGACCAGCGCCAGCTCCAGCTGGCCCAACTGTCGGTGCACGTAGCCCAGATTAGCCAGAAGATAGGCGTTGCCTGGCTCGCGGCGAGCGCACTCCTCGAGTAGCGGCAGGGCCAGCTCGGGACGGTCCAGGTGGCGCAAGGCCTGAGCCACCCGCTCCAGCAGGTGAGTTTGCTCGGTGACGGGCAACCAGGCCCCCACCTCGAGCACCTCCTGCATCAAGTTCGGGGAGTCCAGGCGCAGTCGAGCCCACTCCTCCAGAGCGGGCATATAATCGGGAGAAAGGCGCACAGCGCTCTCCAGGTGCTCGCGTGCCTCCTCGCTCTGACCGGCCTTGAGGGCACAACGGGCCAGCCAGACCAGCTCGGGCGGAGTCGAGCGGGCCGTGCGGTGGGCGAGCTCCAGCGCCTGGTCGGCGCGTCCCCGGGCCAACAGGTTACGCACCACCCGGCGGGCTACCGGAGCGTCAAGCTCCTCTGGCTCGCGGGCCAGGGCGTCAAAAATCTGGTTGGCCTGGCCGGGCTCTCCGAGATGCTCGAGCAGCCCGGCCAGCAACGCCTGCCCGTAGGTGGGCAACTTGTGGTAACGCTGCTGGGCTGCCTGGAGGACCTTGAGGGCCGGTCGCGGACGACGCAGACGCGCCAGCAGGTCAGCCTCGTCCACCTTGAGCTGCACCGAGTCAGCACCCATCGCCTCCAGCCGGTGCACCTCGTCGAGGGCTTTCTGGAACTGACGCGACTTTCGCAGGATCGGCAACTGGTCCAGCATGGCGACTTCAGCTTAGCGGCCAGGGGGCCGCAGGCCAATGATGAGGATCATGCCTCACCTCCTGATCTACAGGGGGAAGACTCCGCCCGAACGAAAGTCGCGCCATGATCATACGCGCTCTTTTGCTGCTCTGGCTGCTCTGCGGCTGCGCCCTGGCCAGGCCGTACATCCCCGAATTGATCGACGTGCCGACCGACAAGCTGCTCGCTCGCCTGGAGAAACTGGCCGCGGCCCAGCCCAAGGACGCCCACACCCGCTACCTGCTGGCCCGCGTGCACGCCATCGCTTATGCCCAGAAGACGGCCTCGTTCAAGGTGGCCAAGAACGATCCGAACCGGCCCTACTTCGGCCCGTTCGATCAGGGCTTTCCACCCGAGCACGGCACCTCGGCGGGTGCGCGCAAACATCTGGAGCTGGCTCTCGAGCAATATCGCCGGGCCATCGAACTCGACCCGTCCAGTCAGGCCAGCCGAATGGGGTTGGCCTGGTGTCTGGAAGAGTCGGGCCAGCGCGCCAGGGCCGTGGAGCAGTACCGCAAGGTATACCAGACCGCACTCAAGGACGCTCCCAAGGTGAATTTCGGCGTGGGGATGGCCGAAGAGGCCGGGCGACGCCTGCTTGCCCTGCTCAACCCCAAGAAAGACGCGGCCGAGATTGCCAGCATTCAGAAAGAGCTGGCCCGATTGGAGGCACAGCCCCGGGCGGTCACACCCGTGCTCATTCCCCTCGAGCGCCAGCACGAGTTCAGCCAGCTCGTCGACGAGCGCGCCGGGGTGCGCTTCGACCTGGACGGCTCCGGGCGAGAGCTGGCCTGGGGGTGGCCCACACCACGGGCAGGCTGGCTCATCTACCTCGATCGGTTGGACCGGGTGAACTCCGCCCTGCAGCTCTTCGGAGGCGTGACCTGGTGGGTATTCTGGGAGAACGGCTACGAAGCCATGGGAGCCCTTGATCAAGACGGCGACCGCTGGCTGAAGGGCCCCGAGCTCGAGCATGTGGCCGTCTGGTGCGATCGCGACCAGGACGGAGTCTTCCAGGCCTCCGAGGTGGTCAGGCTGGAGCAGCTGGGTATCCAGGCCCTGAGCACCGTCTACCGAACCCACCGCCTGGGGTTTCCTTACAGTCCGGGCGGGATTCGCTATGAGGACGGTGAGCTGGGGCCCAGCTACGACTGGATGCCCGAGGGAATCAGGGCGGAGCCGTGACAGCCCGCAGAACCTTCAGCATCTGAAGGGGCCAGCGGTCAGGTCCGCTACCGGGGCTCCGACGGTGATGTCAAGACCTGGCCCCACGCCAAACTGGCAACAGATGTAAACAGTGTATTGCCCTCGAAGGTCCGCGCGTTTTGAGAGTCTTGCTGCTTGTCGTGACTCTGTGGGTGGCGGTTCTGGCCGAGCCACCGCTGGGCGTGCTTTGCTTCCGCGGCAACGCGACGCGGACGTATTACGGCTCCGGACCGGTTCCCCAGAAGCCGCGCGTACGATGGAAAGCTCCGGTGGGCGGGAGCGGCGTCTGGGCCGGCACGGGCTGGACTGGCCAGGCTGCAGTCGTGCAGTGGCCCGGCCGGAGCGCTCCCGAAGTGATCGTTGGCGGCCTGGACGGGCGGGTCCGCTTCTTCAACGGCTTCACCGGCAAGGTCACGCGACCCGCGTTCAAGTTGCCGGCGGGCGGCAGCATCAAGAGCTCGGTGACCGTGGCGCAGGATCTCCTGTTCCTCGGAAATCGGGGCGGCAACTACTGGGCTTTGTCTTTCGACGGGGACGTGCTGGGACGCATCCAGGGTGACTGCGATCCGCGCAGCGGCAGTCCGGTGGGCTACTGGCCGGACTTCGACTCGTCGGGGCTGGTGCTGGGCAACGAGCTCTTCGTGGGCGGCGAGAACGGTTGGTTCTACAAGATCCCCCTGCGCTTCGGGCAGAATCCCGTTCTGGGCAAGCGCTCGGAGTGGCGGACTGTCTACACTCCCACCGTTACGTCTCTGGCCTCCGAAAGCCTGCAGCGCTCCAACGGCTACTGCGCGATCGAGTCATCCCCCGCTGTGACCGACAAGCGGGTCTACCTGGCGACCGGGGCCGGAATGTTGCTGGGCCTCAACCGCCAGACCCTGCGGCCCGAGTTCCAGTTCTCCACGGGCGACGACACGGACGCTTCGGTGGTGGTGAACCGCAGCGGCTACCTGTTCGTGGCCTCCGAGTGCGACTACGGGGGCGGCAACCGCTCCCGGCTCTACAAATTGGACCCGAACGTGGGGCTCAAGAACTGGAAAAAGGCCATCCTGTGGAAGCGCACCTTCGAGGCCTACCCGCAGAAGGGCGGCCCGGGCTACGAGGACAACCTGGACGCCGGCATCCTGGGCACGCCGGCTCTGGACCCCACGGAGACCCGGCTCTACGTGGGCATCTGCACCCGACCCGGCAAGGAGGGCTGGCTGTTGTGCCTGGACAGCCGCACGGGCACGACGATCTGGAGCTCAAGATACCGCGCCCACGTCTGGAGCTCCCCGGTGGTGGTGGACGGCAAGGTGCTGTTGGCCGACGCCAGCGGGAACCTGCACTGCCACCGCGCTTCGGACGGCAAGGAGCTGTGGCGCGTTCAGCTAGGCGGAGCGATCGAGTCCACGCCGGTGGTCTGGAAGGGCTGGGTCTACGTGGGGGCGCGGGACGGGTACTTTTACGCCTTGTCGGATAAATGATCTCGTTAAGCACTGCGCCAACGGCATCGGCCACTGGGATTGGGCCAGCAACGACCAGGGCGTCGAACTCGGCCTGCGCCAGCGACGTCCCCATTCTGGAGACGCTTGGAGCCACGTTGCCCGTGGCCGAGTCGGCCTGGGCGAAAACGAGCACCCTGGCCGATTGGTCTCCCACATAAAGACGCTGGTTGGCCGGATTGATGAACAGCCCGTCGGGCGTTGAAAGCCCGGTGGCGGGTCACGCGATGATGCGGTCGGGCGCCGCCTCCAGATTCAAGGTGGAGGCGTTGTCGTAGACATAAATGGCTCCGGTGCCTGAGTTCGAGACGAAGAGACGGTCTGCCGCAACATCCATGCTGGTTCTAATCAAAACCTGAAGGCGGCCAGCAGCATTGGAGTCGCTATGCCCTGATGAAAATCCTTCAGGATCCGCTGGATCGCATGACTTATTTCATGACGGGCCCTTAGGCCCCGAACCCTAAAGACATGAGCACTGCTCGCTCGACCCTGGACAGCTCCTCCGAGTCCAGGCGACCAAGACGGCTCTCCAGTCTATCCTTGGAGACCGTCATGACCTGCTCGGCCTTGACGTAGCTGGTGGACCTCAAACCGTTTCGGCGGTTGGGGAACAGCTCCACGTGCGTCGGGACCGGGCGCCCGGCTGTGCTGACCGTAATCACGATGGTGTTCGGATAGCGCGGATTCTTGTTGCCGGCATCGGTCTGTATCACCACGGCGGGTCGTCGTCCGGTCTGTTCTGATCCGCGTCCAGGCGACCAATCGACCCACCAGATCTCTCCTCGTTCAGGACTCTTTGCCAAGGACGACCTCCGCCTGTGCCGCATGGGCGAACTCCACATCGGAGTCGTCCGCCAGTTGCTCGAATCCCTCGACAAGCATTGCCTCATCGCTTTGCTTGAGGAGTTGCAGGAGGGCTTCGTTGAGCAGACTGTTCAGGCTGACCTTGCGCTTGTCGGCCAGTGCAACCGCCCGCGTGTAGACGGACAATCCGAGCCGACACGATACAGTCTGGCGGCTCTTCTTGATATCACTTTTTGATGGCATGTATCCATGCTACCCCAGGATCACTGGCGTGTAAAGTATCTCTGGCCGACCTGGCTCAGCATATTCCCTGATCCAGACAGCAAACAGTCTCCTATCACGGCTGATTCGCCAACCCCACCGGTCACCCCAGTCGCAAACAAGGAAAGTCGAGAAAGCTCCCAATGGACGGAGCCGCTGGGCGGCGATCCCCGGCCGCCCGAGCCCCTGGAAATTCCCATCTCAGGGTCCGTCTGGGCCTCACCGACCCCGTTTCGGGTCCACAGTGATGGGCTCCGCACGCAGATCTGCATGCCGAGAAAGCTGAGGGGCTGCTCGAGCACGTAGACATCGCCTTGTAGGCTCGTGGAGCCGGTAGACCATGCAGCGGTGTTCTCGGGGGCGGACGGGGCACCTGTGCGTCTCGTTGGAAGCTGAATGTCGCCACTTGGCAGATTTCGTGTGGATGGACCGCGGCCTGTCTGGCCTGCTCTCAGGCCCGGCGGTCAGTACTGATAGCCGTCGGTCCAGGGCACGGTAAGCCATTCTGGGACGTACCCGGGTTCGGGATCGGGGTCTTCGAGCAGGTGCGTCTTTCGAAACTGGCCCAGGGGGACCAGGCACCAGTTCTGATACTCGCCTGGCTCGGCGCCCCAGGTCGCGTCCACCCCCATTCGAACGATGCCGATCCTGACCTCGTTCCAGGCGTGACCCTCGCCATCCGCATAATAACCGAGCATCAGATCGGATTTCAGGCCCGACTCATTGGCCAGGGCCTGGTACAGGACGGAGTAGCCAAAGCAGTTCGTCGCTCGGGTTTTGAGGATGTGCTCGGCATTGAATACATCCTTGTAACCCCACCTCTTGCCGGAGGGACTGTGGCCCGCGGGGCGCTTGCTTAGCTCCTTGGCGGAAGGGTCGTGGTAGACGATTCGATCGGTGATCCAGCGGTAGATGGCTCGAGCCCTCTCCTCATCCCACCTCTCGATGTAATACAGATCTCGCGCCGTCCCACTGTAGCGAATCTGGCGCTCCTCGGCTGTCTTGCCGGCCAGGTAGCGAGCCAGCGTCTCGAGATCCTTCTCCGCCTCGGTAGGCGCTGCGAGTGCGTAAGTGTCCACCCATCGCAGGTCGCGCGGCTTTTTCGCATCTGCGGGCACCAGGATGACAAGCAGGATGACGAGCAGAACCAGACCGAGCCTTCTCATCTTCCTATAGTGCCACAAGAAAGACCGGTCGGGAAGCCAGGGCCCGCGTGGGTGCGTGCAAGGCCAAGGCCTGGGAGCGCGGTCGGAAACCCCTTGACACAGTTTCCGACTGCGCGACGCCCAACATATTGTTGCTAGAGGCTTCGCGCAGCCGCTGGCCAGGACCGGTGGGAGGCCTCGTGCGGCCCCTCCTGATAGGAACGGCATGGGAGTGTGTTCCCGAACCGGCCCGTTTATCCCATCTCGACGAAGACCTGAACGCTCGATTCCGAGTGCGAAGGTCTTTTCACCCCTCGAGCGAAACGCCCCTTCGAGAAACTGTCTCACAAGCACACGCTTCAAGGAGAACGTAGAGGCCCTGCCACCTTCCGAGCTTTCCAGGGCCAGGCACAGGCGGGGTTGACGAGGGGTAAGGGCGTGCTCAAGAAGCTCTTTGAGAGCAAGACCAAGAAGAACCCGAAAGTTCCCTTTCTGGTGGAGGCCGGCGGCGCGGTCTCGGTGCACGTCATGGAGGAGATCTTCTGGATCGGGGATCAGCCCCTGCGGCCCCTTTCCAAAGAGCTCCACATCCTCGAGCCCTTCCTGCAAGAGCGGCGTGACCGCAATGAGCCCCTCGAAGCCCACCGGGTGGCCGACCGCCTGGAGATTACCCTGGAGCGCGAGGATCCGAGCCGGTGCTACCGCCTGAGCGTCCACCCTCTCCGCTGCACCATCGCCTGGAGCGAAGAGCTGAGCGACGAGGTCGACCCCCGCATCCCCCTTCTCGAGCCGATCTGGAACCGCAACATCGGGCACCCGCCCTGGCCTCCCCGGGCCGGCCGCACAACGATTTCGGCCGCCTGGCTGCCGGATGGAGTTCTCCTTCTCCTGGGTGACTGGGTGACCTGGTTGGACTCCGAAACGGGCCGCGTGCTCGGAGAGTGGCCTCTCCCTGGCAAGAAGGGCACACGAGCCGCCGTGGAGTTGCTGGCGGTCACCCCGGTGGGGGTCCTGGGAACCTATCGCGCCTTCCATGAGACCCTGCCGCCCGTGGCAGGCATGCTGATCATGAGGTTCGACGGCCAGCCCCGCTGGAAGTTGTTTCCGACCAGGAACTCGGTGTCCGTCGACGAGCCACTGGTCAGCACCCCCGGGCAACTGGTCGTGGAGGGCCGGGTCACCTCGGAGGATAACAAGGTCTCCCGCGCCCAGTGGGTCATTGACATGGAAGGCAATCGGGCCTACACGGCCATCGTGGGCGGCCCGCCGGAGGATGCCGAGGTGGAGCGTTGCCTGGCGCTCGGCCCGGTTCCGCCCAACTCGCTCGAATTCGTCCCGGTCGGGGGGCAGCTGATCGGCACTCACCCCAGTCACAAGTTGACCAGGCGGCTGGTCATGCCAGTCCAGCCAGACCCGGAGAGCATCGTGAAAGGCGTGCTCTGGAAGGGGCGGGCACTGGGCTATCAACTTCGACCGGATAGCTTGAAGCTCTTCGCCTGGGAGAACGAGGGGCTCGAACTGGTCAGCTGCCCTTCTTGCCACAAGCCGGTAGCACTCCGGGCCTACCACTGCTCCTGCGGCCACCCCTGGAGCCCTTGAGCTACCTCGGAGTGTACTCGGTCAGGCTCTGTCGCTTGACGCGCACCCCACCGATGACGACGTAACCGTCCTTCTGAGCAACCAGCTCGCTCTTTGGCTCCAGATAGCGAGTGAGCAGGTCTTCCGTCTCTCGACGCCCCAGGAAATACTCGGACAATCTCTGCTGGCCGGTGTCGGCCTCAATCTTCAGAGCCGACTGGTTGTTCGCCTGCTCGAAATCGGCGATGCGGAAGCCTTCCGGATGCATGTAGGTCCAGTCCTGGTAGGCCTCGGTCCCGGGATTGAAGACCCACGGGTAAAAGGTCGACATCATCAGCGTCAACCCGGCAGCGGCTCCCACCAGCAGTCCGCCGATACCGACCAGAGCAAAGGCCCCGGCCGCCTGCTGGCTGTAAGCCAGGGCGAAGGTGCCCAGACCGGCGGCCGCGATCAGACCGTTACGCATCTTCATCTTGCGCATGTCGTCCACATAGCCCTGATAAGATTTTGGATTGAAGACGTACTTCTGATCCAGAGCGTCCCCTCGCGGGTCCACCCCGACCCGGTAGGTGCGATGGGCATCCGAGGCGGCCCTCGTCTTGTCGGCCAGGCTCAACCAGGAGCCAGGCTTCGCGCCCCGCATCCGGGCCCAGATGCGGGCCGGGGCACCGGGGTTCAGCAAAAACTCGCCCCTGTCGTTGGCGCGAGCCAGCGCCAGACCACTCGACTCCAGTCGCTCCTGGTCGAGCCCCTTCAGGGCCTCCTTGTTGTTGAAAGCCTCCAGGTCCTGGCGGGTGATCGGACGACCGTCCTCTGGCTTGCGAAAGAGAACCTCGTCGCGGCCGAACTCGAACTGACGATCCCAGTTGGAGTCCAGCGCGGCCACTCGAACCGTCTCGCCTTTGCCGCTGCCTGCGGCATGGAGGCGCTGTCCGTCAAACTCAACCTCGACCCCGTACATGATGGGCTTGAGCACCGCTCCATGATGCACTGCCGGACCCAAAGGAAACTGAAAGGAATCAAGGAGAAGTAGCGGCCCATGAAGCGAGCCTGTCTCCTCCTCCTGATCTGCCTGCTCATCGCCAATGCCCGGGGCGAAGCGGTGCAAGAAGACCTGGTGGACGTCCCCACCGACCGCATGATCGCCAACCTGGAGAAGCGCGGGAGCAAAGACGCCCACGCGCTCTATCTGTTGGGCCGGGTGCACTCGCTGGCCTACGCTCAGGGGCTGAGCGCGGTCAGAGTGCGCAAGGGTGAGCAAGATCCCTATTTCGGGCGGTTCGACCAGGGGGTTCCCCCCGCGCCCCCGGCCCCGGATGCGGCGGCCAAACGAAGGCAGCACCTGAGCAAGGCGATCGCCGCCTACCGTCAGGCGGTCAAGCTCGATCCGGGCAACCTCAGCGCCCGGCTCGGGCTGAGTTGGTGCCTGCAGCAGTCGGGCGACAAGCCGGCAGCCCTGGCCGGCTACCGCGAGACCTTCAAACTGGCCTACCCGGCTCAGATGAAGAAGGAAGGCCCGCTCTTCACCACCTCGCTGGCCGAAGAGACGGGACGCTATCTGCTCTCGCTCCTCGATCCCAAGAAGGACGCCGCCGAGATCGCCGAGCTCAACCAGAAGATGCAGGCTTTGCAGCGTCTACCGCGGGCCATTACCCCGGTGCTGATCCCGCTCGAGCGGGGGCTGACCTTCGAAGAACTGGTCGACCCGGCGGCCGCCGTGAGCTTCGACCTGGACGGAACCGGACCGCGCAATTGGGGCTGGGTCACGCCCCGGGCCGGCTGGCTGGTCTACCGCCGAAGCTCCCCCGGCATCCGCTCAGGGCTCCAGCTCCTGGGCAGCGTCTCCTGGTGGGTCTTCTGGCGCGACGGCTACGAGGCCATGAGCGCCCTCGACGATGACGGCGACGGCTGGTTGGCCGGGCCCGAGCTGGAGGGGCTCGCAGTTTGGAACGATGCTGACCAGGACGGGATCTCCCGTGAGGCAGAGCTCTTCAACCTGGACCAACTCGGGGTCGCGGCCCTCAGCTGTCAGGCGCAGATCCATCCGCAGGGCTTTCCCTACAGCCCGGCGGGGATTCGCTATCAGGACGGCACGCTGGGAGACTCCTACGACTGGATGCCCAGCGGGCGTTAGAAGGACTAAAGTGCAAGGCCTTTGGTCTTGCACTTTACAACGCGCTGGAACGCAGTTCCGGCGCGTTCGTCAGATTGTGCTAATGTGCAAAACCAAAGTGCGAGCACATTAGAACGGCGCCGCGCCTTAGCGCCAGCCGCGCAGAATGTCCCCCAGCGTGGTCCTTTCTCGGCCGCCGGCCAGCTCACGTGCCTTGTCGAGCAGCTCCTGGATGCGCTGATAGAGAGCCGGGTCCTTGCTCTTGAGAACCTCGGGCTCGGAGTGGTAGAGCATGAAGCCGTCCCCGATGTACTCGCGCAGGTTGGAGCGCGAGTAGTCGGTGATGGCCCGGGTGCCGCCCTCGCGGCCCACCTGGTCGAAGGCCTTGCCCACCTCGGCATACCAGGTCTTGTGCCAGGACGGGTCGAGCTTCTCGACCAGGAAGTCGAGCGCGTGGCCGAACTCGTGCACGGGAGTCGTGGCGGTGAGGCGGAAGTCGCGGACCAGAGCCTGGTTCACACCTCCCTTCCAGAAGTACTGGCCCATCGTTCCGTCCGGCTCGCCATCGGCGTCCTTGCCACTCTTGAGCCTGCCATCCGGATGGGCCCAGCTCTGCACCGTGCCCCAGTCGTGCTCGTCCAGGCGCATGACCTTCCCGCCCACCTCGGTGTAGATCAGGTCCGGCACCAGGATGTTGAATCTGCGGTGGTCGATGGGGATCCGCTCGGGATGCTTGCGAGCCGCCTCCAGCGTAGCCGCGCCCATGGGCTTGCCCATGGCCCGGGCCCCCTGCTCATACTGAGCCAGGGCGTGCTCGCGAGCCTGCACCAGGCGCTCGCCGTTGATCAGCTCCACCAGGCGCGAAAACTCCTGAATCTGCTCGGGCGTCCTGGCCCCGTTGACCGCCGCCATCTGGTGCACGGTGGTGGGGAACTGGGCGTGCATCATCTGCACCAGGCCCATCATGTTGCCGATCTGCTCGAGCCGGATCGGGTAGTTGAAGGGCTTGACGTTCAGATCCGACAGAGCCGTCTGCTCGTAGAGAAAGCCGTTCTTCTCGCTGCTCAACTTGCCCAGCTGGACGTTGAGGTCTTGCATGGCCTGCTGATCGGGGGTCAACCGGGGCGGTGCCCCCCCGAAACCGCCAAAGCCGCCGGGATAGTGTCCGGCCATGGCCAGAGGCATGGGAGACACCCCGATGCGTGCCGCCAGGCGGTCGCGCTCTTGCTCGAGCGTCTGCATGGGCCCGTCGAAGCGCTGTTGGCTTTCCTGGTTGAGGCGGGCGACGAAACCGGTGATCTCGTCCTTGCGCCGCTCGTAGTCTTGCGGGGTCTGCTCGCGCAGGACTCCCGTTTGAACAAGGTCCTGCCCCTCATGCACCACCTGCACCTTGAGCCCGTGCCGCGAAAGGAGCGAGAGCACCTGGAGGTCCACAGAGCGCAGCGAATTCTGCAGCGTCTTGAGCTCCTGAGCGCTGGTGCCGGGATGGGCCATGCCGGCCACCAGCTCGGCCGAGGACTGTTGGGCCAGCATCAAAGCCGGGACCTGGGGACCACCGATCATCAGCCCTCCCGCCAGGCTCAGGACTCCGGCCCCGATCATGGCCGCCTTGCGCCATCCGCGGGGGCCGGTGGGCACCTCGGGGGCAGCCTGGGGGCGGCCATTCAGAACGACCTCGTCGGGAGACTCGAGCCGGGTCGCCGAGCCGGGCGGAGGCATCCTTTCGAGCGGACTTGCGCTGACGGGGCGCTGGATAGGGGAAAGCATGCTGGCCCATGAATTCGCTGAACGGGCGATAGGGGCCTTCGAGTCCTGGCGGCGAAACGGCTAGCATGAGCTTGACGACTGAAGCCCTGCCCTTCGGTCCGGCCACCTGCCGCTGGTTCCAGCAGAATTTCCCGGCCGCCACGCCCGTGCAACAAAGAGGCTGGCCGCTCATCGTTCAGGGGCACAACACCCTTCTGCTCGCTCCCACGGGCAGCGGCAAGACGCTGGCCGCTTTCCTGGCCGGCATCGACCGGCTGATCCAGCAGCCGGTCGAGAAACCGGGGGTGCGCCTGCTCTACCTCTCTCCGCTCAAAGCGCTGGTCTACGATGTGGAGCGCAACTTGCAGGCTCCCCTCATCGGCATCGCCCGCTCGGCCGAGGCCCTCGAACTCGCCACCCGCCTGCCCCGAGTGGACATCCGCACGGGCGATACCCCGCAGAGGCTGCGCGCCGCCCAGCGCAAGGAGCCAGCCGAGATCCTGGTGACCACGCCCGAGAGCCTCTACCTCTTGCTCAGCTCCCAGGCCCGCGAGACGCTGCGCACAGTGCAAACCGTGATCGTGGACGAGATCCACGCCGTGGCCGGCACCAAGCGGGGGGTGCACCTCGCCGTCAGCCTGGAGCGACTGTCCGAGCTTTGCCAGCGCGACCCCCAGCGAGTGGGCCTGTCGGCCACGGTGCGTCCGGTGGACGAGGTGGCCCGCTTTCTGGGCGGTGCCCGGGCCGTCGAGGTGGTGGACACCACCGAGCTGCCCCACCTCGACTTGAAGGTGCGAGTGCCGGTGGCCGACATGGAGGCGCCCCCCGAGGGCGGCTCCATCCTGCAAGAGCTGAAAAAGAGCGAGGCCAACGAGCCCACCGGCTTCCTGCAATCGCTTTATCCGCGACTGCTCGAGGAGATCCACGCGCACCGCTCCACCATCCTGTTCGTCAACAACCGCGGCATGTGCGAGCGGCTGGCCACCCGCCTCAACGAGCTGGCTGGAGACGAGCTGGTGCGCTCGCATCATGGCTCCATCAGCCAGGGCCAACGGCGCGAGATGGAGGAAGCGCTCAAGGCGGGCCATCTCAAGGCCATCGTGGCCACCAGCTCGCTGGAGCTGGGCATCGATATGGGAGCGGTGGACCTGGTGTTGCAGATCGCTTCCCCTCAGTCGGTGGCACGCGGTCTGCAGCGGGTGGGGCGGGCCGGTCACCAGGTGGGGGCCATCAGCATCGGGCGGCTCTATCCCAAGCACCGGGGCGATCTGCTCGAATGCGCCGTGGTGGGGCGTGAGATGCTCCAGGGCCACATCGAGCCCCTCAAGGTGCCTCGCAACGCGCTTGATGTTCTGAGCCAGCAGATCGTCTCCATCATCGCCACCGAGGAGCGCACAGTGGACGAGCTGGAGGGATTTTTGCGCCGGGCCTACCCCTATCGCGAGCTGACCAGGGAGGCCCTGCACGCGGTGCTGGACATGCTCAGCGGACGCTACCCCTCCACTGACTTCGCCGAGCTGCGCCCGCGCCTGAACTGGGACCGCGAGACCGGCCTCTTGACCGCGCGACGAGGAGCGGGCTCGCTGGCCATGGTGAACGGCGGAACCATCCCCGACCGGGGCATGTACGGCGTGCACCTGGGCCCCGAGGGGCCCCGGGTGGGCGAGATGGACGAGGAGATGGCCTACGAGGTGCGGCGCGGCCAGAACTTCGTGCTGGGCAGCACCACCTGGCGCATCGAGGAGATCACCCGCGACCGGGTGGTGGTCAGCCCTGCGCCGGGCGAGCCAGGGCGGCTGCCCTTCTGGCGCGGCGACGGTCCCGGACGTACGGTCGAGCTGGGGCGAGCGCTGGGCGCATTCTGCCGCGAGCTGTCCCGGCAAGACGACCCCGAGGGTTGGGTGCTGCAGAACTCCCCTCTGGACGAGCTGGCCGCCCGCAACCTGGTGGCCTTCGTGCAAGAGCAGCTGGAGGTTACCGGCACGTTGCCCACCGACCGGGCCATCACGGTGGAGCGCTTTCGAGACGAGCTGGGCGACTGGCGCATCTGCATCCTGTCGCCCTTTGGAGCTCGCGTGCACGCTCCCTGGGCCCTGGCCATCGAGGGCGCTCTGAGCCAGGAGGCGGGTTTCGACGTGCAGACCGTGTGGAGCGACGACGGCATCGTCCTCAGGCTGGTGGAGGGCGAGGTCGACCTGGAGAAGCTCTTCCCCGACCCGGACGAAGCCGAGGACCTGGCGGTGGATCAGCTCTCCCACACCGGCATCTTCGCCTCGCAGTTTCGCGAGAACGCCGGGCGCGCTCTGCTGCTCCCCCGCCGCTATCCAGGCCAGCGCACCCCGCTCTGGACCCAGCGCCTCAAGGCCCAGGCCCTGCTGGCCACAGCCAGCGCCTATCCCAGCTTTCCCATCATCCTGGAGACCTACCGCAGCTGCCTGCAGGACTACTTCGACCTGCCCGCCCTGATCGAGTTGCTGCGCTCTCTCGAGCGGCGCGAAATCCGGGTGGACGAGGTGGAGACCACCGCTCCCTCGCCCATGGCCCGCTCGCTGGCCTTCGCCTACCAGGCCGCCTACCTCTACGAGGGGGACACGCCCCTGGCCGAGCGCCGGGCTCAGGCCCTGACGCTGGATCGCAAGATGTTGCGCGAGCTCTTGGGTCGTGAAGACCTGCGCTCGCTGCTCGACCCGCAGGTGCTGCAAGAGCTGGAGGAGGAGCTGCTCCACAGGCCGCTGCGCCACGCCGACGACCTGCACGACCTGCTTCGTCAGGTGGGGGATCGCACAGCTTCCGAAACCAGAGCCCCCCGCGAGTGGCTCGTCCAGCTCGAGCAGGCCCGCAGAATCGCCCGCCTGCGACTGGGGGGTGAGGAGCGCTTCGTCGCGGTAGAGGACGCCGCCCTCTACCGCGATGGACTGGGAGCCTCCCTGCCGGGCGGACTGCCCCGGGTCTTCCTGGAGCCGGCCGAGCGCCCCCTGGAGACGCTGTTTCTGCGCTACGCCCGCACCCACGGCCCCTTCACCACTCGGGAGCTGGCCGAGCGCTACGCCCTGGTGCCGGGCCAGGTGGAGCCGGTGCTGCAGGCCCTGGCCGACCGGGGGCGCCTGCTTTCAGGCGACTTCCGCCCCGGTGGCCATGCGTTGGAATGGCTCGACCCGGACGTGCTGCGCAAGCTGAAGCGGCGCACGCTGGCGCGGCTGAGAAAGCAGATCGCACCCGTCGAGCCCGCCGTTCTGGGGCGCTTTCTGCCCTCCTGGCAGGGGGTGGGGTCGCCCCAGCGGGGCCACAACCGCCTGCGCGAGGTGCTGGCCCAGTTGGAGGGGGTGGCGCTACCCTTCTCCGACCTGGAGCGCTGGATTCTTCCGGCCCGCGTGAAAGACTTCCAGCCCCGAATGCTGGACGAGCAGGGGGCCTCGGGCCAGCTGATCTGGGTGGGCGCCGGCTCACTTGGCCCCGCCGATGGCCGGGTCGCCATCTACCGACGCGAGCGCTTCAGTCAGCTGGCCGAGCCGCCCCCTCCCTACGAGGGAGAGAACGAACTGGCCGGGCGGATCCTCGAGCACCTCGAGGCGAAGGGCAGCTCGTTCTTCTTCCAGCTGCCCTCGGGAAACGCGCAGGATCTGCTGCAAGCCCTGGCCGAGCTGAGCTGGAAGGGCCTGATCACCAACGACACCTTCCAGCCCCTGCGCCTCTTTGGTCGCGCCCGGCGCCGTCCAGGACGAAACGACCCGCTGCTTACCGGCGGGCGATGGTCGCTGGTCAGCTCCTTCTTCGAGCAGCCGCCCGACAAGACGCGCCAGGCCGTGGCCCGGGCCCACGCCCTGCTCGAGCGCTACGGCGTGGTCAGTCGCGAGACGGCCGCCGCCGAGCGGCTGGGCTCACTGTACGGAGTGCTCAAAGAGATGGAGGAGAGCGGACAGGTGCGCCGCGGCTACTTCGTGGAGGGACTCAGCGGGGTCCAGTTCGCCTATTCGGGGGCTGTGGATCGCCTGCGCGGCTGTCGCGAGGACGAAGCGGGGGTCGTTCTGCTGGCCAGCACCGACCCGGCCAACCCTTACGGCGCGATGATTCCCTGGCCCGAGTGCGCCGGGCGTCCCAGGCGCGCGGCTGGAACCTTCGTGGTGCTGCGCGGGGGCGAGCCCGCTCTGTATGTGGAGAGGAACGCTCGGCGGGTGCTCACCTTCCCGGCCTTCGACGAGAAGGCCGCAGCCGCCCTGGACGAACTGGCCACCCGGGCCCGGGGGAAGATTCTGCGTATCGAGCAGATCGATGGCGAGAGCGCCCCTGCGTCCAAAGCCGCGCCGGCCTTCCGCCTGGCCGGCTTCAAAGGTGAGTTCACGGCTCTGGCTCGCATGCTCTAAGGCGACAGTCGACTTTTTCCTTCAACGCTTTGCAGGAGCCGTGCCTTCGACTCCCAAGTGGACGTCATGGAAATGATGCTGGGCGGGGCGGTGCTGGTAGGCGGACTGATGTTGGTCCTGTGGCTGCTGCATTTCCCGCTCAAGAACGCGGCCGTGGTAGACGTGGGCTGGACATTTGGCCTGATGCTGCTGGCCCTCTACTATGCCTGGAAAGGAACGGGCTGGCCGGTTCGCAGCTGGCTGTGCGCCGCCATGGTCTGCCTGTGGGCTCTGCGGCTGGGAGGCCATCTCTTTCTCACGCGCGTCTGGGGAGCTGAAGAGGAAGGGCGCTACAAACAACTGCGCAAGGACTGGGAGCGCAACGTTGGCCTGAAGTTCCTGGCTTTCTTCCTGGCCCAGGGCCTGCTGGACGTACTGCTGTCGCTACCGTTCCTGCTCATCTGCCTCAATCCCGAGCCTCGGATCCATGCCCTGGAGATGGCCGGAGCCGCCCTCTGGCTGACGGGCTTACTCGGGGAGGCGACCGCCGACGGCCAACTGGCGGCTTTCAAGCGCGAGGGGCAGAGCGGGGTCTGCCAGCGAGGGCTCTGGAGCTACAGCCGCCATCCTAACTATTTCTTCGAGATCGTTACCTGGGTCGGCTTCGGAACCTTCGCCCTGGCCTCACCTCACGGCTGGCTGGGAATGCTGAGCCCCCTGCTCATCGCTTACTTCATCCTGCGCGTCACCGGGATCCCGGCTACCGAGCAACAGGCCCTGCGCAGCAAGGGGGAAGCCTACCGGCGCTATCAGGAGACGACCAGCGCGCTGATCCCCTGGTTCAAAAAATGAAAGACTTCCTGATCCTGCAAGCGATCCGCTTGCTGAACTGGCAGCGCCTGCGGCGTGAGCGCCGGGGCGGCCCCGAGGCCCAGCAGGAGCGGTTGCTGGAATTGCTGGACAGGCAGAGCCCGCTGGCGCTGCAGGTCGAGGAGGCCAACCGACAGCACTACGAGCTGCCCGCCAGCTTCTTCCAACTCGTGCTGGGGCCACACCGCAAGTATTCCAGCGCCTACTGGACCTCGGCCGGGCAGAATCTGGGGGACGCCGAGCGCGCCATGCTCGAGCTTTACTGCGAACGGGCCGTGTTGCGCAATGGGCAGAGCATCCTCGAGCTCGGTTGCGGCTGGGGCTCCCTCACCGAGCTCGTGGCTCGCCGCTATCCCGCCAGCCGCATCCTGGCCGTGTCCAACTCGCATAGCCAGAGAGAGTTTATCAACTCGTTGCAACTCCCGAACGTCGAGGTGCGGACCTGCGACATCAACCACTTCGAGCCTCCGCAGCGCTACGATCGCATCCTCTCGATCGAGATGTTCGAGCACCTGCGCAACTACCGGTTGCTCTTTCAGCGCCTGGAGGCCTGGCTCGAGCCGGGGGGCAAGCTGTTTGTGCACATCTTCTGTCATCGGACCCTGGCCTATCTCTTCGAGGGCCAGGGATGGATGGAGCGCCATTTCTTCGCTGGCGGGACACTGCCTTCAGCCAACCTGTTCCTCCAGTGCTGCGGGAGCCTGGTTCCGGAAGCCCACTGGCTGGTGGACGGCACTCATTACCAGCGCACCGCCCTGGCCTGGCTGGCCAACTTGCGTCGCGAGAAGGCGCCCGTCCTGGAGATCTTCGGCACCGTCTACGGTCGGGATAGACGCAAGTGGTTCTTTCGCTGGGAGCTCTTCTTCCTGGCCTGCGCCGGTTACTTCGGCTATCAGGGGGGCCGCGAATACATGGTCGGTCACTACCGTTTCGGCAGAGCAGCGACTGGCTTGTAGTCAGGCCTGCTCCGGGGGAAAAGGGTCTGTACCGTTTTTGTCTAACAATTCGTCGAATGGACAACCACCACAAGATTCGCACCGTATCCGAACGCACCGGCTTTTCCCCTGGTCTCCTGAGGGCCTGGGAACGACGTTACCGCCTGCTTGAGCCGGTCCGCCTGGAGGGCGGGCACCGGCTCTACTCGGATGAAGATTTGCAGATCTTGATGCGCATCCGCGATCTTCTCGATGAGGGCCGAAGTATCGGAGAGCTTGCTGCCCTGGGCCGCGAGGCCCTGCTGGCCCAGGCCCCCGGGCGAGGCGAGCCCTTTGCACTGCTTCGAGAAGACCGTTTTCAGGGCGAGGGGCTGGGAATCGAGCTCCGTGAGCTGGCCACCGCCGACCTTGTGACCGTGCTGCGCCTCTACGACTTACTCAAGCGCACTTATGAGCTGTCGATGTACCTCGGGGAGGGTACAGCCGATCACCTGCTTGTCCAACGTTTGTGCAATCTGAACGAGCCCGACCTGATGGACGGGCTGGGTCGACTCGGAGCCGCAACTCGATCGGGCTCATTGTTGGTCCGAGCCGCATTGCAGCACACCCGCTGGGGCGCAGTGAGCCCTCTTTCAGGCTACGCTCGCGAGTTCGAGCGGCGAGGCCCGGCACCGGCCGAGTTGCGCACCGCTATTCTCCTCGCTCGCGACCACGCCAAAATGATGCGAAACGCATTCCTCGATCTGGACGTGCCCCTGCGCCAGGCGGACGAGGCTCCGCGAGCCCACTTGCTGGCACCAATGCTGGCCAAGATTCACCGGGTGCGCTGGGAGGCTGGCACCAGCATCCAGGTCAGCACCGATTACCAGGGCGCAATTTCGGCTCGCTGCCTGGAAACCTCGACAATTGACCGACTGGTGTACGACCTGGTCCGCCGGATGATGGATGCCCGCCTGCGCACCGCCGAGCTCCGCGTCGCCCGCCAGGGGCACGCACTCTTGCGCTTCAGCCTCGAGCTTCCGGGCCCCGGGCTGGAGCCGTTCCAGCCTGATGAATTCACCGCCCTCGTCGTGGGCCAGGCCATCGGCCTGGAGCCGGAAGCGGCCCTCAAGCAGGGCTACCTGGGAACCGGAGAGCAAGAAGACCGCTGGCAGGCCTGGTTCTACTGGCCCCTGTACCTGCCCCCTGGTGATGTGCCCGTGTGCGCGTGCGACTGACCGGGCTCTCCGTTCGGCCAACCCGCCAACTCAGGTGCGACGCGATGCACCCGATCACCCACCCCGTCAACTGATCCGACCCCTACCCTCAGGCTGTCCAGCTTCTTATGTAAATGGGCCCAACAGGCTGCCCAGAGAAGACCCATCAGGGGGGTTGACTTTTGTATCGTTCTTGTATATATTTTGTCCATAACAAGAAAAGCGAGAACAAAGCAAATGAAACCTGAGACTCGTGGTAGCCTGCTCGTTTTGCTGTGGACAGGGATCGCGGCCATGCTCTGCCTGCTGTTTGGTGGTGAGGCGATGAGCCGCGTTCCCCTGGTGGCATTTGCCCCCCCGACGATAGGTCTTGCGCTGATGGCCGCATCCCTGGCGTGGACCCCGCAGAGTGCTTAGCCCTCAGGGACAAAGAGAGGAAAGCTCTGGCAGAATGGGTCCAGGCGAGAACAGCTCTGAAGCCGCGCTGCGATGGAAAGGAAGGAAAGACATGCCCGCGATCTCTGTCAAGATTGGAAATTCCCTCGATGAGTGGACCCGTACTCGCCAGGCCGAGTCACTCCAGATACACCTGGCCGCAGCCCTCGATCTCAAACTCCAGGCCAAGCAGCTTCACTGGAACGTCAAGGGGCCGAACTTCTTCAGCCTGCACCAGCTCTTTGACCGGGTGGCCGAAGAGCTGGAGGCCCACTCCGACACGCTGGCCGAGCGTGCGGTGCAACTGGCCGGCTCGGTCGAGGGCGCGGCCCTCCAGGCCAGCTCCAAACTACCGCCGGTCCCCTCGGGTCCGATTCCGGGACCCCAGGCGGTCGAGCATCTGTCCCTCGTGCTGGGACAGTTTGGGCAGCGAGTGCGCGAGGCCAGCGAGCAGGCCGCCAGTTCTGGCGACGCCGACACGGCTGACATTTTTACGGAAGTCTCACGAGGGGTGGACAAGCTGTTATGGTTCGTCGAAGCTCACGCCCAATGAAAGGCTTGTATAACTTCTGGACAGTAAGGAGTCGCAAGTGGGTTTTGTGATCTTTGGCGGTGCAGGGGGAATCGGGTCAGAAGTCGTGCGAGAACTGGCCAGAGCAGGTCATCGAGTGCTGGCCGCAGGCCGGAGCCGTCCAGAACTCGGCTCCCTGGCTACCTGTCGACAGGTGGACGCGAGCGACTTCGAAGCGGTTGAAGAGGTCTTGCATGAAGCTCACAGGACCTTCGGGGAAGTTCGGGGCGTGGCAAATTGTGTGGGCAGCCTCTTGCTCAAGCCCGCTCACCTGATCTCCCGCTCGGAGCTCGAGGCCACCCTGGCAGCCAACCTGGTCACGGCCTTCGCGGTAACCAGAGCGGGGGCTCGCACGATGCAAGAGGGGGGAGGCTCCATCGTGCTGGTGAGCTCAGCGGCCGCCTCCCTCGGGCTGGCCAATCACGAGGCCATAGCGGCCGCCAAGGCGGGGGTCGAGGGACTGGTGCGCTCGGCCGCAGCCACCTACGCCGGCTGGAACGTCCGCGTCAATGCGGTCGCTCCGGGCCTGGTGCGCACGGATCTGACCACGTCTATCACTGGCCGGCCGGCCAGCCTGGAGGCGGCCAGAAAGCTCCACCCTCTCGGCCGCATCGGAAGCGCCTCGGATGTGGCCGAGGCCATCGTTTTTCTGCTCGGGCAGAGCTGGATTACCGGTCAGGTGCTGGGCGTCGACGGGGGCCTGGCGCGGGTGCGAAGCCGATGAAGATTCTGGTAACCGGAGCATCCGGATACATCGGCGGCCGGTTGATTCGCGTGCTGCTCGAGAAGGGCCATCAGGTGCGCGTGCTGGTGCGCGATCCCGGCCAGGTGCGAGGCCGCCGCTGGGCCAACCAGGTGGAGGTGCACGTGGGCGATCTAACTCGCCTGGAGACACTGACCGGCCTGTGTGAAGGTGTGGAGGTCGCCTACTACCTGGTTCACTCGATGGTGGATGGGGCCGACTTCGCCCGCCGGGATCGCCAGGCAGCTGAGAACTTCTCAGCCGTGGCCGGGTCGTTGCGCCACGTCATCTACCTCGGCGGGCTCTTACCACGCTCTGAGAAAGTCTCTCGCCATCTTGGCAGCCGAGCCGAGGTCGGCTCGCTCTTGCGCGAACGCCTTCCTACCACCGAGTTTCGGGCCGGACCGATCATCGGCAGCGGGTCCGCTTCGTTCGAGATGGTCCGCTATTTAACCGAGCGCCTGCCGGTCATGGTGGCCCCCTACTGGATCCTCAACCCTGTGCAGCCCATCGGGATTGGAGACATGCTGAGCTACCTGGTGGCTGCCCTGGGTCTCAAACCCTCCGGGGTGGTTGACCTGGGCAGCGATGTGCTGAGCTTCAAGTCCATGATGGAGGTCTATGCCGAGGTGCGGGGCCTGCGTCGGTTCATCTTTCCCTTGCCGGTACTGGCGCCGTGGCTGGCTGCTCGCTGGGTGGGCCTGGTCACTCCCATTCCCAACCGGCTGGCCATTCCGCTCGTACAGGGCGTGGTCCATCCCGTGGTCGGAGACACCAGGAAAGCCCGCCAACTCTTTCCCGAAATTCACCCGTGCAGCTACCGCGAGGCTGTCGAGCGAGCCCTGCAGCGCGTCAGAGAGCAAGAGGTCGAGACCCGCTGGAGCGGGGCCCGCACGGATTCCAAGACCTCCGAGCTGACCGACCTTGAGGGGATGATCCGCGAGGTACGGTCGGTCTGGGTGGGCGCTTCTCCCGAGCAGGTCTTCTCCAGCTTCACCAGCCTCGGAGGCGAGCGCGGCTGGCTGGTCTGGGGCTGGGCCTGGGAGCTACGTGGCCTGCTCGATCGTCTCCTGGGGGGCCCGGGCCTCCGTCGAGGCCGACGCCATCCCACCGAGCTTCTACCCGGCGAAGCGCTCGACTTCTGGCGAGTGGAGGAGCTGGAGCCCAATCGGCGTCTCTTGCTTCGAGCCGAGATGAAGGTGCCGGGGCGGGCCTGGTTGGAGTGGGAGAGCCGCCCCGATAACGGAGGAACCCGACTGGTCCAGACGGCTCGCTTTGAGCCCTTCGGGCTTGCCGGAGCACTTTATTGGTATGCGCTCTACCCCCTCCATCGCCTGATCTTCTCCGACCTGGTTCGGGCCATCGGAGCAACTGCGCCAGATGTCGGCTCGCTGCGCCTGGTGCGGCCGTGACCGCGCAGCTCCAGCGCAAAGCGCAGGTCGCCCTTACTCAGCCGAGCACAGCTCTCAGCCGGCCCCTCCAAGGTCGGCCCGAGGAGCGGGAACTTCCGCCCGGCTCGGAGCATTATGCAGTTGGCGATGACATCGTCCAACTGCCACAAGTTCGCACCTCGCCTGCTGAACCCCGACCCGGAGGTGGAGCAGCACCTGCTCGGTTGCGTCGATTGCCGCCGCCGTGCCGCATTTGCTCGCTCGCTGGCAGAGAGAATGCGGCAGGCCGAATACGAGCCTCCCCTCCCCGACGGCCTGACAGACCGCCTGGCGTCGCGGCTCGACGGGGTCGTCGTTTCCAGACGAAAGCGCTACAGCCCCTCTCGAGTGGGCTTTCTGGTGCTGGCAGCTGCCCTGGCGATCGCTTTCTTCCTCTGGGGCAAGCCCCAGGTCAACCCGCTGGTAGCCGATATGGTACGCCACCACGAGGGCTGCTTCCACATCCAGAACACCCGGGCGAAGACAGAGCAGTTCGAAAGGTGGATGTTAGCTCACTCTGCCAGCAAGCTCCCCATACCACCCAGGTGGCCAGCTACTCTGACCCCGGTGGACCGACGCGATTGCCCGGTGGCCGAGGGTGCCCGCGGGCCGCATTTGATGTATCTGGACCCAGATCAAATCCAGGTCTCTCTCTATGCTTTGCCGCGGGCCGAACTCAAGGGGATCGCCAGCTTCCCGGAGAAACCGGCCATTCACCGTTACCAGGGATACAATGTGCTGGTCTGGGAGAGCGAGGGCTGGCTCTACGGCCTCGTGGCGCGCGTTCATGAACCTGAGATGCGTAAATGGGTGGCGCTGCAAGGCGAGCTTCAAGCAGGCTGGATTCGCCCGCTTCCCGAGCGCTTTACCGTCGATGCCCAGGTCCGAAACCATACGCGAGCGCTTCGACCGGGAAGCTCTGGTTCATGCCGAGGCGCTCTATCGCTTCGCCCGCCGCCTCTGTAGGGACGATTCCCAGGCCGAGGATCTGTTTCAGGAGGCCTATGAGCGAGCCTATCGCTTCTTTTATCAGTTTCGGGAGGGGTCCAACTGCAAGTCCTGGCTCTTTGCCATCCTCCACAATTTGCACCGGCAGCGCCTGCGCTCACCCTCGACCCGCCAGGAGAACATCTCCCTCGACGAGGCGAGCGAGTTCTTCCTGCACGACCGGTTACTCGAGCAGGAGAGGATTCTGGCGGACAACCCTGAGAAGATTTTCTTCGATCGGTGCCCTTCGGCAGAAGTTCGAGCTGCCCTGAGCGAGTTGAGCGAAGAGCTGCGCTCAGCCATCCTGCTCTGCGACGTGGAGGGCTTCAGCTACCGGGAGATTGCCGATATTCTTGGGATTCCTCTGGGCACGGTGCGCTCGCGCATCAGCCGGGGGCGCTCCCACCTTCAGCAAAGGCTGTGGCAGTTCTTTCAAGCGGCCCCCCGCTGAAGGCGCCTCTCAGCGCCTGACCCGGGCAGGAGAGAAGGCGATTGAAGGCCGGGCTCCCGCAAACTTTGAAGGAAATGCCCTGGCCGCGGAGGACCTGTCGGGAGATGACTCTCACCAACCATATCGACCGGCCCGGCCTCGCTCGTCTGAGCTCGAACACCCCGCGCCCGACCCCCGCCTTCCTGGCGCCGACGCAGACGTGGGCATGACCGGACTGCGCATCGCGGTCGTGGGGGCAGGCGTGGCCGGCCTGACGGCGGCCTGGCTGCTGCAGCGCCGCCACGACGTGTGGGTTTTCGAGCAGAACGATTCCGCGGGCGGGCATACCAACACGGTCGTCCTCCCGGATGGACCCGATGCCGGAACGCCTGTGGACACAGGCTTCATCGTGCTCAACGACCGAAATTATCCCACCTTTACGAAAGTGCTCCAACAACTGAACGTCCCGGTGCGCACGGCGGACATGTCCTTTGGCTACTACGATCGGGTCAGTGGCCTTTGCTACTCGGGACACGACGCCAACCGGCTCTTTGCGCAGCGCAAGAATCTGCTCGATCCGCGCTTCCTGAGACTGGTCATCGACCTGCTGCGGTTCAACCAGGCCGGGCCGGCCCGATCCGGAGAGACGCTGCGGAGCTATCTCGACCGCGGGTGCTACAGTCGTTTCTTCCGCCACCACTACCTGACTGCCATCGGAGCCGCGGTTTGGAGCACACCCACCCGCCAGATGTTGGATTTCCCCGCCGCAACCCTGCTGGCGTTCTTCAAAAACCACGGAATGCGCAGTCTGACCGATCGCCCGGTCTGGCAGACGATCCCGGGAGGCAGCCAGACATACGTGCGGAAGATGCTGGCCCATTTGAACGTCAGGACAGGCGTCCAGGCTCGCGTAGCCCGCTTTATGGATAGGGTCGAGGTTCAGAGCGAGCCATTCGACGCGGTCGTCCTGGCCGGCCACGCGGACCAGAGCCTTCGTGCCCTGAACGACCCAACAACGGAGGAGAAAAGCCTGCTGGGAGCCTGGAGCTACCATCGCAACCACACCGTGCTCCACACGGACTTGAGCCTCATGCCCCCGGAGCGGAGGGCATGGGCCAGTTGGAACTTCACCCGCCAGCACCCCGATGAGCCGGCCTTCCTGAGCTATCACATGAATCGCCTCCAGGGACTGTGCACTCACCGCCAGTATCTCGTCACGCTCAACCGCCCCGAGCCCTATCCGGAGGGCAGCGTGATCGCGGAATTCAGTTATGAGCACCCGGCCTACACCACTGCCAGCGTGGCGACGCAGCCCCACTTGAAGAGCCTGAATCGCGACCGAACGTACTTCTGCGGCTCCTACTTCGGCTACGGCTTCCACGAGGATGCCGTCAAGTCGGCCGTGGCCGTGGCCGAGAGCCTGGGGTGTCCGTTGTGAGAAGCCTCATCTACCACGGCCACGTCAGCCACGTGCGGTTCACCCCCGTCAAGCACGGCTTCCGTTATCCCATCTATGCCTACTGCCTGGACCTCGACGAGCTTCCGAGCATCAACTCGCCCCTCTTCGGCTACAACCGCCTGAGGGTCAGCTCGTTCTACGACACGGACTACCTCGAGCGCGGCCCCGGCACGCTGAGACAAAAGCTCGCGGGCCATCTGCAGAGCCACGGGCTGGGGGGCGTTCACCGGATCCAGCTCATCACCAGCGCTCGTTACCTGGGCTACGTTTTCAACCCCGTCAGCTTCTACTACTGCTGGGACGCCGCGGACCAGCTGGTGGGCTGTCTGGCCGAAGTCAACAACACCTTCGGCGAGCGTTTTCTGTACGTTCTCAAGGAAGCTCGAGAGCCCCTCAAGGGGATGCTGGCTCGCTACACAGTGCCCAAGGAGTTCTACGTTTCCCCCTTCAACGCCATCGAAGGAGATTACGACTTCCACTTCAGCGATCCCCGCGAGAGACTCGACATCCAGATTCACATCCTGGACCGGGGGAAGGTCCTGTTCCGCTCGGCTCTCACCGGTCGCCCCCGAGAGTTGAGCCCGGGGAACCATCTGGGCACCCTGCTGCATTATCCAGTTACCGCTGCCATGACGGTCCCCCGTATCATGTGGCAAGCGGCCAAACTGCACTACCGGAAAGGATTGCCCCCCGTGCCCAAGCCGTTCCCGGAAGCCCCCACCATTCTGCGCGCCGAGCCGCCAGGATGGCTGGAGCGCTCCTGCCAGCGGCTGGTAGAGAGCTATCTCCGGCTCATCCATACCGGCCGGCTGACCCTGACGCTGCCCGACCGCACCCAGAAGGTCTTCGAAGGAAAAGGCGGCCGCAACGCCGAGCTGATCGTCAACGACTACGACTTCTTCCGTCGTGTGGCGCTGGACGGCGACGTGGGGTTGGGGGAGTCGTTCCAACTCGAGCTCTGGGACAGCCCCGACGTGGTGGCTTTCATCCAGCTCATGGTGGACAACCGCCAGGCCGTGGACGACAGGAAGTTCTGGGTCAGCCACCTGTCCCGCTGGGTCAACCGGCTCAAGCACTTGCTGCGCAAGAACACCCTGCCGGGTAGCCGGCGCAACATCCGCCAGCACTATGATCTGGGCAACGAGTTCTTCCAGCACTTCCTGGACGAGAGCATGACCTACTCCTGCGCGCTCTTTCGCAAGGGCAACGAGACTCTCGAGGAGGCCCAGGAAGAAAAACTCCTGGCGGTGCTGGACAAAGCCCGCGTGTCCCCTCACCACCACGTGCTGGAGATCGGCTCCGGCTGGGGGAGTTTCGCGCTGCTGGCTGCCCGGCGCACGGGTTGCCGGGTCACCACTCTGACGCTGTCCGAGCGACAGTTCGATTACGTTCAGCACCGGGCGCGGGAACTGGGACTCCAGGATCAAGTTCAGGCCAGGCTGTGCGACTATCGCCAGGCAGAGGGGCAGTACGACCGCATCGTCTCCATCGAAATGTTGGAGGCCGTCGGACACGAGCATTACGGGCAGTTCTTTGCGACCTGTGACCGGCTGTTGAAGCCGGACGGCCTGGTGGTGTTGCAGACCATCACCATCCCGGACCAGGGCTACGAGGTCTACCGGCGCAGCGCAGAGTGGACGCAGAAACACATTTTCCCCGGCTCCAACATCCCCAGCCTTACGACGCTCACCAACGCGATGACGAAGCACAGTCGGTTCTTGATCGAGAGCCTGGAGAACATCGGCATCCATTACGCCCGCACCCTGCGTGAGTGGCGCCGGCGTTTCTTGAGCAAGAAGGAGCTCCTGGGCAAGGATCGCCATTTTCTGCGCACCTGGGAGTATTACTTCAGTTACTGCGAGGCCGGCTTCAGCACGCGCACGCTGGGGGATCTTCAGCTGGTCCTCACGCGGGTCAACAACCCGAGTTTGCCCTCATGACCGAGGTCGAAACCGACCGGTTGGACTACCGGGGTGCAATTCCCTACGCCATGCTGCACCTGGCTCCCCTGGCCGTCTTCCTGGTGGGCTGGACTCCGCTGGCCGTGGCGGCCTGCTTCTTCAGCTACTTCCTGCGCATGTTCGGCATCACGGCCGGTTACCACCGCTATTTTTCGCACCGCGCCTATCAGACCACGCGCCTCTTCCAGTTCGTGCTCGCCGTGCTAGGGGCTACCGCCGGGCAGAACGGCCCGCTCTGGTGGGCTGCCCACCACCGCCACCACCACCGCCATGCGGACACCGAGCAAGATCCGCACTCGCCAGGGCTCCGGGGCTTTCTCTGGTCCCACACGGTCTGGTTCCTGACCTATCGCAGCTCCAAGACCAACCTGGAGGCCGTACGCGATCTGGCCCGCTATCCCGAGCTCCACCTCTTCGAGCGCCATCCCCACAAGACAACCTGGATCTACGCTTTCTGCTGGTTCTTCCTGGGTATCTTCATCGAGACCCGGATGCCGTTCCTGGGCACCACGCGCTGGCAGCTGCTGGTGTGGGCTTACTTCGTGAGCACCATCATGGTGTATCACGGCACCTTCACGATCAACTCGCTGAGCCACATCTACGGAAGCCGGCGCTATGAAACCAGAGACAGCAGCAGGAACAACGTCTGGCTAGCCCTGATCACCCTGGGCGAGGGGTGGCACAACAACCACCACCGCTACCCGGGCAGCGAGCGCCAGGGCTTCTTCTGGTGGGAGCTGGACCTCACTCACCTTGCACTCAAGGCGCTGGAGCGGCTGGGGCTGGTATGGGGGTTGCGCGAGCCGCCGAAGAGCGTGCTCAACCGTATCTAGAAGTCCGGCCGCAAAGCCGGGCTCCTAGATCCAGACGGTCTTCTTCTCCTCGGTCGGGATCAGATCGAACGGAGTCAGGATCCCCACCACGCGGCCCCGATAGGTGATGATCAGACGATGCACCCGGTGCTTGAGGAACAGGTCGATGGCGGCCTGCAGGGGAGCGGTTTGCTCGAGCCCGATCACGTCCCGGGCCATCACGTCACCCACGGTCGGGTCCGGGTTGCCTTCGGGCGGGAATCCCAGGGCCACGGCTGCGTCACTCAGGGAGATGACCCCCACCAGGCGTCCCTGCTCGTCTTCCACCGGGCAGCCTCGAATCTCCCTTCGCACCAGCTCGGTGATCAGCTCGCGCAGGCTCATCTCGGGGCGGGCCGAATAGACCTCGCGCTGCATCTTGTCGGCAACCTTGATTTCCATGGTGGTCCACCTCCCTCGCCCTCAAGTGTAGTCCCCGACAACAAGATGAACGATGACCTGGATCATTACCCTTCGAGCCCATTCCAGCGTAAATTCGAAAAGAGGAGCCCGAGAGCATGAAGATCCTGATCCCCCTGGATGGCTCGAAACTGGCCGAGGACGCACTGGACCTGGCCGCCGGATTGGCCCGACTCTGGTCCGGCGAGCTGGTGGTGGTACGCGTGGTCAGCCCTTCGGTGGCCATTCCGGCCGGTGCTCCCGGGCTGGCGCTGCAGGTCGAGAAAGTGGCTCGAGAGGAGGCTTCCGACTATCTCGAGACCATCGCCCGACAGCTCACCCGGTGGGGAATGGCCGGAGCGACGCGGGCCCTGTTCGGCCAGGCGGTGGATCAGATCGTTCGGGAGGCTGAGGAGGAAGGCGTGGGCCTGATCTGCATGGCCTCTCACGGCCGCTCAGGCCCGGCCCGCTGGTTGCTGGGCAGCGTGGCCGAAGGGGCGGTGCGCAAGTCTCCCTGTCCGGTGCTGCTATGTCGGGGCGAGATCGCGGCAGACTTCCAGGGATTCCGAGAGGTCATCGTGCCGGTGGATGGCTCACGCGGCTCGGCCGAGGTCATCCAGAGGGTTCAACCTTACCTCCATCAGAGTGCCCACCTGACCCTGGTGCGGGCCAGCGAGGACCTGGTAAGACACAGCGCCTTGCGGCTCGATCAGGTCAGCTACCAGAGTTACCTGGACGCGCTCGAGGACGAGCTGAAGGCGCTCGACCCGGAGGACCGGTTCGGCCGGCGTGTGCTCGACTGCCCTGCGGCCGAGGCGATCATGACGCTGGCCGAGGAGAAGAAGGCCGACCTGATCGCCATGGCCACCCACGGTCGCAGCGGGATGCAGCGACTGGTGCTCGGCAGCGTGACCGAACGGGTGGCTCGCCACGCCAGTTGCCCGGTGCTGGCCTTCCCCCTCACCCGCTGAAGCGACGTGCGGCTCAGTGTGACTCCACCACCAGGCGCTGCAGACGGCCGAGCTGCTCCTGCTGGCGATGCACCTGGCGCTGCAGCTCGTCGATGCGGGCTGAGAGTCGGCTGGCCGGCGAATCCTCGGCCGGCGAGATGCTCTCACCCGTCCGCAGCAAGACCACCGGACAGGGGCTGTGGTGCCAGGCCCAATCTGCCGTTTGCCCCCACGATTCGGTGCGCCAGCGACAGCTCATGATGACCTGCTCGATATCCCAGCGCAGGACAGCGTCCACGATAGCCTGGCCAGGATGGCCGACCAGCACTCGGGTCTCAACCGGCCTGGGCAGACTGGCGGCGACCCGGGCCAGATAGGCGCGCGCTTCGGCCAGCAGCTCATCGAGCTCGCGAGCGGTATTGCGATCCGACCAGTCGGGCGCGTCGGGACAGCTCGAGCTGCCGGCCACCTGAGGCACGACCCGCAGTAACAGGACGCGCTCTTGGGGAGAGAATGCCAGCAGCAACGGCAGCACCTCCTCGGCCAGACTCGAGCCATCCAGAGGAACCAGCACGTTCATAGCTTCAGCTTAGCCTTCCCCGGGTCAGAACGCGATGATCCCGATCATCGTGCCATGACAAGGCACTCAGAGCCGTCAAGCGGGATTGCACCCTTTCATTGAGGCTGCCTCGCGCAAAGTGCCCCGAGCCGTCACGCTGGCCGGCGCGACAGCCCGTCAACAGCTCGAGGGCCTGGTCCACGTGCTCCACGGCATACACGGCGAAGCGCCCCGCTTCCACGGCCTGCACCACCTCGGGCGAGAGCATCAGGTTCTGCAGGTTGGTAACCGGAAGGATCACCCCTTGCTGACCGGTCAGGCCGCGCTGCTTGCACAGCTCGAAGAAACCTTCCACCTTCTCGTTGACTGCTCCGATGGCTTGCACCTGGCCGTGCTGGTTGATCGCTCCGGTCACCGCCAGGCTCTGGCGCAGCGGGGTATCGGCCAGGGCCGAAAGAAGGGCGCAGAGCTCGGCCAGGGAGGCGCTATCTCCTTCCACCAGCGAGTAGGTCTGCTCGAAGGCCAGGCTGGCACTCAAGGCCAGGGGGCTCTCGGTGGCGTAGTGGGCACCCAGGAAGGCCTTCAGGATGAGCACACCTTTGCTGTGGAACGGACCACCCAGCTCCACCTCGCGCTCGATATCGACGAGCTCTTCTCGACCTGGCCAGACCCGAGCGCTGATCCGACTGGGGAAGCCGAACCATTGCTGACCGACCTGCAGGACCGAAAGTCCGTTGACCTGGCCGACCTCCTCGCCCTCGGTAGCGATGGCGACGCTGCGACGCATGATCTGCTCGAGGATCTTCTCGCTGGTTCGGCCGACGCGGCGACGCTGGGCGCTCAAGGCCTGCTCCACGTCCCGGTCGGTCACCACCTCGCCGGTGGCCCAGTAGTCGCTCTCGATCAAGAGGTCTGCCATGGCCCGCATCTGCAGCGTCAGCTTCTCGGCATCCTCAGAGCGGCGGGAGGCCTCCTCGATCAGTCGGGCCAGAGCTGTCTGGTGAAAGGGACGCAAGCCCAGCTTGGCCACCAGGGAGGCAAGCAAACGCGCGTAGGTTTCGGTGGCGCCGGGGCGGTCAAGGCACTCCTCGAACTCGACCACGACCTTGAAAAGCTCGGTGACATCGGGGTCCACACCCGCAAGCAGCTCATACAGGCTGCGGTCACCGAGCAAAACGACCTTGGTGTGGCCCAGGGGAATCGGCTCGGGCTCGAGTCGGGGGCCTCCGGACGGATTGGAAGTACGGGGGCGAATCTTGCCGGTTCTCAGGGCGCGCTTGAGGGCCTTCCAGGCCGAGGGGTGATCCAGCACCCGGGCCGCATCCAGCAGCAGGTAGCCACCACGGGCCCGATGCAGGGCACCGGGGCGGATCAGAGTAAAGTCGGTCACCAGGGTTCCGAGCTGAGAAATCTGCTCCACGTGCCCCACCAGGTTGGAGCAGGTGGGATGGTCTTCATAGATGAGCGGAGCGCCCGTGCGACCATGCTGGTCGATGACCACGTTGACCTGAAAACGGCTCTCGTCGATCCCCTCGTCCCCTTCCTCGGGCTCGGCCGGGAAGTTCTTGACCACATCCTGCTCCACAGAGTCCAGGTAGGCCAACACCTCGGGAAGCTCAGCGTAGGCGCAACGCAACTCGTCGATTGCCTGACGGGCCACCGGAGCGGCAGTCTCGGTATGCAAGAGCTCCAGCGACTCCTGGTGCTCTCGCTCGATGAGGTGGAAACTGGCAAACAGGGTCTCCACCTCGGCTTCCACCCTCTCCATGCTGGACTGAAGGGCCTCGTGCTGCTCCTCAGTGAGCTCGTCCAGAGGTGAGAGCACCACGCCAGACTCGGAACGACTCACATCAATCCCCAGACCCAGAGCCTGCTGCCGAACCGGCTCGAGAATCGCGTCCTGGCGCTCCTCGAGCTGCCGGTCCAGGCGTTGTCTTCGGGTGCGGTACTCCTGGCTGGCAAAAGCTACCGGCATCGAGCGATGCAGGGAAGCCACCGCACGCTCCAGGTCGAGCTTGAGTTGGGAGCCGCGACCGGGCGGCAGAGACAGAGCCCGTGGGCGATTGGGGGCCTGGTGGTTCATCACGTAGCACCAGTCCTCAGGAGTGGCAGCCTGGCGAGCGAGGCGCTTGAGCACCTGGCCCAGCAGGGTCTGCTTGCCGATCCCTTCGGGTCCCAGGGCCATCAGATTGTAGCCCTCATGCTCGATGGCGGCGCCGAAGCGCACCGCCTCACTGGCCCGAGCCTGGCCGATGATCTCAACCTCTCCGCCCACCTCGGCGGTGGTCTGAAAGGGGATCTCCTCCGGCCGACAGACCTGACGAAGGCTCCGGGGGGAGAGTGGCTCAATGGGCATGGCTCAGGCCCGCGCGAAGGCCAGGGCTCGGACCCGTCGGCCATCGACCCGTCGGTCATCGCGCACCACCACGTGCAAGCCCAGGCGGCGGTCGAACTCGAACCAGATGAAGCCGTGCCACAGGGCGGCTTCCACGCTGGAGAAGATGGTCATTTGGCGGCCTGCCTCTCTGCGCCGCTGGCGCTTTTCTCTGGGCTCAGTATGCCTCTTGACCAGGTCACGGGAAATGATCCAGGTCAGAGAACTCAGCGAGACGGGAGCAGTCGAGAGAAATGCGAGCGGCGCCGAGAAGGTCCCGGCGCCGCGCGCTCTGTCAGGCGGGACGGATTTGCCGTGCCGATCAGTCTATTGCGCCAGTCCAGGTCCTGGCGTCCCTCGAAATCTACTTGACTTCGATCCTGGTCGTTTCGTGGCGGCCCGGGTCAGCCAGCGGCATGATGACGCGCAGCATGCCGTCCTTGAGCTCGGCCTGGGCTTTCTTCGAGTTGACCTCGGCCGGAAGCCGCGTGCTGCGGGAGAACTTTCCGGTATAGCACTCGGAGACGTAAGTCTGATCCTTCTTCGTCTTCTCTTCCTTCTTGAACTCTCCCTCGACGGTCAGAAGCTGATCGCTGATCGTGATGTGGAGGTCTTTCTTGGCCAGTCCCGGCACGGCCAACTCGGCCACCAGGTTGGAGTTCTCTTTGAACAGGTTGAGCGCCGGACGCATGGCCGGCATCTGCATCGAGGCCATGCTCGGCCACAAGCTGCGGCTGAACATCTCCCCCATCATCTTTTGCATCTCGGTTCGGAACTGCTCGAAATCGGGCCACATGGGCACCAGATCCTGCTTGGGTTCGGCTTTGGTTAGCATCTCACTCGCCATAGACCACGTCCTCCTTGATATCGTGAAGCATCCATGCTTCCCGAACCGATCCTACAAAGCGGGTCGAAACCCGAGTATGATCGAGATCAGCCGTTTGGCTCGGGAGACGTTCGGAAAAAGAAAAGACCCGATCCAGCCGGATCAGGTGGCGACAGGGTGACGATTCTGGAGGGTTCCGGGGAGGCGGCCCGAGGGCGACCTCCTGACATGACAATACCCCGGGCCGGACGATCCATCCAAGATCCCGGTGAGATCCACCTGAGTCTGTAGTGCAGACCAGAATTTTGCACTACAGACTTTTCTAAGGAGTCCTCCTTCACCAGAGGCGGAGAAGAACTTCGAGGACAGGCCTCCCTCGAAGTGGTCGCGAACCCCCCCGCGAAATCGCGCAAGGAGGTAACCATATGCGGGCACATCACTGGTTGGTGGCAGGCCTGGTCGTCATGGGTTGCGCTGGCGTGGCCAGGGCAGAGGTCAAGGTGATTAACGGAACCGGTCAAGAGCTGGTGATCGATCTGCTGTCCCAACGAGGCCAGGTCACCAACGTCAAATTGCCCGCCCAGCCCACCATTGAGTTGAACGTGGGCCCCAAGAGCCCGGCGCTCGAAACGGAGATGCTGGTCGTGAAGTCCCCCGACGGAGCCGAGCAATATCGGGCCTCGGTCGAGTCGGGGCGCATCTACGTCATCCACAAGTGGAATCCTTACATTTACACCTACATCGGGGAGTATCAGGGCGGTCAGGCGCGCGATGCCCATCCCCGCATCCTCAACGGCACCGGCATCCCGGTGAAGGCCGACGTGAGCTTTTCCGATTTCACGACCTCCAACGACTGGACCATTCCAGGGCCCGACCACAACAACAATTGCAACTATCTCTCGATCGGGGCGGCCCGCACCGCGGGCGAGGTGGTCGATGTCACCCTCAAGCCCACCGATGGAGGCGCACCGCTCTCGATCAAGCTCAAGTGCGGAACCGTCTACTGGATGACCCGCGGTTCCGACGGAGGGCTCAAGCTCCAGCCCATCGGGACGATCTGAAGGTGATTTTCCTGCTATTGGCCCTGCTGCTCTTTCTGCCGGTGCAAGCCGAGGAGGCGGCTGCTACCGGCTCTCGGGCCATCGCACTGCGCCTTTTGCCAGGTCAGGACCTGAAGACCGAGTTGATGCGCCTGGCCCGAGAGTGCTCGAATTAGAGGGGCTCGAGTTCACCCGCCAGGAAGACCCGGCTACCGGGTTTCAGGAGCTGCGCATCCGCCAGCTCGAACCTTGAGCCAGGCAACCAATTGGCCGCCCGTGGCGTTCTCCCCTTGGACCTGAAGGAGTCGGTTCGGATGGGGTGAAGTGCGGAGAACCGCTTCACCGGCGGGGCGACCGATTCGCCTGAGGGCCGGAGATTTCAGCGAAGACAGGAGCGGTCGACAAAACTTACTGGAGGACCCGAGAGGATGAATCGAAGGGAATTCACCAAGATGATGGCCGCCGCCGTGGCCGGAATGGTTGCCGGAGCCACGGCGCTGCCTGCCGCAGCCCGAGAGAATGAAAAAGAGAAGGATCAGTGCTCGGGCAAGGACGGCTGCTCGGGAAAGTGTAGCGGCAAGGACCAGAGCAAGTGCTCGGGCAAAGACGGCTGCAGCGGCAAGAGCAAGTGTAGCGGCAAGGACGGCTGCTCCGGCAAGTGCAGCGGCAAGGACCAGGGCAAAGACGGCTGCCAGGGCAAGATGGCTTGTGCCGGACCCAATGCCTGCTCGGGAATGGACAAGTCGGGCAAGGACAAGTGCAGTGGCAAGGACGGCTGCCCTGGCAAGGGCAAGTGCAGTGGGAAAGACGGCTGCAACGGAAAGTAAGACCGACCTGCTCGGGAGAAGCCCGGTTTCGCAAGAGCCGGGCTTTTTTGTTGTCCGAGACTCAGCAGCCTGAGGCGTGCTCGATGGCCCACCAGGCAGCCAGAGCCGTCAGCAACAGGCTGAATAACCAGGTCAGGCCCAACAGGGAAGCAAGCCGGGCCGGATTTGGGCCTGACAACACCAGATAACCTCCCAGGAACAGTTGCAGCAGGCCCAACCCGAGAAAGATCGCGATAGTGACAAACGCATCCCAGCCCCAGCGATGGGCCAGGCTGAAGAGCAGGCAACCGGCCCCGACTTGAAAGCAGATCAGAGCAGTCAGAGTGGCCCGGTTGCCAAAGGAGAGCCTCGTTCTAGTCAAGCTCGATGCAGCGACAGGCGAGAGCCTCGCCCACGAAGCGCCCCAGGCTCCAGCCCAGGAAGTCGAACCAGAACGGGCCGGTTACCAGGCCGGCGGCGGCGCCGGCCATCATCGCTCCGGGAATGGCCAGAAATGGGTTGGCGTAACGAGCGCGCACCTGATGAGCCACCCAGGCGCCCGGGCCGGGCACCAGCTGCTGGGCGCCCTCGGCGCGACCCCACCCGAAGGCGGCGGCGATCGCGAACAGCGGACCGAGAACCAGGCCCGCCACCAGGCCGAACAGGGCCAGGGTCAGTGCGGTGCCGCGCACGATGAGGAGGTAGGCCAGACGGCGCATTCCGCGGGGGCGGACGGCGCGGGGGGCGGGGGCGAGGGCTGTGGCCAGGCTGCTCATCGTCTCAGTTCCCTTTCAGTGATCTGCTGGACTCAATCTACCCCTGCAGCCTGAAAATTCCATGCAAAAAGGCCTGGGGGGCGCCGCGCCCGAACAAGTGGGCCAAATGGACCATCCCGAGTCGATCGACGGCCACGCCGTGCTCGAGTTCCTCGGACACGGGGGGATGGGCTGGGTCTACCGCGTGGCCGAGCCTGAAACGGGGCGGGAAGTCGCCCTCAAGCTCCTGCGCACGGCCGTGGCGGTGACCTTGCTCGACAAGCTGCGCTTCGAGCGCGAGTTCGAGGTCGTGCGGGGGCTGGAGCACCCGTCCCTGGTGGCCGTGTTCGACAAGGGAGTGGTGGACAACCAGCCCTACTACACCATGGAGCTGGTAGCCGGCCCCAATATCCGCGACTTCTTGAACCGCGAGCGAGAGCGGCCCACCCGAGAGGCCTGGCTAGCCCGGCTGGGAACCCTGATTGCGCGGCTGACCGAGGGGCTGGCCTACATCCATCAACACAACATCATCCACCGCGACCTCAAGCCGGAGAACATCCTCATCGATCCCAGCGGCACCCCCCGGTTGCTCGACTTCGGCCTGGCCCGACGTCGCGAAGCCAGCACGTTCACCGAGCCAGGCACGGTGATCGGGACGGTGCACTACATGTCGCCGGAGCAAATCGCGGGGCACGAGCTCGACTCACGCACCGACCTCTACAGTCTTGGCGTCATCCTCTACGAGCTCTTGAGCGGGCGGCTGCCATTCGACTCGCCCGAGCTCGTGTCGGTGCTCTACGCCATCCTCCACGAGCCCCCGGTGCCGCTTCACCAGCACTGTCCCTGGCTGCCACAGCCGGTGGTGGAGATGACCATGCGCTTGCTCGAGAAGGAGCCAGCCGACCGCTTCCAGAGCGCCGCCGAGCTCCTGGAGGAGCTCAACCACGCCTTTGGCACCCCGGTCGACCTGATCGGCCCCGAGCCACTGCCGGTCGCTCACGCCTCCCCGCCCGAGCAGCTTTTCACCCCCCGCTTCGTGGGACGAGACCAGGAGCTGCGTCAGGTGCTCGAGCGGCTCGACCGGCTGCACGAGCGCGGCGCACTCGTGCTGGTAGAAGGCGTCAGCGGGGTGGGTAAGACTCGCTTTCTCCAGGAGTTGGCCGGTCAGGCCCGCTCGCTCGGCCTGGCGTGCGTCTGGGGCTACGGCAACGAGGTGGAGGCCCTTCCCTACAACCCCTGGATTCGCATTCTCAGGCGCAGCCTCAAGAACGGTCTGCCTGCGGAACTGGAGGTTTTCCGCGACGCCTTATCGGTACTCTTTCCCGAGTTGGGCGAGCCCCATGTGGACCGCGAGGATCCGCTGCTGAAATTCCACCTCTTTGAGGGAATGGTACGCCTGCTGGCCCGCATGGCCAGCCATCGGGGGCTGGTCGTCTTTCTCGAAGACCTGCAGTGGGCCGACCCGGCCAGCCTCGAATTCCTGCACTACGCAGGGCGGAGCTTGCTGGGGCAGGCCGAGGAGTCGCTGCCCATCGCCATCGTCACCAGCTGTCGCGACGAGCTGGTCGGCTCCAATGATGCCTTCATGCGAGTGCGAGCCTCCCTGGTGCGCCTGGAGGGGATGGACGAGATTCCCCTGGACCCGCTGAGCCAGGAGCAGACGGCGGCCGTGGTCAGCTCGATGCTGGGGCAGGGCACGGTAGAGCCGGAGACCCAGGCGCGGTTGTTTCACGAGACCGAGGGCAACCCGCTGTTCATCGCCGAAATCCTCAAGACTTTCGTGGCCGAAGGGCGCTTGCGCCTGGATCGGGGCTCGTGGAACCTGGAATCCACCGCTCTGCCGCGCACCTCGGCCGGGGGCAGCCGTATTCCGGTGACCGTGCGAGACGCCGTGGAGCGCCGCCTGGCCGGTCTTGACCCCGGCGATCTCCGGGTGGCCCGTCAGGCCGCGGTCCTGGGGCGCACCTTCGAGTTCGAGGTGCTGGCCCGGGCGTGGAATATCCCCCAGGAGGAGCTGATCGACCGGGTCGAGCGCCTGGTCGGGCGCAAGATCCTGACCGAGGCCCGCGAACGCGGCTTTCTCACCTTTTACAACCAGCCCATCCTGGAAGTGCTCCTGGAGGGCACCCCGGCCGACCTGCAGGTCGACCTGCACGCTCGGGCCGCGCGGGCCCTCGAGGGCCTGGCCAACCCCGAGCGCCAGGCGGCCCGCCTGGCTCATCACTACCGGCTCAGCGGCCAGGGCTCGCAAGCCGTCATCCACCTCGTGCGAGCCGGCGACGCTTCCGCCCAGGCCTTCGCTTACCTCGAGGCGGCCGACCTTTACCAGCGCGCCCTGGACATACCCGAGGTGGAGACGGTGCTCAGCCGTCGCGAGCTGCAGGAGAAGCTGGCCGACGCCAACTACGGGGCGGGACTGACGGAAATGGCGCTGGAGACCTACACCTGGCTGCTGGGGGGGGTGAAGGACTCGCTCGAGCACGCCCGCCTGCTGCGCAAGCTGGGCACCTGCTGGGAGCGCCTGGGCGACCTGCGCCAGGCCCAGCGCTGCCTCAAAGACGCTCTCAAGCAGCTGGGCATCAAGCTCCCCTCCATGAGCTTCCTGGCCACCATCGGCATTCCGTTCCGCCAGCTGGGCCAGTTTCTGCGCAAGAAGGCGGTCGTGCCCGGTTACCGCAAGGACCTTCGCCGCACCGACGAGATGGAGCGCGTGCTCGAGCGACTCACCCGGGTGCTCTTCTTCCTGCGCCCGGAGGGGTGGGTCCTGGACACCCTGGATATGTCCTTACGCCAGCAGTTCATCGCTCGCGTGCTCAACAGCCGCGAGGCGGCCGGCCAGGCCAAGCTGTTCTCGGGCTACTCCATCTTGTTCTTTCCGCGCGTGATGATGCCGCACGCCAGGCGCCAGCTGCGGGTGGCCGCCGACATGGCCCGCGAGCTGGGTGACTCGCTGCAAAAGGCCGCCTTCCTGCGCGAGTCGGGCTATCTACTGTTCGTGGTAGGCGACGTGCGCAACGCCCTGGTTCTGGAGATGCAGGCCCTGGAGCTATCCCAGCGACTGGGCGACATTCATGGACTGGCCCTCAACCACACTGTGCTGCAGCTTATCTCGCGCTACCGCGGGCGGCTGGACGAAGCCTTTCACCATGCCCTCAAAGCCCGCGAGTATGCCGAATCGACCTCCAGCAAGGTCGACTTCATGCTGAGCCTGATCAACATGGGCCACATCGCCGCCCTGCGGGGCGAGGTGGCCGAGGCCAACCGCCACCTGGCCCAGGCAGAGCGGCGCGCGCGCAAGCTGAGCCTGCCGTTCCTGACGATGCTCATCGAGCTGGCCCGGGGCTGGACCTATTTCGCCGAGGGCTGCTGGCAGGACGCCCTGGAGTGCGGCGAGACCTCGACGCGAACCTGTAAACTTCGCCACGCGCCTTACTACATGGCCGAATCGCGCCTGCTGGAGGCCTGCGCCACGGTGCGCCTGGCCCGCGACCGGGCTGGCCGCGAGAAGGCCACGCAACGGATCAAGGCGGCCCGAATTGAAAGCAGCGGACTCTATCCCCTGTTTGAAGCCATCCTGCGCCGGCTCGAGGGCGAGATGGCGGACCGCGCCGGTCGCCAGGAGGAGGCACTGGCAGCCTACCAGGAAGCCCTGGAAACCTTCGAGGTGCTCCAGAATCCGCTCGAGCAGGCCAACTCGCACCGGCTGCTGGCCGCCTACTTCCAGGTGCGCGACCCTGTTCTGGCCGAGAAGCACCGCGAGGCCGTGGAGCGTTGCCTGCAAGAAGCCGGTGCCATCCCCCGCATTCGAGAAGTTGATCCGACTTTATGATACATTTCGGGACATGAAGTTCGGGCGGCGCGGGGTGGCGGTGGCGACGGTTCTGGCCGGATCCGTGCTGTTGCTGGCCTTCTGCCTGCTGGTGGCCAGCTTCTGTCTCACCCAGCTCGACTTTGCCCGCAACTTCCGCGAGCACGCCCAGAGCGAGCAGCTTGCCCGCGCGGCGCTGTCCCAGTTTATCGATGCAGAGCGGCGCCGAGACCAGCCCGACGACCCGCTGTCGGGCCAGAGCCTGTCCCAGCGCTACCACTGGCAGAACCTGTTCGGCGCTCGGGACTCGCAGCGACTCGGGGGCGAGGTGGCCATCGGCTTCACCCCTCACCGGGAAAGCGGTTACTACTCTCTGGACAATTCCCAGAACTCGCTCTTTGCGCGCAGCTGTCTCGACCAGGGCGACGCGAAGTCGGTTCCGCCCTACTCGGCCCAACTTCTCATCCGAGTCAAAGCGGGTCCGAGGGTGCAGTGGTTCGATGCCCTGGTCCAGAAGCGCTGGCCCTACGTTCTGGCCAGCTCCGAGCCGGTCGCCCTGGCTGCCAACCGGATCGGGACCAGCCCGGGGCCCGGCTCCTCGGTCACCGGGAATCTGCTGTGCTTCCCCCGGGTCGAGGGCGAGCCCCTGCATCGCTATCCGCTGGCCCTGTCCGCCGACCAGATGCAGGGAGTGGGGAGCCACATCTCCGCCCTCGAGCATGCGGGCGTGACCATCGGGGGGCGTCGCGATCCGAGCTCGAGCCTGTCCTGGAGCACCGGCAATCGCCTGATCGGAAACGTGGACTTCGTCAAACGCGACCCCCTTGCGGGCCAGCCAAGAGTGGCCGTGGGCGGAGGGAATACCTGGAGGGGAACGTCCCGGGTCGACCTGGAGTTTCCCTCCGACTTTCTCAATAGCATCACCGGCGGACCGGGCGTCCCCAGTGACTGGAACTTCCTGATCCGCTCCTCCGGGGACGCGCTGATCAATTCGGAGACCGACAGCCAGGGGCGCCAGCTCCTTTTCCGGCGTGAAGGCAGGCCGTTCTACCTGATGAACCAGAGCCTGGCCATCCAGGACGCCCCCCCAGCCGATCATGAGCGCGATCCTTCGGCTCAATACGCCATCGGCTCGGCCTTCGTGGTGGAGGGCTCCATGGGCAACCGTTACATCCCCCGGCCCCTGGTGGTGACCGATGACCGCGAAGTCCGGATTCGCCCCTCCCGGCTGATGCTCAAGAACGCGCGCCTGTTCGTGGACGGCGACCTCGATCTCAGCGGCCCGCTGACCGACGTGGGCAACAATCCCCAGCCTCTTCTCATCGGCAGCAATGCCACGCTGGTGGTGCGGGGCACCCTGACCATCGACGGCGGCATGCTCGACGCCGTCGACCAGGGCATGGTGATCTACTGCCAGCGGCTTCTGATGAAGGCCAGCGGGGACTACCGCGGTCTCATCGTGGTCCGCGACAGCGCCCTGTTCTATCCCGAGATGCGCAGCGTGACCCTGGGCACGGGTACGGCGCAGCAACTCAAGCAGTTCACGATCCGGGGAGGCCTGGTCATCGGGGGGGGGGCGGTTCGGGTCTATGAGGAGGAAGCCAATCTCCAGAACGGCTCCCTGGTGCAGTTCCCGCCCCCCGATCCGCAGTCCATGGAATTCCAGGGGACGGGATTCTTCAGCCTGAACCTGGAGTATGATCCCTCGTACCTGCAGGCTCTGCACACTTACGGGCAGTTCCAGCTCTACTCCCTGCGGAGGGTTCACTGAGCCGAGGACGCGACGCCCACACGGTGGCCGAGCTTCTGGTGGCAGCCGGCCTGCTGATGATGGTGCTGGCCCTGCTCGTGGGCCTGACCGGCCCCGTCCTGCGCAGCTGGGTGCGCAGCGACAAGAAGGCCTCGGCCCAGACGCGGGCGGCCCTGGTGGTTGCGCGGGTGCGCGAGGAGCTGCAAGGTGCCGATCCGGAGAGCATCGCCCTGCTGGCCCCACCCCTGACGGGATTGGTCTTCGTTTCCAACCAGGATGCCCAGGGCCAGCTCTCTTATCATCCCCGCACCGCCGAGATGCTGTTCCAGAAACGCGTGGCCATCTACTGGCTGAGCGCAAACAAGGAGGTGCGCTACCAGGAGACCTACGATCTGGACCTCGATCCGATGACGCCTCCTGAGCCGCTGGCCAACGTGCCCGACAAATTGCAGACGAACTGGGTCGATCCCGCTCGTACCGACGTGCGGCGCCTGGCCCCCGGCGTGCGCCTTTTCGAGGTGGCCTACGGCGAAGGAGAGCCTCTGCGGCTGAACGTCGAGACCGAGATGATGGACGTGGTCTCCCGCCTGGAAACGTCCATCCTGCCCACCCTCAAACGACCCGGAGGCCGGCAGGTCAACGTCCAGACCAATCCGCCCTGAGAGCATAGACCGAGCAACTGCCGGCCAGCACCCCCAGTACCCCGTTGGAAGGCAGCGACACGGCTGTGACCGGCTCGGCCTCCCTCAAGCTGGCAAGAGACCTTCCGTCCTGGCTGCGCCACAACTCGACCTGGCCCTGGGCCACTGTGGCGACCAGCCGGCCATCGGGCGACAGGGCGTCCATGGCCCCGCTGGGCAGATCCTTCTGATGAACCAGATTTCCCGTTCCCCCCTCCCAGATGCGGACCATACTGGCCGAGCGCGTGAGCAGTCGTTCCCCGTCCTGGCTGACAGCAAAACCCATCAGGGCTGGGTTCGAGAGGGGGCGACTCAAGGGACGGGCGCTGGGCCAGTGATAGACCAGGGCGCAGTCCTTCTGGCGATCGCTGCGATAGCGGAAGGCGCAGGCCAGCCACTCGTCCTGATGACAGAACTCCAGGTTGACGGTGGCCTGGCCTGCCGGCAGCTGGCCGATCAGGCGCTTGTCGGTCACATCGAAGACGAAGATCGGCTCCTCCAGGCTGGCGGTGGCCAGGGTCTTGCCGTTGGAGCTGAGTCGCGCGGCCAGCAAATGCTCCTGGCGCATCCCCCAGATCAGCTTGCCAGTGGCCGCGGTCCAGAGGAACACCCCCTTGTCCACTCGGGCCATCAGAGTGGGGCCGGAGAAGCGCACGTCGCGCACCATCCAATCCGCCTTCAGCTTGCGCTTGAGCTTGCCCCCCTGCCAGAGGGCGACCTGATCGCCGTAGCCAACGGCCAGCAGGCCGTCGGGACCCCAGGCGAAGGGGTTGCTGGACGCCGGCGGGTCGGAGATGAGTTGCGCCGGGACGATCTCCTTGCCGCTCTGGGTCTGCCAGACGGCATAGCTCCAGCGCCCACCGGCCTCGGCCTTCCAGCCCACCACCAGCTGCCCGTCCGGGCTCACCGAAGCGACTCGCAGGCCCTGGCCCACCTGGCCGATCTTGCGCACCGGCTCTTGCAGGTTGAGCCAGCCCAGCAGACTGAGGATCAGGACGGTGGTCAGGTGTCTTCGCATGAGGCCGAGAGTTGCTCGACCGGCGACTCAGCTCCTGCCGCTCAGGACCAGCTCTGCCGGTTGCTCCACCAGGGACCTGAGAATGGCCAGAGCCACCAGGCGCGAGGCATTGCCGACCTCGTTCGGCGGACCCACGCAGGAGGGGCAGCCCGACTCGCACTCACAGTGCTCCAGCCGCTCCATGGCCCGCCCCAGCAGCTCGTGGGACTGATCGTAGAGCTGCGCCGAGAACCCCATTCCGCCCGGGTAGTTGTCGTAGAGAAACAAAGTGGGTTCGAAAACCGGCAAGGATTCGAGCGTTTGGGCGCGCTCCAAAGGATCCATTCCCAGGCGCATCCAGCTCTCGGCGTTCTCCAGATGCTCCTCCACCGGGGCGAAACTGTAGCGCCCCTGGGTGTCGCGGTCGGAGCGAGCAAACCAGGTGGCCGCCCGGTCGCCCACGCAGCGGTCCAGGTCGCGCAGGTCGCACATCAGGTAGAACGGGGCCAGGTGGTGCAGGCAGTAAGCCAGCCCCACCACTCCATCGAGCAGGTCGGAGCGGGGGAAGCCCAGACTGGCCAGCAGGTCGTGGCTCAGCGTGAGCCAGAAGGCGGTGGTGTGCATCTCGTGGTCGGGCAGGTTGACCTCGCCGTAACCCACGTTCTCGCGGCTGTAGAACTTGATCTTCTTGAAGCCGCTCACCCGCCAGGTGACGTGCACCTCGCCGTGCTCGCGCCGCGCTTTCTGGGCGGGCAGGTCGGAGCGCTCGAAGCCATCCAGAATCTTGACCGAGGTGGCTGTGATGGCGTCGGTGTAGTAATCGACTTCCACCGGCTTGACGTAGGCTCGCCGCTGGGCGTAGTCGAGCTGTTTCACCTGGTAGGTGCGGGCCTGGCACATGTAGATGGCATCCTGATAGACCGTGGACGGGGCCGAGTGCCAGTCCACCTCGGCGATCACCTTGTTCTTCTCGGTCACGTCCATGATGCAGAAATTTTCGGGCGAGGCGCTGCGCAGCGAGATGGCGTCGGCCGGGTAGGCCTCCTGAGTCCAGTGGTACTGGCCGCCCGAGCGGTGCAGCACCTCGTTCTCGGCCAGGAACTGGAGGATCTCCCCCACCTCGGCCCGGCCAAAGCTCTCGCCTTCCTCCAGGGGCAGCTCGAAGGCGGCGCACTTGAGGTGGCTGACCAGAATGGCCACGTTATCGGGATTGATCAGGGCGTGCTCGGGGCTGGCCGAGAAAAAATACCGGGGGTTCTCCATCAGGAACTGGTCCAGCGGGTCACTCTTGGCCACCAGCACCACCGCGCTCTCCTCGTTGCGGCGACCGGCCCGACCGGCCTGCTGCCAGGTGCTGGCCACCGTGCCGGGATAACCGGCCAGCACGGCGGCCTGCAGGCTGCCGATGTCGATGCCCAGCTCCAGGGCGTTGGTGCTGATCACCCCGCGAATGGTTCCCTGGCGAAGCCCGCGCTCGATCTCGCGGCGGGCCCCGGGCAGATAACCGCCCCGGTAGGCGCGAATCTTGCCCTCGTCCTGCACGGTCCGCTCGAAGCGGTCCTTGAGATAGCGCGAGAGCACCTCGACGTTCAGCCGGCTGGCCGCGAACACGATGGTCTGCAGGTCGGCCTTCAAAAAGCGCGAGGCGATCCAGCGCGAGGCCGTCAGGTAGGAGCGGCGGATGCCCAGCTCCTTGCTCAGCACCGGAGGGTTGTAGAAGATCAAGGTCTTGGCACCCGCCGGGGCACCGTTCTGGTCCACCAGCTCGACGGGTGCCTCGACCAGGGCCTCGGCCAGCTCGCGAGGGTTGGCGATGGTGGCCGAGCACATGACAAAGACCGGGTTGGAGCCGTGAAAGGCAGCGATGCGCTTGAGGCGGCGCAGCACGTTGGCCAGGTGGCTGCCATAGACTCCCCGGTAGGTGTGCAGCTCATCCATCACCACATAGCGCAGGTTGGCGAAAAAGCGCGACCAGCGGGTGTGGTGCGGGAGAATGCCGGTGTGCAGCATGTCGGGATTGGTGATGACCACGTGAGCCCGGCTGCGGATGGAGCGACGCGCGTCGGCCGGAGTGTCGCCGTCGTAGGTGAACACCCGGGCCGTCCCCTGCAGGGCGTCGATGGATTCTTGCAGCTCGGCCAGCTGATCTTGCTCCAGGGCCTTGGTCGGGAACATGTAGAGGGCACGGGCCGAATCGTCCTTGCGAATGGCCTGGAGCACCGGCAGGTTGTAGCACAGGGTCTTGCCCGAGGCGGTGGGGGTCACGATGACTGTGTGGCGCCCTCCGGTCACATGAACGATGGCCTGACTCTGATGGCTGTAAAGGCGCTCGATGCCGCGGGCCTTCACCATGGCGATCAGCTCGGGGTCGAGATGCTCGGGCCACTCTCCGTAGCGGGCCTCGCGCGCCTCCTGGCGGTGCACGGCGGCCAGGGTCCCCCGGCCTTCCTGCGACTCGAGGAAGCGCGTCAGAACGTTTTTAAGAGCCATCTTCCTGCATGTTCTCGCTGAAATCCATTCAAGTCCTCCCGAACAGGCTCTCGAACTCGTAGGAATCCCGTCGCGTCCGGTGAAGCCCGGGCGATGCTGTTTGACGCCGTGTTTGATGGAGACCTGGAGACCGCCCCCGAGGTGGCCCGTCGGGCCGAAGAGCGAGGCTTTGACTGCCTCTGGGTCCCCGAATCCAAGCACGACCCCTTCCTGAGCCTGCTGCGCGCCGCTGAAGGCTCCCAGAAGCTCGGTCTGGGGACCGCCATCGCCGTGGCCCTGGCCCGCAACCCGATGAGCATGGCCTACCCCGCCTGGGATATTCAGCGCTTCTCGCGCGGCCGCCTGTGGCTGGGTCTGGGCAGTCAGGTCAAAGCGCACATCACCAAACGCTTCTCGATGCCCTGGGACAAGCCCATCGAGCAGATGCGCGACTACATCGCCGCCCTGCGAGCCATCTTCCACGCCTTCCAGAGCGGTGAACCCCTGAAATACCAGGGTACACACTACCGCCATACGCTCATGACGCCTTTCTTCAACCCCGGCCCCATCGCTCATCCCACCATTCCCATCGGAGTGGCCGCCGTGGGGCCTAAGATGAGTGAACTGGCCGGCGAGGCGGCCGACTTTCTGAGCGGCCATCCCTTCACCAACCGGGCCTACGTCGAAAAGGTCACCCTGCCTTCGCTGGAGGCCGGGCTGAAGAAGGCCGGGCGAGAGCGCAAGGCCGTCCAGGTGGTAGGCAATGTCTTCGTGATCACCGGTGACGAGGCCACCCAGAATTTGCTCGAGCGCAAGGTCCGCGAGTCAATCGCCTTCTACGGCTCGACTCCGGCCTATGCCGAGGTGCTCGAAGTCATCGGCCACGGGGAATTGCACCGCGAGCTTCATCGGCTTTCCCGAGAAGGGCGCTGGGGGGAGATGGCGAAACTCATTCCTGAAGACGTCGTGGCCTGTTGCTCGGTAAAGGCCGCGCCGGACAAGGTCCAGGGCGAGGTCCGAAAGCTCTACGGGGACCTGTACGACCGGGTCGTGCTGGCCCCCTCCGGCATCGAGTCCTGAAGGAGGGTTTGAGCGTGTCCGATCAACGGGACAGACAACTCGAGAAACTTTACGCCCAGCAAGAGAAGCACACCGAGAAGGTCAAGAACTCGGTGCAAGACATGAAGAAGGCCTACGGCGACAAAGACCGCGGTGGGGCTTTGATGGCTCACAACATCAAGAAGGTTGCCATCGGACTGGTTGTGCTGCTCTTTTTGATCATGAGCGCCGTCATGTTGAGCGACCCGGCCTCACGCAAGGCCTGGTTTTTCATCGTCTTCTGCGCCGTGGGCGCGGGGGTGTTCGTTTACTCCAAACGGCAGGCGGGCGGCTAACCAAACCCCCGTTCAATGAAAGAGCCGGCCCAGAGGCCGGCTTTTTCATTGAAACAGGAAACCGGGCTACTTCATTTCCCCCTGCATCATGCTCATCCTCTTCATCATGTCATGCATCTCCATACACATGTCGCGCATCTTCATCATCATCATGTGGGATTCGTTGCAGGACTCGTTCATGCGCATCATGCAGTCGGCCATCTTGCCCATCATCTCCTTCATCGGAGCCATTTCCATCATCGGCTTGTCCATGGCAGACCTCCCCAGGCAAACTCCCCGCTTCATTTCGAGGGCTTTTTGTTGTTCGACAGGGCGAGACTCTTTCCTAGGAGGGGTCATGTCGTGATAAGAAGCTCGTGCACCCATTTGGAGCCACCCCCGAAATGCTCGAGTTCGCCCGCCGCGCGGTGGGCGAGGGCCCTGTCGTGGACCGCGCGCGGCGGCTCTACAAAGCCATTCTCGACTACGGCCTGGAGGTGGGCTACGACGAGGACCTGAGCCAGAACCGCCGCCCTCACGGCTGTCGCACCGCCCACCAGGTTTTCACCGAGCCGGGCGCCGATGGCCGTCGCTACGCGATGTGCATCGAGTACACGCTGCTGCTCCTGGCCCTGGCGCCGGCCGCCGGCCTCAAGGTGGTCCCGATGCGCAAACTGGAAGCCATCGGGGAAGGCCAGGGATTCGTGTTCGGGCACGTGGCCGCGGGCATCGAGAGCGAGCACGGCCTCATGCTGTGCGACCTGGCCCAACGCCGCTTCTGGCGTGAGACCGAGGGCTTCGAGGTGGTCTCCTTGCAGCGACTGCTGGGCTACGTCCACAACAACACGGGCATCATCTTCACCCTGCAGGGCCGTCTGGAGGAAGCCGAGGCGGCCTTCAGCCAGGCCCTCGAAGAAGACTCCGGCAACTCCACCTTCTGGTTCAACCGGGGCTCGCTGCAACTACGACGCGGGCTGGCCCGGAGCGCTCGGGGCGATCTGGCCCGGGCGGCCGGGCTCGAGCCCGGCTCGGTGCAGGTGCTGACCAACCTGGCCGTAGCCGAGACGGCTCTGGGAGAGCGCGACCAGGCCCGCCAAACGCTCTATCTGGCGCGCACCCTGGCCCCCGAGGATGCCCGGGTGGCCTTTAACCTGGGAGTTCTGGCCTACGAAGAAGACGATCTGGTCACCGCCGAGCAGCAATGGCGCGAAGCCGTGGCCATCGACCCCGTATTTCAGCAGGCCCGCCGCTGGCTCTCCACGCTGTTGCGCAACACAGGCCGCAAGGAAGAGGGTTTCCGCATCCTGGGCGGCCTGGCCTGATCCAAACCGAGAATCTTTGTAACAACCTGCTCACAAGGGTAACGCAACTTTTGCACCGTACCCAAAAACTTTTCCAAGGTCTCAGGGTATGCTGGACAAAAGTCAGCGAATGGGGGAGCAGAGCATGGACCCTGTCCAAATTGTCGAGCAGGTTCCCAAAGCGGAGCCAGCAGCACCAGAACCGAACGCGAACCTGGTCGGCCACTGTGTCAACCTGACCGGCACGAGCAACGGCAACGTGGCCTCCGAATTCTCCTCGGAGGACTGGCTGGAGTGGGCCTCCCAGTTGGCCTGAAAGCCTAAAAGCCACTCCAGGTTCGATTGTCGAGCCACATCTCGGTGATCTCGTCGGGCGGCACGGGCTCGGAGAAGTAGAACCCCTGGGCCAGCTCGCACCCTTTGTCCAGGAAGAAGGTCGCCTGGTCGGCCGTTTCCACCCCTTCGGCCACGGAGCGCACGGCCAGTGTCGAGCAGATGCCCAGCATGGCCACGCAGATACTGCTGCCGTGGCGACTGCCCACATCCTGCACCAGGGATTGGTGGAACTTGAGCATCTTGACCTTTCCCAGTCTCTTGAGCGAGGAGAAGCCCACGCCGAAGTCGTCGACGGAGATAGCCACTCCCAGACGGGTCAACTCCTCCAGGTTCTGATCGATGCGCTCGGGATCCACCAGGCTCGAGCCCTCGATGATGTCCACGATCAACATCTTGGGATCGATGTTGGTCACCTCGAAAGCCTTCAGGAACGTCTTGGGCAGATCCGCCTGCATCAGCTGGCGAGTGCTCATGTTGACACCCGTAAAGATCTCCAGCCCTTCGTCGCGCCACAGGGCCGCCTGCCGGCAGGCCTGCATCAGCGCCCAGGTGCCGATGGGCACGATCAAGCCGGTCTCCTCGGCGATCGAGAGAAACTCCTCCGGGGCCAGCAGACGATTCATTTCGGGGTGCTTCCAGCGCAAGAGAGCCTCGGCCCCGGCCAGGCGTCCGCTGGAGAGGTGCACGATGGGCTGGTAGAGCAGCGTGAACTCGTCGTTCTCCAGGGCCTCGCGCAACTGACCGTCGAAGGAGAGCTTTCGCTGACGACGCTGCTTCAGATCGGCGGTATAAAACTGCAGATTGTTGCGGCCCGCTTCCTTGGCGGCCACCATGGCGGTCTCGGCGTGCTCGATGAACTCTTCGGCCGTCTCGGCGTCCAGGCTCACGCTGGCCCCGATGCTGGCGGTCACGTGCAGTTTCTGATTCTGCACCGAATAGGGCGGCGCCAGGGCCGACAGGATGCGGTTGGAAACCAGGGTCGACATCTGGTTGCAGGCCCTGGCCCAATCTTCGGGAGTCCGCACCTCGGGCAGATCGCCCCGCTCCAGTTCGGACAGCAAAATCAAGAATTCGTCGTCTCCCCGCCGGCCGAGGACGTCCGACTCGCGGACCAGGGCTTTGAGCCGGTCAGCGACCTGGCGCAACACTTCGTCGCCGGCTCGAAAACCGAGCGTATCGTTGATGACCTTGAAACGGTCCAGGTCGATGCAAAGCAAGGCCGCTCCGCGCTTGTAGCGATGAACCTGCTTGAAGGTGTAATCGATGTACTGCTGCAGGATGTTGAAGTTCGGTAGACTGGTCAGCCGGTCTTCAAAGGCCATGCGCTCGGTCTCGGGATCGAGTTCGGCCGCCTCGCCCGACTTCATCCGCTCTTCGGCCTCGTGGAGTTTGCGCTTGAGGTTGTCGAGCTCTCGCTCGAGGGTGACGATCTTCTCCTCGGCCGTGCGGGTGCGCGCGCTGGCGGCCACCATCCGCTGCTCGGCCTGGAAGAGACGGTCCACCGATTCGCGAGATTTCTGCTCGGCAGCTTTGGCCCGAGCCTCAGTATCCTGGAGCTTCTGCCTCAGCTCCTCGAACTGACTCAGGTCGGTCTGGCTGCGGGTTTCCTCGAGCTGCTGACAGGCCTGCTCGAGCTCTTCGCGCAGCCGGATGGAGTTGGCCTCCACTTCGCCAAACTTCTCCTCGAGCTCCAGGGCTCGCTCGTTAGCCTCGCGAACCTCGTCTTCCAGCTCGATCAGCTTCTGCTCAGCCAGCTCGGCCCGCTCGACCGACTCCAACGACTCGCGCTCGGCCGCCTCGAGCTTCTTGCGAAGTGCCGACACCTCAACCCCGTCGGCGCCTTCCGGTGCACCCGCCGCCTCCCCGGCCGCGTCAGCCACCCGACCGGTGGCCACTTCGAGCTGGCGCAGCTTGCGCTCGGCCTCGCGGGCCCTCCGCTCGGCTGCATCGGCGCGCTCCTCGGCGGCTTTGGCCGCTTCGTCGGTTTCTTCGAAGATCTGCTTGATCTGACCGAGCCGAAACTCCGACTGACGAAGTTTCTGCTCCACTTCGTCGGCTGCCGTGGTCAACTCGCTGACCCGCTCCTCGGCCTCCTGAGCGCGGGTCAGGGCGTCCTCAAGCTGATTGCGCGTGGGGGCAGAAGCGAGCTTGTCTTCGGCCTCGAGTAAATTGGCCTCGAGCATGTCGAGCATCTCGCGCAGCTCGGTCACCTGCGTGCTGGCCTTGGCGAGCTCTTGCAGCTTGCCCTCCAGCTCTTGCGTGCGGCCCTCGTGCTCGGCCGCTGACAACTGGGCCTGCTCGAGCTGCCCGAGCAGGTCGTCGCGCAGCTGCTGAGCTTCCTCCATATGGCGCTCGACCTCGGCCTTGGCCTTGCGAGCCTCCTCCAACTGCTCTTCGAGCACGCGGGCTTTGCGCTGAGCCTCCTCCAGGCGAGACTCGCCCTCCAGCAGCTCGGCCTGGGCCCCCTGGAGCTTGTCCTCCAGCTCTCCGAGGCGATTCTCGGCCTCGCGCTGCTTGGCCTGGAGACCGGAAGTCCCACCTTCGAGCTCTTTCAGCCTTCCTTCCAGCTCGTCTCGCCTGGTCTCGGCCTCATGCAAACGGGCCTTCAGCAGGTCATGCTCGGCCAGTTTCTCGTCGAATTCGCGCAGAGCCGCGGCGTGGGTCTCGTCAGCGTTGCGCAGGCGCTCCTCGAGCTCCAGGCGGGCCTTCTCGGCCTCGGCCAACCTGGTCGAAAGTCCGTCGTCCCCGGAAAGCCGCTCTTCGAGATCCTGGCGAGAGCGCTCCGCCTCGGCCAGCTGGTCGGCCAGACGCTGGCGTGCCTTGAGAGCCTCGTCGAGGCGCGCCTCGAGGTCACCCGTATCTCTCTGGCGCTCATCCAACTCCGAGCCGAGATGCCGCTTCTCTTGCTCGAGCTGGCCGAGCTGGTTCTCCAGCTCCTCAACTTGACCCCGAGCGGCCGTGTGAAGCTTCTCGAGCTCTTCCAGCCGCTCTTTCTGCGAGGCCACCGTGGTTTCGAGTTGCGCCCGCACCTTCTGCTCGTCGGCCAGCTTGTCCTCGAGCTCCTCGATGGCGACCGAGGGCAGCTCCATCGAGTCGCGCAGCCGCCTGGCCTTGACTTCGGTTTCCTCCAGGATGGCCCGTAGATTGAGGGCCATTTCTTCCAGCGAAGGCTCCGGGCTGTCTTCTTCCTCGTCGAAATCCTCGACGACCGGCGCTGCAGGAGTCGGAGGGGGGCTGGCCGCCGCCGGCTTGGCCACCTGCTGGCCCGGCTTCTTTCCTTTGGAGAACTTGTTCTTAGCCATCTTCGCGCCTCTGGCAGAAAAATTGGACCCTGGCTTCGAGCCAAGCTGTCGCGCACCTTCCGCGGCCTGCTTCCGGTCCACTATAGGGAAAACCAGTTGAGGCGCGAAAGAGCCGTCAATTCAAGGTTTTTTGAGGTGTTGATGCAAATTCTAGGAGGCGGCAAGCCGGGGTGGGTCAAGCTGGTGATTCTGGGCGGAGCCATCGTCGTTGGCCTGCCGCTCCTGGTGGGCGGAATCTACTTTCTGTTCAGCCAGAAGGAACAAGAGAGCGAGCCCCCGCGCTCGCCGCCCGAGCCCAGGCCCGAGCCCCCTCCGGCCCCGGAGGCTCGAGAGACCCGAGAAGCCGAGCCTGAGTCGGAGGAACCCGAGGCCCCCCCCGAGGAGTCCTTCGAACAGGTGGAAGAGTCCGTCGAGGCCTCCTACGAGGTGCCTCCCAGCCTGGAAATGCTGCCCAGCTCCGAGGAGACCCCCCGGGTTATCCCGGCCGAGATCCAGCAGTTCCAATCGGTGATGGTGCAGGCCTTGCGCCTGCTGCAGGACAAGGAGGCTCCGGGCTGGCTGGGCTCCATGGTGGCGGGCCTGAAGTCGTTCGGGGTGGATAGTGAGAAGACCCCGGACCGACGCCGCAGCATCCGGGTTCACAGCCAGCTGGCGGTAGACTTTTCCCTGGGAGACAAGAGCGGCCAGGCCCAGGTCGTCAACATCGGGCTCGGTGGACTGCACCTTTACCTGGACATCGAGCCCGAGCGTGGTGATGTCATCACTTTGCTCGACCCCGCTTCGGGGCGGGCCAAGCCGGTTGGGATCAAGTGCGTCGTGCAGTGGGTTCGCAAGATGCCCCGCAGCACCCGGCTGCTGGTGGGGGTCAACTACGACGAGAAGCCCGAGACCCTGGCCCGCTCGCGCCTGGCCCAAATGCTCTCCGAGCTCGGGTTCCTGGAGAATCTCCTCTATCGCCGGCGCCGCAAGCGTCGGGTTAAGGCCCGATTGCAGGTCGAGGTGAGCTCAAAGGCGCAAGAGCACGAAGGGGTCATCCTCAACATCGGAGTCGGAGGGGTGCTGCTCGCGTGCAAGAAGGAGCTGCTCTCGAGCGCCCCCGTAACCCTCACCATCGGTCCGTCGGGGCGCCTCTATGCCCTCACCGTGGTCGGCGAGATCCGTCACCGTGACAAAGTTGATGATGGCTTTCAGTATGGCCTCCGCTTCCTGCATCTCAACCCTGATCAGGTGAAGCTACTGGGCAAGTATGTTCTGGAGCAGCTCAAGGAAGAGAGCGGATAATCCCAAAGATTGGCTCGCCGGAGGTGGGGATGGACGGTGAGCGCCGAGACACAGCGGTGCCATTACAAGATGAGGTGCTGCGCTCTCAGCTCGAGCTGGGCAGCACGGCCCAGAGCTTCCTGCAAGAGGTGGTCAGTGCCATCCCCGACCCGGTGTTCGTCAAGGACAGCCAGCACCGGTGGATCTTCCTCAACGACGCCCTGTGCGATTTCATGGGCTACCAGCGTGAGCAACTGCTCGGCCACTCGGACTACGAGTTCTTCCCCCCGGAGCAGGCCGATGTTTTCTGGGCCGAGGACGCGCGCGTCTTCGAGACCGGCCTGACGCGCGAGAACGAGGAGCTTTTTACCGACGCCAACGGACAGACCCATACCATCTGGACCAAGAAGTCGTTCTTCCGGACCAGTGACGGGCAACCGTTCCTGGTCGGCATCATCCGCGACATCACCGAGCGAAAGCGCATGGAGGCAGAGCTGATCCAGGCGCGCGAGCGCTCCGAATCGGCGACCCGTGCCAAATCCCAGTTTCTGGCCAACATGAGCCACGAGATCCGGACCCCGATGAACGCCATCATGGGGATGACCGAGCTGCTGCTTGACACCGAGCTACAGCCCGAGCAGCGCGAGTATGCCGACATGTCCCTGCAAGCGGCCCGTTCCCTCCTGGGGATCATCAACAACATTCTGGACCTGTCACGCATCGAGGCGGGCAAGGTGGTGCTGGACCATCTGGGCGTGGACCTGCGCGCATTGCTCGAGGAAGTGGTCGAGCTTTTCAGCTACCGGGCCGCCGACAAGGGCCTGGAGCTGAGCCTTCAGATCATCGGTCCTCTTTCCCAGGGTCTGATGGGCGACCCGGGCCGTTTGCGACAGGTTGTGAGCAACCTGATCGACAATGCGGTCAAGTTCACCGACCACGGTGGGGTTACGGTGCGAGCCGAGACCGCCAGGCAGAGCTCCGAGCGCGTCCTCCTGACACTGCAAGTCCAGGACACGGGCATTGGCATCTCTCCGGCCGGCCAGTCCCTGTTGTTCGAGGAGTTCACCCAGGTGGATGGGTCCAACAAGCGCCGCCACGGTGGCACGGGGCTGGGCCTGGCCATCACCCGCCGCCTGGTGGAGGAAATGGGTGGGGAGATCAACGTATCCAGCGAGCTCGGCTCGGGAACCACGTTTCGCGTCACCCTGCCTCTGCTGTCGGGTCCGGACCAGGACGGCTCGCTTCATCCCGAGCCCGAGGAGGCTCTACCCTTTGAGTTCGCAGGCCACGTACTGGTAGTGGAGGACAACGCCGTCAACCGGCGATTGGCCCATCGGATGCTTGAGAAGCTGGGACTGCAGGTCGACCTGGCCAGCAATGGCCGGGAGGCGGTCGACCTGAGCCGTCAAAATCATTACGATGTCATCTTCATGGATTGCCAGATGCCCCTGATGGACGGTTACGAGGCCAGCCTCGCCATTCGAACCCGGAGTCAGGTTCCCATCGTGGCCATGACGGCTCACGCCATGGTCGGTGATCGTGAGCGCTGCCTGGAAGCGGGAATGGACGATTACCTCACCAAGCCGATCGCCCAGGTCTCGCTGCGCAAGACATTGCACCGGTGGTTGCCAGGCCAATGAGGGCGCTGGCGCTCATCCTTCTCGGCCTGCTGGTCCTCACGGCCGTATTCTTCTTCGTCAGCGGCTCGGAGGCGGTGGAAGTGACCGCCGGCCGCGTCGAGCGCGGGTCGGTCAGTGACAGGCTGGACGAGGATGGGCTGGTGAAAAGCGGCGTGGAAGCGGCCCTGGCACCGCGGACGCAGGGTCGACTGGCCCGGGTGCTGGTCAAAACGGGTGAACGGGTTCAAGCCGGCCAACTGGTGGCCGAGCTCGAATCGGACGACCTCAAAGCCGCCCTGCGCGTGGCTCAGGCCAACGAACAGGCGGCCTCGGCCGCAGTGGAGCAAGCCCGGGCTCGCCTGGCGGCCGAGCAGCAAGCGGTGGCCGCCGAGTTGACCGGCTCGCAGGCCGCTCGTCAGGTGGCCAGCGCCAACCTCGAGCGCCTCGAGAACGGCTCGCGCCCGCAAGAGCTGGCCACGGCGCGGGCCCAGCTGGCCTCGGCGGAAGCTGCCGAAACCGAGTCCCGAACCAACCTCGCCCGTACCAAACAACTATTCGAACAAGGCTACGTCGCGGCCCAGCAGGTGGACGCCGCCCGGACGGGTCTCAGCGCGGCCCGGGCCAGTCGTGAGCAGGCCCGCCAGCAACTGAGCTTATTGCGCGAGGGAGCCCGCCAGGAAGAACGCCAGGCCGCCCGCGGCGAGCTGACTCGAGCCGGGGCCCAGGTCGAGGGGGCCCGGGCGCGCCAGGGCCAGCTGGCGGTGCTGCAAGGGGAGGTATCCGCCAGCCAGGCCCGTCTGGAGGCAGCCTCGGCCACGGTCGCTCAGGCCCGGGCCCAGCTCGAGCAGGCTCAGGTACGGGCCCCCGGAGCCGGGGAGATCGTGCTCGAGGATGTTCAGCCGGGCGAGTCGGTCGGGCCCACTACGCCGGTGGCGCGGCTCGTCGATCCGAACCGGATCTGGGTCGAGGTGCTGCTCGACGAGAACGACCGGGGCAAGGTCTCCCCCGGCCAGAGCGTGGTGGTGACCACCGACGCCTACCCCGAGGTCGAGTTCGCCGGCAAGCTGAAGAGCATCGACGCCCTGGCTCAGCTCAAGCGCGAGCTGCGCGGCACGCCCACCCAGGACGAAGATCGGGTCTTCCGGGCTCGAGTCGAGCTGGCCAGCTCTGATGGGAAGTCGCAGCTCTTCCCGGGCATGTCGGTCTTCGCCGAGGTGGTGCTGCGCAAGCTCGAGAACGTGCTATTCGTGCCCCGCGAGGCCCTGGTGAGCCGAGAAGGGAAGTGGGTCGTGCTGCTGGTGGACGGCTCGCGAGCCCGCGAGCGGGTGGTCAAGACAGGCAGCCGTGATGCCAACCGGGTGGAGATCGTGCAGGGCCTGAGCGAGGGCGATCAGGTGGTGCTCAATCCGGGCAATCTGCGCGACGGGGCGCGCCTGCGCATCCGGCCATGAGCCAGGACGTGGTGCTCGAGCTCAGGGGGGTCGAGCGCACCTACTCGGGCCACGGGGGCGAGGTGCCGGCCGTGTGCGGGGTCGACCTGGTCCTGCGTCGGGGCGAGTTCGTCTCGCTGGTGGGCCCGTCCGGCTGCGGTAAGTCGACCCTGCTCAACATCCTGGGATGCCTCGACCGCCCCACCGCCGGCCAGGTGATCTTGCGCGATCGGGACGTTTCCCAGTTCTCCTCCAACCAGTTGGCCCGGGTACGCAATCGCGAGATCGGCTTCGTCTTTCAGAGCTACAACCTGCTGCGCCGCATGAGCGCGCTCAAGAACGTGGAGCTGCCCATGGTCTACGGCGGGGTTCCCCGCGCCGAGCGGGCTGCGCGGGCCCGCGAGCAGCTGGCCCGGGTCCACCTCGAGCACCGGCTCGACCACACCCCCAACCAGATGAGCGGCGGCGAGTGCCAGCGGGTGGCCATCGCCCGGGCTCTGGTGATGAACCCCGACCTGGTCCTGGCCGACGAGCCGACCGGCAACCTGGACACCCGCACCGGGGCCGACATCATGGGCATCTTCCATCGCCTGCATGGCGAGGGGATCACCCTGCTGATGGTCACCCACAGCCCCGAGATGGCCGAGCAGGCCACCCGCATCGTGCGCATGCTGGACGGAAGGATCGTGGCCTGAATGGACCTCTGGGAGAGCCTCTCGGCGGCGCTCGACTCGCTCAAGGCCAACCGCCTGCGCTCGGTGCTGACCATGCTGGGGGTCATCATCGGGGTGGGCCTGGTGATCACCCTGGTCTCGCTGGGCGAGGCGGCCAAGGTCTACGTCAATCAAGAGGTGGGCGGAATGGGCTTTGGCTCCAATGCCCTGGTGGTGCACCCGGGCAAGATGGATCCCCCCATCGAGCCCAGCCGGCTCAGCTACAGCGATTCCAAGGAGATCGCCCGGCGTCTGACCGGCATCAACGACGTGGTGCCGGTGCTGATCGGCTCGGCCCAGGCCCGCATGGGGCGCAAGGAGGACAAGATCGCCATCTGGGGCCTGACCGAGAACTGGCCCGCGCTGGCCAACTACCGGGTCACGGAGGGGCAGTTTCTGACCTCCTCCGACATCGAGAAGCACCGCAAGGTCTGCGTGCTGGGTCCCGACGTGGTGGCCAAGTTTTTTCCCGGCTCCTCGCCCGTGGGCGAGACGCTGCGCATTGGAGGCAAGCGCTTTCAGTGCATCGGGGTGATGGAGGAGAAGGGCGAGATGCTGGGGATGAACATGGACGACATGGCCATCCTGCCCATCACCACCTCCGAAGACCTGCTCGAGACCAGGCGCCTGACCGAGATCATCGTGTGGGCCACGGATGCCGAGAAGGTCTACGACGTGCAGCAACAGATCGAGGATTTCCTGCGCCACCGCCACCTCGACCAGGACGACTTCCACTTTCACACCCAGAGCGAGATGCTCTCGATCCTGGGCAACATCACCGGCACGCTGACCCTGTTCGTGGCCGGCATCGCCGGGATCTCGCTGCTGGTGGGCAGCATCGGCATCATGAACATCATGCTGGTCTCGGTCATGGAGCGCACCCGCGAGATCGGCATCCGCAAGGCCATCGGGGCCAGTGACCGCGACCTCTTCTTGCAGTTCTTCACCGAAGCCCTGGTGATCAGCCTCGGTGGTGGGGTGCTGGGCATCGCCGCCGGAACCGCCTCGGCCGCCGCCGTGATGGCCTTCGCCGGGCTTCCCTTCGGGGTCAGCGCCTGGGCCGTGGGAGCAGCTCTGATCAGCTCGGGGGTCGTGGGGCTGGCGTCGGGTGTGTACCCGGCCATGCGGGCAGCCCGCCAGGACCCGATTCAGGCTTTGCGTTACGAGTGACCGAAACGGCGGCCTTGCAGGTCAGCGAATGCGACCTTGATGTTGCCCCGTTCGTCCACGAAGCGCTCGGCGCTGTCGGGCGGAAACCTCCACAGCTCCACGGGCGCCTCGCGCCGCACGCCCTGGAGAGCCTTCTCGAAGAGCTCGGCGTAGCTGTCGAGTCCCCCCTCGAAGCGGGCGAAAGCCAGATGGGTGCGCCGAAACCGGCCGACCAGGTAGCGGATTTTCTGCAGGCCGACGTGGCCACATTCGCCCCAGAAACGGGGCTCGCCCTGCTCGAGGAAAACCAGGTCCGGCTTGTAACGATGCCCGATGGAGATCTCGACCCCCAGCTCAGGGTAGGCAGGCAGGTAGAGGGCCCACATCAGGGCCTTCATGAGCACGTGAGCGCTGCTCTCGACCGATCGCTTGACGAAGACGCGGGTGCGTCCATGGGCGCGCAGCGTCCACTTGCCGCGCAACGAGAGCTCGTCGGTCAAGCCTGCTCTTGGCCGCCCCCGATGGCTTTGCCGGCCTTGCCGCCCAGCCAGGCGCCCAGGGCCACGCCGGTGCCGATGCCGACCGCCCCCACTGCCATGGCGCCGATGACGCCGTAGGAGATGCCGAAGGTCAGCAGGCTGAAGACCTGAGCCAGCGGGTGGGGGCCGAGCAGCCCCATGCCATAGTCCATGCCCAGGCGCAACCCGGCCTCCAGGCCCAGGTAGCCCAGGCCGGCGCCCCCGGCCAGACCGCCCAGGATCGAGCCGGCCAGCTCGGCCTTATCGCAAGGCTCCTCGGCCTGACGGCGCGCCAGGCCGGGAACGGGAGAGCTCAGGGTACGGGGAAACTGATAGGAAGGCAGTGCGGCGGTGGCCTGCATGGGTAGAGTCCTCCAGAAAACCAGTTTTTCTTTTTAGTCTACTCTGGAGGGGTCGTCGCAGGCCAAAGACGGATTGTGAACAGTTGGTCAGTTGAGCGACAGGCTGGTGCCGTCGGGGGCCTGCCAACCGGCGCTGTGACGGGCCCCGGTGAGGAGGGGCCCACCGCCGGTATCGACCAACTGCGGCACGGGCAGCTCGCTGGCGGTCTTGACCCGAGGCGGCCGGGCCGGCTTGACTTCGGGAGACTGAGGACGGCCCCACTGCTCGGGGTGGGTCGTCGCCATGCGCCAGCCCACCAGCCACAGGGCCATAAGGGCAAAAAACGCGATCCCCAACGCCATGCAGGAGAATTCGCCTTCCCGAAGCGCGACTCCTACGCGCGAAAGCTCTTCAAGTCTGGGGTTGAGGCGCCGGCTCGGGGGTCTCCAGGGGGGCCGGCGTCGTCGCTGCGGGTGGGGGGGCCGCAGCCGGGACGGGCTCGCTGCGCTTGTTCTCGGAGCCGGCGTTGATCAGGTAGCTGACCAGCTTCTGGCGGTCAGCCAGGGTGAGGGGCAGACCATCCGAAAGACCGCCCACCGCCGAGACACGCAGGCCCGTCTTGAAGGAGGCCACGATGGCCACGACGGCCAAAACGATGTTGACGATAGCCAGGAACTTGACCGCTCCCAGCCCGCTCTTGTAACGGAACAGCTCGACCTGGTCGAAGGGCTTGATCTGGGGCAACTGGAGATTGTTGGCCAGAATGGCAAAGTAGACCCCGAAGATCAGCACCAGCCAGAGCGGCGACCAGTTGATGGAGGACCAGGGGCTGCACCAGGCCACCCGCGAGGCCTGCACGTAGTAGTGGTAGCCGTGTTGCTGGTTGGACAGCTCGAGCATGTCGGGGTTGTGCTCTTTGAGCCGGGGCCCGATCTGGCCGGGGGTGGCGCGAATGCGATGCTCGTAGTAGGTCTCCTCGATGTCTCCACTGCTGGCGATGCGATTGCCGGCGGCAATTTGCAGCCCGGCGATCAGGCTGAACAGACCGATGAGCCCCTCGATGTTGACCATGCTCTGCTTGCCCTGGGCAACCATCAGGAAGAACAGCACCCCGGCCGCGACCAGGCTCCAGCGCGCCACCTGCTCCAGGGTGGTGAGGCGCTGAAACTTGACCCAGCTGATCTCGTCCATGCGGTAGACGGTATCGCCGATCTGTAAAGCACGCGGGGTGGACAATCTATCTTCCGCTCCTCTCGTCGCTGACCTTTCTGCCGCTCTTGTCGTCGCTCTGGAGTGGACCTCCAAGAGCTTGAACTTCGCTCTACCATCGGGCCGGGCCTGCAAGCCAGCCAGCAACGTCGGACGGCCTGGCAGCAGCAAGCAGCGGTGGGGAGTGCTACGCTCAGGAAAGGCATCCGCAGGCAGTGGGCTCGGAATTCCTCGCCTTCGGCATCCCGAGCGCCTCCAAGAGCTCCTGCCGAGAATTCAATTCAACACAGGGAATGCCCCCCTCCAGACATCGAGGACCTCAATCCAAATAGAGATCGGGGAGGAGGCTCATTCTCACCACTAACAATTTTCCCTCAAGAGCGAGGCGCAGTCAGGTGGGACCCGGTCCTGAAGAGCTGACCTTTTTGCGGGCATAATCCAGGCGGGCCCGCGCGGTGCGGTCCAGTTCCTCTTCCGCGGCTTTGGAGAGCAGGCTGATGACGCGAGGATAGTCCTTGGCGCGAAAAGCGTCGGCCGCTTCCTGGAAGAGCAGCTCGAGTTGCCAGCCGCGCAGAGCCGGGTGATCGCCGGGCTCAGGCTCGTCCTGGAGGTCCATCATGATTCGCTCGAGCTCGTAGTAGGCCAGGGCCCTGGGTTGCTGCTCCATCTCGCCGTATCCCAGGTGCGGCAACAGGAACTCGGCCTCCAGACCGACTCTCGCATTGTCTTTGACCAGGTGGTAGAGGTTGTATACTCCGTCGCCCAGGCCCGTCTGCACGAACAGACAGCGGTTCCTGACACCGAAAGGCATGTCTTGATCGTCGGGCTGGTCGGGGAAGCTCCAGGCGGCTCTCAACCCCAGCATGGCGCCCTCGATGGGGAGCATCCCTGCACCGTCGTCTCGCTCGGCGCTCTGATCGGGCTGGAGCAGCCGGACTCCGGCCACCAGGCGCAACCCCGCGTAGTCATAACCCCGGATCGACACCTGGTAGCGACCGCTCGGCAACCGGACCCTGTGCAGGGAACGGTTGTCGTTGAGGTCCAACACCTGGACGGTGCCCCGCTCGAGCTCGACCATGAGCCAGGGAAGCCACTCCGAGGGCACCGGCCGGGTGCCGCGGGCCGGCCGGCCCGCGGATGCGCGGAAGTAATCAGCAGGGTGCATGGTCAAAGGCTCGCCAGAATCTCAAGGCCTTCGGTCCAGGGGAGGACCTCTACTCCATCGGAGGCCCGATAAGGATGGGGCGTTCGGCACAAACAGAAGCACGCCGCCTCGGGGTACTCGCTGCGGAAGGCGGTCAGACCCTTCCAGTGGGAAGGACCGGGGGCAGTGTCCGACTTGATCTCGAGCGCTGCCAGGGGGGGGCCGGCACCGCGCGACGCGATCAGGTCGATCTCCAAGCCTGTGTTGGACTGCCAGTAGCTGAACTTCAGATCGAGCTCTCGATAGTCGTTGAGCCAGAACGCCTCCTGAAGCACCCGGCTCTCGAACAGCTTTCCGAACCGGGAGGTCCGGGGGCTCGACTCCACGCGCAGCTCTCCCTTGAGCGCGTGAGCGACCCCATTGTCGAAGAGAAAATACCGGGGAGCCGTCCTGAGCTGGCGGGTGACCGAGGCCGACCAGCCGGGGAGGCGGAATACCATCAGGGTGTCCTCCAGAATCTGGAAGTATTCCTGGACCGTATGGGCCGAGACACCCACCAGTCGGCCGATCCGCGTGGCGTTGACCGGCTCCCCGTGGTACTGTCCCGCCAGTTCGAGGAAGCGGGAGAAGGCGACTGTCTTGCGCACCAGAGCTTCCTCCAGAATCTCCTCTTTGAGGTAGAGGTGGACATAGGCTCTCAAGGTGGCGTCAGGTGCCGGGTTCTCCAGCACTACGCCAGGAAGGCTCCCAAACTGGAGGATTTGGCTTTCGGGCAGAGCGACCTCGCGACAGGTCAAGGGGTGCAAGCGCATTCCGAGCAGGCGGCCTGCGAGCAGGTTGGCGCCTCCCCGTCTCAGCTTCCTGGCGCTCGAGCCCGTCAGCAGGAACTGAACTCGCTCCCTCTCATACAAACGGTGGATGACGTCCAACAAACCTGGCAACTTCTGGATCTCGTCGACGAAAACCACCTTTGCCTGACGACCCAGAACGTCTTGCTCGAAAAGGGACGGATCCCGCAAGTAACGCTCGTAGGACTCTGGAGCCAGGAGGTCTATCTCCAGCCTATCCGCGCGATGGCTCAAGACCTGCCTTGCCAACATGGTCTTGCCGACCCCCCGGGGACCCAGCAAAAGGACCGAGAAACCCTGGTCGAGCCGATGCCCCAGGGAGAGCTCTCGTGAAATCATGCTTCCAATTTATAACCTATTTACGCAGTTAAATCCAGATGGGAGGTCGTGGTAATCCCCGCAACTTCCGAAAGCAGGCTCGGGGGTCGAGATCCTGTGGTCTATGCCAACGGTCGCCAGGCCGTCGGGTTGGCCTCGCTCGAAAGGGTCAATCAGAAGCTTTCCCTGCTCCGCTCATGCTTGCCAAATAGGCCCTCCGGCGCGCAGGGAGTTGGCACCGGTTGCGGAATCTACGCCGGTCATGACTGTCCACTACTCGAATCGACGCGGAAACGTCGTCCTGATCACGCTCACCGTGTGCCTGGCCCTGGTCTTCGGGTGCCTGGCACTGGGATATCTCCTGCTCGCCAGCAAGACCGCACCGGCGCCTCAACCGCAAGCGTCGGCCGCCCCGGCGGTGGTCGCCCCGACGCCTGAGGTGACGAAATTCGACCCCCTTCCCGTGGCTCAGGCAAGGGTGGGCAAAGGCATCTCCAACGGGGCCAAGGCTGAGTTACTTGGTTCCTGGGAAGGCTCCAAGCCCCCCCTGTGGGTGCCCGAGTCCGACACTCGCGTAAAGCTGACCCTGCCGCGAGGCGAGCAGAGCCTGGAGTTCGTCTGGCGCATCGAGAACGGGCAGGCTGTGCCCGACAACAAGCTGACCGAGCAGCTCGAGAGCTGGGTACCCGACCGCCAGGGCACGACTCCTTCGTTCCTGGCCAGCCAGCCCGAGGCCGAGGCGGCCCCCAGCGCTCCTCCGCCGGCAGCCAGCGCCCCCAGGCCGGCTGCGACCGCCAGCACCGCCTCGGCCAACGATACCGCCTGGCGCGATGACGGCGACCCCAACCGCATCACCAACGCCGACCTGCCCCCGGCGGCCTTCGCTCCCAAGAAGCCGAAGCCAGGCAAGTCGCCCCGGCAGAAGCCTGGAACAGGCACCGACCCGGAGCTCGGCTCGGCCGGAAACCTGAAGCTGATGGGCGTCATGGAGACCGAGGGGGGCAAGAAGGCCATGCTCAGCCAGGGCGGCGAGCCCATCACCGTGCAAGTGGGCGAGAACGTGGGCAACTACACCGTGGAATCGATCGAAGGACGGGAAGTCGTGCTGGGCAAGAACGGCCAGCGCGTTCGCTTGCAGGCCGGCGGCCCGGTGGGCGGCAGGCCTTCCAAGCCGGCGCGCCCCGAGCCCCCGCCCCGCCCCGAGCCGCCCGCCATGGCTCCCGGGCTCACCCCCGGCAATCCCGATCTGGAGGTCCCGCCCATCGAGGAGCCGGTCCTGGACCCCGGGCCGTTCGATGAGGGCAAGTAACCGATTGAGCGTTCCGGGGGTTCAGGGCAGAGCCTTTCACTTCGTCTGGCTGTTGCTCGCATTCTGGCTGGCGTCGTCGGCTCTGCCGGAGCCGGTCTTCGACCGCACCCGGGCCCGCAAGCTCGAGAGCTGGAAGCCCCAGATCCAGGCTTACTCCAAGCGCCACTACGGCGAGGATACCTGGAAGCTCGAGCCGACCTGCATCGTGCTGCACTATACGGCCGGCAAGAGCTTTCCCTGGAACCTGGTCAACAGCGGCTCGTTTCTGGGTGAGCGTCCGGGCCTTGCCAGTCACTACATCATCGACGGGTCCAAGATCTGGGAGGTGCTCCCTCCCAACGTTCGCTCCCGGGCGGCTTACGGCATCAACCACCGGGCCATCAACATCGAGATGGTGGCGGCCGACGCCGGCGACCTGGCGGCCCGGCCCCAGACCCTGAAGTCGTGCGCCACGCTGTGTCGCTACCTGATGAGCCGCTTCTCGCTGAGCGTGGACAAGGTCTACTCCCATCAGGACGTATCCGCCATGGACCCAAGCCTGATCCCGGAAGTGCGCGATCGAATCAACAGCGAGCCTTACGGGAAGGTCGACCCCGGCGAGCAGAATATGCAGACGGTCTTGCGCCTGCTCCAATCACCCTGAGGAGCGACCGGGAATGTCCGAGCCGTGTGGATCGCGGGCCGGATGGCCAAGGCGCTCGTCGAGTCGGTCGAGCAGGTCCCCCTGCAGCAGGTGCTCCACATCGTGGGCGGTATCGTGCAGGTGGTCGGGGGGGATCTCCATGACCTGGGCCATGTAGGTCTCCCACAGGCGATGGGCCCGAATCACGCGCTCGGCCGCCTGGTTTCCCGTCTCGGTCAACTCCACCCGACCATGCGATTGGAGCACCCAGCCCCGGCCCACCAGCGCCCGCACCACCGAGCGGTCAAGACCGGGGAGGGGTTGCGGGCCATCCTTGCCCAGCAGAGCCAGCAGGTTCTCCTGGGCGGTGCGATGGGCCAGCCCCCGTCGTCGCCACCAGCGGGGCACCAGCCCGTGCAGGGGCGAGAAGAAGAAGGCGATCACGAAAAGGAGGGCCCCGGCCAGCACCATGGCCCCAGCCGTGGAGCAGTCGACGGCCACCGCCAGGGCGACCCCGGCCACCGTGCTGAGAGCCGCGTGTACCGTCGCAAGACCAAGCAGGACGGGAAGCCGATCGGTCAGCAGGTAAGCGGTGGCACCCGGCAAGATCAACATGGCCACCACCAGGATCGCTCCCACTGCCTCGAAAGCGTTGACCACGGTGACCGCAAGCGCGCCCATCAGGGCGTAGTGATAGCGATTGGGCGAGATGCCCAGGCTCTGGGCCAGGGCGGCATCAAAGCTGGTCACGACCAGCTCCTTGTAGAAGGCCACCAGCCCCCCCACCGTGGCCAGCATCACGATGAACATGCGCAGCACCGGCTCGGGCACGCCCAGAACCCGCTCCTCCAGGGGCACGAACGTGATCTCGCCATAGAGCACGCACTCCTGGTCGAGGTCGACCTTGTCGGCATAAAGAGCGATCAGCACCACTCCCAGTGCGAACATGGCCGTGAACACGATGCCCGTGGAGGCGTCTTGCTTGATGGGAGAGTTGCGGTGCACCCACTCGATCAGGCCAGCCGCCAGAAAGCCAGCCACCGTGGCTCCCAGCGTCATCAACAGCGAGTGGCGGCTGCCCGAGAGCAAGAAGGCCAGCGCGATGCCGGGCAGCACAGCGTGGCTGACAGCGTCGCCCAGCAGCGCCATGCGACGCAGCACCAGGAAGGACCCGAGCAGCGCGCAGGTGATGCTGACGCACAGGCCCATGGCGATGATCCAGCCGTAAAGCTCGATCATCGGGGGATCGGCCTTCCGTGGGGGTCGGTTTGAGGCGTCTCGAGAAGCTCCTCGAGCCGGGCCACCACCTCGGGGGGAAGGATGTGCTCGATCTCCTCCGCGTCACGGTGCACGTGGTCGTGGGCGATGTCGGCCTCGCGGGTGAGGAAGAGCTCCCACAGGCGGTGGTTGCGCACGAGCCGCTCGGCCAGTGCCCGACCTTCCGTGCTCAAGCGCACCCGGTCGGCCGACAGGATCACCAGCGAACCCAGCCCGCGCACGCGGCCAAAGAGGTCGCGCTCGGTTTCGCGGCGATCTCGGGCCAGCTCGGCCAGGGTCACCCAGTCGGCGTGGTCGCGGTCTTCCTGGGAACGATAAATGGACTTGACCAGGTTCTCGCGCTCGGTGCGGTGACGTCGCTCGGCCCGACGCCAGGCGCGAATGAGCAGGCCGCGCTCGGGAGCGAGCAGGTAGGCGGCCAGGAAGAAGCTGGTGGCGGCCAGCACCATGCACGGTCCGGTGGGCATGCCGCGAGCCAGAAACGAGAACAGGGCGCCCAGGGCTCCGCTCAGAACCCCGATGACGGCCGACCAGGCCAGCATGGTCGACATCCGCCGCGAAAGCAGCTGGGCCGTGGCCGCGGGAGTGATCAGCATGGCCGAGACCAGCACCACCCCGACGGCCGGGATGGAGGCCACCACGGCCAGGGTCACCAGGCCCATCAAGAGGGCGTTGAGCCAGCCCACCGGCAGGCCGATGGAGGTGGCGAAGACGGGATCGAAGCTGGTCACCGTGAGTTCCTTGAAGAGCAGGCCCACCAGCGCCAGGCAGAAGACCGTGACCAGGGCCAGGATGGCCACGTCGTCCGCGCCCAGGGTGGCGGCCTGTCCGAACAAAAAGCGGTCCAGCCCGCTCTGGGCGCCCGACTCGCTCTTCTGGATGCGGGTCAAGAGCACGATGCCGAGCGCGAAGAAGCTGCTCAGCACCAGTCCCATGGCGGCATCTTCCTTGATCCGGCTGTAGCGCCGGATAGCCCACACGGCGCCCGTCCCCAGGATTCCCGCCAGGCTGGCTCCCACCATCAGGGGCAACATGGCCTTCTGGCCGGTCACCATGAAGGCCGCGGCCACTCCCGGCAGCACGGCGTGCCCGAGGGTATCGCCCATCAGCGACATGCCCCGCAGCACGATGAAGGCGCCCAGCAGGCCCGAGACCAGGCCCAGCAGGATGGCCCCCGAGAGCCCGTAGACCACGGCCGGATCGTTGAAGCGAAAAAAACGCTCCAACTGCTGGCGCCAGCCGCTCTCTTCCAGCTCGGAGATCTTGGCCGCCCAGGCCGGAGCCGCCAGCAGAGCCACCAGAGCCAGAGCCCTCATCGCTGGGCCTGGGCCACGGCCTCGGAGACGTCCGACAGGATGGTCAGCCGACCGCCATAGGTCTTGCGCAAGAGCTCGCTGGTAAAGACCTGCTCGGTGGGGCCGCAGGCCACCACGCGCATGTTCAAGAGCAGGATGGAGTCAAAATACTCGCGCGCCGAGTCCAGGTCGTGGTGCACGACCATGGCCAGCCGGCCCTTCTCACGCATCTCCTCGAGCAAGGTCACGATGGCCGCCTCGGTGGCCGCATCCACCCCCACGAAGGGCTCGTCCATCAGGTAGATCTGGCTGTCCTGAGCCAGGGCCCGGGCCAGAAAGACGCGCTGCTGCTGCCCTCCGGAGAGGTTGCCGATCTGGCGTTTGGCAAAGCCGCCCATGCCCACTTTCTCGAGGCACTCGGCCACCACCGCGCGGTCTTCAGGACCGGGCCGCTTGAAAAGTCCCATCTTGCCGTAGCGCCCCATCATCACCACATCCTGCACGGTGACCGGAAAGTCCCAATCCACCGTGTCGCGCTGGGGCACGTAGCCCACCTTGCTGCGCTGCTTCTCGAAGGGCTCGCCGTAGATCTTGACCCAGCCCGAGGAAGCCGGCAAGAGGCCCATGATGGCCTTGATCAGAGTGCTCTTGCCCGCCCCGTTGGGGCCCACGATGCCCACCAGCTGGCGGTCCTGGATGCTCAGGTCGATGTTCCACAGCACCGGTCGCCGCTCATAGGTCACCGTCAGGTCGTGCACCTCGACCGCGGGCGGCTGGCTCATCGCAGCGCCTCGATGATGGTCTTGACGTTGGCCCGCACCATGCCGTCATAGGTGCCCTCCGGGGTTCCGCTCGCGCCCATGGCGTCGGAGAACAAAGTTCCGCCCACTTTGGCGCCCGAATCCTGGCTGACCCGGTCGATGGCCGCCCGGGGCACGCTCGACTCGACGAAGATAGCCGGCACCTTCTTGCGCTTGATGAAGTCGACCAGCTTGGTGACGTCGCTGATGCCTGCCTCGGTCACGGTGGAGATGCCCTGCAGGCCGACCACCTCGTAGCCGTAGGCTCGACCGAAGTAGCTGAAGGCGTCGTGACTGGTGACCACGATGCGCCGCTCGGCAGGAACCGTGGCCAGCTCGGTCTTGCACCAGGCATCCAGTGCGGCCAGCTCCTCGGTCAGGGCTTTGGCGCGACTGGTGTACTCCTCGGCGTGCTGCGGGTCGCGAGCGACCAGGGCGGTGGCCACCGGCTCGACGCACATGGCCCAGAGCGCGACATCAAACCAGACGTGCGGGTCGGGAGTTCCCTGATGCACGAGCAGCCTGTCTTTGGGGATGCGGTCGGTCACGGCGACCACCGGCCGGGTCTTCTTGACCCCCTCGAAGACCTCGGTCATTTTTCCTTCCAGGTGCAGGCCATTGTAGAAGACCAGGTCGGATTGCTGCAGTTTGGCCACATCCGAGGCGGAGGCCTTGTAGAAGTGGGGATCCACCCCGGCCCCCATCAGGCCGACGACCTGCGCGTCGGGCTGGGCCAGGCGCTGGACCAGGTCGGTGATCATGGTGGTGGTGCAGACGATCTTGAGGCCGGCCGGGTTGGAAGGGGCGGGCCCACTGGCCGGGCCACATCCCATCACCAGGAGGCAGAGTGCGAAAATCAGCTTGCGCAGCATGAGGCTCCATTGCAAAAGTTAGATGCATCTAAATTTGACCCGAGATCGAACTTTCCTGCTTGAGACAGCGGGAGGGCCGCCGGCTCGGGTGAACTAGCCCCGCATGCAGTACGATGCCTTCCTGTTGGTGAGCTTCGGAGGTCCCGAGGGGCCCGACGAGGTGATCCCCTTTCTCGAGAACGTGCTCCGCGGCCGCAATGTGCCTCGCGAGCGCATGCTGGAGGTGGCCGAGCACTACCAGCACTTCGGAGGAGTCAGCCCGATCAATGCCCAGAACCGGGCCTTGCTGGCCGCGGTGGAGCAAGAGCTGAGAAGCCACGACATCGACCTTCGGCTCTACTGGGGGAACCGCAACTGGCATCCCTTCCTGGCCGACACCATGCAGCAGATGAAACAGGACGGGGTGCGTCGAGCCCTGGCCTTCATGACCTCGGCCTACAGCTCGTATTCAGGCTGCCGCCAGTACCGCGAGGACGTGGCCCGGGCCCAGTCCACCCTGGAGAACCCGCCGGCCGTGGACAAGCTGCGCGTCTTCTACAACCATCCGGGCTTCATCGGGGCCCAGACCGAGCTGCTGCGAGCCACGCTGGAGAGTTGCCCCGGTCCGGTGCTGTTCACAGCCCACAGCCTGCCCATGGGTATGTCCGACCGCTGCCGCTACGTGGAGCAGCTGACCGAGGCCGCCCGCCTGGTCGCCGAGGCGGCCGGGGTGAGCGACTACCGCCTGGTCTACCAGAGCCGCAGCGGACCGCCTTCCCAGCCCTGGCTCGAACCGGACGTGCTGGAGGTGATGCGCACGATGCGGGGCTCGGTGGTGCTCTGCCCGGTGGGATTCATCTCCGACCACATGGAAGTTTTGTATGATCTGGACACCGAGGCCCGCGACCTGGCTGCCGAACTGGGGCTGCGCTTCGCGCGCTGCCCCACGGTGGGCACCCATCCGCGGTTTGTAAGCACGGTACGCGAGCTGGTGGAGGAGCGGTTGGGGCTGCGCAGTGAGCGCGAGGCCCTGGGGCGCCTGGGCCCGAGCCACGACGTCTGTCCGGAGACGTGCTGCTTACCCCGCTAAGGGCGCCGCGCGTTGCACGGCCTACTGCACGATCCGCAGGGCGTGGTCGAACCCCTGGTGGTACCAGGAGCCCTCCACGAACGGACGCAGGTGAACGCCGGCCGGGATGACCTGGCCGTTGACGTCCTTGACCGGGGGATGGTTGTCATGGCTGTCGATGATGAGCGGGTCGTCTCCCCCCTGGCCCACCGACCCGACCCACATGATCACGTGCGTGATGCCCGTGCCCGGGGGGCCGGACGCATCCCCCCGAATGTAGAGCAGATCCCCAGTTTGGAGGGTGCTCACGATGGTCTGGTAGTCCTGGGGGGATGAGTCCTGGGCCTGGAGGAGGACCGAGACCGAGACCGCCGGACCGGCTCCCCCGCAGTCACCCGGAAGCTCGGTGTTGGCCGCCTGCTCGCCCACGGCGGTGCACAATCGCATGCCCAGGCCGTAGTTGTAATTCCACGAGCTGAAGTCGCTGCAGTCGATGCCCGGGCTGTTGGTGCCCAGCGACACCGCGATCCAATCGGGCCAGTCGGTGGGGGGGTTCCAGTCCGGGATGTGATGATGCTGATAGTTCGTGCCGATGCGCTGCTGGGCCACGGCCAGAACCCGCTCGCGTTTCCAGACCACCGGGTCATAGCCATCCGGCACGACAGGCTCGGGATACAGAGCGGGCAGCGGCCCCCAGGGCAGCTCCGAGGCGGGGTAGGCCGACGGGACGTACCAGTCGTCGAACTCGGGAGGATGTCCCTCTGCTGGCACGCTGTTTCTGGGAGGCTGGCCGAAGTCGAAGGTGAGATCCTCGATCGGGGTGGTGAAGTTGAGGCTGTAGGGGCTGACGTAGGCCGGAGGCGCCTCGGCGATGACTCCGGTGGAGGTGTTCCTGGCGGACACGGCCCCGCCGCTCCGAAAAGCGTCGGCCGGAAGGTCCACCGGCTTTCCGTCGCCGAGGGGGAGCACGGTCAGCGGCACCTCGCCCTCGCGGCCGTCGAAGCGGCCATCGGAGGCGTCACGGGCGCCGGCGGCGCCCAGGCTCACTAAGCGGAGCTCATGCTTTCTGGCATACTCCGAGAGCGAGGCCAACAGGGCGGCGTACCCGGGAGAGTCGGGCTCCTCGTCGGTCAGGCTGGCGAGTCCGAAGTAGTCCGCCAGCTCGCGGTTGGCGCGGGCCACGGCCGGCTCCGGCGGAAGACCGGAGCGGACCAGGCTGTGCGCCCGCCGGGCGGCCATGGTGGAGTAGGGGCTGAGAGTCAGCTTCTGGCTGCCCTGAACCGTGACGGCCGCCGCCCAGGCAGCCGGCCGAGGGATGGTCACGATTGACCCGGTTGTGCCCTCGCGGAAGGTCCCGCCGCTGCTCTGCACCAGGTAGGTGCCGGGCTCGACGGGCAGCTCGAAACGGCCCATCGCGTCCGTGGTGGTGACCCCCACCGGGATGGGAGGCGGCACCGGGAAGGACGTGGGGCTCTGCCGGTCCTCGCCGATGGTGCCCTGGGGCCGCAGGCGCAAGAGCGAAACCTCGGCCCCGGCCACCGGGCCATCCACCACGACCAGCCCCGTCAGGGTTGTGCCCGGGAGGGGCGCTGTGTCTCCGGGCGCCCTGCCGGCGCAACCCGCAGCCCAGAGAACCGAGATCGAGCACACGAGCAGGGCAGCCACACGCACTAAAGGGTCCTCCGCGAGGCGAGATGGACCCGAGTTCGGTTGCCCGCTCGCAACTCCTCTGGGAGGGTCTTTTGGTCATCGCCCGAACCCGCTCACAACATGGAAGCACTCCGGGCGGCTCTTTCCAGCCCCGACCTGCGCATCCGGCTGCAAGCCCTGTCCGGGTTGCGAGGCCCGCGAATTTTCGAGGCAGACTTCGATCTCGTCGGTCTGCTGCTCGACCACCTGGGAGCCTGTCGGCTCGATGGCGAGCGCCTCGAGGTGCTCTCGGCCCTGGCGGGCAGCTCCGATCCTCGCGTTCTGCCCTGCCTTTTGCAGGCCTGGGAGTCGGCGCCCGACGACGTGGCCCTGCTCCGCCTCCACGCCTGGTTGGGAAGACGGCCCCGACACGAAACCCGAGCCTTTTTCGCCGGCTGGTTGCACGACCGGTCGACCCGCGGCCGCCTGGCTGCCAACGCGCTCTGCGGCCATCCCGAGCTCTTGGCGCCCGAGGAGCGGCTGCGGGTAGCCTTTCGGGCGGACATTCCGATCGACCCTGGCGGGCCACCCGAGGACGCGCTCAAGCAGGTCTGGCTCGACTGCCTGGCGCACTGGCCGGCCCGAGCCCGGGAGCTCCTGTCGCGCCAGTCCGAAAGCTGTCGGCGGCTGGCGGCCTGGTGGGACGACCTGGAGCGACCCACCAGGCTCTGGCTGGCCCTGGAAGGCTTCGCGCCCGAATCTGAGAGCGGCGAGGAGGACGCTGCCCTCCTGGCGGCCCTCCTGGCCTCGGGGCGAAGGCCGGAGGAGCGCCTGCTGAGCCATCCGTGCGGCGCCATCCGGGCGGTCGCCATTCGGGCCGGCGTTCCCCTCTGTGAGCCGGCTCTGCTGCTCTCCCAGGAGACCGAGTTGGAGGTTCGCCTGGCCCTGGCCCGCCGCCTGGGCGAGGCAGAGCCCGAGGAGAGGGTCAAGGCCGCCGTGGAGCTGCTCCACGAGGACCACTGGCAGTTGCGCGCGATCGGAGCCGAGCTCTTGTCCGGGGTGGCCGAGCGGTCGGTGCGACCGCTCTTGAGCGATGCTCGCCCGCAGGTGCGAGCCGCGGCGGCCCGGGTGCTCGAAAGAAAGGAGAAGGCAAGTTGAGGAGGCGACAATTCATCCGGCTGGCCGGGGGGCTGCTGGGCTCAACGCTCCTGGCCGGTTGCGGCGGAGAAGCTATCCCCCTGACGGAGCCCGGACCCGGAGGCGGGCCTCTCCCCAACCAGGTGGTCTTTACGTCCCTGCTGGCTCGCGCGGCCCCATTGCCCGGGGGCGGCGCGCTCGAGCAGTTCACGGGCCACGTGCTGCTCACGGCCGAGGAGGTCTTCTTCGAGGCCCAGGATGACCGGGGCCTCAAAGGAATTTTCGCGGCCGCCTTCAGCGCCTCTTCTTCCGGGGAGGGCCGACTGGAGAGCCTGCGGAGCGTGGTGGTCCAGGGCGAGTCCCTGGCCGATGGCACCCGCGTGGCCCTGATCGGTCCGGGCGACGTCTCTCCCGCAGGCGATTATGCCTGCATCTTGACCGGCCAGGACGGCGCGCAGAGCCCCTACCTCTTTCCCCGAGCAGGTGCGGGCCGTCGCGTGGTGGGTCTGGGGGAGGCCCTGGCCTCGAATGCCAGGATTCGGTTTGGCTCGCACTTCGACCACGTGGCTCTGGACGAGGGGGGCTTGCTGGTGTCCGGCTACTACGGCAACGAGGTTTCCGGCGCCATGACCCCCAGACAGGGTCTCTTCTCCTTCCCCGGGGGGCGCAACGGCGAGGGAGCCCGCCTCGAGCTCGGCACGAGGCAACTGGCCCCGGGCTCAACGGGTCTGTTGGCGCGATTGGGCCTGTTCGACCTGGCCCACGGCCGCTACGCCATCGAAGTGACGCTGCAGGGTCCGCAAGCGACAGCCCGAGCGGTCGTCCTGGGTCAGGTCGGCGGCGAAGCGGTTCTGGGCATCGCTCCAGCGGCTCTTTCCACCCCCTCGAGCGGCGCCGTGGCCGCAAACCCGGCGCTGGCCCCGCGCCTGGACCTTAGCGGCTCTCTGGCTGCAGTGGTATTGCGACCCGAGAGCGGCCCCGAGCAGTTGAGCCTGGGCGGAGTTGAAGTTCCGTTCGCTTCGGGCTTGACCCCGAAGGGGCTGTCCATCGAGCGTTTCCTGCCCCCCTCTTTCAGCCAGGGCTTCTTCTACGTGATGGTGCGAGGCCGGCGACCGGACCGGGCAGAGCGCTCGTGGCAACTGCTGGTGAGCGACGGGGAGCAGCACCGCCACGTGCTCGACCTGCAGGACCGGACCGATCCTTCCGGGATCGACCGGCTTCTGGCCGGAGTCAATCCCTCTCAGGCCAATCCGAACGGGAGCCTGGCTGCGGTGGGGAGACGCTCCGGCGCACCCTGCCTGTTGCTGGGCACACCCATCTGAAGGACGGAGGCTTCCATGGGCGATCTCGCTGAAACCGTGCTGGCGACCTCGGACCCGATCGACTTCTGCTCGGGATTTCCCCTCTTTCCGGGCGTGGGGTCCCTTGATATCGGCGGAAGCGCGGTGGCAAGCTTCTCGGATGGTGACGACCTGGCCAGCATCAGCGGCCAGGCCACCCTGTTCGCTGGTGCCTGCGGGCCCGGATTGGCCGTTCTTCTGAATGCCAGCGGCACCAATGCGACCTCGCCCGACTCGGCCAGCATCACCCTGAGTGGCGACTCGATCGAGGCCGGGCTGGCCATCGGGCTGACTCTCTCGCTCTCGCTCTCGGTGAGCTACAACGCACCCAGTCAGGACCAGTCGTTCTGGCACGACCTGGTGGACGGCGCCGTCGAGCCATTTTTCCCGGTGGCGGCCATCTCGTTCTCCGCCTCCGTGGACCTTCAGTTTGACCTGCTCGGAGTCATTGCATTCCTGATCCAGCAGATGCTGCCGTCCTCGTCGCTGTTCACCAAGGTGACCAACACGCTGCCCGGGCTCTCCTCCACCTGGGGGTTCTCGGCACAAAACAATGGGGGTCTGTCCAGCCAGGGCCAGGCCCAGGTCGCTCCCGTCCTGTCCTTCCCCGTCAGCATCCTCCCTTATATCCCAGCCGCCGGCGAGATCATTACGGCGGCGAGCAAGGTCGGAGCATCCGTTTCGGCAGGCCCGGTCTTCGGCATCGGCTTTCCGACCACGGTCCAGCTTCAGGGCCTGGAGTGGGACGGCCTGTCGTGTCAGGGCCTCCGGCGTTCCGGCGGGGAAGGCGCGTTTACCGCTACCCAGTTCAGTGCCAGCTCCGTGGCCCCGAACCAGGTCCAGCTCGATCTCGAGCATTCGGTCGACCTCGACTTCGAGCTCGGGGTCTTCGCCAGCTTCAGCGCCTGGGGGCTCTTCTCGGTGGGGACCGAGGCACTCTGGAACGTCAGTGATTTCCTTGACCTGACAATCCCTGCCACCTCGCAGGCCTCGCACCAGTTGACCAACACCATCGGCTCGCTCTCCCTGACATCGGCCAACCTCGGGTCGTTCTCAGGGTGACGAGCGGTTCCAGCCGACGTCAAGGGCCGGTTCGCGTTCCTGTAAACCGGAACTCGGTTCCACCCGCGTCGAAGTTGGCCCAAGTCCCCGTCAGGACGATCGGCTGGGCCGGATTGAGCTGACTCAGCGAGCCCCCGAGTTGACCGGCAGGCACGTTCAAGTTGGTGCGGACGGCCGCGGAGAAACTAGCCGGGTTAGAACCGACCGTGCCGCTCAGGAGCAGGGTCTCCCGTCCCTGAATCGTGAACTCGCCCGTCATGTTCGGGGGGGCTGGTCGAATGACGAGGGTGTAGTTGCGAGTGAGACTGAAGCCCGGCGCTACGTACTGTAGTGTTTGAGAGCCTCGCGCCGAGAAAGGCCCGAGAGCCTGTCTCCCCGCGCCAGCACGAAGCTTTTCACGGCTTCGGGGTCGGTGCGAGCGTACTGGCGCAGGGCCCAACCGATGGCCTTGCGCAGGAAGAACTCCCGCGAGGGCGCCACCCGGTCGATGTAAGCGAAAAGCCGGGCCGAATCGGTCTTCTCCCGGTAGCCCAGCTGGTAGAGCAGAGCGGTCCGCTGGAGCCAGAAATTGCCGGACTCGATCCAGCGGTCGGTCACTTCGAGCTGGTGCGGAAAGCGCGCCAGGTGAAGGCCCACCACGTTGGAGGCCAGGGCGTCCACGGTGTCCCACCAGGACTTGCTGGTGACCAGCCATTCCCAGGTCCAGAGCAGGTCGGGCGCCCAGAGCTTGCGCGACTTCTCGATCAGGCCCAGGGCGAAGTACTGGAACTCGCGCTCGGGCAGCCCCCAGAGGTGCTCCACGGCCTGCCTGAGCTCGGGAGCGGCCATGGGCACGAGGTGGGGCTTGCTGAGCTGCCGGCGCAGGGGCGTGGGCAGGCCTAGAAATTCGAACTGGTCGCGCATGTAGGCCTTCATGGCGCGGGCCTTCTCAGGATCGGCCTGGGAGCGATAGACGGCTTCGATATCCACCGGGCAGGGTTTCCTTCAGGCAGCTCGGATAACCTGGAAGAATGCTGGAATGCCGAGTCGGCTGCGGAGCCTGCTGCATTGCGCCCTCCATCACCTCGCCCATCCCGGGTATGCCGGCGGGCAAGCCGGCCGGGGTGCGCTGCGTGCAACTCGACGAGCAGAACCGTTGCCTGCTGTTCGGTCGCCCCGAGCGTCCCGAGGTCTGTCGCTCGCTGCGGCCCTCCCAGGAGATGTGCGGCGAGAACCGCGAGCAAGCGCTGCATCACCTGACGGTGCTGGAGCGCCTGACGCGCCCCAAGGGTTAAATTTCAACGAGTTTTCATCCGCGTGCGGTAGGCTCAGGTGTGATCGTCCAGCCTGCTCTGGCTCTCAGCCCCGCCCCTCTCTACCGCAGGGCGGTGCCCTCGGCTGCCGCTCCGCCCGACCCCACCGACCGGGCCGAGCTCAGCGCGGGCCTCTCTCAGCCTGTGGATGCTCCTGGCATCTGGCAACGCACGGCCGAGTGGACGGCAGGGCTGGTTGGCTCGCTCTGGCGACTGCTGGTTGTCGGCTGCAAGGTTCCCGAGGAGCCCGTTCCGGTGGAGCCGGTACAGAAATTCAGCAACCCCAGCGTGGAGGGCGTGGTGGTGAACGGCGAGCGGGTCCACCACCCCGATCTGGAAGGTCAGCGAGTGCACACCTACGCCCTGACCACCAACAGCGACCTGGCCTTGCTCCGATTTGACCAGCTGCTCGAGACGGGCCGACCCGAGCCGCCGCCCCATCGCTACCGCTACATTCCCGAAAAATCCCTGACCCGGGACGTCAACCAGGCCCACGAGGCGCGCCATCGGTCGGTGGAAGCACCTCGTCCGCGCGCCGGGGACCGGGTTGTGCCCAAGGACGCCTCGCTGGACCCGGCCGCCTATGCGATGTATTGCGACGGCTCGGACCTGGTGACGCTGGATTACGTCAACCAGATGGCCCAGGTGGGCCAGATCGAGGGCTATCACGTGCTGGCCAATGTGCCCAGGGGCTCGGTCAAGGAGCTGCGCGGGCAGGTGGACGAAAACGTCTCTTTGCTGCCCATCTCGATGGCCGGCGACATCTGGACAGAGGACTATGGCGAGATGACGCTCCAGGGCGGGGTCGCTGTTCCCGCCTTCCTCGACGACCCCGAGCTGGTGCCTCAGTCCATCTACAAAGACCGCATCCGGCGCTTCTATCCCGGGGCCAGGATTCCCGCGAATGCCGATTACGAGAGCCTGGTGCTCAGCGAGTATCCGCTGGCCGCCTTCAACATCCAGGGCTCGGTCAGCCAGGGGAACTTGCAGTGGGGTCTGGCCGCCCTGGCTCGCTCGGCTAACAAGCCTGTGCGCGAGAACCTGAGCCACGTCGAAGGGGGCAATATCCTGTTCGGCACCCTGCCCAACCACGAGGGCTATGCGCTGGTGGGGAAAGACAGCCTGGCCGTCACCCGGGCCAAACTTTCTCTCGACCTGGGTCGAGAGGTCAGCGACCAGACGGCCCTGAGCGCGATCGCTCGCGATCACGGGCAGAAGGCGCCCAATGTCTACGCCGTGGAGCAGCCGGGCGAGTTCCACATCGACATGCGCATGATGTGCCTTGGACCGGGCGAGGTGGTCTTGAATGACGCCCGCGAAGCGGCCGAAGTTCAGGTGGGCTGGCTGAAGCATGACATCGTGACGAGCAAGCCGCGCCACCCCGGCCCGGAGTCCTCGGTCTGGCAGCGCTTGAACTACCATCGCAAGCTGTTCTTCCACAAGCGTCGAGAACGACGGCTGCACGATCAGATCGTCGCCCTGCGCGAGGAAGGGGAGCGGCGCGCCTACTTCGAGGACCTGACCGCCCGAGACCTCAAGACGGCCGGGCTGACGGTGCACCGAATGGCGGGCGTCTTCGTAGACCCGGAGAATCCGACCGAGGACATGTTCAACTTCGTCAACGGCCGTCCCGGGGTGGATCGCGCCAATCAACGATTCTTCGTGGGCCTGGGTGGGGACAGCCGCTCGGAGGTCTACGTGGCCCGTAAATTGATGCAGGGTCTGCCCACGGGGATCGTGCGCCTGCACTTCCTCGATCGCGAGCTGACTCCCTCGACGCTGGGGCTGTTTGGAGGCATCAAGTGCCGCACCAAGCCCGAAGGAGAACTGGTTTCCAAGCAGCAGCTCAAGTCGCCTTCGCCCCCTCAGCTGGCCCCGGCTCCCTGAAGTCGGCCCGGGTCCAGAGGCGAATGGTGGTATCCATCGAGCCCGAGGCAATCAGGCCGTCCCGGATGGCAGTGGAGAGGATCTCGCCCCGGTGGCCCTCACCCAGGAGCAAACGCCCCGTGGGGCGATGAAACAGGCGCAGGTCAGCGTTGACACAGCCCACCGCCAACCATTCGCCAGCGACGCTCATGGCCAGAGCCGGGCTCCCTGGAAGATGGACCGGTCCGTCCGGCCAGGCCAGCACGTCGTGCTCTCCGCCGGCCAGCAAACCTCCCTCGGGCCGAGCCGCCAGGCAGCGGCGCCTGCCCAGTCGGAGGTGACCGCATGCTTCCCGCTCGCTCAGGCGCCACAGCTCGATACCCTGGTGCAGGGGCGAACTGGCGGCCAGCGCTCCATCGCGCATGAAAGTCAGGCCGGTGACATGACCGTCGAGCCGAAAGCCGGGTTGCTCGCGCAGGTCGCTCAGGGCCACCAGCCGTACCCGCCCATCATCCAGCCCCAGGGCCAGCCAGCTCGAGCTCAAGGCCAGCGAGCGAACCGGGCTGCCGGCCGGGAGAGACCAGACCAGCTCGCCGGCCCGACGCAGCTCCACCTGGCCGTTGAGCAGGGCGATTCCGAGCCAGTGGTCCTCGACGCCCAGGGCCGAGATGCAGGCCTGGAAGGGCCAGCTCTCGACCAGCTGTCCCTCCACCCAGAAGAGCACCTGGCTGTCCTCGCCCCCGCTGACGAGCCGACCCGAAGAGTCGAACGCCAGCGCCCTGACCGCTCCTCGGTGGCCGGTCAAACAAAGAGGCCCACCCCCTTCGGGGTGGGCCGGATGGCTAGGTGGTCTTTCCGTTGGCCACATTCTCGAGCAGCTCGCTGCGCAGAGCCTCTGCCTTCGGATCCCTGGCGTGCGCGCCGTGGGTGGCTTCGATGGCGTTGAAGCGGTCGTTGAGAATCAAGGCCATCAAGGCTTCCATGGCGCTATTGCCACCCGCGGAGGCACCCATCACGATGCGCGGCACCAGGTCGACCCCCGAGTGCTCCACCGCCTCGGCAAACCGGTTCATCACCTGTTGCGTCAGCTGGAACTTGGGACCGCCGTAGGCGCGCACCTGCTCTTCGATGGCGATGGCCTGAGCCACGCCCACCCGAGCAGCCTTGTCCGCCTCGGCCTCACCCACCGCACGGATGCGAGTGGCTTCGGCTTCGGCCAGCATGCGATTGGAGTCGGCTTGAGCCTGAGCCAGGGAGCGCGCCTTGGAGGCTTCCGCCTCGGCCAGCGCCTTGATCTGCTCGGCCTGCTGCAGGGCACGCTGGTGCTGCCCTTTGCCCTCGTTGGTCTGCACCTGGATGGCCAGCTCCGACTCGGTGATTTTCTGCTGTTGCACAGCCCGGGCCTGAGCCTCGCGCAGAGCGCGCTCCTTGACGGCCGCTTTCTCCTGCTGGTCATAGGTGACGATCTGCTCTTCGGCGATCTGGCGGGCCCGAAGCTGAGTCAGGATCTCCTCGATGCGCTGGTCACCCTCCGAGGAGGTGGGCGTGCCGATGAGCACTTCCTCGAGCTCCAGGTCGTAGTGAGCGAACTTCTCCTTCATCTCGCCCGAGGCGATCCGCTGGATGTCGGCGCGCTGCTGCAGAAGCTGGATCAGAGTGCGAGTCTGACCCACGTTCTTGAAGTAGGCGCTGACCATCGGGTCCAGGGTTTGCTCCACCAGCCTCTTGATGTCGCCGAAGCGCTGGATGACCCGGGGGGCCTTCTGGTAGTCGATGTGGACCACCACGCTCAGCGGCAGTGAGGGCTCGAAAGCGTCCTTGGTAATCAGCGAGACCTCGGACAGATTCTCGTCGAACTTGTGCGCTCCGGCTTCGCGACGCACCCACTTGAGGATGAAGTTGGTGGTCGGAATGGAGATCACTTTCATGGCGTAGCCGTTGATGGCGTACTTGCCCGGCTTGAGAACGTTCTCCCAGACGCCGCGCTGGCCTTCGGTGACCAGCTCGCCGTGCCGGTAGCTGTCGCCGCTTCGATCAGCACCCTTGTCGCCGGTGTAAGAGACCACCACGCCCACCGTTCCGACCTCCACTACCGTCTTCGGGATCAGCTCGACGGTGCAGAAGAGCCGGTTGATGTAGTAGGTCCCTTCGGTCAGCACAGGCAGCTGCCGCCCCCGCTTGCCGCCCGCCTGAAGAAACAGGTCCGGGCTCTGAAAGCTGTTGTGGCTGCTCCCCACGTCGGGCGCGATGATCTCCCCCTGCTCCAGGGAAGGACCATCGTGCACCGTCACGACGCCTACGGCGTCGTCGGTGATGAGCACCGGCTTGAAGCCGTTCCGATCGGCGATCTGGGCGGCCATGCGCTGGAAGATCTCCTCCTCTTCGCGGCGCAGGGAGTGGTAGTAGAGCGTGTCTTCGGTGATGACCACGAACTGGGCCAGGTTGATGGCGTAGGTTCCCTCACGCAAGATGCCTCGCTGGGGTCCGCGCTGGCCACCGTTGGACAGGAAGGCCCGCACGTCCTCAAACTGCTGACAGCTCACCAGCTTGCCCAGGGTCTGAATGGGCTCGAGCGGTTGGCCGTCGCGTGCGAAGATGTATCCGATCTTGCCAGAAGGGATGGTCACCAGCGAGGTAATGTGCACCCGATCGCGGGTGGGCACAAGGAAGTGCACGCCGCCGCGCAGCAGGTCGGGCTGAAAACCCGCCTCACCGTTGAGAGCGATCAAGCCCGCGCGGACACTGCCCGTGGACCAGATCCTCTCGACCAGACCGACCCGGTTGTTGGGGATGAAGCGGATGATGTAGGTGAAAATCAGCCACAAACCGACCGCTCCACCGGCCAGGACATAGAGAACCGAAGGATGGGAAATCAAAAACTCCACCATGACCAGACTCCTTTCTGGCAATGGCTCGGAAAGCGTGCGCCCATGCAGGAGCCGAGCGTGTGCTGCAGGAGCGAATCAGGGAACCGGGGCCCGGAGCCTCACTCCGACGGGGTCGCGCGTCGTGGGTGGAGTGGGAAGGTGAGGGGGAGGGGCATCAACCTCGATATGTGGCGGCCATCTCGGTTTGAATTATACTCCTCCCCCGGGCGGGAAGCAAGGGGTCAGGGGGCCTTGCGCCGGCGGTGCATATCCTCGACCAGCTTGCGATACTCCTCCAGGGGAGGCAACCCCAGCTCGGCCCGACGGGCGTCCACGGTCTCGGGTTCCTCCAGGGGCCGGAGCTCGGGCTTTCCATCCGGACCGACCAGGAACTGGGTCCCAAAGACCTGCTTCTTCCCTTCGGCCAGAAGGACGCGATCGAGCAGGTAGGCCCAGTTGACAGCACTGACCTCGCCCTCCTTGACCAACGGGGTCATCAGGTCGAGGCAGCGGCGCTGAAAGGCGGCATCGGGAGAGTGCTGGACCAGCAGGAAGGCAGCCTGGGCCCCATCAGCTCCCACCTCGGAAACCTTCGGCCAGCCGTTCTCCTGCACCAGGCCCTTCATCCACTCCGTGTTCTCGCGGTCTACGCGGTCCATCTCCTCGCGAAGGGCAACGTCCTGGTCGTTCTCGAGGAACTTGCGTCGCACGCCCTGGTCACGTTGCAGCCTCTCGAGCAAGGATTGCTTCAAGCTGGGACGCTCATTCTCGCGAGGTTGGGGCGGCCCGGGGAAGTTCTCACCCTCTCCGAAGGGCCTGCCCACGGCGGCACGCGAGCCTCCCAGCAGGCCGACGAGCAAGAAAGTCAGCAGCAACCACCTGGCGACGAAACGGCGACCAGCGTCCCCGAAGGACGCCGCATTCGAGTCGTTGCCAGGCGGAGACGGCACTCTGACCGGGCACTGTGGAGTCATCGTTGATCCTATACAGGATGCCCCCACCCTGTTGCGTGAATAGGCTGTTACATCGTGTACACTCGTCGCTTCTGGATAGACCACATCCCACTCATCGCCATGGCGAAGAGGCCCGGAGGGCCCTATCCGGGCACCGTCCTGCTTTACCACGGCCTGAAGGCCAGCAAGGAAACCCACCTCAAAGAGCTCGAGCAACTCGCCGAGCGTGGCTTCCTGGCCATCGGCGTGGACGCCCACGGTCACGGCGAGCGCGCCCTGCCCGACCTATCCGCCTTCATGGCCGAGGGAGGAGATTTCCACGGCAACTTTCTCAAGCTGGTACGTCCGACCGTAGCCGAGATTCCGCATCTGGTGGCCCGTCTGGCCAGCATGGAGCAAACCGGTCCGGTGGCCGTCACAGGCATCTCGATGGGGGGCTACATCGCCTTTGCCGCGCCGCTGGTATGTCCTGGGTTGGCCACAGTGGTCCCCATTCTGGGCTCGCCGGTATGGGAGAGCAGCCACGATAGCCCTCACCTTCGCCCTGAGGCCTTTGAGCAGGTCGCCTTGCTGGCCTGGAACGCCGGCCGCGACGTGAACGTGCCGCCCGGGCCGGCGCGCGAGTTTGTGGCGCGCATCGGCAAGGAGTATGTGGAGTATGCCGAGTCGGATCATTTCATGCGCCCTGAGGACTGGCACGACGGCTGGCGACGCACTCTGGACTGGCTGGAGCGCTATCTCTCCATGCACGCGCGTTGAGCGAACGGCACCGCACCATTCGACTCGCGACACCTCAGGGCAGGTAGCCCAGGCGCTCGAGAGCTTGCTCGAGCTGAGCAAAGGCCGGTGCCTGACGGGCCAGCGGCGGCAGGTCCTCGAGCCATTTCAGCAAAGCCTGACGCAGAGCTCGCTCGGACTTGCTCAGGGCCCCCTCGAAATGTGGTCGCAACAAGTAGCTGGTGTGGCAGATCGACTCGGCCAAAAGGAAATCAAGGAAGATCTCCAGCCGACGCGGAGCGCATTCCTCAGACTCCAGGTCCTCACTCAAGCTGACCAGGTCGAGCTCGCCTTCCCAGAGCTCGCGCAGCATGGGATCGCACGTCAACAGCAACGCGGTGCCAAAGGGTTGCTCTTCCTCGCGGCGCAACGCCCGCCGCACATCGTCCACGATGCGCAAGAAGTTGTCGTCATTGAGCGAGAAGCCCACAAACAGCATGTGCTTGGTCAACAACAGTGTTTGCACGATGCCGGCCAGGGCAGCTCGATTGTTCGAGTAACGCAGATAGTCCTCTCGGGTGAGCACGATGTCTTCGGGATGCTCGACACACCCGTGCAGCTTGAGGAGCCAGCGGGTGCAGCCCGAGGTGGGAGCATAAGGCAGAACGGCCAGTTTGTGGCCGCAGGCCCGGCTGGCCACCTCAAAGAGTGGATCATAGTTCGTGGTCACCGATTCCCGCACGCTCAACCCGGCCAGAAGGGCGTGCACCAGCCCGTACTGGGACACGTGGAAGCGCTCCACCAGCGAGCGGGTCAGATCGATACCCGCTCGCTGCAGCCGACGTTGCACGATGCGCGCCTGGTCGAGCAAGCCGAGCTGGTTTGCGGCGCGGCTCTCTTCGGCCGTCATTCCGGCCGTTTCCATCAGCTCGGTCAGAAGCTGTCGCCAGTCAGGCAGACCCACCCCGCGGCTGACACCCGCTCCCAGAAAGAGCACCAGGTCCTGGTGGCGGGCCTTATCAGCCAGAAGGCGACCCAGCGACAAAAGCCCGGACGCAAGCGGCCAGCTTCCCGACCTGAGCACCTTGCGGGCCTCCTGAGCGGCCGTAAAGGCTTGCTCGCTGTAGGTGACCAGTACGATGTCGAGCTGGTGCTCCTCGACCGCCTTGAGCAGCGCCCGCACGTGACTTTTGACCAGCTCGCCCTCCATCCTCTGGCCGCCTCCCCGGCCGGCACCGACCAGCGGCACCGCCAGCAGCGGCAGGCGACGCTTCGTCATGCGAGGGGTGGGGTGGCGGGTCCACTCTCGGACGAAGGCCAGCAAGCCCTCGGTAAACCAGGCTGTCATCTTGCCAGGCTGAGAATGCATCTGTAGCTCGGCCCGATAACCCACGTTGGTAAGCCAGGGCCAACCTCTTCCCTCGAGTGGCGGCTCATCCAGCGGGAAGGTCCGCAACTCGCCCTCCTGCCATCCATCCGGAAGAGTGCTCACCTGCAACTGCCCGCGGGCGTTGCGAGCCAGATCAGGCAGTCCGTCCATCCAATAATCCTCGACTTTGAGGCTGCGCCCGCAGGGGACGAGCCAGGCGTCGCAATGCAGCCGCTTGAGGTCCCCTCGGAGAATGAACAGATGGCCTTTCATGGCCATTGGGTCTGAGGCACTCTCACCGTGATACGCCCGGGCAGAACCTCGATCGTCACCGGCAAACGCAGGTCAATGCTGCTATCAACCCGCACCGGCGCCGGCCGCTCACCACCGCCGCTGATCTCGATCAGACAGCCCTGATGGTACTCCACGGAGGTCATCAGGTAGGGGTGCAGCCCTGTGAAGATCAGGGGAACGGAGGCCAGAAACTCCAGCATGCTCAGCTCGCGAATCACGCAGACGTCGAGCTTGCCGTCCGACACGCTGGCATAGGGGGCAGCCGTCATGGCCGAGGCGAACTCAGGGGTGTTGGCCACCGTGATGTCCATGGCCCTCACCATTTCCTCGGCCTCATCGATGGTCAGGTGGAACAGCTTGGGCTCGAACCCTCCCAGGGTCTCGAGCGCGATGCTCGCCCCCTGCAACAGTCGCCGCAAGCCAACCGGCTCGACCTCGGGCTTGTGCTGCCAGGCCTCAGCCTGAAAACCAACCCCCACGCTCTCGGTAAAAATCCGCTCCCGGTTCACCTGACCGAGATCGACGGGCACCGGATGGCCCCCGAAGGCGACCTCGAGAGCGGCGGCCGGGTCGATCGGCAATCCCAGCGTGCGGGCAAAGTTGTTAAAGGTCCCGAGGGGCAGAATCCCAATTTCGGGAGGATGCTCGCGATGCAAGAGCCCGGCCAGCACCTCCCGCACCGTGTCATCACCCCCGCCGACCAGCACCCGGTCAACCCCGGACTCCACCGCCTGGCGAGCCAGCACCGTGGCCTGCCCCGCCTGCTCGGTATAGAGAAGCTCTCCCCCGTTCTCCTGGCAGAAGGACTCGAGCAGGCTCTGAACAGCCTGGCCCTTCCCTCCGCCCGAGCTCGGATTGACGATGAGAGGCCAGCGCTGCATGGGCAGAGGCCGTTCGCGAAAGCGACTTCAGATTCTTGCCAGAAGCACCTTTCAGGAACTTTTCAGAGCCCGAGGCTATCCTTCGGCCGTCATGGCCACGACGGACATCAAGAAGAGAGCTGCCCGGGTCTGCCGCCGGGTGCTTGGTGGCGTCGCTGAGTTGCTCTCTCAAGATGGCCCCGAGCAGGATGTCTCCGGCGTGATCAAGGCCCCCCACGCCGAGTTGCATTACTCGCCCACGCGACTCGAGCTTCAGGCCGAAGGCTCGCTTGCCCGCCTGAAAGTCCGTGGACTGTACCACTACCACTCCGACCAGGGCCGCGAAATCCAGGCGCTGACGAGGGACGGCTGGCTGGAGACCTACACTTACTATCGCCGTCCCGAGACCTCGGGCTCCTTCGTCTGCTGGTACCAGCAGGTGCGCATCAATCGACGCACGGGCGAGGTCTGCTATCGAGAGAACGACGCCTGGTATGAATGGCAGGTCGCCTAGCCCAGCCGGAAAAACGTGTCAAGGGGGTTTCCGGCTGCGCTCCTAGCCTAGGCGGGCAGCGGGGGCAGAGCCGACTGGCGCACCCAGCGGTCGAAGAACGGGTTCAGGTCCTGGCCGCTCACCTCGCTGGCGACCGCAATGAAGTCCTCGGTCGAGGCATTCTTGTCTCGGAAGCGCTCGGTATAGGTGCGCAGCGTGCTGAAAAAGGTCTCGTCTCCAATCGTCTTGCGCAAGGCGTGCATGGTCACTCCTCCACGCATGTAGACGTTTCCGCTGAACAACTCGTGAGGGCCAGGATCGGCGATGGGAGGGCCATCCTGATTCCAGCCCAGGCTTCGGTGCACGCGCTGCACCTGGCGCTCGAGAGCGTCCGATCCCTGGTTCTTCTCCAACCAGAGCCACTGAGCGTAAGTGGCGAAGCCCTCGTTGAGCCAGATATCCTTCCAGTTCTTGACGCTGACCGAGTTGCCGAACCACTGGTGAGCCAGCTCATGCACCAGCACCGTCTCCATGCGTCGGTCGCCCGTCACCATGCCGCGCTCGAAAATGGGCATGGTCTGGGTCTCCAGCGCTGCCCCTCCGACTGACGCGTCGATGACCGCTCCGCCATAAGTCTCGAAGGGATAGGGGCCGAACTTCTCGCTGAAGAAATCCAGCATCTCGCCGGTGCGTCCAAAATCGTGACTGGCTTCGCGTGCCAGGTCGACCGGGAAATAGTGACGGATGGGCACGCCGCTGCGGCTGAAGTCCTCCTGAGAGGTCAGCTCGCCCACTGTGACCGTGGCCAGGTAGCTGGCCATGGGTTCGCGGGCCTCGAATTTGTAGGTGCTCGTTTCCACGCCCTTCAGGTCATCATAACCCGGACGCGTCTCCACCAGTCGTCCATTGGCGGCGGCGACATACGGCTTGGGTACGGTCACCTCGAAACTGTAGGTGGCTTTGTCCTGAGGATGGTCGTTGACCGGAAACCAGGCCGAGGCGCCATCCGGCTCGCTCAGGACGTAGGTCGAATCGTTGCGGTGGTTCCATCCCAAGGGGATGGGGGCATACGGCGAGTGATAGGGCTCCGGGCGCCCGGCGTAGGCGACATCGACCTCAAAACTCTGGCCCTGAGACAGGGGCGCCTGGGGACTGATGATCAGCT
>BTUM01000023.1:0-90427 GCA_045863235.1 Candidatus Xenobia bacterium | reverse complement strand
CTAAAGCCTCCGCCTGAAAGGCGGGGGGTTTTCGGACCCAGGGTGGGACACTAAAGTCCAGATGTAGGCGGCCGGGATGGTGCGCTGGGGATTCTTGACCTCGCCCCCCGGCACCGGGATCTCCTCAAAGCCCGAGAAGCAGAACAGGATGCCCAGAAAGCCGGCCACCCACTGCACCGGAGCTGGCGTGGCCAGGGTCATCCCCTCGATCAGGTTGAGCCCGCCCAGCGACCAGGCCAGCAGGATGAAGAGGGGCACCAGCTTGCACACGGCCAGCAGGTTGTTGCTCAGGGCCCCCGAGCGGACCCCGAAGTAGTTGACTGCCGCCAGCAGCACCACGATGGACATGGCCGCGGCCAACCGCACCACCGGGGAAGGCTGCTCGGGGTTGACCAGCTTGGCCACCGTCTCGGCAAAGCCCGTGGCCACCGTGGCCCCTCCCAGCAGGCACGAGAGCCACATCACCCAGCCCACCAGGTAGCCCACCACCGGACCGAAGACCGCCCGAGCGTAGAGGTAGGCGCCTCCGCTGCCCGGCACCATGCCAGCCATCTCGGCGAAGCAGAGGCCGATGGCCAGGCAGAGCGCGCCCCCGAGTAAGAAAAGCCAGGGGGCGTAGGGGCCGAGTCGCGCGGCGATCTCGCCGGGCGCGAAGAAGAGCCCGGTGCCGATGATGCAGTTGAGGCCCAGGCAGGTCAGGTCGAAAACCCCCAGCCGGGCCTTGAGTCGCGTTTCTTCCAAGCAGGCTCTCCTGGCCGTTGCTCTCCTGGCCGGTGACGGAGCAGCAGGGATCGAACCTGCGACCGCCCGACGAATCGGGGCTCTTCCGCTGAGCTATGCTCCGAGAAGCCCCTGCAGCGTAAACCTGCCACAGGGGCCATTGCTTTGCGGCCAATTACTGTTCCTGACGACGTTTAAGCCCGAACGTCAGATCTTAGTAGGGATGCTTTGCCGTTAAGCGACAGGGCTGCGTGGTAGCCCCGGCGGGAATCGAACCCGCATCCTCCCCATCGGGCACCCGGGCGCTCGATTCAGGAACGACCGCCATACTCGAGTCTTTGGATGCAGCTGAGTCTGTGTTTGATCCGCTCCCTGCTCCTCATCCCAAGGCCCCTGCCCGTGGCGCAGGGGGCAGGATTCGAACCTGCCTGGCAGGGTGAGCCGGTGACGACAAGTCTGAGTCTGCTCCAAACTTTGAATTATGGTTCGAGAATCCAGTCCAGCAGGGCTGAACCCGCCTTCACCTCCGATGCTTGCACAGAATTAGCCTCTTCACGTGCCTGTTTGACCGCTTTCAGAGCTTCGTCCACCCGTCGCAGCAGCTCCTTGCGCCGGTCCGGGGTCAGAGCCCCGCTGAGAAAGATCGTCTTCCAGTGGCCGGCCACGACAGGCTCGTCGATGAGAGCCGTTTGGGCCGGATGCTCTTTGGTGGCCTCGGCCAGCACGATGGGCTTTTTCACCACTCGCGTTTTGCTGGTCACCACCTCTTCGGTTTTGAACAGACCCTGCACCGAATCGAGCGTCCAGCTGTGGTCCTGGCCCAGAACGGGCAGCGCCGCGATGGTCGTCTTCAGGTCTTCGAACTGCTTCTCCAGAAACAGTAGATAGGTCACCGGAACGTCGGCCAGAAGCAACCTGCCGCCCACCTTGACGTCGGCTTTGGCTGAGCAGTTGGCCCAATCCTTGGCAGCCACGGTGTCGAACAGCTCCCGGAAAAGCTCGAATTGCTGCTCGAGGTGGTCTTGTGCGCGCTGCTGCACGCGCTGAGACTCAGAAGGGAAGTGCTCCCCATCGGCGTCCACGGGGATATATTCACGGATACGACCGAAAAAGAGCTCGGACTTCTTGGACAGATTGAGCAGTTTGCTGCCTTCCGAGTTCACTTTGGTCTTGACTTGCTTCTCGATGGCGAGAATCTGGCACAGCTTCATCGACCGGGTTTCGCCCCGACCCGGGCGGACCCTCTACCCTTGCGCATCATCCCGCGTCAGGTCTACGAGCCCTCTAAAAGCGAGAACCCCTCGGTCGGCTTCCCGAGGGGTTCTCTACTACTTCCAGGCTCCTGATTCATTACTTCTCTGTTGCCGCTTTCTTCTTTTCGGCAATCAGACGAAGAATGGCCTCGCGAGCCTTCGTCAGGTCGCGCTCAGTGGTTGCAGTTGCCATGTCTCGTCACCTCCGTGGAATCTCCCCCCGGACCGGGGTCAATCTATTTCTGTCGGCCGGGGCTGACAGTGATCTCTTGACCCGATCTTAGCACCTCTCCCGGTTTCCCGGGAGGGGAAAAAACAACGATTCGAGCCGCTTGGCACCCTGTTAACAAGCCGGTTACCTGGGCACCAGACCCGAACCGTGTCAACTCAACACGAAAAACCGGAAACAGCCGGTTTTCCCCTGGCTGACCACCCTGGAGTGATCAACCCGAAGATATTCTAACCGATCTTCATCGTCTCCTTCTATGAGATCTTCTTCCCGGTCAGCATGGGACGTTCAACCTTCGTCGCGTCGGGGACTCAGGCACGGAGTACACACATCGGTAACATGTTGCTCCTCCGGCCAGAGGTAGAATTCCCAGCAGAGATGAGGATCCAGACAACCCTTGCCCCTTCCGCGAGACCCTTCCGGCCCCGGGAACGGCAACAAGAAGAAGAACCCGCCCTTGAGGAGCGCAGCCTGCTGATCGGCTCTCTGGCTGTGGGTGGGGCGGTGGGCTGCGGCCTGGTAGGCTGGGCCAGCTCGGGTCTTTCGGGCTCGGCCCAGGTACTGGGCGGCCTGGTCAACGGAGCGGTGACGGGAGCCGCCGTGGGAGGAGCGCTGGGAGCCCTGGTCGGTCTGAGGTTGTCTGCTCGCGAGCCGGACGGACGGGGCACCATCGGCATGACGCTGGTGGGCGGAGCTGTCGGCCTGGTGGCCGGCACCCTGGTCGGGGCAGTGGGAGGGGCCTTCCTGGGTGAAGCGGCGGGCACGGCACTGGGCTTTGCCTCGGGTGCGGTGCTGGGGGGCGCGACCGGCTACTTGCTGGCTCGCCGGTCGCTCGAGAAAGTGGAGTGAGTCAGGAGATCTTCACCTTCTGCCCGTAGAGAATGCGCTTGTCCCCGTCGCGCTGGGTGAAGTGGATGCGGTCGAAGTGCTCCAACATGGGGATCAGGAATTTGCGCGTCGTGCCGAGCAACTCGCGCGCCTCGGAGGCTCCTAGCGGCCCGCTCTCGCGGATAGCCGCAGCCAGAAGGTCCCGGGCCCTGGTCAGAGTCTCCTCCAGGAACACCAGGTTGGGAGCCACCTTCACGCCCCGCCCGCTCTCGAGCAGGTAGCCCTCCACGACGGGGGCCGAGCGGGCGTCGATCTCGGCCTGAGCCAGGGCGGCATCGAAGTCGGGGGGCGAGAACCCCCCCGCCCGCAGGGCTGCCTCCAGGCGGTCCAGGGCCTTTTGCTGCGAGGGAGCCAGGGTGGGCTGATGGCTCAGGCTCGAGAGCAGGCCGTTCTTGTCTTGAATCTGACCCGTACGCCCCAACTCGGCCAGGACTTCCTCGGCCAGTTTGGGAGTGTCCGAGGCCAGCAGGCGCAGGATCTCCTCCTTGCGCCAACCGACCTTCCAGGGAGCCCCCTGCTCCAGCTTCGCCAGCACGCCCAGCAGCCGGTCCTCCAGGGCCGAGGCCAGGCTGGCCAGGGCCACGCTCTTGCCCAGCACCACCACCTCGCCCGCAGCGGCCAGCTGGCCTACCCAGCTCTCCACCTGGGCGGCGGGGGTCTGCATCTCCTGGGCCAGGGCTCCCACCGTGCGGGTGCCTCCGCTGGCCTTGCGCAGCACCTCCAGCAACGCTTCCTCGGGGCCGCCCTGCTCGCGGCGGCGCAACGACTCGAGGGCCTCGGTGTCGCCCCGCTTATGGCGCGCGGGGGCCGTATCAAGCACCTCGCCACCACCCAGGGTGAGCTGGGCCGTGTGATCGCGCAGCACGAAACGATCCCCCTGCTGCAAAACCACCGGATCGTCCAGCAGAAGCTGCACCAGGGTCTGCTGACCGGGCTTGAGGGCCTCGCCCTCCAGCACAAGCAGCGTGCCCAGGGTCTCCAGGGTGCCCGCGTAAAACCGGATGCGGCTGCGATGCTTGACCGGACGGGGCAGGCGCTCGAGCAGCTCCAGGCGAGCGTCCAGTCTTTGCGTGGGTGTGAGCAAGCCGGGGGGAGCGAGCCACTGGCCGCGCTCGAGCGAGGCCGCCTCGACCCCGGTCAGGTTGACGGCCACCCGCTGGCCGGCCTGGGCTTCCTCCACCTGGTGCGAGTGCACCTGCAGGCCGCGCACCTTCGTCTCGATGCCGGCTGGCAAGACCACCACCGGGTCGCCCTTGCGCAGGGTGCCGCTCCAGAGCGAGCCGGTCACCACCGAGCCAAAGCCTGACTTTACGAAGACCCGGTCGATGGGCAGCCGAAAAGGCGCCTTGCGGTTGCGGGGAGTCAGCTGGCCCAGAAGCTCGGCCAGCACTCGCTTGAGCTCGTCCAGACCCTCTCCGCTGCGGGCCGAGACCCGCACCAGGGGGGCCTCTTTGAGAAAGGTGCCGGCCAGGTAAGCGCGCAGGTCGTCCTCCACCAGCTCGGCGAAATCGGCGTCCACGGCGTCGATCTTGGTGAGCACCACCAGCCCGGCCCGGGTCTTGAGCAACTCGAGGATCTCCAGGTGCTCGCGCGTCTGGGGCATCACTCCCTCCTGGGCGTCCACCACCAGCATCCCCAGGTCGTAGCCGCCCACGCCGGCCAGCATGTTCTTGAGGAAGCGCTCGTGACCGGGCACGTCCACGATGCCGGCCACGATCTCGCCGGGCAGCTCGAGGTGAGCAAAACCCAGGTCGATGGAGAGCCCGCGGGCCTGCTCCTCGGGCAGCCGGTCGGTCTCGATGCCGGTGAGGGCACGGATCAGCGTGCTCTTGCCGTGATCGACGTGGCCGGCAGTCCCGACGATGAAATGCTTCACAGGCGCCAGTTCATCCCCCTCTCCGGCCTTCCTCCAGGAATGCAGCCTGGCGACGAGAACCGCCCCGCCCATGAGCCCTCGCCGGTGGATGGCCGTGCTGCTCCTGGCCGCCCTGGTTCTGGCGGGCGGCCTGAGCCTGGGCCGACGGCTCGAGCAGGCCTCCCCGCGCGAAATCAAGGTCGCCCCCTACCGGCTGCCCCTGCTCTCTCCCGGCACACGCCATGAGATCGAGCAGCTCAAGGCCCGGGTGGAGCAGAACCCGGAAGGCTTCCTCGACCGGGCCGCGCTGGCCCAGGCCTACCTTGCCCGGGCGCGCGAGACGCGCGATCCGGCGATGGTTCTCCTGGCCGAGGAGAGCGCCCGCCTGTCGCTCAAGAGCATGGCCCACTTCAACCCCGGCGCCGAGCTGGTGCTGGCTCACCTGGAGGTGGCCCGGCACGATTTCAGGGGCGCTCTGGAGAGAATCTCGCGCATCCTCCAGGAGGATCCCACCCAGCACGCGGCGCGAGCGCTCAAGGTGACGGCCCTGCTGGCCCTGGGGCAGGTGAAACCGGCCTCCGAGCTGGCCGACCAGCTGGCCCTCCAGCAGCCGGGCCTGACCAGCTCGGTGCTGCGGGCTCAGACCCTGGTTGCCCGGGGCCTGGATGAGGAGGCTGCTCGCGAGCTGTGGAAAGGGATCGACCGCGAGCAGGCAGGCGAGGTGGCCTCCTCGCTGCAGGCCCGGGTGCTGCTGGCTCGTCTGTACGCGCGCCACGGCAAGCTGCGGCTGGCCGAGGTGGTGCTCGGGTCAGCCCTCACCATCGGGCGCGACCCGGCGGCGCTGGCCGAGCTGGGACGGGTGGACCTGGCTCGGGGCCGATTGACGGCCGCCCACGAGCACTTCACCGAGAGCTACGCGTTAGGGCGCGATCCCGGCGCGCTGCAGGGGGTGGCCATGGCCCTCGAGGGCCTCAAGCTCGAGCGGGAGGCAGCCGAAGCCCGCCAGAGGGTAGAGGACGCCTACCGGCGCGAGTTGGAGGGCCAGCAGACGATGGGCCACCGGCGGGCCCTGGCCGGGTTGCTGCTCGATCGAGGGGAAGCCAGGGAGGCGGTGGAGCTGATGCAGGCAGAGCTAGCCTTGCGGCGCGACTTCGAGACCTTGATGACGGCTGCCCGGGCTCTGCGCCTGGCAGGCCGGCCAGAGGACGGATGGGCTCTGATGGAGGAGGCCTTTGCCCAGGGCTATCGGGACGCCCCTGCCTGGCGCGAGCGGGCCGCCCTGGCCGAAGCGCTGAAACGGGCCGAGGAGGTCGCCCGGTGCCGCCAGGAAGCCCTGAGGATCAACCCCGTGTCGTTCCCCGAGCTGCCTTTGCCACCCGTTGAGCACTGACCCTGGACGGGCAACAAGCCTCAACGGGTTGCCTGCAAGGCCTCCACCAGCTCGTCCTCTTCCTCGGCGAAGACCGTGCGGGGATCCACCCAGAGAGAATCCTCCGCCCGGCGCACCATGACAGGCCGATCATGACGGCGCAGACGGGCCGCCCAGGCCTCTTCGTCCCCCCGCAGGCGCACCAGGTGCGTGGGCAGGTCCTTGCCGGGCAGGCTGCCTCCGCCCACCATCGAGGAGCCCGAATCCACGGTCGCCTGCTCGAGCCGGGCAGCCAGGCGGCGGGCTCGCTCCTCGAGGTCGGTGGCCCGCAGCATGCGCAGCACGGGGATCTCCTCGGGAGCCTCCAGGTACAGGCGCAGCGTAGCCTCCAGGGCGGCCACCGTGAGCTTGTCGACCCGCAGGGCGCGGGTCAGGGGATTCCTGGCCAGGCGGGCGACCAGCTCGCGCGCGCCGACGATGACGCCGCACTGCGGGCCTCCCAGCAGCTTGTCGCCCGAGAAGGCGACCAGGTCGAAGCCGGCCCGCACCATCGAGCCTACCGAGGGCTCGCCCAGCACGACAGAAAGCTCTTCGTCGAGCAGCCCTGAGCCCAGATCGAGCACGCCGGGCACCCCCCGTGCGCGAGCCAGGGCGGCCAGCTCGGCCGGGTCGGGGGCGTGGGTGAAGCCCAGCATGACGAAGTTGGACATGTGGGTGGACAAGAGCATCCCGGTGTCGGCCGTGATGGCGTTCTCGAAGTCGCGCAGATAGGTCTTGTTGGTGGTGCCCACCTCGATCAGGCGAGCCCCTCCCCGGGCCAGCACGTCGGGCACGCGGAAGGCGCCGCCGATCTCGACCAGCTCGCCCCGCGAGCAAACGACCTCGCGGCCGCGGGCCAGCTCGTCCACCAGCAGCAGCATGGCGGCGGCGTTGTTGTTCACCACCAGGGCCGACTCGGCGCCGGTCAGGCGAGCGAGCAGGCCCACCAGGTGGCTGTAGCGGCTGCCTCGCTGGCCGGTTTCCAGATCGAGCTCGAGGTTGGAGTAGCCTTGCGCCACCCGCGTTACCGCTTCCAGCGCCCGAGCGGCCAGCGGAGCGCGGCCCAGATTGGTATGGAGCACCACGCCGGTGGCGTTGATGACGCGCTGCAGGGTCTTGCCCAGCCAGTCGTGCAGCAGGGCCTCGGCCTGTCGCAAGATGACCTCGGCCGGATCCGAGGCTCCGCCCCGGGCTCGCAGCTCCGCCGCCGCCAGGCGCAGGGCGTCGGTCACCAGGGTCCGTGGCCGGGCGGCCAGCTCGGGTCTTGCCGCGGCGGCCTGGAGCAGGCTGTCGATGCTGGGGATAGCCCGCAGGTTGCTCTTCATGCCGGTTGCTTGGCTGCGGGTCGAGGAGCGACCTGCCGGGACTGATCCCGATCATTTCTGGCGGTTGCAGCTTTGCCTATGCTGAGGGCGATCGGAGGTTGATCGCCATGCAACTTCGCACAATTCTGGGAACCGTGGTGCTGGCCCTGGCCCTGCTGGCCCCGGTCAGCGGGCAGAATTGCCCTCCCGGCTCGGGGCCGTGCAATCCCGGCCCATCAGGGCCTCCGTCCGGCCCGGGCGGCCCTCCCCCCATCCTGGGCCCGGGTATGGAGAACGGGGACGGGGAGGGTGCCGGCCAGACCGAGGGAGAGGAAGGGGAAACCGAGGAGCCGGTTGGCAACTTCAGCGACTGGCTTCAGAACAATCCTGACTCGCCGCTGGGCAACCTGGCCAACCAGGCAGCCAACGACCCGGCTTTGCAGCAGGTTCTGAACGGGCTCACCGGATCGGAGCTGACCAACCTGGGCAACCTGCTGACGACCTACCAGACCGCCATCAACAACTATGTCAAGGACAATCCCCGCACATGGGACTCGGCTGGCGGTGACATGCGCAACTTCCTCAACTCTCTGAGCGCCATCGGCGGCGGCGATCCTTACAAGCGTGGTTGCGCCGACATGTCCGAGCAGGCCGTCAATGCGCTCGGGCCTCACACCGGCGGCAATCGTCCCTTCACGGTCCATACCTATAACTGGGTGCCGGGTGCGATTCGGCAGTACGGGGCTTACGGCGGCGCCCCCATCGCAATGATCCTGGTTGTCAAAGGGGCGGGCGCCGGCACTGCCATGGCCGGCCCTCTGGGCACCCTGGTGGGCGGTACGACCGGCCTCGTGATCGCGGTGGGCACCGGAAACAGCGAGCACAACATGGCCGCCATTCAGTCGACCCGGAACCCGAACCTGATCATCGTGCTCGACCCGCATCAGACCCAGAACGGCAACCCTGAGTCGGTGCATGGCCCGGGCTACTACAGCGGTCCGACCGGAAGCCCCGCGCTCGGTCCGCCCAAGGTGCCAGCAACGCCCAAGACGGGGCCCAAACCTGTGGACAGGGGGACGGTCCGATGAGAAAGAGCATGTTGTTATTCCTGGCCATTCTGGCCTTGCCTCTGCTGGCCGCGACGGAAGCTGCCAGGGTCCAGATCCGCTATCACCCCGAGCCAAAGACGACCTGGCTGACCGAAGGCCACCTGAGCGTGAAGAGCTGGCTAAAGCTGCCCACCGGCGAGGTCAACTCGGCCGAAGAGCAGGATCTGCTCTGGGAAGACCTGGTCGACGAGCGCGATCTGGCCGGAACCCTGGCCCTGGTGCGCCAGGTTCGCAAGTGGAATCGCACCGGAGATCCGGTGAATCTCGCTCCACCGGGACACTGGCATCTGACCATCTCCAAGCTCTACGAGCAGAAAATGGTGGCCGAAGGGGGTCCGCCTGGAATGGTCGACCAGCCTGCACTCTTTCCGCTACGGAACGTAGCTGTGGGCGAAAGCTGGCCGGTGGAGCAGACGACCACGGGCACGGTGGCCATCGACTCGAAGAAGCTACCCATCCAGACCCGACTTCTGGGCACCGGCAAACTGGTGAGCCTGGACGAGAAACTGGCTGTGCTGGAGTTTTCGCTCCAGCTCACCTCCCAGGGCCAGGGTCCGGGCGCCGCGACCTCATCGCAGAGCAAGGTGGAGTGGACGATGCACGTCGACCGCGCCACGGGGGTGCCGATCTGGCAGAAGACCGTGAGCAGCACCGAGCAAACCGTCACGCTGGGGGGCTCGATCATCATTCCGAGCCGCAGCGACACCGTGCTCGAGCTGAAGACCCGGCTTGCCCCCTGAGCTCAACCGGGGTTTCGGGCCAACCGATCGCTGACCCGAAGAGCGCGCGGTTCCGATCAGGAACCGTGCGCTTTCCGTTCAAGCGGATTTCACAGTTGCGCGCTTCAGGAGATCAGAACCGTTAGAACAAGATTTCGATTCAAGCCCCGGTGAAGAAGATTCTTCTCCCCACCACGCCTGGATCGAAGGCTTCATGCGGGGGAGCGAACAGTTTGTTCGGGATTGACACCCTGACCGACCTGCGGTTATAGTCCGGTTGTCGACGGCGACGTTGACCGAATCGGCGAAACGACAAGCCGACGCACCGGTGAGCGAAAGAAACCGGCGGGCTGCCAGAGACCGAACCTGGCAGGGGTAGCGTGCAGACCGAGCACGCCGCGGTGTCTCGACCGCGTTACGGATCGAGGCAGGCCTGGGACGAGTTCGGGACCGCGAGGTTCAGCACACCGCAAGGTGTCCCCGAGCAAGTTGGACCAGGAAGTGCCGGTGAGGAATGGGGCCGGCTTCCAGCCTTGGCTGGTATACACCGACGAGTCGTGCTCGTCGGCGCCCCGGGAAGCGAGAGAACCGGACGGTCTGCCGCTCGAAAGTCGGCAGGGGTAGCGTGCATACCAGAGTTACGCCGCAGGGTCTTAGCTGCGGAGAAGAGCTGAGACGCCCGGCTCGACTAACCATCGAGCCGAGCAAGATGCCGACACAGAACGTAGAGTCGGCCGCCCCGGCGAGCGAGAGAGCCGGCGGGCTGCCAGAGACCGAGACCTGGCAGGGGTAACGTGCAGACCTGAGCACGGAGCAGGGCCTCGACTGCGTGGTCAAAGCGAGGCGGGCCTGGAACCGGGTCGGGACCGTGAGGAGAAGCGTTCGGCGCAAGCCGACCACCGACTGCAGGTTGCACCAGGAGTGCCCGGTGAGGATGGAGCCGGGTCGCAAAGCCACCCCTCACCGGGTGGCTTTCGTGTTTCTGGCAGAGTGATGCTCAAACGACTCGGATGGCTGGCTCACCTGCTTCGGTGTGGCCCACCACGGCCGCCCCGGGCAGCTCGGCGAGCACCTCGCTCACTCGCTCCGGGCTCACCCCGAACAAGAGCCCGCCCGAGGTCTGAGCATCGCACAACAGGTCGCGCAGCACGTCGGGGGCCGAATCTTCCCAGTGCAGGCGGCCCGAGCTCTCGAGCCAGACGCGGTTGGCGGCCGAGCCGCCGGGAAAGCACCCTGCCCGTCGCAGGTCGACGGCTCCCGGCAGCAGGGGTACTCGAGCCGACTCGAAGGTCAGAGCCACCCGAGAGGCGCGAGCCATCTCCATGGCATGGCCGAGCAGGCCGTAGCCGGTGATGTCGGTGCCACCCTGGGCTCCGGCCCGCACCATGACGTCTCGGGCCGCTGCGTTCAGAAGCTCCATGCTGGCCACGGCGATCTCCAGCAGCTCGTCGCTCAGCTCGCCCCGCTTGAGGGCGGTGGTCAAGACGCCCACTCCGACCGGTTTGGTCAGGATCAGCACCTGCCCCGGAGTCAGTCCTCCCTTGGTCACCAGCTCGTCCTCTTGCACCAGGCCGGTGACCGAAAGGCCGAACTTGGGCTCGGCATCCTCCACCGTATGGCCGCCTGCCAGCATCGCACCGGCTTCCTGCACCTTCTCCAGCCCCCCGCGCAGGATGTCGTTGAGCACCTCGGTGCCCAGCTTGCGGGTGGGAAAGCAGACGATGTTCATGGCCGTGAGCGGTCGCCCCCCCATGGCGTAGACGTCCGACAGCGAGTTGGCGGCCGCGATCTTGCCATAGTGGTAAGGGTCGTCCACGACGGGCGTGAAGAAGTCGAGCGTCTGCACCAACAGCGTGTCGCTGCCGGCCCGGACCACCACGGCGTCGTCGGCGAAATCTCTCCCGACCAGAATGCGAGGGTCGGGTCTCAAGTCCAGATGGGGCAGAACCTGCTCCAGATCCTCAGGCCGGATCTTGGAGGCTCAACCCGCGCAGGAGCTCAGCGAGGTCAATCGGATCGTCATGGCCTGTCACCTCCCTCCATCCAGCCGAAGGATGCGGCCTTCCACCCGGGGCGCGATGGTCTTGGCCGCCTCGATGGCCCGAATGACGGTGGCCGGCTCGACCGGACCCGCCTCGGCGGTGACCAGGAACTTCAGGCCCTCGAGCATGGTGTAGCCGTCTCCGCCGGCCAGCACGAAGGTGTTGGAGGCCATCGTGTAGGGCATATCGTCGCGCAGTGGCTCGCCCCCCACCAGGAATTCCACGATGCGCGAGCCCGGCGGCTTGCGGGCGTCATACTTGATCACCATGCCCGAGACCTGGGGAAACTGACCAGCCTCGGGCACCGATCCCACCAACGAGAGACCGTGCTCCATGGCCTGGCGTAGCACGCGTCCGGGGATTTCGACCTTGACGACCGGATTCTCGAAAGGAAGGACGGTCATGATGTCGCGCCGGGTCAAGGTCCCAGCCGGCAGCATCTGGTTGGAGCGAATCGAGCCGCCGTTGAGGAAGGCCACATCGGCGTTGAGCGCGCGACGATAAGAGTCGGCGATGAAGTCGCCCAGGTTGGTCTCCATGTTGCGGTTGTCGATCTGCAGGGCGTTGAGCTCGAGCTCGGTGGTGCCGATGGGCTGACCCAGGGCCTGGTTGAGCTTATCCTCATAGCGCTTGATCATGGCCGACACGACCGGGTCGCCGGGAACGTCCTTGTTGACCGGCAGGCCGATCCAGTCGATGTGCTTGACCCCGCCCCCCTGCACGGTGAGGTCGATCTTGCCGAGCATGCGGGCGTCCGAGCCCCACTTGAAGATGGGGGTGCGCCCCACCATGCCGCCGAGCAGGGTGTGCTCGTGGCCGCCGCAGATCACGTCGATCCCCTCGACCTTCGCAGCCACCTCCAGGTCCTCGGCCAGGTTGAGATGGGTCATGGCCACCACCACCTGGCAGCCCTGACCGCGCAATTCGGCCACCATGGCCCGGGCACAGGCCACCGGGTCGGTGATCTCCACGTCCGGTCCGGCCCGGGAGGTCTGTATGGTCTCCGGCGTCAGAAGTCCGAAGAAGCCGACCTTGACTCCCCCGAGCTCGCGGACCAGGGTGGCCGGCATGCCGCCGAAAATCTGACCGGTCTTTCGGTTGCGCACATTGGAAGCGAGCCAGACGAAGCGGGATTCCTTCATGCGCTCGAGCAAGACCTCGTCTCCGAAGTCGAACTCGTGATTGCCGAGCACGGCCACGTCCAGATGGACGGCGTTCCAGCCCTCGATCATCTGAGCGCCCTTGAACAGGTTGGAGGCCACCGAAGGGGAGAGCGTGTCGCCTCCCATCACGAAGATGCTGTTGGGGTTCTCCTTGAAGGCCCGCTGGCGCAGCGTTTCGACCCTGTCAAAGCCGCCGTTCACCCCGCCCTTGTCGACGGGAGCGATGGTGTAGACGTCGTTGAGCTGCAACAAGGTGATCTTGACGGGGCGCTCTTGAGCGGCCGAGCAGAGGGCCAGCAAGAGCCAGAGAACGAGGGTTCGTCGCATGGGCGTGGGTTCGCAGAGCGAGAGGGAACTCCTGGGACGCTCAAGTCGTTCACACAGTGTTAACGAGATGGCAATCTTCCAGGGGGCCTTTCCCAAAAAAGTTTGAACCTCGAGGGTCTATCCTGAGGGTGAAAGAACGCTCGGGAGGTCGAGATGAAGTCGCAAGTGAGCCCGGAACTGTTGCAGCAACTGAGGAGAGCCGGCCTGCTGGGCATGTTGCCCGACGTGCGCTCTCTGCGGATGCGCCGCTACCTGGCTCAGCCCAAGCAGCTTCTGCGCGACGGCTGGCGCCTGTCGGACGACTGCAGCACCGACCAGGACGCCCCTCGGCGCTACGTCCTCGGTCATCCCGAGCAACTCGGCCAGCAGCTGGTGCTGGATCGGCGAGCCAGCGTGGTCATCTTGCGCACCGTTTTCCGCAGCCGGGCCCAGGAGATCGCCTTCGACTTCTCCTCCGGAGAGGTACTCAGCAATCGGGTTGCCTAGCAGAGCGATGCAAAAGTCCTCGAAGAGGGCTCTTTGCATCATCCTGCGCTCAACCCGGCCGCCTCCATTGCCTCCGACACCACTCCCTCGCATTGACTGTGCGATGAATTCTCAACAGGTTGAACTTCGTCGCATCGCCCGTGCCACAACACTTTGGAAGCGGTTCGAAACAAGTTTCTCACCGCACGTCACGTGGCACGGTCAAGGCGACGAAGTTTAGCAGGGGGGGCGGCTCAGGCGGATAAGACTGAGCCAGCATGAGTAAGAGAGTCGTCATCGTGGGAGCAGGGTTCGGGGGACTGGCGGCGGCCCGGGCGTTGAAGGGTGCCAAGGATGTCACCATCACGATGGTGGACCGGCAGAACCACCACCTCTTTCAGCCTTTGCTCTATCAGGTCGCCACCGCTGGCCTCAACCCCTCCGAGATCTCCAGCGCCGTGCGAGCGGTCACCTGGAAACAGAAGAACCTTCAGGTCTTGATGGGGGAAGTGACTTCATTCGACTACGCCAGCCAGCGCGTCATCCTCGACGAGGGCAAGATGGAGTTGCCCTACGACTACCTGATCCTGGCCATGGGGGGGCGAACCTCCTACTTCGGCCATGACGAGTGGGCCGAGCACGCTCCCGGTCTGAAGAGCCTTCAGGACGCCCTCACCATCCGTAATCGGGTGCTCTACAGCTTCGAGCGAGCCGAGCGCTCCACCGACCTGAAGGAGATCGAGCGCCTGACCACCCTCGTCGTGGTGGGCGGTGGGCCCACCGGGGTGGAGTTGGCCGGAGCCTTTGCCGAGCTTCGTCGCTACGTGCTGCGCTGGGACTTCAAGAACATCCGGCCCGAGACAGCCCGGGTGATCCTGATCGAGGGGAGCGATCGCCTGCTGGGTGCCTACCCCGCCAAGCTTTCCGACTATGCCTGCCAGCGCCTCAAGAGCATGGGCGTGGAGGTGCTTTTCTCCGAGCGCGTTCAAAAGATCGAGCAGGGTAAGGTGACCACCGACAAGCGCACCATCGAGGCCGCCAACATCCTCTGGGCGGCCGGAGTGGGGGGCTCGGACATGGCGGAGAAACTGGGCGTCGAGCAAGATCGAGCGGGACGCGTGATGATCGAGCCAGACCTGCGCCTGAAGGGTCACCAGAATGTCTTTGCCATCGGCGACATGGCCCACCTGGACGAGAAAGGCAAACCTCTTCCCGGCGTTGCCCCGGTGGCCATGCAACAAGGCACCCTGGCGGGTAAGAACCTGTTGCGATTGATGCGCGGGCAGCCGCTGCAGAGCTTTCGCTACTTCGACAAGGGCAGCATGGCGACCATCGGACGCACGTCCGCCATCGCCGAGACCCACGGCATCACCATGAAGGGCTTTCCGGCCTGGTGCGCCTGGCTCTTCATCCACCTGATGTACATCGTCGACTTTCAGAACCGCGTGCAGGTCTTCATCCGCTGGGCCTGGGCCTATCTGACCTGGCGCTGGGGGGTGCGCCTGATTACGATGGATCCCCACCGACTCGAGCAAGAGGTGGCACCTGTGACTCCTCCCGTTCCCGAGCCCGCCCCGGAGCCCTCGCCATGAGACGCAGCCTCGACTTCATCTTCATCCTGGTGGTGTGCGCGTTAAGCGGCATGCTCTACTACAACTCCCGCCCCTCGAGCAGCCCGAAGGTTTCGTTTACGCCCGGGATCGATTCGGTGGATTTCACCCTGCAAGACGTGGTTTCCGGCGAGGAGCGAAGCCTTTCCGACCAACCTGGACCGGTGCTGGTCACGCTGACCTCGCTGGGCTGCCAGCCCTGTCTGGCGCGGGTGGGCACAGTGGACCGCGAGGCCGCTCGCCTGGCTGCTGAGCGCGGTGTTCCGGTCTGGAACGTCATCGTCTATGCCGAACGCACGGCGGCCGCCGCCTGGGTGGCCGAGCAAAGTCCGGCGGCCGACCTGGTGCTGGCCGATCCGGGGGCCCGGGTCGGTGTGCAGCAGCTCGGGGGCAGCGACGTGCAATGCTACATCCTGTTCGACGGGCAGCACCGCAAGGCCTGGCAGGGGCCGGCCGACGTGGGCCAGCTCGAGACCGCCATGGACTCGATTCAGGCTTTCGGGCCTGGCGAGGTCACCGGGGCCACCACGGTCGGGGCGCCTCCTCCCGTGACTCCGCCGCCGGGGATGGGGCAACCCGCCGAAGCACCCTGAGTGGCGCGGGAGCTCAGACCTCGGCGTGAGCCTGCAGGTCCTTGAGCGTGACGTGCTCGAGAGCCCAGATGTGCGTGGCCTTCAAGTTGACCGGCGGGGCCATCCCGGCTTCCAGGGCCTCTTTCCAGCGTAAGACACAGAGACACCAGCAATCGCCAGGCTTGAGACCGGGGAAGCCATACTCGGGGATGGGCGTCACCAGGTCATTGCCGCGCTCCACCGAGAAGCGCAGGAACTCGGCCGTCATGCGGGCGCACACCAGGTGCAGCCCCAGGTCGTCCGGGCCGGTGTGGCAGCAGCCGTCGCGGAAGAAGCCGGTCATGGGATTCGTGCAGCAGGTCTCGAGGTCGGTTCCCAGTACATTCTTGGCCATGCTCGAGCGTTTCTTCACCCCAACAAAAAAGCCCGCTCTTGCGAGCGGGCTTTTGACCCTTCCCGGTCCTAAAGTGCAAGGCCTTTGGTCTTGCACTTTACAGCGCGCTGGAACGCAGTTCCGGCGCGTTCGTCAGATTGTGCTAGTGTGCAAAACCAAAGTGCGAGCACATTAGTTGGCCGGGGCCAGGTAGGGGAAGGTCGGCGACAGCGGCTGGTGGCCGATGGCCGGGTTGGTCGAGCCGGGGCCAGCCGCCGGACGCGTGTAGGGCACGCTGTCTCCCACTGTGGCGCCGGAGGTGTCAAACGCAATCAGGTAAGACAGCGTGATGTCGATCACGTCGTCGGTCAGCTTGCGCCCTCCCGTCAGCATGGGCGAGTCGCCGTTCACCAGGACGAAGTCGCCGTTGTAGGCAGACTGCGCAGGGGTGAAGTTGTTCGTGGTGTCGATGCGCATCACGTCGGGCAAGAAGCCGGTGGCCACCTGGGCGACCGTGGGGGGAGTGAACCCGAAGTTGATGCCCACCTGGCGGACCGCCGCCAGGGTGTTGGCAGCCTCGGCCACCACAGGGGCGGCCGCCTCGGAGAGGTCCGCGTTGGGCTGGATGCTATTGAAGGCATTCAGGAAGTCGTTGGTGATGATCAGGCCCTCGTTGATGGCCGGCCGTCCCAGGCGCTCCACCTGAGTGAAGTTGCCCGGGGGAATGATCGGCTGGGCGATGGCTCCACCGGGACGCAGCGCGTTGGTGTCTCCGCTGCCGGCCGAACAACCGCTGACCAGCACGGAAGCCGTAGCCAGGGCGCTGACGAGAAGGGTAGTGAAGGTCATTTTCATGGTGCCACCTCGATCGTTTCCCAAACATCAAACGTGGTGATGGCCGCATTGCCCTCGTTGAGCTGGGCGATGGGGATGCGCACCACGATGGCGTTGACGTTGTAGCCTTTGGCAAAATCGATGGCGTTGTTGGGGTCACGGAAGCCGGTGGGCAGAAGGCCCGGGCCGGTGGGCGCCGGTCCGAGACCCAGAATGGCGGCGCGCACCCGGAAGTACTGCTCGACATCGAAGAAGAACGGGTCTTCGCGCAGACCGGCGAACACCGACAGGGTGCTTCCTTCCACCGTCACAGGGTTGACGACGGGGTCCGGATTGGGGTTGCCCAGTCCCGGCACGGCAGCCGTGGTCACGCCGGCTGGCACGTCGGTCGTGGCGATGATCTGACCGGCCGCGTTAAAGTCGTCGTGGGTCATCGTGATGGCCTGCTGGCCGCTGGCATTGGGAGCGCCGAAGCGGAACCGATAGGCTGAACTGGGTACGCCCACCGGGCGGGCCGTCTCGTCGGCCACCTGGGTGATGAAGATGTTGTAACGCGCCTGCGGGTCGAAGAAATACTGCTGGCGGCCCAGGGAGCGGGGGTTGGTGTTCATCACGATGACCACGTCCCCGGAATTGGCGGCGTTGCCGGTCTGCCAGTCTTCGCGAAACGCGTAGACATCGGTGATATTACGATTGCGCGCCTTGACATTGGTCTCGCCGTCGTCGTGGTCTGAGGCCTGAACCATCGGGCCAGCGGCGGTCACCGCCAACCCTACGGCCAGACCCAGCACGCCGCGTCGCAGCCAGCTGGCCCAGCGCGGGCTCCAAGAATTCATGTGCCCTCCGTAAATGTCCCCCAGAACATTGAAAATCAATGAACTCTGGAAATTAGAACGATCACCGTTGTCAGGCTCTCGCTCTGGTCTGCTCTGGATACGTGGGTGGCCCGACGAGTCCTGCCGGGACCAATAGTTGCAAAAAACTGCAACTGCGAATCCCCCCGGCAAGAAGTCCGTCGTGTCGCCGGAAAACCGTGTCAAGGGGCTGCTGCGCTCCTAGCGGGTGGTCTCCCCCGTGATCACCTTCCAGATTCCCACCCCGGCGGCCGTGGTGACGGCCAGGAAATGACCTCGCTGAACAAACTCCAGCTTCTGCACCGCCCCCGCCTCTTCGATGCGAGCCAGGACCTGCAGGGTGGCCTGGCCCTCGCGCAGGAGTGACCAGTCCAGCGTACGCACCTCGACCAGGCCATCCTGGCCTCCCGTCACCAGCAGAGGATGGCGGGGAGAAAAGGCATACTGGCGCTCGCACTCGGCCGTGGCCGTGATGCGTCGGGTGACGCGGTCCCAAAACAAAAGCCGAGCCGGCGCTCCGGTCTTGACCAGGTCTGCGCCCCTTTTGATGATGCCGGTCTGGATGGAGAGCAGGCCCAGCCAGCGCCCCCCCGGCGAGAAGCTGGCTCCCAGCAGAGGCACCTCCACCTCCCAGGAAGCCTCCCAACGGTCGGAGTCGGCGTCGTAGAGGTGCACGCTCCGCTCCCGGGTGACCACCAGGCGGCTCAGATCGCTCGAGGAGGCCACCGTCAAATACACCCTGGAGCCCGTGGGCGCGGAATCGGGTCGGAGCGGGTCGAGCCGCTCGCCGGTACAGAGGTCGAAAAGCTCCACCAGCCCGGAGCTCTGGGCCACGGCCAGACGGTCTCCAAAGAGAAAGGCGTGCGAGCTCGAAGAGTGGCCGGTCTCGGGGAACTCGACGAAGTCGCGGCTCTCGATGTGCCAGGCCTGACAACGGTTGGCCAGCAGGTAGCGACCATCGGGCGAGAAGTCCAGCCGATGCAATCGCTCGCTGCGGGGGCTCTCCAGCTCCACCACCCCGCCGTCGAGATAGGTCAGCCGCACCTGGCCCAGCGCCCGCACCTGGGCCACGCATGAGAGGGTGGGCGAGACAGCGTTGACCACCTGAGGCAGGGGCAGGCGCTCGAACCTCAGGGCGTCGACAGGGGCGTCAGGCTCTCTCACGGCTTTGGGGCTTTTTTCAGCGCCTCGGGATATCCTGGCCGGGAGAGCCCGAAAAGGGTCCATCGAGGAGGGTTTCATGCAGATTCAGCCCCTGACTTCGAGTCCGTCCATCCGGCCCCAGGCCTCCGCAGGAGCCTCGCAGGCCGAGGAAGGCGACCGAATCGCCGTGGGGGAGCGGCCCCAGGAGTTGACCCGAGTGACCCTGGGCCAGCTGGCGGCCCGGCACGGCAAAGACCTCTTCGGCATTCTGGACGAAGCCCTGGGAGCGGTCCGAGCCGCTCCTTTATCCGAGTTGGACGAAGAGCGCCTGGCCCGGCTCTCGCATGAGATCCCGAAAGTTGACCTGCACCGCCACCTGGAGGGCTCCATCGAGCCCGAGGTGCTGATCTCCGTGGCCAAGAAGCACGGCTTGCCGCTGCCGGCCTACACAGTGGAGGAGCTGCGGCCCCACATCCAGATCACCCCCACCGACAAGACGCTGCTCGACTTCTTGAAGAAGTTCGAGCCCATCGGGCCGGTGTTCAAGGACCGCGAGGTCATCGCCGACCTGACTTATGGCGCCATCGGAGATGCCAACAAGGACAACGTCAAGTACCTCGAGTTGCGCTACTCCCCTCAGTACATGGCCAAGGCCCACAACCTGGACCTGGAGGACGTGGTCAAGGGCGTCTTTGAGGGCGTGCAGCGGGCCGCCGACGACTTCGACACCAAGGTCAGCCTGACGCTGATCGTGGAGCGCTGGGACTCCCACGAGCGGGCTCGCGAGGTAGCCGACCTGGCCGCCCGTCACCAGGACAAGGGCATCGTGGCCCTGGATCTGGCCAACGATGAGTACAACTTCCCGCCCGGCCCGTTCGCCCAGATCTTCCAGGACGCCAAGAAAGCGGGCCTGAAGATCACCGTGCACTCGGGCGAGGCCGGACCGGCCGACAACGTGCGCGTCTCCATCGAGAAGCTGGGAGCCGACCGCATCGGCCACGGCGTGCGCACCTACCAGGACCCGGCCGTGGAGCAACTGGCGGTCCAGACCCAGACGCCCTTCGAGCTCTGCCCCACCTCCAACGTGCAGACCCAGTCCATCGAGAATCTCGAGAGCCACCCGCTCAAGCGCTACTACGACGCCGGCATCCCCACCCTGATCAACACCGACGACCCATCCATCTCGGGCATCACCCTCTCGGGCGAGGTGGCCCTGGTCAGCAAGCAGTTTGGCTTCTCGCTCAACGATATCCAGAAGATGCAGCAGTATGGAGTGACCCACGGCTTCACCAGCGAGGAGAACAAGCGCGAGCTGGCCGCAACCATCGACTCGGGCTTCGAGAAAGCCAGCCGCTCGCTGGTGGAATCGTTGACCGTGGACGAGTTACGCGAGCTGGCCTTGAAAGGCGTCGACGCCGGCCCCGGGACGGAAGCCGAGAAATCGGCTCGCCGCCAGCAGATCGAACGGGAACTCAAGTTCCTGGTTCAAGAATAAAAGGGTCTGGGGGGGGCAAGTTGAACATTCGCCAAATGTTTGACTTGAAAAAACCGCTTGCGAGCCTGCTCGTGCTGGGGCTGCTGCTCGGAAGCTTGCTTGTACCAGCCCGGGCCGCCGATGAAACGGCCCAGGTGATGATGCTCAAGGAGCTGTTCCGCTCCGAGCAGGCCGACTGGAAGTCCATCCTGGGCCGCCATGCTGGCTTGCTCGATCAGACCTTCTTCGAGCGCTGCGAGGCCCGCATTCGCTGGGGTGTGGAGAACAGCCACTTCGACGACTCGATCCGCTTCGCCATCGTGGCCGATATGGCCGCCATGATCGTGCGCCGGCCGGACATGTATCGCTACGAGCTGGCCGAGATGTTCGCCAAGGCGGGCAACCTGCCCAACGCCCTGGACCTGTGCGAGAACATCCTGCTGTCCAACCAGACCCACTGGCCGGCCTGGTTCCTGCGAGCCTCCATCTACCACGACATGCAGAAGGCCGACGAAGCCTACGAGATGTACAAGAAGGTGATCGCGGGCGGCTACCGGGTGGCCGAGTGCTACTTCCGCATGGCCACCATCGATTTCGCGCTGGGCCGTGACCAGGACGGAGCCAAGAACGTCAAGGAGTGCCTGCGGCTCGAGCCCGAGCACGTCAACGCCAAGAAGCTCCTGGCCAAGTACGACGAGTTGATCCAGGGGGAGAGGATCGCTCCTCCGGGCACCACACCCGGCTCGGACAAGGACAAGGCCGACGCCGAGGCCATCTTCCGTCAGGCCGAGAAGCTCTTCATGGACGGCGACCTGGTCACCGCCGAGACGCTCTACATCCAGGTGCTCAAGCTCGACCGCAAGCACAAGGACGCGCGCAAGTACCTGGGAGCGCTCTACTACCGCCAGGCCAACCTGGAGAAGGCGGCCGAGCAACTGGCTCAGGTGGCCACCCTGGATCCGGGCGACAAAGAGGTGTGGCACTACCTGGGCAACACCTACGAGCGCATGTTTGACATCAAGGGCGACAAGCGCATGCTCGACCAGGCCGTCAATGCTTACCAGAAGGCGGCCGAGGTCGACCCGGCCGACCCGATGATCCAGGGCGAGCTGCTGCGAGCCCAGAGCAAGCTGAGCGATACCTCGGCCAAACAGCCCTGAGCGGGGCGCCGAAAGGCGCCCCTTCTCATTTTGGGCGCTGTCGCACGAATGCGCGCAGTTCGTCGAGCGGGTAGAAGGTACCCCGCCAGGTGACCCCGCCCCGGCGCTCGATCAGATAAGCCGAACGAGCCACCACGAAGACGAAGAGGGGGCCGGCCAGCGGGTAGAGCGGGCCGCACCAGCGCGACAGGCCCATGCCCGGGCCGCTCAGGGTGCCGACGGCCACCATGCCCAACCAGGCCAGCAGGCCGCCCGGCGTGAACCAGAGCAAGGCTGGTCCACTGGCCAGCCCCAGCAGGACCAGGCTGGCCGCCACCGTCTTGGGCAGGTCGAAATCGACCCCGGCGTAAGCGTTCTTCTCGAGGCCCAGAATGATGCCGCCCAGGCCCTCCACCCAGCGCACCCGCACCAGCCCGCAGCCGTAGAGGACGGCCTGGCGAAAACCGGCCCGCTTGAGGGCCCGGCCCAGGCTGACGTCGTCGGTCACGTCCAGGGAGACGCACTTATGCCCGCCTACCCGCTCGTAAGCCTGTTTGCGCACCAGGTTGAAGGCGCCCACCCCCACGAAGGCCTTGTGCCGGGGGTTCTGGGCCTGATCGGGCTCGAAGCGCACCTGGAACATGACGTTGAAGTAGCTTACGAAGACCTGCTCGATCAGGCCGCGGGCCTCGATCCAGGGGGTGACCACCAGATGGTCGAGCTCCCTGGCCTGCATGGCCGCCACGGCGCGACGCAGGCTGTCAGGCGAGAAGTGCACGTCGGCGTCGGTGAACAGGATCAAGTCGTGGCGGGCCAGCTCGGCGCCCTGCTGCAAGGCGTGGGTCTTGCCCAACCAGCCCGGGGGCAGGACCCGAACGTGGTGCACCGTCAACCGCCCGTCCCTGGCGGCCAGGCGTTCGAGCAACTCGCCGGTGCGGTCGGTGGAGCGGTCGTTGACCACGATGACCTGCAAAGCGGGGTAGTCGAGAGCCAGCAAGCTGTGCAGGGCCGCCTCCACCGTGCGCTCCTCGTTGGAGGCGGCCACCACGATGGAGAGTCCGGGCGGACGGGGATGGGGGGGAAAGTCCTCCAGGCGAGCTACCCGCCTCACAGCCAGGCGCATACGCCACCACATGCCCCACCAGAGGCAGGCCAGCAGCCAACCCAGGGCGAACCAAACGTCCATGGAGTTGGCTTCTCAGCCATCTTCTCGAAGCCTCCTGGGCATGGTATAATACCCGAGGTCTGAGTGGACGAGTGGGTCCGGACACCTTGAGCGACAAAAGAGCAAGGGCCAGGGCCATAAGGAAGGGGCGAAGCGATCTTGGCAGAGGATCCCAGAGATAAGATCGAGCAGATCCGCGCGCGGCGCGGCCGTGAAAGCTACCAGCCCGGGGCCGCCGGCGGAATGACCCCTGGCAGCACGGTTTCCCCGTTCGACAACCGCCCCCAGGTGGGCGTCACTCAGGTCGGTGTCGACGGCATCGGCATGCCGCAAGACACCGACTCGTTCCTGGGTGTCGACTTCAAGAGCCCGTGGTTGCGCGACCGCGTCACCCTCAGCCTCGAGGGCCAGATCGCCATGATCGAGCAGCGGGCGACCTACCGCGTCAGCGCTGTCGACCTCGGCTACACCAACCGCATCACGCTTATGCCTTTGCGGCCCGGCATTTTCGTCAAGTGCGAGCCGACCGGATGCTACAAGCTGGTCTACAACAACCGCTGAGCCCTTCCAGGCCAGCCCCTCACGGCCCCGGATGACACTCCGGGGCCGCTTGATTCTCTGGCTGTGGCTGGCTCTGGCACTGCCAGCCCTGGCCCAGTCGAGCCCGGTGGAGCAGGCGGTACGGGCAGCCCTGGAGGGTGATCTGGGCCGGGCCGAAAGCTTGCTCAGCCCGGCCGACAACCCCGAGCAGGTCATGGCCCTGGGCCTGGTGCGCCAGCTGCAACTGCGCCTGGCTGAGGCGGCGGAGCTCTACCAGTCGGGCAGCCCCAGCTATCCGGCCGAAGCCGCCTTCCGGCTGGGCAACCTTGAGCTGCTGGCCGGCCGCCAGGTGCAGGCGGCGGTGCGCTATCGACAGGCCTTGCTGGTCGATCCCACCGCTCCGGTGGCCCGCTATAACCTGGCCCTGGCCACCGGAACCAGCCCCGGCCGCTACGATCAGCCGGCCGGCTGGTGTCTGGTGCGCTATCCGATCCAGACCCGGCTGCGCTTTTTGGAGCTGCGCTCGGAGAACCTGCTGCAGGCCGCCTACCTGGCTCGCGGGGAGGACCTGCAGGCGGCCTGCGAGTTCACCCGCGAGCCCGATCCCGAGCTCTGGCTGCGCCGCGCTCGCACCGCCCCGTCGGCCCGCCGCCAGGTGCTGGCCTGGCGCTACCTGGTGAGCACCCTGGAGGCCACCGGACGCGATGCCGACCTGGCCGTCTGGGGCCCGGGCCTGCTGCCCGGTGGCAAGTCCAGCCTGACCTTCGGGGTGCTGCCCAACGGAGCCGTGGTGGATACCGCCGACGGACGCGCTCTTGGCTTTCGCGTTCCCCCCGACGGACACGCCCTTCGGGTGGGCCCCGACGGCACCGCTCGGGTCTGGGTGCGCAACCCCCTGCCCACGGCCATCGGACGGATCGAGCTGGAGGGTGTCGGCCGGCTGGCCTCGGGCTATCGCAGCAGCCGCCCGGCCGCTCCTGGCTGGGAGCTGATGGCGCCGGCCCTGCAGCCCTACCTGCTCGAGTCTCCGTTCCACAGCCTGACGGCGCGCCGGGCTCTGCTCGAGCCCTTGCTCGAGCAGACCGAGCTGCGTTTGTTCGTTCTCCAGGAGCTGGGCAGCCTGGCCCTGCAGCAGGGCGACCTGCCCCTGGCCGAGCGCCACTGGCAGGCGGCCCTGGCGGAAGACCCCGAGTGGGAGGCGACCCGCTACAACCTGGCCACGCTGCACCTCCTGCAGGGCCGCTACCAGGCTGCCCGCCAGGTGCTCGACGAGTTGCAGCGTCTTATGCCTGGCAGCCGGGTGGCCTACCAGGAGCGATTGCGCCTGGCGGTTCTGCTGCAAAACCCCTATGAAGCCCTGGCCATCTGCAAGGCGTACGGCGAGCACTTCCCGCACGATCCTTATCCGGCCTACGCGGCGGGCGAGATCCTGGCCGGGGGCGAGCGGCTCGAGTCCGCCCTGGAGCTGACCCGAAGCCTGGTACAGAGCCATCCGGAGCTGACCGAGCCGCGCTACTTGCTGGCCTCGCTGCTCGGACGCAGCGGCCAGACGGCGGCCCAGATCGAGCAGCTCGAGTGGCTGCTCGAGCACGATCCCTGGCCCTATCGGGCCCAGCGCATGCTGGCCGCCAACTTTGAGCGCATGGGCGTCGAGCAACGCGCCCGCGACCTTTATCGCGAGTATCTCGGCTCTTACTGGCCCATCTTGTTCGAGCCTGCGACCTACCTCGAGATCGACCAGCGCTTCGCCCCCTGAGTGGTGGAGAATTTACATCCCGGCAAGGCCTGGAAACAAAAGGTTTACTCCATTTAAGCGAGCTTAACAATTTTTGCCTTCCCATCAGCTATGATGGGGAAGGTCAAACGACCGCCCGGCTCGCCGGGCAACCCCCGAGAGAGCGCGTCCATTCCGGCCAAGAAACGCGACGCGGTCTGGAGGAGCACCCCTGCATGACACGAGCCCCAGCGCCCTGACCATGGTCTGACCTGGCAGACGCACCGTGCCGCCGGCCTCGCTGAATCAGCCGCCGGCAGGCTGATCGTGGCGGAGTTCCGCCCCCGTGCCCTCGGCCTCGCTGCCAATCGTGCAGCCGCCGAACGGCTGTCCTTGGCCCCCACGGGCCCCCGTGCCCTCGGCCTCGCTGCGCCTCGCGCGGCCGCCGAACGGCTGTCCTGGCGCCCCGCAGGGCGCCTGCGCTGGCTCGTCCGCTGACCCCCGCGCGGGACCATGCTTGAGGTCCCGCGCGGGGCCCATTGAAGAACATTCAGGAGGTAGCTTCATGCTCGGTCTGCCCAACAGCGCCAATGTTGCATCCCTGACCTGGAAAAACCGCGAGCCGGGGGAAGTGCACCCGCAGTGGCAGCGCAATCAGGCCCTGCACTGGAACGTGGCGCTGGCGGTGCAGACGCGCCTGCTCGAGCTCCAGCAAGAATCGACCGCCGACGCTCTGTGCCAGCTGTGGCGGTCGCAGAAGCAGAAGTTGTCGGGCTGACTGCCCGGCACGTGTCCGTCCACGACCTCTCCCGGGTAAGGCGGGACCCTCCGGTCCGGCCTTCTTCTTTCCCCAGCAGCGTGGTTCGCCCTCAGAAGTAGTCGGCCACGTGGATGGGCCGACACCACTCCGAGGGGACCTTCAGCTCGGGCCCTTCAAGGTGCCCTCCGGCGCGAGCGATGGCCGGGGTGGTGTAGCCGGTCAGAAGCTGGGTGAGGGTCTGCACCTGGAGTCGGGCGATTCGAGAGGAGCCGCTTCGCTCGCAGAGGGCCGAGCCACCCTCCCACTCATAGCACCAGCGCCCGGCATTCCAGGGAGCGGTCTCGTCGCTCAGCTCGAATTCGAGCCGCCCCCTGCCTTCGGGAACCGGCAAAGAGATTAGCGCCTGGGGCAGGTCCACGATGCGGGCCATCATGCCGCGGCGAATGCCGATCTCGACCGGTCCTGGAATGCTGTCCAGGCTGAGCGCTTCCTGGCGAGTGGGCGCCTCCCACATCAGCTCCTGGGCCTGGCCCGAGAAACCGCGCACCAGCTCGAGCAACGAGTGGGCCGCCTCGGGGGTGGACCAGCAGAAGTCCTCGATGCGCACACACTGCTTGCTCAACGACAGTTGCAGAAAGCCCTCCAGAGCGCTCTTGCCCCGGGCTCCGAACAGCAAGCTGCCGCTGTGCAGGCGTACCATGCGCCAGAAGTCGGGATGGCGATCGAGGTTGAGGTTGTACTGAGGCGCCCAGGCCCGGTAGACGCTGTGCATCGAGGGGGTGACCTCGAGCGGCAAGCGCTCCAGACTGATCATGCTGCTGCGAGCCGCCGGCAAATCGCGGGTTTGCAGGCGCAAGACGTGGTTGTGATGGCAGGTGGCGTAGCCGTAGCGGGCATAGAAGGGGGCCGAGAAGGGCCACAGGCCGCTCCAGGGGATGCCCCGCTCGCGCATCTCCTCCAGAGCGCCCCGCAGCAGGCTCTCGGCCAGCCCTCGGCGGCGAGCCTCGGGAGCCGTGGCCACGCTCGCGATGCCGCCCAGCTCGACCCCACGGCCGGCCAGGTAAGCTCGGAAGGGGTAGAGTCGCAGCACGGCCAGGAGCTTGCGCTGCTGGAACACCCCTCGCAACCACTCGGGGTGGAGGTAGGCGAACTGCTTGCGCAGCTCGCGATCCTCCGGCGTGTAATTGAAGGCGACGGACCAGATCGAGACGGCGCGCTCGATGTCGTCCAGTGAAAGGGTGCGCAGCTCAGCGCGAGTAGCCAGCATGGTCGGTGCGGTTCGGGGAAGGAATCCTGGCATCCTGGTTGACAGCCCGGGAAGGGGTCGAATATGCTAGGCCTAGATTTGTTTGAAGGTCAGGAGGATCCTTTGCGCCGTCTCGCGACGATTCGTCGACCGTCTCGGTCGTCACTGAAGGTCGCGGGCGGCACTGAAATATGGACGACCCGCTAAGTAGTTTCATTCTGCTGGCCCAGGCACACGCTCACGGGGAGGGGGAAACGGCCACCAGCATCGCCATCAAACTGGTGGCTGTGGCTGCGCTCGTCCTCATCAATGGATTCTTCGTGGCCACCGAGTTTGCCCTGGTCGGCCTGCGCAAGACCCGCGTCGACGAGATGGTCCGCCAGGGCGTGCGAGGATCGCGCGCCGTCAAGCGCGGCCAGGATCAGCTCAACGACTTTGTGGCCGCGGCTCAGCTAGGCATCACGATGGCCAGCCTGGCCCTCGGCTGGATCGGCGAGCCGGCCGTAGCCAGCCTGATCAAGCCCTTTCTTGGCTTCCTGGATAGCTGGTCCACGGCCGCCTCTCACGTCATCAGCCTGACCATCACCTTTGCCCTGGTGACCACGCTGCACATCGTCATCGGCGAGCAGGTCCCCAAGATGTGGGCCATCCAGCACGCCGAGCGGGCCGCCCTGTTGACGGCCGCGCCCACCGAAATCTTCCTCCGGACCTTCTCCCTGTGCATCAAGTTGCTCTCGTGGATGACCGACGTGGTGCTCGGGCGGCTGGGCCTGCGAGCCTCGAGCCACCACGGTGGGGACGGGGTCTACTCGGAAGAGGAGATCCGCCACATCCTGATGGAGCGCCAGCGAGCCGGCGAGGCCGACCAGATGGAGAACGAGATGATTGGCAAGGTGTTCTCGTTCTTCGACCTGGTGGCCACCCAGATCATGGTGCCCCGCACCGAGATGGCCTGCATCAACGCCAACGCCACCATGCGAGAGCTCCTGGAGCTGGCCAAGACCGAGGTGCACGATCGCTATCCGGTCTACGGCAAGGACCTGGACGACATTCTGGGAGTGGTGGTCATCCGCGAGCTGGTCACCCTGGCGGCCGACAAGCTGGACACTCCCGTAGTGCAGTACATGCGCCCGGTGGCCAGCGTTCCCGGCAGCCAACCGGTAGCCAAGTTGATGGCCAGGATGAAGACCGACCGGACCCGATTGCTGATCGTGCTGGACGAGTACGGAGGGACGGCGGGAATGGTGACCCTGGGCGACCTGCTCGAGCGCATCGTGGGCGAAGTGGAAGAGCAGGAGTCGGAGACCTCCGTGCCCGCTGACATCGTGCCCCAGCCGGACGGCTCGGTGCTCATCTCGGGCCTGCTCCTCACCGAGGACGTGGCCGACTTCATCGGCACCGAGATCGAGGACGAGCACAACGACACCATCGGCGGCGTGGTCTTCAGCCTGCTCGGGCGCAAGCCCGAGGTGGGCGACGAGGTGCGCGTGAACGGGCATAAGTTCCGCGTAGAAGCCCTCGACGGTCTTCGCATCGACCGCCTGCGGGTGGTCAAAGCCGATCGGGTGGAAGAGCCCGTCGGCTAATTGACTCGCCCACAATCGGACGAACGCGCCGGAACGACGTTCTGTGGCATGGTGCCGCGCCAATTCCTGAAGCGCGCCTCAAGTCTGGGGTTTGAGGTTTGCAGGGGGGCGACCAGGATCTTTCTCCGATGGCCTTGAACGTTTATCCGGCCAAAAGATGGAAAAGGAGTCAAGCAAGCAATGAAGCGCCTGGTGATGATTCTGACAATAGCGGCCCTGCTGACCGCCCAATCCTGGGCCCAGCCCGGCAAGCTCAAGAAGGACATGTGCACCCAGGCAGAATTCGCTTTGATGCTGGCCACCGAGCTCTACGACCTGGATGGGATCGGTCCCGACGACGAGGAACGGCACTTCACGCCGCAATCGGCCATCGAAAGGCTCACTCTGGTCGAGATCACGCCCAATGACGGCTGGAAGCCTGACAAGATCGTCACCCGCAAGGTGATGCAGGAGGTGCTGGCCCAGATCCACGCCAGCTACAGCGCCCAGATTCCGGGCCAGGAGCTCACCAAGCAAGAAGTGACCGGGTTGCTCGCCGCCGCCGAGCCCGCCATCTACCGCTTCCAATGCCGCGGCCAGGGCCGGGATTTCCATCTCCAGGACCTCCTGTCGAGCAGGGGGAATTTCGAGCAGGTCTTCGAGCTCAAGCTCTTCCGCCCGTACTACAGCCTGCCGGCCTATACGAAGTAGCTCAGACCGGCCTGAACGAACGAAATCCGCCCCGCGGGGGCGGATTTTTTTAATGCCAGGGTCGCTACCGGTTCACCAGGTAGACTCCGGTCACCACCAGCACCACCCCGATCCCCTGGGCCGTGCTGACCCGCTCGCCAAACCAGAGCATCGCGGTGGCGGCCACCAGGACCTGGCTCAGAGCAGAAGAGGTGTGGGCGGCGATCAGCGTGCTGCGAGACAAGATAGCGATCCAGAGCAGGGCCGAGGCACACCAGGCCAGCGTGGCCGTGATCCCCCACACTGAGAAGAGGCACTGCCAGACAGTGGTGGCCCCCGAGTGGAAGGCCTGCTTGAAGCCGGCGTGGCCGTAGACGGTGGTGGCGAAGAACAGGATCCAGATCAGGATCTGGGTAGCAAGCGACATAGCAGCACCTCCCTCGGGCAGTTCCAGCGAATGGGCAGGGTATCGTTCACCCCCCGGCTGACCAGCATGGTGCATTGTCCGCGTTGGAAGCGGTCTCCGTTCCAGCGGTAGAACCAGGCTCCCGGGTAGAGCAGGCCGGCTCTCTGACCCAGTACGAACTGGCTGCCGTGCAGATGGCCGGCCAGCACCAGGGCGTAACCCGCCCTGGCCGCAGCCTCGAAAACGTCCGGCTCGTGGGCACAGAGAATCGAACCGGGCTCGACCTCGGAGCGGCAGACCCCGTCCAGGGTCACGCCCCGGAAGGAGCAGGATTGCTCGAGCCAGGTCCCGCCGGCCCGCTCCAGGGCCGTGCGTACCCGCCCCAGCCCCAGGTGGCGATCGTGGTTCCCGGGCACAGCCAGCACCGGAGCAGGCAGGTGTGCGACGAGCCTCTCGAGCTCGGCCAGCCCCGAGGGGAGGTCGGCCAGGTCGCCCCCCAGCACCACCAGGTCGGGCTGGCACTGACGGGCCTGCTCGAGCACCTGGTCGACCACGTGGGCGTGCCAGGGCGTGAGGTGCAGGTCGCTCACGTAGAGCAGACGAGCTGGCCCGCCCAGGGGCAGATCCACCTCGCGCCGGGTCAGGCGACCCCGGGCGGCCAGCTCAAGCACGGCGAACCTCCTCATACCACAGCACCACAGCCAGACAACCCAGACACCAGGCGCGCACGAAGCGTCCATCGGCGAACCCGCCCAGGAGCATGGTAAAAGCCAGGCGGATCACGGTGCGCATGACCTGGAGAGTGCCCCCGGCCCGCCGGGTCAGTCGCAGGCTCTCTCGCCAGGGCGCCGGGTGGCCGTCCAGCACCAGCGGGAACAGAAAGACCATCTGGGCCTCCACGGCGTAGAAAGCCAGCGGGGCGAGAAGCGGGGCCAGACGCCAGCAAGCCGCGAAGGCCAGTGCGCAGGCGCCATATTTGAGCAGGCCCAGCGCCTGGAAAGCCCCGCGGCCCTGGGGTGGCTCGCCCCGCAAGCACTCCAGCGCCAGGCGCATCCACTCGGCCCCCGAGGCAAAGTCACGGGTGGTCCGGGCCGCTCGCTCCAGGGGAAGGTCGGGGTCGTCATACAGCCGGGCCGCCTCGGCAAGCAGCCGGCGGGCTCGCTTCATGCGAAGAGCCAGTGCATCCAGCACAGCAGCGCCGCCCCGTTGCCGAAGACCAGCATGCGGTGCAGGGCGGTCTCGAACGGACGACAACGCCTGGCGTGGAACTGGAACTCGTCATAGCAGATCAGGGTGACGGTGGCCAGCAGGGCGACCTGGATGGGCACCAGGTAGGCTCCCGGGCGGGAGCTGAGGCTGGCTGCGGCCATCAGGGCGAAGACCAGGCTACCCCCACCCAGGGCCCAGAGATGGCTCTGGTGCTCGTGCGGGCCGACGGTGACGTAGACTTTGTGAAACCACCAGTCGCCCACGCCGCCCAGGGTAGCCACCAGGCCGCACAGAGCCAGGGCGTAGAACTGCCAGGGTAGCGCAAAACCCTGCCGATATGCGGCCACGAGGCCCAGACCGAAGAGTACCGCCGGTAGGAAGAGCAGGCCCAGGCTGATCAGTGAGGACCAGCGCAGGGGGGCGGTGTTGCGCTTTAAGTCGAGCCGCAGCAGGCGGTGGGTAGCTTCTCGCACGGCGCTCGATTTTTCCGGCCACCGAGCCTGGAATCCTTTCCCGATCGTCGCGGCGGTCGTGCTCCGGTCCGTGTTTATCCCATCTTTCTCCCCATCTTCTCCCCTGTTCGCCCGGCGTCATCAACATGCAATCCCCAGCAACGTGAAAAAACCGCTGCCTGATGCTGGGGATCGTAGGAGGCAGCCAGCCATGCTCGAACACAACATCTTGGGGTCATCAAAAAATCGACCCCAAGATCTAGTGGTTGAGCAGGAGGAATTTTCCTCAATCCGGGTAACATGCCCTTACTGAAAAATTTTCCTCAAGTTCTTCCGGGCGTCGCGCGCCGCCTCGGGATGAGCCCTCGAGGACGAGTTCAAAGAAAGAGGCGTGTGTCGTGGCTGTTTCAACTGTAAGCGGTAATGGAGTCGTCAAAACGGTGGAGTTCGAGTCGATCCCCGAGTCCAATCAGCTGTCCCCCCTGGGAGAGAAGATCTTCCTGGATCGTTATGCCCTCAAGGACGCCAGCAAGCGTACCCTGGCCGTGGGCGACACGGTGGTGGTGCTGGTCGACTCGGCCTCGGGCCAGCGCGAGATCGGCAAGGTGGTTTCCATGAACGGCGCCACCGTGCAGGTGGAGCTGCGCGACGGAGCACAGGTGGAGCGCGCCGTCGAGCACGTGGACAAGCCGCTCGAGACCCGGGTCGAGGAGATGATGGACCGGGTGGCCCGCGGGGCCGCCAGCGTCGAGACGGTCGACAAGCAGGACGAGTGGAGCCAGAACTTCCGCTGGCTGCTCGACGGCTGGAAGTTCGTCCCGGGTGGACGCATCCTGACCGGCTGCGGCACCGACCAGAACCTGACCTACTACAACTGCTACGTCATCCCCAGCCCGCAGGACTCGCGCGGCGGGATCTTCGAGACGCTGGCCCAGATGTCCGAGATCATGAGCCGCGGCGGCGGCGTAGGCATCAACCTCTCCACGCTGCGTCCCAAGTATGCCTATGTCAAGGGCGTCAATGGCCGCTCCTCGGGCTCGGTATCGTGGGGCGCGCTCTACAGCTTCGTAACCGGCAAGATCGAGCAGGGTGGCTCGCGCCGCGGCGCGCTGATGCTGATCTTGAACGTCTGGCACCCGGACGTGCTCGACTTCATCAACTCCAAGCGCGAGAAGGACAACATCACCAACGCCAACATCTCGGTGGGCATCACCGACGACTTCATGCAGGCGGTGGAGAACGACTCCGACTGGACTCTGGTCTTCCCGGACACCTCCGACAAGCGCTACGCCGACCAGTGGACCGGCAACCTGCAGGCCTGGAAGGCCCTGGGCGGCCAGGTGGTGGCGCACAAGACCGTCAAGGCCCGCGAGATCTGGAACCAGATCATCGAGAGCGCCTGGGCCTCGGCCGAGCCGGGCATCTTCTTCGTGGACCGGGCCAACAAGATGTCCAACTCCTGGTACTACCCGCAGGGCGACCTGATCTGCACCAATCCCTGCGGCGAGCAGCCCCTCCCCGCCTGGGCGGTGTGCAACCTGGGCCACGTCAACCTCTCCAAGTTCGCCAGGAACGGCGAGGTCAACTGGGAGGACCTGGGCAAGACGGTGCGCTACGCGGCCCGCTTCCTGGACAACGTGATCGACGCCACCCCCTACTTCTTCGAGCAGAACGAGCAGCAGCAAAAGCAAGAGCGACGCGTGGGCATGGGCACCATCGGCCTGGCCGAGATGCTGATCCGCCTGGGCATCCGCTACGGCTCGGCCGAGTCGGAGGAGTTCATCGAGGAGCTCTATCGCTTCATCGCCCGCGAGGCCTACCTGGCCTCGGCCGACTATGCCGCCGAGAAGGGCTCGTTCAAGTGGTTCGAGGCCGACAAGTTCCTGCAGAGCGGCTTCATGCAGGGGATGCCCGAGGACGTGCGCCAGGCGATCAAGGAGAAGGGGGTCCGCAACGTGACCCTGCTCACCCAGGCCCCCACCGGCACCACCGGCACCATGGTAGGCACCTCCACCGGCATCGAGCCCTTCTACTTCTGGAGCTACTTCCGCAAGAGCCGGCTGGGCATGCACGAGGAGAAGGTGGCCGTGCTCGAGGAGTGGCAGCGCCAGAATCCCGGCCAGCCTTTGCCGGATTACTTCGTCAACGCCATGGAGCTGACCCCGGAAGAGCACGTTCGGGTTCAGGCCGCCACCCAGCGCTGGGTCGACTCGGCCATCTCCAAGACCTGCAACGTGCCCAACAACTACACGGTGGAGGACACTCGCAAGCTGTACGAGCTGATGTACCGGCTCGGCTGCAAGGGCGGCACCATCTACCGCGACAAGTCGCGCGACGAGCAGGTGCTGAGCCTGAAGGAGGAGGCCCCCGAGCCCGCCCCGGCTCCCAAGCCGGTGCCGCTGGCCGAGCAGCCCAAGGTGCGCCCGCGCCCCTACAAGCGCTACGGCGTGACCATGAGCAAGGCCACCCCTTCGGGCACCGCCCACATCACGATGAACGACGATGCCGATGGCTCGCCTTTCGAGCTGTTCATCGAGATCGGCAAGGGCGGCTCGGACATCAAGGCGATGGCCGAGGCCCTGGGACGGCTCGGCTCGCTGGTGCTGCGGGTCAACTCGCCCCTCTCGCCCCGCGAGCGGGTCTCGGAGATCGTCAACCAGCTGCGCGGCATCGGCGGCCCGCGCTCGATGGGGTTCGGCAAGGACCGGGTGCGCTCGCTGCCCGACGCCCTGGCCCAGGCCCTGGAAGAGCAGTATCTGGGCGCGGCCGAAGAGCTCGACATCGCGACCCCGGCTTACCGGGTGAAGGTGAAAGAGCAGGTGGAAGCCACGCCCGAGAGCGAGGGGATGGCCGATCTGTGCCCTTCCTGCGGGAACACCACCTTCCTCAGCATCGAGGGCTGCCAGAGTTGCTACTCGTGCGGCCACTCGGAGTGCTGATCGCACCGCTCCCCAGGTGATGGGACCACGCTCAACCTGTTGAGCGTCGCGCAGCCGGAAACCCGTGACACGGTTTTCCGGCTGCGCTCATGGTCGGGGGCTTTTTGTCTTTCTTTCAGCTCTTGCCGCTAAACTGACAGGGTATGAGAATCGACGCATCCACCGTTGCGCGCGAGAGCGTCTCGCGGGTCGACCAGTTCCACCTGTTTCACCGCCAGCGAAAGCGCATCGAGGCCGGTCAGCAAGGCCTGGAGATGCTGGCTCAGGAGCCCTCCCTGCAAAGCTCGGTGCAAATGGCCAGGGAGATGGTGGCCGCCGCCCCCGAAGACAAGCAACTGCCCATGCTGCGAGCCGCCCTGGTCACCATCGGAGAGCGGTCGGCGGCGCTCGCCACGGGCAAAGTGGCCCCCCTGGCCGGCCTGGCCATGGCGGTCTGGGAGGCCAGTGTCACGGACCAGAAGGAGAGCCCCTCGGCTCCGGCTGGAAAGGCCGCCCTGCAGGCGCTGGCCTTCGATCCTCTGGCGGCCACGCTGGCCCAGGCCGGCGGAGGAGGCGAGTGCCTGCAGCTCTTGAGCGCCGAGCGCCCACGCGAGGCGCGCGCCCTGGCCACCTTTGCCGGACGGCTGGAGACCCTGAGCAGCGGGCCCCGCCAGGCAGGTCAGCGCCTGCTGGCCCAGGAGCTGGGCTCGCAGCTCTTGACCTCGCTGCCCCCGGGCGCCCTCAAGCCAGGTCTGGATGCCATCGCTTCCGGCAAGAGCGAGCTGGCCATCGCGGCTGCGGCCGCCTCGGGGCTAGGGCCGGACGATTGCGCCACTCACAGAACCAGCCTGCTGGCCCCCCTGCCCCAGGAATGGCGCGACTGGACGGACCGGCTCCTGGCGGCGGCTCCCGATTCGCAGAGCAAGGGACGGCTGGTGCAGCTCTGCCTGCGCGGGGCCGAGCAACAGGCCGAGCGCAGCCAGGTCGTGGAAGGCTTCCTGGCCAAGACCAGCGAGCCCCCCCTGGAACTGGCCACCGAGCTGGTCGCCGGGTTGAGCGAGCGTGATCCGCGCCTGAACAGTTTCCTGGCCCTGGGCCAGCAGCTGGGGTTGAGCGGCGGACAGCTGGCGCGAGGAGCCATGCTGCAGGCCAAGAACGACAAGCTGACCCACTTCCAGGTGGCTGCCCAGGTAGCCTCTGCCGACAAGCTGGCTGCCCTGCTCGGGGCCATGCAATCGGATCAGCGCGCGGCCCCGCTGGCGCTCGGACTCGAAGAGCTGGTCAAGGCGGGAGCCGAGCCCAAGCCGGTGCTGACCGCCCTGGCAGCGGCCTGGCCCCTGGTCGAGCTGGTTTGCGGGCTGGATGGCCTGCTGCAGAAGGTGGGCGACAAGACCGTGCGCGTGCAGGCGGTGGCGGCCTGCCTGGACCACTGGCAACAGCTGGCCCAGACCCCCGACGAGCAGGACGGGCTGGCGCTGGCTCGCGATCTGGCCGCGCTGGAGTACCGAGACCCGTCCAAAGGTGCCGACATCTTCCTGCGCTATGCCCTGCCCGGCTTCAAGCCGGGCATCCGGGGCGACCGGGTGGCCTATGTCGCCAATCGGCTGCAGGCCAACCTGACCAACCCCGTCGACCAGAACGACGTGGCGCTCACGGCCCTCGAGACGCTCAAGAATCGATACCCGGATGTGGTGGCCATCCTCAAAAGCACCTGCGCCGCCCTGCCGGAAGACCAGCAGAGGCCCCTGTTGCTGACCGCCTTCAAGGTCCTGTCCGAGCAGAGCTTCACCGATGCCGCGGCCTTCGCTCGCTCGGTGCTCAAGACCGGCTCCAGCGACATCGCTGCCTCGGCATTCGCCCGGGTGGCCGCCGAGCGCCTGGCCCACAGCTCGAGCGGTGCGCTGCAGCCTCAGATGGCCCTGGCCGCCGGCATCGCGGCCCACCGCACCGGCTATCCCGGCGAAGTGAAATCAGCCATCTACAAGATCTTCGAGCTGGCCGACCCGGCCAGCCCCTCGGTGCCCCAGAAGCTGGGCCAGCTGACCCAGAAGTCGGCTGGCTACCTGACCAGCGACCCGGTGGACGCTCTGACGCTCGGCCGACTGTGCTGGCAGGAGGTGGGCCGGCAGGCCGACCTCCGTCCCGAGCCGGCCTCAGGCGTGCTCAAGGCCTGCCAGAGCCTGCATGGAGTGAAACTGGCCACGCCGCGACAGCAACAGGCCCTCAACAAGGTGCTGGTGGATGGCCTGGCCGCCACGGCCACCCATGACCCCGGCTGGCTGGCAGCCACCCTCACCACGCTGGTCGGTCAGCTCGACGAGGCCTCGGGCAAGACCATGGCCGCACCCATCGTACAGGCCCTGGACGCGGCCGCTCGGGCCTACCGCGACGACAAACTGGCCCCGCCCGTACTGGACGCGCTGCAGCGCGACCTGGCCGCTCCCGGCGACCCTCGCCCCGTACTCAAGAAGCATCTGACCGCGCTGGCCCGCCATCAGGGCGAAGCATACAAAATCCTGGCCCAGACCCGCCCCGAGCAGCTCGGCGGGGTGGAAGAGCAGGCCGATGCCGTCATCGTGGGCGGCGTGCGGGTGAAGAAAGCCTCCGAGTGAGACCCCGGCTGCTGGTCCTGCTGGTCGTCGCCATGGCCTGGGGAGGTGCGGAATACTATCGTTTCCAGCACCCGCTGGCCCAGACGGCCCGCCTCAGGGCCGTGGTGAGCGAGCTGGAGACGCTGCAGGTGACCGTCTTCCGCGACCAGGACTGGTGCGAGTGTTTCGAATACCCGGGCGGGCGCTTCATGCAGAGCAGCCACGAGTCGACCTGCGGTCTGTTCCAGGGAAAGGCGCGCCCCTTCGACCAGGTCGCCCGGCGCGACTTCGAGCGCATCGCCACCGCGGTGGGCAAGAGCCGGGTGAGCGTGCTCTGGATCACCGCCCGCTACCGCAACCGAAAGCTGGTGGAAGCGCAGTTCAGCCTGGGCGGCTGGGGCCGGCGCTCTTTCATCTACGCGCCGGGCTACGGCACTCCCCCACCTGACCAGGGAAACGAGATGCGCTATACTGCGCTGGACGCGGACTGGTACCAGTTGGACGAGGACTGGAACTAGCTTCTCTCGTCCCCCATTCCCGAGCCGAGGTTCTGAACCGACAAAAAAAAGCCCGCATCAAACGGGCCTTTTGGGTGGTGGCGGGAGGCAGATTTGAACTGCCGACCAAGGGCTTATGAGTCCCCTGCTCTGCCACTGAGCTACCCCGCCAGGACAGGACACGATCTTACGGCCCGGGTGGCGTTCTGTCAATATGCTCAGCGATACTCGAAAATCGGGATCCACTCCATGAAGCGGAAGATGGGGCTCTCGGGATCGAACTTGCGAAAGTCGATCAAGACGCCCACGCCGGCATCCTGAAAGATGGCTCCGCGCATCAGGTAGGTGTGCTTGACGGCGGGGGCCCCGCGCACCTTGAATCCGCCGTCGGGGTCGGGCACGTAGGAGAACACGCCCACCGGGCTCTCCATGTGGTAGTTGCCGTCTCGCTCGACGATCTTGGTGGTGCCCTTCTTGCCATTGATGACGAACTCGGTCTCGGTGTGGGCGTAGCGGATCTCGTCGTCAGGCAGCTTGAAGGTCATGGTGTGGCCGGATTTGAGAAACTCGTAGGTCTGGTTGCGAAACTTGACCCGCACGCCATCCTTGCTGCTGTCCACGGTCAGGGTAGTGTCGGGGTAAGTGATCTCGAAGCTCCCGATGCCGGCGTCCTTGATGACCACTTTGCCCAGCGCGCTCTCGACCACCCGCGTGCCATCCATGACGTTCCGGGAGTAATCGTAGTCTTTCAGCTCGGTGGGAACATAGTAGATCGAGCCCCACGACTCTTCGGTGAGAGTCTTGCGCAGCGGTCCGGAGATGTCGTCGGACAGGCCGGGCAGGGCCAGAAGAGCGGTAAACATCAGGAGAAGTGCGTATCTTGCCAACATAGGCGCCGGCCCTTCGCCGATCGGGCCGCCGCCCCTGCAGGTTACCAGCTGATCTCGAGCCAGGTGCGGCCGCACTTGAACACCTTGCCGTTAGCCAGCTCGCAGCGTCCGTTCAAGCGCTCGCCGTCCACGAAGGTGCCGTTGGTGGAGCGCAGGTCCTCGAGGTAGACGTGCGGGTCTTGCAGGTCGATCAGGGCGTGGCGACGCGAGATGAAGTTGTCGGTGGCGATCTGCACCTTGGCCTCGCGCCCCACCTCCACCGAGTGGTTGAACTGGAAGACGTGCCCGTCGAGCGGACCCGAGAGCACTTCGAGCTTAATCCGCACCGAGCGTGCCCCCGATCTCCTCGCGGCTCCGGGTCACAAACGAGAGCTCGTCGCCGTCGCGCACCACCTCCAGCTCGGTGGAGGGAGGATACTTGCGCCGCAGCAGCTCCGAGGCCAGCGGGCGCTTGAGGTGGTGGTCGATGGCCCGAGCGATGGGGCGAGCTCCAAACTCGGGCTGGTAGCCCTTTTCGATGATGAACTCCACCGCCTCGGGGGTGTAGGAGAGCTCCAACCCGCTCTGGGCGCGGGCCTGCTTTCTCAAGGACTCGAGCTGCATGGTCACGATGCTGGTCAGGTCGCTCTTCTCCAGGGCCCGGAAGAGCACGATCTCGTCGATGCGGTTGAGGAACTCGGGCCGGAAGTGGCCGCGCAGAGCCTTCTGGTAAGAGGGCGGCAGGCTCTCGAGCTGGCCTGCCACGCCCACCCGCTCGCCGGCCGCGGCGGCGTCGCGCGAGCCCAGATTGGAGGTCATGACGATGATGGTGTTGGTGAAGTTGACGGTGCGGCCCTTGGAATCGGTCAGGCGGCCGTCGTCGAAGACCTGCAAGAACAGGTCGAAGACCTCGGGGTGGGCCTTTTCCACCTCGTCGAGCAGCACCACCGAATAGGGCTTGGTGCGCACCGCCCCGGTCAGCTGTCCCTCCTCGTCGTGGCCCACGTAGCCCGGGGGCGAGCCGATCAGACGCGAGATGGAGTGCTTGTCATGGAACTCGGACATGTCAAAACGCACCATCTCTTTTTCGCTGCCGAACAAGAACTCGGCCAGCCCTTTGGCCAGCTCCGTCTTGCCCACGCCGCTTGGCCCCAGAAAGAAGAACACGCCCCCCGGGCGGGTGGGCGAGACCAGGCCCATGCGCACCACCCGGATGGTCTGGGCCACCGCCAGGCAGGCGTGATCCTGGCCCACCACCCGCTGCTGCAAGAGCGTCTCCATCTCCAGCAGGCGCTCGGACTCCTCCGCCGTCATGCGATTGACGGGGATGCCGGTCCAGTCGGAGACCACCTCGGCAATCACGTCCGGGGTGACCTCGAACTTGACCTGCCCGGCCTGGCCCTCGAACACGCCCGAGCGATTCTTGATGCGGGCGGCCGACTCGTCGATCAGGTCGATGGCCTTGTCGGGCAGGTTGCGGTCGGGCAGGAAGCGCACCGACAGCTTGACGGCCGCCAGCAGGGCCTCCTCGGGGAACTTGACCCCGTGGTGGCTCTCGTAATTCTTGCTCAGGCCCTTGAGGATGGTGAAGGCGTCCTCTTCCGAGGGCTCGCCCACGAGCACCGGCTGGAAACGCCGCTCCAGGGCCGGATCGAGCTCGATGGACTTACGGTACTCGTCGGTGGTGGTAGCCCCGATCAGCGGAAAGTCGCCCCGCGCCAGGGCCGGCTTGAGGATGTTGGAGGCATCCATGCCCCCCCGCGAGTCGCCCGCTCCCACCAGCTGGTGGAGCTCGTCGATGAAGAGCACGATGCGCGGATCCTCGAGCACCTCCTCCATCACGCCCTGGAGGCGCTCCTCGAACTCACCCCGGTGCTTGGCGCCCGCGAGCATGGCGGTGAGGTTGAGCTCGAGCAGGCGACGGTCCTTGAGCTGGTCGGGCACCTTGCCCTCGGCGATGCGCTGGGCCAGGCCCAGCACAACGGCCGTCTTGCCCACCCCGGCTTCGCCCGTGAGCACCGGGTTGGACTTGGTCTTGCGGGCCAGGATGGTGAGCACGCGGCGGATCTCGTCGTTTCGCCCCACCACGGGGTCGATCTTTCCCTCGCGCGCCCGGGCCACCAGGTCACGCGAGTACTTGGCCAGCATCTTCTCCTTTTTCTCTTTCTTCTTGCCCTCGCCCGAGGAGGAGACGCGCTCGCCGGGCTCACCGTTGCCGCCCCCCGAGCTGACCGAAGGGAACACGCCACCCAACAGCTCGCCCCCCGCTTTGCGCAGGTCGATCCCGCGCTCCACCAGGATGCGCGAGGGGATGCACTTGGGATCGCTCAGGATGGCGGCCACAATGTGCTTGGGCTCTACGCGCATGGCCCGGCAGCTCTCGGCCACCTCCTGAGCGGGCTTGCCCAGCAGGCGCCGCAGGCGGGGCGACTGCTGGCCGTTCCAACTGGGGACCTTGTCGTCGCCCAGGGGCAACAGCTCCAGGATCTCCTTCTCCAGAGAGGCGGAGTCGAGCCCCTTGGAGGCCAGCCAGTTGCGGCAGGAGGCGTCCACGGCCACGGCGGCGGCAAAGTAGTGCTCGCAGCTGAGGTAGTAGTGGCGCCAGTCGAGCGAGAGCTGCGCGGCTTTCTTGGCCAGCTGCTCGCTGGCCTCGGAGAGGTGGAGCCCCACGAGCTTACTTGCCTTTCAGGCCCACCTCGGTGAGCCGGGCCACGCATTCGACGTGATGGGTCTGGGGAAACATGTCCAGCGGCTGGATTTCGTGCGTGCGGTAGCCCAGGTCGGCCAGGATGCCCAGGTCGCGGGCCAGCGTGGAAGGATTGCACGAGACGTAAATCAGCTTGGGGATGCGCATCTTGGCCAGAGTCTTCAAAGTATCGATATCGCAACCCTTTCGGGGCGGGTCCACGATGGCCACCTGAAAGCGCATTCCGTCACGGTACATCTGGGGCAGGAGGCGTTCCACCGGCCCCGCCTGGAAGGTGGCGTTGACCACCTCGTTGAGATCGGAGTTGACCACCGCGTCCTCGATGGCCGGCTGGGAGACGTCCACTCCCACCACCCGGCGGGCTTTCCGGGCCAGGAACAGGGCCAGCGAGCCCACCCCGCAGTACAGGTCGAGCACCGACTCGCGGCCCTTGAGGTCGGCGTAGTCGTCGAGCACGTCGTAGAGCACGCTCAACCCCTGGGTGTTGACCTGGAAGAACGAGGTGGGCGAGATATGGAACTTGAGCCCCTGCACCTCCTCGACGAGATGGTCTTGACCCCAGAGCAACTGGGTGCGATTGCCGAGCACGACGTTGGTCTGGTGGGGGTTGAGGTTGAGGAGCACGCCTCTGAGCTTCGGAACCCGCCGCTTGAGGAAATTGAGGAACTCTTGCACCTGGGGCAGACGGGGCTGGGCCGCCACCACCACCAGGATGGCCTCGCCCGTGCTGCGCGAGCTGCGCGCCACCAGGTAGCGGATGAGGCCCGATCCATCGCGCTCATCATAGACTGGCCATTGCAGCCGCTCGAGAATCTCGCGAGTGGCCTGCAGCACCTTGTTGTTCACCTTGTCTTGAATCAGGCACTCGTCCATCTTGACGACGCGGTGTGAGCCGGCCGCGTAGAGCCCGATGTAAGGGCGGAACTTGGCCATCTTCTCCAACTCGCCCTTGAGGAAGGGCTTGGCGGCGACCACCGCCTGCACCTTGTTGCGGTAGTACCAGGGGTCGTCCATCCGCTTGCAGGGATGAACCTTGACCTCACCGAGCCCGGCCAGGTGGCGCAGAGAGTCCTTGACAGTCTTGGTCTTGAAGTGCAGCTGCGAATCGTAGTCGATGTGCTGCAACTGGCACCCACCGCACTGGAAGTAGATGCTGCATGGCGGCTCGACGCGGCGGATGGATGGCTTGAGGATCTTGGAGATGCGGGCCCGCGCGAAATTCTTGCGCAGTTCGGTGATCTCGACTTCAAGCTCGTCGCCGGGCGTGCCATAGGGAACGAAGACGACAAAGTTGTCGACTCGTCCCACCGCCTCGCCTCCGGCTGCCAGGTCGTGAACCTGCAGCGTCAGGCGACCGCCTAACCTTAGAGTTTCCGCCATCTCATCACCTATCTTGACCTCTGGCGAGGAGGTCGGATTCCCGTTCCGGGGCCTACCGGATTCGGTATCCTGGGTCTGGGCTCAACCGCCGACCGAAGCGGAGGATTCCCTGCGCCGACCGGCCTGCAAGAGCCCGAGCCCCTTCCGCACCAGGTGCTGACCATCACGCAAGTGGCTCAGCTGGCGGTCCTCGAAAAGGCGAGCCATCTCGAGGTAGCCCTGATGCTGAAGGTCCAAAGACCGCAGCAAGAGACCGTGAAAGGCTTCCCAGAGGGCGGGCGGCCTGGTTCGACCGAGCCGGTTCCGCTGCCCCTCCAGATTTTGCACCACGCGTTGAAGCGCGCGGTGGCCCTTCTGGACCACCGGGTCATCGAGCGCGAAGCGAGCCGTGTCGCCCGACATCTCCTCGATCAGCTCGGTGATCGCTCGGATCCCGCTGTTGCTCGAGGCAAAATCGCGCTCCACCTGGCCCAACTCCTCGATGACCCCCTCCAAGATCGAAAGATATCGGCTCTCCGAGTGGTCGTCCATCGAGTCTCCACGGGGTTGCTCACGCTTCCCCGCTCCTGGTGGGCTTTCCACGCCCGAAGGGCGGCTCCTTTATCGGAGGCGTTGCGAGAGTTCCCCGAGCTTGAACCGGTCGGCCCAGATGCCCCGGCAGCCGGGACAGGCTTCCATCCAGACGCCCAGGATCTCGGTGACGTCGAGGGGCGTGCGACAGCGTGGACAGCCTCGCTTGCCGATGGGGATGCTGGCGGCATCGGCGAAGCGAGCCGGTGGGCGCGCCAGGTGGGCAGGCATGGGTTGCAGGCTCAGGACCTGCTCCGCTTCGCCGGGGTCGAGCCAGATGCCGCCGCAGGTCAGGCAGCGATCCAGGGGAGGGCGCTCGTCCTCCACCGGAGGCTGCAACGGGCGGGCGCATGCCGGACAGGCTCCGGTCGATCGCACGTAGCCGCCTCGGGTGGCCGAGGGGACGAGCACCTCGCCCTGGTGGGAAACCGGCTCGGAGCGTCGCTCGCGGGCGCTGTGGACCCAGTTGGTGCTGATCACCCCTGCGATCAAGAGCAGCCCGGCGGCGCTGGCCCCGAAGATGAATCCGCCGATGTGGGCACCGTAGGCGACCCCGGTGAGCCCGGTGCTATCGTGCGACAGAAGTTGCATCAAGAACCACCAGCCCACGGCGATCCAGCTCGAAAGGCTGAAGGTGAAGGTCTTGACGAAGAAGAGCCCCCAGTAAGTGATTGAGGCCCGCGGGAAAAGGAGCACATAGGCTCCCATGACGGCCGAGATGGCCCCGGAGGCGCCCAGCGTGGGAATCGAGCGCATGGACTCGGAGATGACGTGAGCGTGCACGAAGTCGGCAAACAGTCCACCGACCACGTAAAAGACCAGGTACCCGAGATGACCCAGCGTCTCCTCCACGTTGTCTCCGAAGATGTACAGAAACAGCATGTTGCCGATCAGGTGGGCCGGCCCCCCGTGCATGAACATCGAGGTGATGGAGGTCAGGGCCTCGGGGTGGGCGGGCACGAAGGCATACTGCTTGATGATCGCCTCGGTGTCGGTGGCCAGCAGGTACATCCAGACGAAAACCGCGATGTTGGCTATGATCAGGGCATGGTTCACCCAGGGTGTGCGCTCGGAGCGGTTCACATCGCCGACCGGGATCACGAAGAACATCCGGGGAGAATCTTCACCGCATCCGCGCCAGGCTCCTAGAAGGCTGATGCAAGACCGGCATCAGCCTGCTGCACAATCTGTTGAGCGCAGGATGCTGAAAGTCCGGCGTGGCGCAGCCGGAAAGCTCAAGGACTGCGTTGGGGAGCGCAATTTTTGTCTATGCGAGCCAGTCGCGCGGCAGCTTTGAGCAGCGGTGGCGGAAAAATGTGAGCCGGAGGCGGCCGCCTCCGGCTCAGCTATGTTAAACTCCGACGTAGGTTTGCTGCGTCAGGAGAGGCCGAGAAGGAGCTGCGTCAGCGCCCCGCCGGCAGCCACCAGGGCGCCGGCCAGATAGACCCTCCAGCGTCGCGGCGATGCGCGCCAGGGAAGTGGAACTCCGTGTGTGTGCATTGTTGCATCTCCTCCACGACCACCTTAATCCAGCTTGCCATGTTAACGCTGTGATCCAAAACACGTAACAAAAACGAAACAACTTTCCCGGTCCGTCCACGGTTCTTCCCAGTGCGATGATCAAACAAAGACTCCTCATCAAAGTGGCCGAGCGGATCTCCCGGGGCGAAGCCGGCCCGAAAACCGAGCCCACCCGCCCCGAAGCCGTGCGTCCCGAGCTCAAGCAGGCCCGATCCGTGCGGGCGGAGCCCGCACAGCCACACTTCGAGGACTTCCTGGTCAGCCTGGTCTCCAACTACGCCGCCTGAGAGGGGAGCGACAGCCCCCCGGCAAAGGGCCCGAGATGCGATTCGGCCTGGTGCAAGAGGACGATTTTCTTCGTCACGACACGGGCGCCCATGTGGAGAATCCCGGGCGACTGAAGGCCATTGCGGCCGAGCTGGCCTCTTCTCCCCTCCCGCTCGAGAAGGTCGCCAGCCGGCTGGCCAGCGACGAGGAGCTGACCGCGCTCCACACCCCTTCGCTGGTCGAACGCCTGGAAGCCGTGTCGGCTCGGGGCGGCGGCTGGCTGGACGGGGACACTTTCTGCTCACCCGCCTCGGCCGAGGTCGCCCGGCGCGCCGCCGGCTCTGCCATCGAGTTGGCCCGGCGGGTGGCCGTGGGGGAGCTCGATCGAGGCTTTGCGTTGCTGCGCCCGCCTGGCCACCACGCCACACCCGACCGGGCGATGGGCTTTTGTCTCTACTCCAACATCGCGCTGGCGGCGCACCACGCTGGAGTTGAGCGAGTGCTCATCTTCGACTGGGACGTGCACCACGGCAATGGCACGCAAGACTGCCTCTACCGCCACCCCGGCACAGTCTTCATGTCGTTCCACCAGTCCCCGTTCTACCCCGGCACCGGCCACCCCACCGAGCGGGGCGACGGGCCCGGCGAGGGCTCGATCTACAACCTGCCCCTGCCGGCCGGATGCGCGGATGCCGAGTATCTGTGGGCAATGGAGCAGTTGCTCGATCCCTTGCTCGAGCGCACCGACCCCGACCTGATCTTGCTGTCAGCCGGCTATGACGCCCACCAGCGCGACCCGCTCGGGGGAATGGCGGTCAGTACCGAGGGATTCCGCCAGATGGCCGCCCGCCTCGAGCGCTGGTCGCGGCGCGGCCGCACGCGCGGCAGGCTGGTCGGGTTGCTGGAAGGGGGCTACGATCCCCGCGCTCTGGCGTCCTCGGTGCGGGCGACCCTGGAGGCCTGGCTCGAGCCGGTCGCCTTCGAGCCGATCAAAGCCACCCAGGTCTCCGCGCCCGTCCGTCACCTGGTGGAGAAGCTGCGTCAGTCTTTCTTCACCTGAAGCTCGGCGGGAATTTCGTCAGCAAGCTGGTCGCGCCGTCGCAGGATAGCAGGATTCATCCTCTCATCGGAAAACTGCCGGCGGATTTATGCCCGTTTCCCCGGCCGCTTTCGAGAAAGAAGCCCTGGTGCATATGGATGCGCTCTTTCGCTATGCACGCCGCCTCACCGGACAAGAACGCGATGCCGAGGACCTGCTGCAAGAGACCTACCTGCGGGCGGTGCGCTTCTTCGACAAGTATCAGGAAGGCACCAACTGCAAGGCCTGGCTCTTTCGCATCATGCACAACCTGCACGTCAATCGCTGGCAGGCCCGATCCAAGCAGCAGGTGGACTCACTCGACGATACCGAGGAGTGGTACCTCTACGACAAGCTGCACGACCCCGACTTGCAGATGGAGGGCAACCCCGAGAAGGCCTTCTTCGATCACAACTGGACCGAAGAGGTGAAGGCGGCCATCGACATGCTGCCTGACGAGTTTCGAGCCCCCCTGCTCTTGTGCGATGTGGAGGGTTTCTCGTACCAGGAGATCGCCGACATCCTGGAGACACCCGTGGGCACGGTGCGCTCGCGCCTCAACCGGGCCCGTCGTCGGCTGCAGAAGCTCTTGTGGGATTATGTCAAGAAAGAACGACCCGACCTTGCGGCCGGGTTCCGCCCGGACTTTCCCGAGCACGATATCATGCGCTGACTCGACCGGCCCCGTCTGGGAAGCTTACTTCTCGTTACGAATCACCGCGACGAAGTTGGCCATGACCTCGCGCGCGAGAGGAAGCACCTGATCGCGCAGGATCCAGGTCACCACGTCGTTGCCGTTGATGAGACTGTGCTTCTTGGCATAGTCGGCCACGGTCTTGTCGCTGAGCCAGCTGCCGGTGGGCAAGAAATACGCCACCTCGACGAACTTCTTGCCGCCCTTGCCGGCGTCGCTCGACGAGCGGACGGCAAACTCCTTGAGCGCCTTGCCGTGGGGGCCCTTCTTGAGGGTCGCCTCGAGCACCTCGGCGTCGTCCTTGACCGGCGCAGACACGATCAGGTAGTTGCCCTCCTCCTCGGGTACCGCGCGGGTCTTCTCGAAGGCGAAGGTCTTGGAGCTCTCCACGTCCAGGAAACGCAGGCCCCCGAGCTTGGTGGGAGAGCCCATGGCGACGTACTCGCCGTAAATGTCCGTCAAAATCACGTTGATCGCCTCAGCGATCCGCTGATAATCAAGTTTTGCCTTCAGTTCTGCCATAAACGCCTCTCTTTGCTTGGGAACACGTCAGATACTCTTCCTGCCCCCCAAACTCCTGCCCGACAAAGCTCAGAGCACGACCAGACGGGCATCCTCGATCCCCTGCAGGGCTCGGATGCGCTCCACGACCCCGTCCTCTGGCCGCTCGTCCAGAGCCATCACCATGACCGCCCGGCCCCGTCGGGTGCTACGGCCGACCTGCATCTCGGCGATGTTGACATCAGCATCGCCGAGCAAAGTGCCCACCTTGCCCACCACTCCGGGAGTGTCGTCTTGCCATGTGATCAGCTTGATCCCCTCGGGCACCAGGCTGATCCCGTAGTGATCGAGCTCGATCACCCGCGCCTGCTCGTCGAAGACGGCCCCGGCCAGGCGCCGGGTCCCCTTCTCCGAGTCCACCTCGAGCTCGATCAGGTTGCTGTAGGTGGCGCTGGTGCGGCTGGTGGTCTCCGCCACCTCGATCCCGCGCTCGTTGGCCACCAGGATGGCGTTGACAAAGTTGACCACCTCGCAGTGCGACACCGAGAGAATCCCCCGCAGGGCAGCTTTGGTCAGGTAGTTGACCTCGGAGTCGGCCAGGCCGCCCCGGTACTGCAACCGCACCCGGCGGACCGGTCCCTGGGCCAGGGAGGCGGCCAGCTTGCCCATCTGCTCGGCCAGCTGCAGGAACGGCCGGAGGGCGCTCATCACCTCCGGGCGCAGGTAGGGGATATTGACCGCCGTGCGAGGCGGATTGCCCCGGAACACCTCGGCGATCTGCTCGGCCACGTCGATGGCCACGCGATTCTGGGCCTCGTGGGTGGAGGCAGCCAGGTGGGGAGTGACCACAATGTTCTTCAAACCGAGCAGAGGCGAGCCCTCGGGGGGCTCGCTGGCGAAGACGTCCAGGCCGGCGGCTGCCAGCTGGCCTGACTTGAGAGCCTCATAGAGAGCCGCCTCGTCCACGATCCCGCCCCGGGCGCAGTTGACCAGCACCGCCCCCTTCTTCATCCTGCCCAGCCGCTCGGCCGAAAGCAAGTTGCGCGTCTCTTGCGAAAGGGGCACGTGAATGGTGACGTAGTCGCTCAGGGCCAGCAGCTCATCCAGCGGCAGCGCCTCGATGCCCCGGTCGCGAGCGTAGTCGGCCGACAGGAAGGGATCGAACGCCACCACCCGCATGGCGAACGCGGCCGCCCGGGTAGCCACCTCGCGTCCGATGCGGCCCAGCCCGACCACTCCCAGCGTCTTCTGGTAGAGCTCCAGGCCGGTGAAGGTCTTGCGGTCCCACTGCCCGGCCGTCAACGAGGCATGAGCCTGGGGAATCATCCGCGCGGCGGCCAGCAACAGGGCCATCGTGTGCTCGGCAGCCGAGATGGTATTCCCTCCGGGCGAGTTGACCACCAGGATGCCGCGCTGGGTGGCGGCTTCCACATCGATGTTGTCGACGCCCACTCCGGCCCGGCCGATCACCTGCAGGTTCTCGGCCGCTTCGATCACCTCGCGAGTTACGCGCGAAGCGCTGCGCACGATGAGAGCCTGATAGGGACGGACCTTGTCGGCCAGCTGCTGGGGGGTCAACCCTTGAACCTGGTCGATCTCGGCCAGGCCCCGCAGGGCGACGAGGGCCTCGGAGGGGAGCGGGTCGCTGACCAGGACTCTGGGCTTCACGGTGGGTTCTTCCCCGGCCTCCGGGCTTGCCGTGGCCGTCGTAGCAGTGGATTGACTCATAGGGGGGCGTTTTTACGACAGTCCGAGCAGAGTTCCTCTTCCCTGGGTGGTTCAGGGCCCAATTCAGCGACGACAGGAGCGGATGAAATCCTTCCAGAAACGCCCCCGGGCCATGTCCGACAAAAGTCTCAAACTATTACTGCAATCCTCGCGGGACGCGCTGCAAGAGTGCCTGGCCGACCTTCGTCGGGCGGTGCAACAACTTGACGGCCTCGAGCTCGAGGGGTTCGACATGCCCTTCCCCCGAGCCAGGCTCGACCAGGCCTACTCGCAATGCCTCAGCGCCGAGCGGGCCCTGGACGAGCTGAGCCGGCGCGTTTGAGGGAGGATCCTGGCCCTGTGACCGGAACCCATTCAGGTCACCATGTTTAACATCGGCAGCGGCGAGATGGTCCTTCTGTTCGTGGTGGCGCTGATGATCTTCGGTCCCCAGCGCCTGCCCGAGATGGGTCGGGCCGTGGGCGAGGCCATGTCCTCCTTCCGCAAAGCCATGCAGAGCCTGTCCGAGCCCCTGGTCGCCGAGGTGCACAGCCAGACCAGACAACTGCGCGAGAGTGCGCCGGCGCCAGCAAACACGCCTCCCACCAGGCCGGTCGAGCCGGTCGAGCCGGTCGAGCCCGTGGAGCCGGCCGAGCAGCCCAAACCTGTCGAAGAATCCGAGACAGGCACGGCGCAAGGCGATCCCAAAACCGAGTTTGAGCCCCCCGTTCCCATGACGGTCGAATCCCCCTCTTGAGCGGCCGTTTCACGGTCACCGAGCAGGTCCGCTGGTCAGATACCGATCGAGCCGGCATCATCTATTACGGGCAGTTCCTGCGCTTCATCGAGGTCGCTGAGATGGAGATGTTTCGGGCCGTCGGCCTTCCCTACTCGGAAGTCTTCGACCGACTGGACATCTGGCTTCCGCGCGTGCAGATCCACTTCAACTTTCGCAAGCCCCTTCTGCTGGAGGATCGCATCCAGGTCTCAGCCTTCGTGGCTCGTTTCGGCGAGAAGTCACTGACGCTGGGCTTCGAGGTGTTTCGGCTGCGCGAGAACGACCTGGTGGCTGACGGACAGGTCGTGCTGGCCTGCGTGACCCGGAGCGATTTCAAGCCAGTTCCCGTTCCCGATGAGATCCGTCAGCGGTTGGCCCCCTACCTGAGCCTTACAGCTCCCAGCTGATCGAGCGCTCTTCCTCACTGAGCTCGTGAGGGCCGAAGGGGCCGCCACCGGCGGATACGATCACCCATTTGCCGCCCTTGCGGGCAAACAAGAGCGTCCAGACGGTGTCGGGGTCCTCGGTCTGGCGGCCCAGCGTGACGCGCGCCTTCTCTCCGCGAATCACCTCGGTGAGGACCCGGGCCTGGGCCAACTCCTGGCTGTGGCTCGTGCGGAAGCTGCGCAGCTCGGTTTCGAAGGTGATCTCGCTCACCCGCACTCGGGCAGAATCGGAGAAATATGGGTAGGCTTGCTTGAATTGATCCTTCTGGACCAGCTCGAGGAAGGTGTGGGCCAGACCGAATGGGCGGCTACTCAGATCGGGTGGGGGCACCTCGGCGGGGCCGTCGGTCGGGCGGGCGGTGGGAGCGCTGCAACCTGTCAGCAGGCAAAGGATAATCGCTCCCCACAATCGGACCATGGCCAAGGGTTAGAAACCGTCTAGAAAACTCCTTCAGAGCTCAATCTGGAGGCCTTCCCGAGCAGCGAAAACCTGGACCTGGGCCGACTCGAGGCCGGCCACGAGGACGTCGAGCTCGTGGTCGGTGCGCGCCGGATCATGGTGATAAAGGGCAACCCTCCGCGCGCCGCTCAGGCGAGCCAGAGTCATGGCGTCATGCGCAGTGGAGTGGCCCCACCCAGTGCGCGTCTCGGCCTCGGCAGGAAGATACTGAGCATCGTGAATGACCAGGTCGGCGTCGCGAGCGAGCTCCAGCGCCTCCGGGCAGGCGGCCGGACCCTCCGGATACTCCACATCCGATAGATAGGCCAGCACTCTCCCTCCCTCCTCGATGCGATAGCCCGTGCACAGGTCCCGCCTTCCACGAGGCAGCGAGCGGGCCATCACCCGGGCAGGGCCGATGCGCACTGCCCCGTCGCCCAGCTCGCTGATCTCGACGTGAGCTCCCACATCCTCGCGGATCACAAAGTTCGGCACCGGGCAGTAGGCAGGCTCCATCTGGTGCAGCAGATTTTCCTGCAAGCTGTGGCCCAGGCTGCCTCGGCCGTAGATGCAGACCCGGTAGCCGGGCACGTACATCAGCGGGGAGAAGGGGATTCCCTGGATGTGGTCCCAGTGACAATGGGTCAGGAGCAGCGTGACCGGAGTGCTCTTGGGGCCCTGGGAAAGAAGATCCATGGTCATCCAGCGAAAGCCCATTCCGGCATCCAGAATGATGTCCGAGCCGTCACTGAGCAGCACGGCCACGCAGGGCGTGTTGCCCCCGTAGCGGGAGTATTCGGGCTCGGGGGTGGTGATGGAGCCGCGCACCCCCCAGAAAGTTACTCGCAAAGCCTGACCTCGCCGTCCTCCACCAGATAGACATCCCCCTCGCGGGCGACATGGAGACGGAATTCCTCTTCTTCCAGCTCGCGCTGGTGGCGCAACACCAGACAGGCCAGCTCCTGGTCGGTGCGCTCGGGGTTGTGGTGAAACATGAAGAGGTGGCGGGCCGAGGCGTAACGACAGACTTCCACCCCGTCCTCCAGGGTCGAGTGGCCCCAGTGCTTGCGCTGGTAGTACCATTCAGGCGTAAAAAAGGTGTCGTAGATGACAAGGTCGGCCTGGTTGGCCAGCTTGAGCTGGTTCTCATACAGCTCGCGCAACCAGTAGCTCTCCCGGCGGTCAGGCAGGCCCTCGGCCAGAAGCATATCGCGCGAGGGGGCCACGTCGGAGATGTAGGCGACCACCCCGCCATCGGCTTCGACGCGGTAGCCGCACGTGATCCCCGGATGATTGAGGCGGTAGTTGCGCACTTTGAAGGGTCCCACCTCGAGCAGGTCGTTGTCCTCGAGCTCGGAGAACTCCAGGCGCGAACGAAGCGAATCGAGGGGGATCGAGCTGAAGGGAAGCTCTTGCTGGCCGCTCAAGAGCTCACGCAGGCCTGCATCGGGCCGGCGCAGGCTGTAGAGGTGGACGGTGAAGCGCTCGTCATTGGCCGGAGCGAAGTGGGGAAAACCCTGAATGTGGTCCCAGTGGTGATGGCTGATCAATAAGGTGAGATGGTTGCTTCCCCCGTTGGCGGTCTGCACGAGCTGCTGACCCAACCGACGAATGCCCGTACCGGCGTCGATGATCAACTGGTGACCGCCCGAAGTCAGTTGGACGCAAGCGGTATTCCCGCCGAACAGACGCACATGGGGGCGGGCAACAGGACAAGACCCGCGTACGCCCCAGAATCTCAATTTCACGAAACGATGGGCGAATCGAGGCCAGACCAGGCCCCGTTCCTTCCGCTTGCTCTACCTTCTCCCGCTAGCATAGGCGCAAAAGAAGCAGTTCGCTCCCGGTTTGAAAGAACTCCTCTTTTGGCCGGTCAGGCGACCACTTCAGCCCGATAGAAGGCCCGCCCGCTGGACGTGACGCGCACCTCCACCTGCTTGCCGAGCTTGTCTCCCCCGCTGACCACCTCGATCAGGTTGCCCTCGATGACCGCCAGGGCGCTCTGGAGATTGACGCCAAAGTTGTCTTCCAGCCGGACCCTCGCCTTGCGGCCCTGAGTCAGGGGCACCAGCTTCTGCTTCAGGTCGTCGGAGCGGCCCGAGGCAATCTCGAAGTGCTCGAGGTGGAAGTCGCGATCGACCCGCACGTAGACCGATTTGCCGGTATCCCGCTCCAGGCCTTCGATCTCCTCGCCGTCATAGCCCACCAGCGACACGCCCACCCGTGGGTGAACCGTCACCAGCATCGCCTCGTTGCGACTCTGCTGGGCCTGGCGCAACAGCTCGCGGCGAGCCCGCAGGGCCACCGTCTCCACCGAGAGCACCCTCCCCCGGCCCGAGCAGTAGCTGCACGACTCGCGCATCACCGAGTCGAGATCCTTGCCCTCGCGCTTGCGGGTGAGCTGCACCAGACCCAGCTCGGTCATGCCCACGAGGTGGGTGCGGGTGCGATCCTTCTTGAGGTCCTCGGTGAGGGTCTCGAGCACTTTGCGGCGATCCTGCTGGGCATCCATGTCGATGAAGTCGACGATGATGATGCCCCCCATGTCGCGCAACCGGAGCTGCCGGCAAATCTCGCGACAGGCCTCGAGATTGGTCTTCAAGATGGTGTCGGCCAGGCTGGTCTTGCCGGTAAACTTGCCGGTGTTCACGTCGATGACCCAGAGGGCCTCGGTGCGCTCCACGATCAGGTAACCGCCCGAATCGAGCCAGACCTTGCGCTTCAGGGCTTTGTCGATCTCGCTCTCGACGGAGTGGAACTCGAACAATGGCCTGGTGTCGGTGTAAAGGTGCACCCGGTTGACCAGGTTGGGCGCCGTCTGCTCGAGCTTCTCGCGAATTTTGGCAAAGTGCGAAGGATTGTCGATGATCAAGCGGTGCACGTCGGCGGTGAACACGTCGCGCAGGATCTTGTCCACCAGGGCCAACTCCTGATGCACCAGGGCGGGAGCCCTGCGGCGGCGGGCTACCCCCTGAACCTTGTTCCAGGAGCGGACCAGGAAGTCGACGTCGCGTTGCAGCTCTTCCTCGGTGCGGCCCGAGGCGGCCGTGCGCACGATGAGGCCCATTCCCTCAGGGCGCAGCTTGTCGGCCAGCACCCGCAGGCGGTTTCGCTCGGCATCGCTCTCCACCCGCCGCGAGATGCCCACGTACTGGGCCGACGGGATCAAGACCACGTAGCGGCCCGGCAGGGTGACGTAGGTGGTCACCCGGGCTCCTTTGGTGCCCACCGCCTCCTTGACCACCTGCACCAGCGTCTCTTGATTGACTTTGAGCACGTCGGCGATGGAGATGTTCTTCATGCTCTCATCGGCCTCTTCGCCCAGGTGGGCCACCGCGTCGTCGGCGCACAGGAAGGCGTTGCGCTCGACCCCGATGTCAACGAACGCGGCGTTCATCCCGGGCAGCACGTTGGCTACCCGAGCTTTGTAGATGCTGCCGACCTGCCGCTCTTCCCGGGCGATCAGGATTTCCACCACCGAGCCGTCTTCCAGGACGGCGCCACGGCCCTCCCGCTCGTCGATGCTGATGAGTATTTCTCTGTACATGGGTCTCTGCTTTGTCTTAAACTTTGACGGGGAGCATTATACTCAAAGGCCCGGCCAGAAGGAAGGGGGGGCGGCCAGGTCGCAGGTGCGCTCGCATGCGTCGGGCTTTCTGGTTATGGGGGGCGATTCTCCTGGTCGGCTGCTCGAATGCTCCTTCCCCAGCCCCCGCGCCAGCGCCAAGACCCTCGCCTTCTCCCACCGCCTCCGTCAAGCCTTCGCCTCGTTTCGAGGACCGAACCGACGCAGTCAAAAAAGCCATCGGCCAGCCCTCACCCGGAGTGGCGGTGGGATTTCAACAGCCTGGCTCTGGGAAGGGACTCTGGCTCGGCGAGCAACGACCTTATGAAGCAGCCAGCCTGGTGAAGCTGCCGATTCTGGTGGAGCTGTACCGCCGGGCCGAGGCCGGCCAGCTCTCCCTGGACGAGGAGATGACTTTCGAGGAGCGCTTTCGAGTCGGAGGCTCGGGGGAGATCGGCCAGGGCCCGGCCGGCACGCGCTGGAAGCTGGCCGACCTGGGGCGACTGATGATCGTCAAGAGCGACAACGTGGCAACCGACATGCTTCTGGAACGGCTGGGAATGGATTCGATCCAGCGGGCCATGCAAGAGCTTGGCCTGGAGGACACGACCGTCCAGCGCACCATCTTCGACTTCTCTGCCATTGACGAGGGGCGCGACAACCTCACCTCCACCCGGGACATGGTCCGGCTGCTCGCCCTGATCTCCGACAACAAGTTGCCCGGTAGCCAGGCCATGCGGGCGGTGCTCGAGCAGCAGACGAAAAACGAGCTGATCCCCGCCGGGCTTCCCCCCGGCACGCGCGTGGCCCACAAGACTGGCGAGTTGACGGGCCTGCTGCACGATGCAGGCATCGTTTCCACCCCGCGAGGAGACTATATCCTGGTCTTGCTGGGCGAGTTTCCCGACCGCGAGACAGGCGTAGCCACCTGGAAAGGTGTCTCCAGCAGGGTTTACCGGGCTTTCACCCGTTGACACGCCGGAGCGCGATGTCTATACTCTTTCGGTATTCTGGGCCAGCCCAGGCGCGGCCGAAAGGCCGTGTCAGTCAATCCTAGCCATGTTCGAATCACTCAGCGATAAAATCGGCAGCGTTCTCAAGCGCCTGCGCAACCGCGGCAAGCTCACCGAAGAAGACGTGATGGAAGCTCTTCGAGAGGTGCGCCGCGCTTTGCTCGAGGCGGACGTCAGCCTGCCCGTGGTCAAAGAGTTCGTGGACGGCATCAAGAAGAAAGCCGTGGGCGAAGAGCTCTGGAAGAGCCTCACGCCCGGCCAGCTGGTGGTCAAGCACGTGCGCGACGGACTGGTGGAGCTGATGGGCGGCGAGACTGCCCGGCTCAACATGGCCACCACGCCCCCCACGGTCATCTTGATGATGGGCCTGCACGGCGCCGGCAAGACCACCACCACCGGCAAGCTGGGTCTGCACTTGAAGAACCAGGGCCACCGGCCCCTGCTGGTGGCCACCGACGTTTACCGCCCGGCCGCCATTCAACAGCTGCAGGTGCTGGGCAAGCAGCTGGACATCTCGGTTTTCGAAATGGGCAGCGGAGCCAACCCGGTGGAGATCGCCAGCGAAGCCCTGAAGTATGCCCGCCAGCACGCCCATGACGTGGTCCTGGTCGATACCGCCGGCCGCCTGCACATCGACGAGGAGCTGATGGCCGAGTTGCGGGCAACCCACGATGCGGTGCAGCCTCAGGAGAAGCTGCTGGTGGTCGACGCCATGACCGGCCAGGACGCCGTCAACATCGCCAAGACCTTCACCGAGCAACTGGGCGTGACCGGCATCGTGCTGACCAAGCTCGACGGCGACGCCCGCGGCGGCGCGGCTCTCAGCGTGCGGCAGGTTACCGGCAGCCCCATCAAGTTCATCGGTGTGGGCGAAAAACTGGGAGCGCTGGAGCCCTTCCACCCCGACCGCATGGCCGGACGCATTCTCGGGATGGGCGACGTGCTGAGCCTGATCGAGAAGGCCGAGGCGGCCATGGATGAGGATACCGCCGAGAAGCTCGAGAAGAAGCTGCGCGACGCCTCCTTCAATCTGGAGGACTTCCTCGAGCAGATGCGCCAGATGAAAAAGATGGGCCCCATGGGCGATCTGCTCAAACTGGTGCCAGGCCTGGGCGGTCAACTGAAGAACCTGCCGGCGGGTGCCATGGAGCAGGGAGAAGGCGAGATGAAGCGTATCGAGGCGATCATCTTGTCTATGACTCCCAGGGAGCGGCGCAACCCGGACGTGCTCAACGCCTCGCGCAAGCGCCGGGTGGCCCGCGGCTCCGGCGTGGAAGTCTCGGACATCAACCAGCTTTTGAAAAAGTTCGAGATGATCAAGAAGATCATGAAGACTTTCTCCAAACCTCCCAAGCGTGGCAAGGGAGGTTTTCCTTTCAAGCTGCCATTTTAGAGGCCTTGCCAGTCAACATATTGGGCCAGGATCTCGACCGCCCGTGGCGGACGTGGGAGCGGGGGCAGGGGCCCCCGAGAGCGTAGCTCCTCCGCGTCCACGACGGGTTTGCGGCCGGGCTCCTGGCAGACCCCAACCCGAGAGAATCCACATCAAAGAGAGGACAACAACACGTCATGGTCAGACTTCGTTTAACCCGCTGCGGCAAGAAGAAGCAGCCCACCTACCGCCTGGTGGCGGCCGACGGGCGTAGCCCGCGCGATGGCCGTTTCATCGAGATTCTGGGGCACTATAACCCCCGCACCGAGCCCCCCACCGTGATGTTCAAGGAAGATCGCGTGCTGGACTGGCTCAAGAAGGGTGCTCAGCCCTCCGAATCGGTCAAGCTGCTGCTGGTCAAGGCCGGCATCTGGAAGAATTTCGCCGGCGCCGATCCGGTCTACCCTCCCCCCAAGCCCAAGGCCCCGGCTCCCGAGCCCGAACCCGCCAACGCATAAAAATAAGGGGAGGATCAGCTCATGAAAGAGCTACTGCATTACCTGGCCCAGCAGCTGGTGGACGCCCCCGAAGAGGTGGAAGTCAGCCTGGTGGAGGGCGAGCGCTCGATCATTCTCGAGTTGCGCGTCGCGCCCGATGACATGGGTAAGGTCATCGGCAAGCAGGGCAAAATCGCCCAGGCCATCCGCACGCTCGTGAAAGCCGCCGGGCTGCGCGAAGGCAAGCGAGTCATGGTGGAGATCCTGTGAGCGACCAGGTCACCATCACCCACCCGATCCAGGTCAAGGTCATCATGACCGACCAGTTCCGCAACCAGCTGCGCGGGGAGGTTCAGGGCTCCATGGCCCAGGTCCAGGACAATCTCGAACGGCTCAACCAGATCCAGGGCGAGGCCGCCGACGCTCCCTGGGTGGCCGCCGAGAAGGCCCGCCTCACGCGCATGAAGAGCGAGCTCGAGTGGCGCATGAAGGAAGCCGAGCAGGTCAAGGACGGGGCCGAGATCCCGCTCACGACCTATCAAGGAACGGCCACCGTGAAGGTGGGCGACAACCTGCGCCAGGTGCTCAATTGCGAGCTGGTTCTGAAAGACTGGACCGTGGTGGCCATCCGCCACAACCCGTGACCCTGGCGCGCTGGTCGGGGGGGCCCTCGCCCCACCCGGCCGACGGGCTGGTGGCCATCGGCAAGGTGCTCAAGCCTCACGGGGTTCGAGGCGAGCTGTCGGTGGAGGTGCTGACCGACTTCCCCGAGCGCTTCGAGCAAACCGAGGAGGTGCATCTCGTCCCCCCCGCCCGCGGGGCGGCCCGGGAAGCTCCCTCGCAGGTGTGGGTGCTGCCCCTGGAATCGTCACGGGCCCATCACGGCCGGATGCTGGTCAAGCTGGCCGGAGTGAACTCCATGGACCAGGCTGGCTGGCTGCGCAATTTCCTGCTGGCCGTGCCTCAAGACGAGCTGGTGGAGCTGGAAGAGGGCGAGTACTGGCATTTCCAGCTTGAAGGCCTGGAGGTCTTCGACCGCCAGGGCCAGCGACTGGGCACGCTGCGCGAGGTGCTGGTGACCCCCGCCCACGACCTCTACGCGGTGGGCACCGCATCCGGGGAGATCTATATTCCCGCCGTGGACGAGTATGTCCACGAGGTGGATCTCGCCGGGGGTCGCATGGTGGTCACCGTGCCGGTCATCGAGGACTGACCGGTTGCTGCGCCTCGACATCCTCACCCTGTTCCCGGAGACCTTCGCGCCCCTGTTCGCCAGCATCCCGGCCCGTGCCCAGCAGGCCGGTCTGGTGGCCGTGCATCTGCACAACCTCCGCCAGTGGGGCGTGGGGCGCCACCGCCAGGTCGATGACACCCCCTACGGGGGCGGGCCCGGGATGGTGCTGCTGGCCGAGCCTCTCTTTCGGGCCACCGAGGCCATCGCCGCCTTAGCCCCCGAGCGCCCGCGCGTGCTCCTGATGTCCCCCCAGGGGCCGAGGCTGGACCAGGCGGCCGTCTTCCGACTGGCCCGCGAGAGCCGCCTCCTGCTGGTGTGCGGCCATTACGAAGGACTGGATGAGCGCTACCGCGAGGCCCTGGTGGACGAGGAGGTCTCCATCGGCGACTACGTCCTCAGCGGCGGCGAGCTGGCCGCCATGGTGCTGTCCGACGCCCTGATCCGGGTGCAGCCGGGGGCCATCGACGCCGAATCGGTGCGCCAGGACTCGTTTGCCGAGGGACTGCTCGACCACCCCCACTACTCCCGCCCGGCCACCTTCCGGGGAATGGCCGTGCCCCCCGTGCTCTTGTCCGGCAACCATGCCGCCATCGAAAAGTGGCGGCGGGAGCAGGCTCTGGCCCGCACAGCCGAACGAAGGCCCGACCTTCTCTCGGGGAGCTGACGCGCAGGAACCGCAGGCCTCCATTCGGAATGGCCATGGCAGCCCGCGGCCCAAAGGCGGCCGCCAGCCCGAAGGAGAACCCTATGGCCCGCAAACCTCCCACCGAATCAGGAAAATCCGTTCCCAAGAAGCCAGCGGCTCCCGCCCGCAAAGCTCCTGCAGCAGCCAACTCCAAGCCGGAGCAGCGCGAGACCCCGGTGACCGAGATCCTCATCGAGGACGACCGCACGGGAATGACGGTGCCAGTACTCAAGCGGGCCTTGCTGGACAACCTGGCCTATCTGCAGGCCAAGGACACCAGCACCTGGACGGCGCTCGACCGCTTCAAGGCCATCGCCACCACCGTGCGCGACCGGCTGGTGCGCCGCTGGATTGAGACCCAGAAAGCCTATTATGCCAAGGACGCCAAGCGAGTCTATTACCTCTCGGCCGAGTTCCTGCTGGGTCGCTCGCTGGCCAACAACATGATCAATCTGGGAATCTACGACGAATGCCGCGAGGTCTTCAAAGAGCTGGACGTGGATCTGGCTGAAGCGCTCGACCAGGAGCCCGATGCGGGCCTCGGCAATGGGGGTCTGGGACGCCTGGCCGCCTGCTACCTCGATTCCATGGCCAGCCTGGCCATTCCCGGAATGGGCTACGGCATCCGTTACGAATTCGGCATCTTCGAGCAGAAGATCCAGGGCGGTTACCAGGTAGAGAGTCCGGACAACTGGCTGCGCCTGGGCAACCCCTGGGAGATCACCCGGCCGGAATATGCCGTCCGGGTGCAGTTCGGCGGCCGCACCGAGGCCTACCTGGACGTGGACGGCAATTTCCGCATCCGCTGGGTGGACAGCAACGACGTGCTGGCCGTGCCCTACGACACGCCCATCGCCGGCTACGGCAACAACACCGTGAACAACCTGCGCCTGTGGCGGGCTCGAGCCCAGCAAGAGCTCGACTTCAGCGAGTTCGACCAGGGTGACTACGAGGTGGCAGTGCAGGCCAAGACACTGTCCGAGAACATCTCCAAGGTCTTGTATCCCAACGACAACTCGATGCAGGGCAAGGAGTTGCGCCTCAAGCAGCAGTACTTCTTCGTGAGCGCCACCGTGCAAGACATCGTGCGCCGCTACCTCAAGACGAACAAGACCTTCAAGGACTTCCCCAACAAGGTCACCATGCAGCTCAACGACACCCACCCCACCCTGGCCATCCCCGAAATGATGCGCCTCTTGCTCGACATCCACCGCCTGACCTGGAACGAGGCCTGGGACATCACCTGGCGCAGCTTCGCCTACACCAACCATACCCTCTTGCCGGAAGCCCTGGAGAAGTGGCCGGTCTCCTTCCTCGAGCGCCTGCTGCCGCGCCACCTGGAGCTGATCTACGAGATCAACTCGCGCTTTTTGGACGAGGTGCGCCGCCGCAACCCGGGCCGCGACGACCTGCTGCGCAAGCTGTCGCTGGTGGAGGAGCAGCCGCGCATGATCCGCATGGCCCATCTGGCCGTGGTCGGCTCTTACTCGGTGAACGGCGTGGCCGAACTGCACACCAAGCTGCTCGGCAGCCGGGTGCTGCCTGAGTTCGCCGAGCTCTATCCCGAGCGCTTCAACAACAAGACCAACGGGGTAACCCCGCGGCGCTGGATCAAGCAGTCCAACCCGCCCCTGGCGGCACTGCTCGACGAGGTGTGCGGCCCCGGCTGGGTGACCGACCTGGACAAGCTCAAGGCGCTCGAAAGCAAAGCCGACGACGCCGCCTTCCAGAAGCGGTTTGCGGCCATCAAGCTGCAGAACAAAGCGCGGCTGGCCAGCGTCATCAAGAACCGCACTGGCATCGAGGTTTCCACCGATTCGATGTTCGACGTGCAGATCAAGCGGTTCCACGAGTACAAACGCCAGCACCTCAACGCGCTGCACATCGTCTACCTCTACAACCGCATCAAGCGCAATCCGGACGCTCCCTTCGTTCCTCGAACTTTCGTCTTCGCCGGCAAGTCCGCGCCTGGTTACGCCATGGCCAAGCTGGTGATCAAGCTGATCAACTCGATCGGCTCGGTGATCAACGCCGACCCGGTGGTGCGCGACCGGCTCAAGGTGGTGTTCCTGGAGAACTACAGCGTGTCGCTGGCCGAGCAGATCATCCCGGGCGCCGACCTGTCCGAGCAGATCTCCACGGCCGGCTACGAGGCCTCGGGCACCGGCAACATGAAGTTCGCCCTCAACGGAGCTCTCACCATCGGTACGCTGGACGGAGCCAACGTGGAGATCCGCCAGCGGGTGGGCGACCAGAACTTCTTCCTGTTCGGTCTCAAGGCCGAGGAGGTGGTCGACCTGAAGGCCCGGGGCTATAAGCCCTATACCTACTATGAGTCCGACCCCAACCTGCGCCAGGTGCTCGACATGATCGCCCGCAACCGCTTCTCTCCCAGCGAGCCGGGGGTTTTCAACCCCCTGCTGGCCGAGTTGCTGGGAGCCGACCGCTTCATGGTGCTGGCCGACTTCGCCGCCTATGTGACCTGTCAGGAGCGCGTCGAGCGGGCCTTCACCGAGAAGGCCGAATGGACCCGCAAGGCCATCCGCAACGTGGCCCGCACGGGGTACTTCTCCTCCGACCGGGCCGTGCGCGAGTACGCCGAGGAGATCTGGGAAGTCGACTCGATTCCGGTGCATCTGGAGGAGTACCACCAGGCCTAGCGAGAACTCTAACTGGTCTGGGTTTTGGTACCGAGGCGAAATAATGGTCCGGGCTTGCTCGGCCGGGCCAGGAGGTTCTCGGAGGGTCATGGCTGGCGAAAGCGTTCCGGTGCTTGAAAGAGAGGAGATCGAAGCGGTCGAGCGCGTTCCCAAGCTGCTCGAACCGTGGAACGTCGTCTTGCTCGACGACGACGATCATACCTACGAATACGTCATCGAGATGCTGCATCGCCTTTTCGGCCACGACATCGAGCTCTGCTTCCTGATGGCGAAGGAAGTCGACACCACGGGGCGGGTGATCGTCTTCACGACCCATCGTGAGCGGGCTGAGTTGGAAGCGGCGCGCATTCACGGGTATGGAGCCGACCCGCGACTTCCGCGCTGCAAGGGCTCCATGTCCGCCATCATCGAGCCGGCATACAGCATTTAGGTTTTAGGAGGCAAGGCATGCCCGTTTATCCGTGCCGGAACTGCACGAAGAGCGTCGACCCCACCATCGACGCCTTCTGCAAGAACTGCAACGAGCCGTTCCCGTTCGCTTGCTCCAAGTGCAACACAAAAATGAATCAGGAAGACATCTTCGAGCTGGCCGCGCTCAAGTTCCAAAAGCCCCTGTTCTGCATCCCCTGCGGCGAGGCCAACAAGGTGATGGAGTGCCGCATCTGCGGCAAGACCCTCATCAAATCGAACGGCAAGGTCACCGTGAACGCTGGCATCGAACGCGTCTACCACCCCGAGTGTTTTGAGAAACAAGTCAAAAACACCGACATGATCGCAAAGTACATCACTCCCGCGCTGGGGGTGCTGGGAGCCGTCGTGGGCTTCAGCTACGGCGGCTGGCTGCTGGTGCTACCTGGAGCCGCCGCGGGCGCCATGCTCTGCCTGGGCCTGGCGCGGATGCTGGCTCCCAAGTAACCCCTGATCCGTCACCTGAGCCCCGAGGAGGGGCTGGACATCCTGGAGCGCCGTCCCGGCTGGATGGTGCTGACGACCCTGGACGAGGACGGCTTTCCCCACTCGGTGCCGATGGGCTACTTCCCCTTCGAGGGCAAGCTCTACCTGGGCTGCCGCCGGGCCACGCGCAAGGTGCGCAATCTCCTGCGCAACCCGCGCGTCAGCTTGTACGTGGACAACGGCCGGGCCGAGAAGCCCCACCTGGTGGTCTTTATCCAGGGCACGGCCCGGCTGGTGGAGTCAGGCGATGAGCTCGAGCGCGTGCGCCGGGCTTCCGGACGCGATGGAGCTCTGGCCGAGGGCGTGGTCTACATCGAGGTGACGCCCGTCAAGATGCGGAGTTGGGAGCACGGCTGACTTCGTGGCGCTCTGTTGATAGGAGAGCACATTAAAGTGCAAGGCCTTTGGTCTTGCACTTTACAACGCGCCGGAACTGCGTTCCAGCGCGTTCGTCAGATTGTGCTAGCCCGAAACCAAAGTGCGAGCACATTAGCCCAGGCGTTGCTCGATCAGGCGCGAGAGCTCGCCCACCACGTCGTCGAGCTCGGCCAGGTCGGGCCCCTCGGCCATCACCCGAACCAGCGGCTCGGTGCCGCTGCAACGGACCAGGATGCGCCCCCGCTCGGCCAGGCGGCCCTCCAGGCGGGTAATGGCCGCGCCAATCTCCTCGTCTGAGTCCAGCTTGTCCTTGTGACGGGCGCGCACGTTGACCAGCTTTTGAGGCAGCCGCGGCATGCCGGCCGCCAGGGCGCTGAGCGGCTGACCGCTCTCGTGCACCAGAGTGGCCAGCATCAGGGCTGCCAGAGTGCCGTCGCCGGTGGTGCCGTGCTCGAGCATGATCAGGTGACCCGACTGCTCGCCGCCCAGCACGGCGTTCCTCGCCTTCATCTCCTCGAGCACGTAGCGGTCGCCCACGCGCGTTCTGAGCAGGCGGATTCCCTTCTCGCGCAGGGCGATCTCCAGACCCACGTTGCTCATCACGGTGGCCACCACCAGGTCGTGGCGCAGCCGCCCCTGAGTCTTGAGCCAGTTGGCGAAGAGGGCCATCATCTGATCGCCGTCCACCACCGTGCCCTGCTCGTCCACCGCCAGACAGCGGTCGGCATCTCCGTCGAAGGCCAGCCCGAGGCGCGCTTTCCGGGCCACCACCTCGGCCTGCAGCCCTTCCAGGTGGGTGGAGCCGCACTTGACATTGATGTTGGTGCCGTCCGGGCTGGCCGCGATGACTTCGACCTGGGCCCCCAGCTCGCGGAAGAGGCGCGGGGCCACATGGTAGGCTGCGCCGTGGGCACAGTCGAGCACCACCTTGAGGCCTTCCAGGCGCCCCCGGGCGGCCTTCGTCAGGTGGTCCAGGTACAGGTCCTCGGCCCTGCTCTCCTCGAGCCGTCTTCCCACCTCGGCCCCGGTGGGCCGGGGAAGCTGGTCGGCCTCGTCAATGAGCCGCTCGATCTCGGCCTCGACCGCGTCCTCGAGCTTGTAGCCATCCCGGGAGAGGAGCTTGATGCCGTTGTCCTGCACCGGGTTGTGGCTGGCCGACAGCACCGCTCCCGAGTCGCCCTGCAAGAGGGGGATGAGCACGGCCACTCCGGGAGTGGGCAGCACTCCCACGCTGACCACGTCCGCCCCCGAGGCGCAGGCCCCGGCGGTATAGGCCGCCTCGAGCAGGTCGCCGCTGATGCGCGTGTCGCGCCCGACCACGATGCGGGGCCGCGGCCTGTGGGCCTTGAGCGAGTGGGCGTGGGCCCGCCCGATCTTGAAGAGCAGCTCGGGCGTGAGCTCAGAGTTGGCGATGCCCCGGATTCCGTCGGTTCCAAACAGCTTTCCCATAAGCGGCTGTGTTACGTTGCTTCGAGCAGCGATTCCTGTCTTCGGAGGGGATTGGGCCCGAGGCGAGAAGCTCTGGGCGGGAGTGGATGGGGCCCGGTGGCTTCCGCGGTCTTCAAAACCGTTGTGCAGCTAACACTGCAGGAGTGTTCGACTCGCTCCCATTCCCGCCAAATCGCACCCTGGTGCGCTTTTTGTTACCAGGCGGGTCGGCATTTTTCTTGCACGAAAACGGCCCCTCCAATCCATTTCAATACCGGCCCTAGAACGTCACAACCACGCCGATACATGCCCTCCGGGTGTCGACCGGGTAAGGCACCCGAACCGGCTCCCGGGCCCTGGTCCGCTCGACCATGGATTCTAGGCTTGGAGGATCCCATTATGGAGTTCGATGAAGTCATGGCCGAATGGAATCGCCTCTTCTGCGGCCCTGAAATCGTCCAGAGTGATTGTCCGCCCGATATAGACGAGGTAAAGAGACAGTTCCTGGAGTTCTTTACCGCGCACCACGCCTCGATGAGCGCGGACTGTCGCGAACGCGCAGAGAACATGTTCGTTACGGGCTTTGCGACACTTGAGATCCTGGAGCAGCATCTTCCAGACAACCTGTCACGGTATGGGTTCAGGGCCGTTCTGGACGGCCTACGGGGACGGCCTACCCCCGCGCCTGAGGCAGGAGCGTTTCCGCCATGACCGAGTCCGATGCAGCCGAGAAGATCTGTCGATTCTGCACCCTGGTGCGTACCAACCAGATGCCAGCGGAGAGCTTGCTCCGCTGGGCTCGTGACCTCGCGAACGAACTTAAGGCGACGACGGCAACGGCTGTCCAGCTCCTGGACCTCGCCTCAGAAGTAGCGTCGGGGAGCAGGACACTTGATAGAGCCTCCTCCGAGGCTGAGGGTCTGCAAATTCTGGCAGCGGTCGATCCTGGCTTGAGAATGGTCCGCACGACGGAGGATTGCGAGACTTTTCTGCAAGCCACGGGGTACTTGCACGACGCGCAACTCGTTCGACTTGAGTATCTCGGAACGCGGGACGCACTCAGCATTTCCGATCTCGTGGACCTGCCTGCTTGGCCAGTCTGTATTCTGCGCTTTGACCAAGTGACTCCAAGGGCGGGAGCGGTCGCCAGGACGCTGGAAGTTCTTGCTTTCTCTGTAGCCCGGGTGCATGTCCGGCCTTACGAGTGGATTAAGGAGGCGGAGCTTTCTACATGTCGCCTTGCTTGGGACAAAGAAAGCAACGTCGAAGCAAGTTGGATAGCTTGGCGCTGGGCATCAGAAAAGCCATCGGAGTAGAGAACCTCGGCACGCCGCGAAACGAGACAGGTGGATGATGCTATCCCAACGGAGTGGGCGGACCGCCCGAGACGTTCTACGACCGGCCGATGGTGGAGGAGCTGCAAGGATGCTGCGCACGCGTGATGGAGTGGGTGAAGTCGAGGCTCAGCTCCGAGACTACCTGAGCCGGCTTCCCGTGAAGGCCCTGGCCGTGGTGGTGGTGGGCTCGCGGGCGCGTGGCACCCACATGCGAGACAGCGACATCGACCTGGTCGTGGTCTCGGACGAGTTCGAGGGGCTCACGCGCGGACAGCGAATCGAGCGACTGCTCGAGCCCTACCGCAACCTCCCGCCGCTCGAGCCGATGGGATTCACCAGCCACGAGGTGCTTCACGCCGATGGCCTGTATCTCTGGGACGCCCTGGCCGACGGGCGACCACTGCAGGACGAAGGGGTCTGGCAGGAGGCCCGCCAGCGATTCCAGCAGCGACTCGAAGGCCATGAGCTCGAACGCACCGCACGCGGCTGGAGGACCCTGAAGAAGAGATAGGACAACCCGCTCTCGACCAGGAACCTCCAGCCCATGAAACGACTGATAGCCTTGCTCCTGCTGCTGGCCACCCTCGCCCAGGCCCAGACCTGGCCCCTCTTTACCGCGCCCGACGAGAGTTTCTCGGTGGAATTCCCGGGCACCCCGAAAGCCCTGCCGGGCGGCGAGGGCAAACACTTCGGGTGGGCCTGGTCGGAGGGCGACACCCAGTACATCGCGGGCTACAGCATCATCCCCGGCTATTCCGAGCTGACTGATGCCGACGAAGAAAAGGCGATGGAAGTCTTTGTCACCGGGGCGATGCGCAACCTGAAGAATCCCGCCCAAAAGCCGGGCCCGGACGATGCCGTCGACATCAAGGGAACGAACCGAGACGGCCTGGCGGTGCGCATGCGCGTGCTGCCGGCCCCGGACGAGGACCGCATCTTCGTCATGAAAACCGTGGGCGCAGCGGACTTCGAGCGCTTCTTCAAGAGCTTCAGAGAGTAACCGTGATCGTCCCCATGCTGGTCAGCTCGTTCCTGCGGCGGGCGACGCACCTCTACGGCGGGCGCGAGGGCGTGGTGGATGGGCCCAAACGCTTCACTTACGCCCAATTCGCCGAACGCTGTCGGGGCCTGGCCGAGAAGCTGCACGCTCTGGGCGTGCGCCCCGGGGACCGGGTGGGGATCGTGAGCCCCAACTCGCACGTGTTCCTGGAGTCGTTCTACGCCACCGCTTTGCTGGGGGCGGTGCTGGTTCCGCTCAACTACCGGCTCACCCCCGACGAGATCGGCTACTGCCTCGAGCACGCCGGGGCGCGGGTCTGCCTGGCCGACGCCGAGTACACCGCCCTGGTGCACACCGAGGTGCGGGTCGCCTTCGGAGGACGAGCGCCGGCCGGCTGGCTGGCGCTGGAAGAGCTGCCCGGCAGCGCCTTCGAGGAGCCCGCCCGCGACGAGAACGACCTGGTCAGCCTGAACTACACCTCCGGCACCACTGCCCGCCCCAAGGGGGTGATGCTGACCCACCGCAACTTCACAGTGAACGCCTACAACTTCCTCACCCACCTGCATGTGCAGCCCGAGGACGTCTACCTCCACACCCTGCCGATGTTTCACTGCAACGGCTGGGGCGGGGTCTACGCGCTGACGGGGATGGGAGTGCGCCAGGTGATCGTGCGCGCTCCTACGCCCGAGCTGGTCTTCCCCGCCGTGCTTGAGGAGGGCGTGACGCTGGCCTGCATGGCGCCCATCGTGCTGGGGCGGCTGGTGGACTCGGGCCTGACCGGCGGCTCGCTGCGCGTGGTGTGCGCCGGCGCGCCTCCACCCGCCTCGCTGATCGAGCGGATGGAGACGGAGCTGGGCTGGAAGTTCCTGCAGATCTACGGGCTGACCGAGACCTCGCCCATCATCACCATCTCCGACCGCCCCGGCTCGTCCTACGGGGTGCGCGCCCGGGCCGGCTGCGACGCGCTGGGAGCCGAGCTGGCCGTGCTGGACGGGGACGGAAAGCCCGTGCCGCGCGACGATGCCACGGTGGGAGAGGTGGCGGTGCGCGGCAACATGGTCTTCGCGGGCTACTGGAACCAGCCCGAGGAGACGGCCCGGGTCATGCAGCACGGCTACTTCATGACGGGCGATCTGGGAACCTGGGACGGCGAGGGCTCGATCCAGCTCGTCGATCGCGCCAAGGACGTGATCATCTCGGGCGGGGAGAACATCTCCTCCATCGAGGTGGAGGAGGTCCTCTACCGGCACCCTGCGGTGCAGGAAGCGGCCGTGATCGGCGTCCCCTCGGAGGAGTGGGGCGAGACGCCCCTGGCCGTGGTGGTGCGGCGCTCGGCGGTGGAGGCCCCCGAGCTGCGCGACTTCCTGCGCTCTCAGCTGGCCCACTTCAAGGTGCCCACGCGCTACGAATTCGTGGAGGCCCTCCCCCGCACGGCCACCGGCAAGCTCAAGAAGTTCGAGCTGCGCGAGCCTTACTGGCGCGGGCTCTCGCGCCGCATCCACTAGAGAAGTCCGGCCGGCCGGGTAGCCAGATAAGCGGGAAGTTCGAGATCGACCAGCACCCCCGGGCTGCTTGACCGATTTCCAACTTAGTCATTAGACTAACCTCGTGGAAGAAGTGACTGTACACGAGGCCAAGACCCACCTGTCCCGGTTGTTGAAGCGCGTCGAGGCCGGTGAGTCGCTGCTGATCAAGCGTGGGGGAACCCCGGTCGCCCGACTGGTTCCGGTCGAGCCGAACCCGTCTGAGCGTCAGTGGGGACAAGATGAGGGCAAGATATGGATCGCGGATGATTTCAACGACCCTCTGCCTCCCGAAATTCTACGCCATTTCACGGAATGAGCTATCTGCTTGACACGCATGCCTGGCTTTGGGCCAGATCCAACTCTTCACAGCTGGGCCCGAAGACGAGAGTCATCTTGGGCTCTCCACGCGCCAAAATCTTTTTGTCGGCGGTCGCTGCCTGGGAAATTACCATCAAGTGGCGACTCGGCAAGTTAGAGCTGCCCAGACACCCACTGGAAATGGTCCAGGACAGTCTGACAACCAATGCTCTGACACCGCTTCCCGTCAAGTTCGAGCACGCTTGCCTGGTCGCCGACCTGGCCGACCATCATCAAGACCCCTTCGACCGATTGCTGGTTGCCCAAGCCATCGTAGAGGGCCTGGAATTGATTACCTCCGACGCAATCTTGCGCCTCTACCCGATTCGGGTCCACTGGGCGTCTGACTAGTCGAGCGAAAATCTGCCGCTCTAACGGCGCTTGAAGACGCGGTAGAGATAGACGAAAGAGGGCACGAGCAAGAAAGCTCCCACCGCCAGCGCGCCGATCATGGTCTGAAGCACGGCGGTGGGGGCCGCGGTGCCGTGGAAGGTCAGGGCCGGCGGCACCAGGTAGGGGAACTGGGCCACTCCCCAGGTCCACAGGACCGAGACGACCTGCAGGGCGGCCAGGGCTCGCGCCAGCCAGAAGCGCCGCTGCAGCAGGCAGGCCACCGCGCCCACGCCCACCAGGCCGGTCACGATCTCGAGCGAGACCGGCAGCTCGAGTGGTACGGGCAGCCGGGGAGCCAGCGTGCGCCCGACAAAGGCCAGCAGGCAACAGGCGCCGGCGGCCACCAGAGCGCGGGCGCGAAAATCATCCTGCAGCTCGCGGTCCTCGGTCTCCAGGGTCAGGTAGGTGGCCGCCAGGTAGGCGAACAGGGCCAGGGTGAACAGGCCCATGCAGGCGGGAAACGGGTGCAGCCAGGAGTGAAGAAAGCTGCCCGGCTCTCCCTGCTCGGTAACGGCGCGGCCGCAGACCACGGTCCCCACGCACACGCCCAGCATGACGGGCGTCAGCACGCTGGCCACGGCAAACTGCAGGCCCCAGCGGCGGGTGCGCCGGTCGGCCTCGCCCGTGGGATCGTAGTGGCGGAAGGTGAAGGAGCTGCCGCGGAAGACGATGCCCAGCAGGGCCAGCGTCAGCGGGATGTGGAGAGCGATGGAGAGCACCGCGAAAGCCCTGGGGAAGGCCACGAACAGCATGACCACGACCAGCACCAACCAGACATTGTTGGCCTCCCAGATGGGGGCCAGGGCGCCCGCGATGACCTCGCGTTGGGCGGCTTTGCGGGGGCCGAAGCTGAAGAGCTCCCAGACCCCGCCGCCAAAGTCGGCCCCCCCGGTGAGGGCATAGATCACCAGCGCGATCATGAGCACGGCGGCCAGGATGGTCGGCTCGTCGATCACGCCAGCTCGTCCTCGTGCGGGCTGCGAAGGACGTGGGCGCGCAGCAGGGAGAGGGTGGTCAGGGCCAGGCCCAGGTAAACCAGGCTGAAGGTCGTGAAGGGGACGATCAGGTAGGGAACGGGCGTGACCGCCTCGGCGGTGCGCATCCAGCCGTAGACGATCCAGGGCTGGCGGCCCACCTCGGTGACCACCCAGCCGGCCTCCAGCGCAACCAGGCCCATCGGCCCTGACAAGACGATGAGCCGCAGGGGCAAGCCCTTCTTGCGCCACACCCGGTAGGCGCAGAAGACGGCCAGCGCGGCCATGGCGGTGCCCAGGCCCACCATCACCTGGAACGCCACGTGCACGATGGGCACGGGGGGCCACTCGTCGCGCGGGAAATCGTTGAGTCCCTTCACCTCGGCGTAGGGGTCGTGGAATGCCAGCAGGCTCAGGCCGTAGGGGATCTCGATGGCGTAACTCACCGTGCCCGTCTTCGTGTCGGGCCAGCCCCCGATGATCAGCGGGGCCCCTCGCTCGGTGACGAAGTGCGACTCCATGGCGGCCAGCTTGATGGGCTGGGTGCGCGCGCACAGGCGGGCCGAGATGTCACCGCTGAAGGGTTGGATCAGGGCCGATACCCCTCCCACCAGCAGGGCAATGTTCAAAGCGATGTGGTGAAAGCGATTGCCCGGCTCTTTGAGCAGCATGAAAGCGTGGATGCCGGCCACCGCGAAGCCGACCGACTGGAAGGCGGCGATGGTCATGTGGAGGGCCTGGGAGAACGAGCCTGGATTCATCATGGCCGCCAGCGGGTCGATGTTGGTGGGCAGGCCGTTCACCAGGTCGAATCCGGTGGGGTGGTTCATCCAGGCGTTGGCGCAGACCACCAGGATGCCCGAGGCGGTGCCACTGACCAGCACGGCCACGCCGCACAGGAAGTGGGCCGTGCGCGAGATGCGGTCCCAGCCGTAAAAGTAGAGGCCCAGGAAGGTGGCTTCCAGGAAGAAGGCGAGCCCCTCGAGCGAGAACGGCATCCCGATGATGGGGCCGGCGTGCTCCATGAACTTCGGCCACAAGAGTCCCAGCTCAAACGACAGGGCGGTGCCCGACACGGCGCCCACCGCGAACATGATGGCCGCCCCTTTGGCCCAGCGCTCGGCCAGGGTGCGGTAGAGCCGATCGCCCGTTTTTAACCAGAGCCCTTCCGCCATCAGCATCAAGAGCGGCATGGCCATGCCAACGACCGCAAAGACAATGTGGAAAGCCAGCGACATGGCCATCTGGGAGCGGGCTGCCAGGAGATCGGTCACGGGGCGGCCCGTTCGACGTCTGTCATGGTTTCCTACCCGTCAAGAACAGGTCTTGAGGTTGTCCTCGCGCGCGCTCTGACCCGGATGGGTGTTGCCGCCTCCCAGGCTGCCGGCGGCCTCGGAGGTCTTGTGCAGGGCCCGGGCTCCCACCTCGGGCGGAATGCCCAGAGAGGCGGCCACGCGGGAGGCGTAGCAATCGGCTTGCAGCTCGTGCCCGCGGGCAAAGGCGTAGTAGCCGGCCCGGGGGTCGATGTTGAGAATGGGCACGTTCAAGCGCCACTTGCCCTGCTCGAGGTAAGAGATGGTTTCCTCGGCGTGCTGCAGCTCGTTGTGGCCCTGTTCGTGGGCCATCACGTAGAGCAACTCGTCGTCAGTGAGCAGGGTGGCCAGGCGCTCTTCGATCATGATCTTGCCCAGCCCGCAGGAGTAGGCGTTGACCTTCTGGTTGTCCACCAGGGTGAACTCGGTCGGCTGGCTCTGGAACGGCTCGAGCCTGCCCGCGAGGCGCGCGAGGCGCTCGACCTGCTCGCTGTTGCTGGAGAGCTGGCCCATCTGGGCCTGACACGCGGCGCTGTGGGCCTGGCGCTCGGCCAGGGTCACCTGGGCCGGCTCGGGCTTGATGGGGAACATGGCCTCGGCAGCCACTCCGCCAAGATACAGGCAGCCCCCCAGCGCCACCAGCCCGAGCAGAGCGTTTCGCTGCCAGGGTTTGGGGCCAGATTCAGGGGGTGGGCTCTGGTCGCTCAGGCGGCAGAGGTCCACCGGCTCCTGGCCGGGCAGGTAGGCCTTGCGACCGGAGTGACGCACCCACGGAGGGGTGAGCCCGCTGCTGGCAGTGGGTGCGATCATCGCTCTCATGCAAACACCCGCGCCTCAAAGGGGTCTGAAAGCCTGCTCTCGTCAGCCGCGCAGACGGCGCAGGAAGGCCTGGTAGACGTTGTGGTCGGGCAGGCAGAACACGATCCGCAGCGGCCACTCGGGATGGTTGCGCTGGTATTCGCGGGCCGCTCCCACCATGAACCCGGCTGCCTTCTCGGCCCCAACGTTGGGCTTGGTCACGCTCAGCGCGGCCAGGGCCAGCGAATGGGCCCGCAGCTCGTGGCACATCTGCAGCGTCTTGCGCACGCCCGCGGCCAGCGGGTCGGGTTCGCTGATCCAGCCGCCCTGGAGGTCTTTGGCAAATGCCACCACGTGAAAGATGCCCAGCACCCCGGCCGAGCCCATCCCGAAGGGGGGCGTCAGGACCACCTCTCCCAGTGCACGCGAGGTCTTCGCCAGTCGCTCGCGCAGGCTCTCCTGCACCTCGGGCCCGGCGGCCAGCAGGATGGGCGCCGAGGGGCCTCCCTTCATGTCGCCGTTGGCTTTGCAGCCGTAGGCCAGGAACTCGCAGCCGGAGGACTCGAGCTTGCCCCGGCTCAGCTCGATGCCGGCCTTCTCCGGGTCGAGCGGCTCGCGCGCGGCAGACGACTCGGCATAACCCACCAGGTGGTGCAGGACGGCTCCGGACCGATCTCCCTCCATCAGCGAGCGGGGAAAGGGGATGGGACGGTCGAGCAGCAGCCGCTCGACGAGAAAGCCGAGCATATCGGCATGCTGCTCCACGGTGTGGTCGACCTCGGGGTTGAACCAGGCCTCGCTGACCCGCCCGCCTTCGATCCGAACCTCGTAGCAGCAAAGTCCGGTCCAGCTGCGGTGGAAACTCAGGACATCGCCCTCGAGGAAGATGAACCACTTGTCCTCCATTTCCTGGGGGATCAGGCCGCGAGCCACCGCGGCCATCTCCTCGGGCGAGAACTCGCGGCGCCAGGGCAGTGGCTGGCGGGTTACGGGCATGGGGACCGTCTTCCAAGAGCTGCGCGTGGCCGACTCCATCGCCCAGCTTTCTGGGCCGGCGCCAGGTTCATCCTGCTGTCACCGGGCTGACCGTGGTGGAGCCGGCCGACCGGCCCCGCGCGCTTACCGGCCTGGGAGCGTTACCGGGCTGAGCAGGCGGTATACCGCCCGGTGAGAACGGTAACGCCGGGAGGGCGATACTCCAAGCCTACGGCACGCATGTGAACCGGGTGCTTCCGGTTGGTGAACGCTCGATTGCCGAATTCTTTCCGAAAAATGAACGGCGAGCGACGGGGCTATTCCAGCACCAGTCCATCGGGACCGGTCTGGAGCTGGAACTCGTCGATCAACCGCATGCGCTCGAGCTCGGCTTCGCGGGCGCACGTGCCGGTCTGCTCCAGCGAGCGAATCAGCTCGCCCAGGAGGCCGGCCACATGGGTCAGGCTGACCTGCTCGCCCCTGCCGACCTCGCTCAGCAGCTCATCGCCCGACTGCAGAGCCCTGGTGGCGTGCGCGAACCCCTGGCAGAGAATCTCGGAATACCTCCGGGCGCTGCGAGGGGGGGTCAGGTGGCGCACGCCCTGCGCCGCGACATCCAGGTCTGTGCGCAGCTGTTTGAGGCGAGGCCCGAGCGAAGAGGCCAGCGCTGCGGCTCGGGCCCGGGTCAAGGGAGAGCCACCGCGCTCTTCTCGCAGCCTGCCGCCCAGCTCGTCGAGCTGACGAAACAGGCGCACGAACTCTTCCACCGAGCGGTCGGTCCGGGCCAGATAGCGCTGCACCTGGACCTGCTCGCCGGGACCGCAAGCAACCACAAAAACGGCCAACCAGACAATTGCTTTGAATTTCATTCAGTCACCCTGCACGCCTGTCCATCTGTTCACCTTCCCGTAACATACCCCCTGGTCGACCTGCCTATGATGAGGGCGCCTGGTTGAACTGGGGGAGGAAATCCTATGAATGTTGTGCATCCCGGCCATTCTGGCCGCTTAATCAAAGTCGCTGAGGGACATATCGGCTCGGCGCGTATCTCGGGAGACGGCTCCACGGTGGTTTGGAACCAGATGGTGGACGGCCAGCTCGAGGTGATGCGCTGGCAGGATGGTCGGGTGGATTGTCTGAGCAAGGACGATCGGGCCGACATGCATCCGGACGTGTCCTATGACGGCCGCACCGTGGTCTGGACCCGCTACTCCAACCCCGATCCTCGGGGCGAGGGCAGCTGGGACGTGGTCATGTGGAAAGACGGCGAGAAGACGGAGATTGGTTGCGATCCCAAGGGAAACGAGCTCTCCCCGCGCATCTCGCGAGACGGCCAGGTGGTGGTCTGGGACAACGACCAGACCGGTAGCTACGGGCCGTGCCGCATCGAGCGCTGGAAAGACGGCGAGGTGGAACGGGTCACCGAGGGGGCCGAAGGCACCAGTCAGGAGTTTCCCATCCTGAGCGGCGACGGCAGCCGCATCTTCTGGCGCGAGTTCGCGGCGGGCAACTCGGACATCTGGATGCGCGATCAGCACGGCGTCATCAAGCCGGTCGTCAGCACCGAGTCGGACCAGGTCACCCCTCAGGTCACCCCGGATGGTTGCAAGCTGGTCTGGACCGACAACGCCAAGGGGGACGAAGACATCTACTTCTCCAACCTCGACTACGGCAACCAGGTCGAGATCGTGTCCGGACAGCGGCTGGCCGACGAGACCTGGGCCAGCATGTCGGCCGACGCGAGCGTCATCGCCTGGACCAACTTCGATCGGGCCGACGACTCGGTTTCGCGCGTGAACATCTTCCTCAAGCAGGGCGGGGACGTGCAGCAGGTCACCGTGGAGGATGGCGGGCTGAACACCAACCCGCGCCTCTCCGACGCCGGCGACAAGCTGGTCTGGCACTGGCTCGACAACCAGGACAGCCAGCACTCGGTCCTCTATCTCCTCGAACGCGAGCAGCCGGCCCCCGCACCGTAGGGATTCAGGCGACCGGAGCAGAACCTTGGGAGGGTGCTGACCCCCCTGGGCCCTGATCCGGTTGGAAAATCTCCCTCTCCACCCCGGCTGGCAGCGCCTCCGACGCCCACGGTGCTGCCCGAGGATGTGGCTCAACTGCAGAGCCTGGCCTCCGGAGGCGCTCCCAAGCAGCAGGTGCTGGCCAGGGTGGCCCTGGCCCTCCCCAACAGCCAGACCTTGGCGGCCCGGGCTGCCCGGAGCGCCACCCTGCAGGCCATCAGCCAGGGGGTGAGCGGTCCTCTCTCGGTGGCCCTGGCCGAGGTGGCGGTGAAAGCCATGCAGGCCCAGAGCGACCTCAAGCCCCGGGCCGAGGTGGGCCACCTCTACCTGAGTGCCATCGCCGGCCTCAGCGAGCCTCAGAGCCAGCCGGCCGGCAACGTGCTGCGGTTGGTGACGCTGGAGGACCCGCTGGCGGCGCAGTCTTATCAGACCAGCCTGCTCTCCATGGTGCCGGCTCGCGAGGAGCCCGGCCCGGCCGTGCGCCAGAAGCTGGGCAAAGAGGATCCTGGCCACAACTTCTTCGAGTACGCCAACGGTCGGGTCAACAGGTTCTGGCGCAGCCTGCTCGGCTTTAGCGAAGGTCACCGCTACGAAGTCAGCAGCAAGCAGGCTCGAGCGCTCTCCGACGCTGTTTTCAGCGAGATGCTCACAGCTCCCAAGCCCCGGCCGGGCAGTCCCGAGCAGAAAGTGCAAGACTTCCACCGGGCGGCCTCCGACCTGAAGCTGCGCGACCAGCTCGGCCTCAGCCAGGTCAGGCCGCTGCTCGAGCAGGTCGAAGCCATGCAGGACCACAGCCAGCTGGGCCCGGTCCTATCCATGCTCCACCGGCAGGGCATCCCCACCCTGCTCACGCCCGACCTCTACCCCATGCAAGACGGCTCGCTCCGCTTCAGCCTGATGCCCAACCGCGACCGCCCGGGCAGCGATCTCAACCGGGCCATCCACGACCGCAAGTTCGCAAGCTACGCCGCCGGGCTGCTCGAGGCAGCCGGCGACTCGCCCGAGACGGCCGCCAAGAACGCCCAGCGCGCCTCCCAGGCGGCCTTCCAACTGGCCGGGGCCGACTGCACCTTCCAGTACGACCCCAATACGCGCAGCCACGACGTGCGCCTCCAGAGGGTGCAGGAGCTCGATCCGCAGCTGGGCTGGTCGGCCTACCAGACTCCCACGGACGTGCTGATGACCGCTCCCCGGCACCTCGAATCGCTCTCCGAGCGGCTGCGCCAGCTGCCGCTGGAAGACCTCAAGCAGTTCCTGCGCTACTCGGTGGTCAGCAACCTGGCTTCCGACCTCACTTCCGAGCTCAGCGAGGCGCACGACAGGTCCAATCGGCGCCTGCAGCTCTACTTTGACCAGTCGGCCGAAAGCCAGACGAAAGGCTATCTCCAGACCCTGCTGCAGCAGCGCTTCGCCGAGAAGGCGGTGACTCCCGAGAAGCGCAAGCTGGCCGAGCAGGTCTTCGATGACGTGCGCAACGTCTTCCGAGAGCGCATTCGCAACGCCACCTGGTATACCCCGGAAGCCCGCCAGGCGGCGCTGGACAAGCTGGAGAGCATGCGATTGGAGGTGGGGGCTCCCTCAGCAGGCTTCGAGCCCCTGGCGGTCGCGATCCAGCCCGACCGCCATCTCGAGAACGTGATGCGGATCAAGGGCCTGCACGCGAGCAAAGTCTTCAATTGCGACCCTTCTCTGTATGGCTGGGGGCGCACCGACCTGGTGAACGCCTACCACATGCCCAAGACCAACGCGGTCGTCGTGACCGGCGCCTACCTGCTCGACCCCCGGCTGGATGGGTCCCCCGAGCCGGCCGAGCTCTACGGGGTGCTCGGCTATACCATGGGACACGAAGTGGGCCATGGCTTCGAGAACTCTGGCACCCGCCACGACGGCAGCGGCGCCCAGCGCGACTGGCTGCCCCCTCAGGACCGCCAGGTATTCGAGATGAAGCTGCAGGGCGTCGAGCGCCAGCTGCTCCAGTTCGAACCGGCCTTCGGCGAGCGCAACCGCGCCTCGTTCCTCAACGAGTCCTCGGCCGACCTGACCGGCCTGTCGGTGGCCTACGAGGCCTTCTTGCAGCGCAACCAGGACCGCACCCTGAAAGAGGGACTCACACCCGAGCAGCGCTTCTTCCTGAACTTCGCCACCAGCATGTCCCGTCGCGACGGCTCGCTGCGCGAGCGTGACCCGGACTCTCAGCACCCGGCCAACGAGTTCCGGGTCAACAACGCAGCCCGCAACATGCCCGCCTTCGCGGCCGCTTTTGCGCTCGCGCCCGGAGCCCCGATGGCCTTCGACCAGGGGCGCCGGGCCGGGCTCTGGTAGCGCAGGGGCAGGGATTCGCCTTCCGAGAGCTAACCTGATTTGACTATGGTTATCCGATCTGCCATTGCACTCATTCTCCTTTTTGGTCTCATGCTCGGTGCCCGCGCCGAGGAGGCGACCGACCGCATCGCCGCCCAGGCGGCCACTCTGGGCCTGAGCCAGGCCGACCGGGATGCGCTGACCAACAAGGCCGAGAAGGCCTTTGTGGCGCTCGAGCCCTACAAGACCAGGGTGCTGGGCCCGGGTGAGCAATTGCCCGCTCCGGTGGGTCAGGTGCTCGATGACATCACCGCCCTCAGCCCGCGCTACCAGCTGAAGGCCGACCAGGTGCTGAACCTGATGGTGGAGTTCGCGGTGGGCATCAACGAGGTGTCCCACGCCCCCAACCCGGAGCGGATGCGGAAGGCCTTCGTGCCCCTGCAGAAGCTGTTCCAGGGCAAGGAGACCCCCGGAGCCGACCTGCTCAAGCTCTATGGCCCCATGCTCAAGGACGGGCTGGCTCAAACGCTCGCGCTCGAGCCCGAGCGCAGGCTGGCGGGGCCTCCTGGCAAGTCCACCACCGAGCAGATCCGGACGGCCCGCAAGATCGCCGACTTTGCCAAGAAGCACGGGTTGTCGACCACCGAGCTGCTCAAGGCGTCCCAGGCGCTGCAGTCGGGTCTGGCCTCGGGCGGCTAGAAGTCCGGCCGCAACCCCCATGTGGTAGGCGGCCGGACTTCTAGCACAATATGTTGGGCGTCGCGCAGCCGGAAAACTGTGTCAAGGGGGTTTCCGGCTGCGCTCCTAGAAGTCCGGACGCAAACCCGATGCGGTGTCGAGAGGAGCTACGCTCTCGGGGGCCCCTACCCCCGCCTCCGCCACCACAAGATGTTGCAGGCGCCCGGACTTCTAGCACAATATGTCGGGCGTCGCGCAGCCGAAAAACCGTGTAAAGGGGTTTCCCGCCGCGCTCCTAAAGGGCCCTCCCCCGCCCCCCTCGAAGGCCGTTCGTCCGATGTTGGACGAGCAAAAAGGCAGCGCCCTCCTCAAGCGGCACTTCGAGAGCGCCGGCTACCAGATCGCCGAGAATCACCCCTATGAGGTGGCCGGCAGGATCATCCGGCTGGACGGGTTCGACCCGGCGCGCCGGGTGGGCTACGAGTTCTTGACCTCAGCCGCCGGCGACCGTGCGGAGTTGTCCGCCGATGTGGTGGCCGCCCTGGAGGAGCAGGCCGAGAGCGGCCAGGCCTTCGTGCTGCTCGTGGACGAGGTGGACGCTCCCGATGAGGCCGATCTCGAGCTGGCCGCCAGGCGCTTTCTGGAGGAGGTCGGCAAGCGCCGATGAGCACCTACTCCGTCGCCGATTTCCAGCGGGCCGCCCAGCAGCGCAACGCCGAGATCGAGCAAGAGCTGCTGGAGGTGCAGCAGAAAGCCCGCCAGCACTTCGAGCGCAAGACCGATCTGACGGCTCGGCGCGACCAGGCCGAAAAGGAGCTGGTGAGCACGATCCTGACCGCCTTCACCCCCGAGGCGCTGGATCGGGCCCGCGCCATCACGGGCTTTCAACCCCTCAATGCCGGTTTGATCGAGGCCATGCACCAGGATCGGCGGAAATTGCAGGAACGAGTCGCCCAGATCGAAGCCGACGACCGCTTCCTGGATCGCGAGCGGCTACGCCACCCCGACTCGGGCGAGCTGACCCTGGCCATGCAGCGTATCAACGAGCATCGCAAGGCCCTCTCTCCGCTGGTGGAGAAGTGCCGCACCAACAAGCGCTTCGAGCACCTCATCGAGGTGGGCTACGGCACCTCCGACTACAAGGTGGGCTTCTGGCGGGTCTCCTACTACCTCGACTGGAAGGCCGGCGACGAGGTGATGGAGCTCTTCCCCGACAAGAAGTCCTTCAAGGAGCTGCGCGAGGAGTATCTGGAGAACTCTCGGGCCCTGGCCGACCTCGACCCGCGCCTGCAGGAGCTGCAGCGCGAATGGGATGCCGGAGTCAAGCTGGAGACCGAGTACAACGACGCCACCTACCGCCTGGCCAACCTGGAGGCCCTGCACCTGGACGAGGCCCGCAAGAGCCTGGGCCAGTTCCTGGCCGACTGCCCCGAAGGGGCCCTGGCCACGCGGCTCGAGCGCCATCCCGAGCTGGAGACCATGGCCAAGCGCTGGGCCGGTCTGCAAGAGCAGGTGCGCTACCTCGAGCGCGCCAACGAGCTGGTGCTCACGGCCCTGCTCAACGACCTGAACAAGGAGAAGGAGAAGCTCCAGAAAGACTACTGGAAATACAGCCGCCCCAAGAACGCCTACGTGCGCTTTCCCGAGGCCGCCTTCCAGAGTCGTTTTGCCCACCGGCGCGAAAAGGTCCGAAAGCGGCTCGACCGCTACGGCAACACGGTGGAGACCATCTACGTCTTCGACGACTACGACCGGGGCAGCCTGGCCGAGAACTTCCTGTGGTGGGATCTGGTCACCGACGGCCAGATCGACGGAAATTTCATGCCTGAGGTGCAGCAGTACTACCAGCGCCATCCCGGCTACCGCTACGAACGCCGGCGACGCGACGACTCGGAGGCGGCGGCGGCCAGCGTCAGCTCCAGCAGCTCGACCAGCTACTACGACGCGTCCTGATGTCCCACACCCTGCGCATCGTCAACTACGCCGTCAACGGGGCGGGAGTGGGCCACCTGGCCCGGCTGGTGGCCGTCAACCGCTGGGTGCGCCGCTACGCCGCCTTCTCCGGAGCCCGGGCCGAGATCTACTTCCTGACCTCCAGCGAAGCGGACGGGCTGTTGTTCCAGGAGAGGTTCGCCAGCTTCAAGCTGCCCTCCAAGACCGTGGTGGGCGAGACCGGCATCGACAAGCTGACCTACCTGGCCCTGGCCAAGCAGTGGGTGTGGCATTCGCTGGGCTTGATCCGCCCCGATCTGCTGGTGGTGGACACCTTCCCCCGGGGCTCCTTCGGCGAGCTGCTCTCGGCCCTGGACCTTTGCCGCCAGCGGGCCTTCATCTACCGGCCGGTCAAACCGGAGTTCGCCCAGAAGCCTGATTTTGCGGCCATGCTGCCGCTCTATGACGCCATCCTGGTGCCCGAGCCGCCGGGCACGAAGCTACCCCTGCCCGAGGGCGTCAAGAGCCGGACGCGCTTCTTCGGTCCGGTGGCGGTGCGCGAGCCCCACGAAATGCTGCCCCGCGAGCAGGCGCGCCAGAGGCTGGGCATCCCCGAGGGCAAGCTGGCTCTCTACTGCTCGGCCGGGGGCGGCGGGGACGAGCAGGCCGAGGCCACCCTGACCTGGCTTTGCGACGAGCTGGCGAGCTATCCCCGCTTTCACCTGGTGGTGGCGGCCGGTCCGCTCTATCGCGGGCGCAGCATCCACGCTTCCCACGTCACCTGGCTGCGCGACTGGGGCAGCGCGGTCTACCTGCCCGGCTGCGACCTGGCCCTCACGGCCGCAGGCTACAACACCTGCGCCGAGCTGTGGCTGGCCGGCCTGCCGGCCGTGTTTCTGCCCCAGCCCAAGATCGCCGATCAGCAGGCGGAGCGAGCCCGTCGGGCGGTGGAGGCGGGGGCCGGCAGCCTGCTGGCCGACCTGACCCCGGCCGCCCTGCAAGACGCCCTGGAGCCCTATCTTGACCCCGAGAAACGCCAGCGGGCCTCGCTGGCGGCCCGCCACCTGGTGCCGCGCAATCACGCCCGGGACATGGCCGCGGCCCTGCTCAAGCTGGTGCTGCCCCCGCGCCGGGTCGAGGCGGCCGAGGACGCTCTCACCGACAGCCTGCTGCAGCGCGCCACCAGGCGCGGGCTGGAGCTCGACGACGTGGCCCGGCTGGTGCACGCCCTGGGCGAGAGCGAAGCCAAGCTGGCGCGTCCCGCCTGCAGCCTGCTCGAGCTGATGCAGCGCCACCACCTGCCCACCGAGGCCGGTTTGCGCCTGGCCCAGGCCTTCTGCCGCAAGCTCGAGCGGGCCACCGGCAGCGAGCGCGCCCGCGCCCTCAAGCGCATCCTGCCGGAGCTGGCCGCCTTCGACAACTGGAACGCGGCCGCCACCCTGGTGCGGGTGCTGGGCGCGGAGCGTGAGCTGCGGGCCGAGGAGCTGGCCGAGCGCCTGGCCGATTGCCTGAGCAGCGCTCGCGCGCGGGGTCAGGATCTCTACCAGGTGGTGGCCCGCATCTCCGAAGCCCAGGAGGTAGGCTCGGCCCAATCCAAGCTGGCCGGCAACGCGGAGGTGTTGCGCCGGGCTCAAGAGACCGCATGCCCGGCCTAGACCTGCGCTTGCAGGGTCTGCAGGAAGACCGGGTGCTGATCGGGCCCGAGTCGGTCCACCTGGACGTCACCAACGGCTGCAACACGAACTGTGTGACCTGCTGGGACCACTCCCCCCACCTGCGCAAAACGCGCAGCGCCGCCTGGAAGCGCAACCGGGTCGAGGCCGGGGCCCTGATCGAGCTGCTCGACGACATCCGGAGCCTGGGCGGGCTGAAAGCCGTCATCCTGAGCGGCATGGGCGAGCCCTTCACCCATCCCGACATCCACCAGATGATCGCGGCCGTCAAGGCTCGCGGGCTGCACCTGACCATCATCACCAACCTGATCGCCGCCGACCCCGAGCGCATCCTCGAGCTGGGGGTGGATCAGCTCCTGATCGGGGTGCAGGGGGCCAGCAAGGAGAGCTACCAGGCCTTCCACCCCAGCTTCCAGACCGACGAGTGGGAGCGCCTGCTGGCCATGCTGGAGCGCTTTGCCGAAGCGGGACGCCGCTACAAGCAGGTGCAGGTCATCTGCCGGCACAACGCCCATGAGCTGGTGGAGATGGTGGAGCTGGCCCACCGTACCCGGGCCCACTCGGTCAACTTCAAGCTGGCCAGCCTGAAAGACGGCACCGAGGCGGTCCGCGTCACCGACTCGCAGCGCTCGCTTCTGGCCGAGCTGGTGCCGCGGGCGGTGGAGCGGGCTCGTGAGCTGGGGGTGGACACCAACCTGGAGGTCTTCGCGGGCCAGTTGGCCGCCGGCGGAGAGCGCACCGCCGACATCGCCCGCATCGGCTGCTACATGGGCCACTATTACTCGCGGGTGCTGGTGGACGGCACCGTGCTTTACTGCTGCAACGTCGAGGTCCGGGTGGGCAAGCTGGGGCGCTTTTCCGAGCTCTGGAACGGCCCCGAGTGGAACGCCCTGCGCTCGCGCCTGCGCCGGGGGGAGTATTTCTCCGGTTGCCAGCAGTGCGGCAAGCTCAACCAGAACGTCAAGCTGGCCGCCCGCTTTGCCCGCGCCTACGGCGAGGAGCGCCGCCGGGAGGTGACCGGATGCCGCTGAAGCGCCAGAGCACCATCGAGTGGCAGGTGTGCGGCGTGTGCAACTATGACTGCAGCTACTGCATCCAGAAGAAGAAACACCGCGTGGGGCACCCCTCCCCCGAGGAGGTGGAGCGCTTCCTGCAGTTCTTCCAGGAGCTGCCGGGGGTCTGGGAGATCAAGATGACCGGGGGGGAGCCGTTTGCCTTCAAGGGCTACATGGAGCGGATCATCCCGGGACTGGTGGAGCGCACGCCCCACCGCATCTCGACCCTGACCAACCTGTCGGCCCCGCTGGGCATTCTGGAGCGCTTCGCGCAGCTCACCCGAGGCCGGCTGGGGATCGTCAGCGCCAGTCTGCACCTGGAGCACACCAGCGCCGAGGAATTCGCCGCCAAAGCCTGGCAGCTTCGCCAGTGGATGGATCCCCAGGCCCGGCTGGTGGTCAACTCCGTGCTGGTGCCGGGCCGAATGGATGCGGTCAGCCAGGCCCGCCAGGTGGTGGAGGAGCACGGGCTCAAGTTTTTTCCCCAGTGGATGAAGGTAGGCCAAGGCAAGGTCGAATACTCTCCTGAGGAGACCACTGCCGTCGAAGCACTGCTGGGCTTTTTGCCCGACCCCACGAAAGCCAATCTGGCCCCCAGCTACCGTGGCAAGCGCTGCTGGGCGGGGGCCGACTACTTCGTGGTGCTCCAGAACGGCGACGCCTTCAGCTGCCGCACCGCGCGCCGCTACCAGGAGGGGTATCTCGGCAATGTGCTGGCCGGCACCGTGCAGCGCAAGACGGCTGCCCTTCCCTGCCCCTACGACATCTGCCCCTGCACCACGCCGGCCAACCGGGGCATGATCGAAGGGGTACCGGAGTGATGACGGCCACGCCGCGCCCCGCCGAGGGGGTGATCAGCTGGAACATCAACACCGCCTGCAACTACCGCTGCAGCTACTGCACCCAGCGCTTCAAGGAGGACCGCGGCCGCTGGAGCCGCGACACGCCCCGCTTCCTGGCCGCCTTCGCCCGCCTGCCGGGGCGCTGGGAGATCAAGCTCTCGGGCGGCGAGCCCTTCGTTCACCCCACCCTGAACGAAATTGTGGAGGGCCTGGCGGGGTTGGGGCACCGCATCTCGGTGGTGACCAACTTCTCGGCCTCGCGAGCCCGGCTCTCCGAGTTCGTGGAGGCTTGCCGCGGCCGGCTGGGGATCTTCTCGTGCAGCCTGCACCTTGAGTATGTGAGCGAGCTGGGCGAGTTCCTGGACAAGGCCCTGTGGCTTTCCGACCTGATGGCGCAGCGGGCCGATCCGTCTCTGCCCCGGCCCCACCTGTGCGTCACCAGCGTGGCCACCCGCGAGCGGCTCGGCCAGCTCGAGGGCCTGGCGCTGCGCTTTCGCCAGGCCGGGTTGACCTTCAAAGTCCAGCCCGAGAAGCAGAACCGCGACCTGATCGCTTACGAGCCCCACGAGCGTGAGCAGATCCTCAAGCTGGGCGGCCACAATCTGACCGGCGAGCTGGCCTTCGACTTTCAGGGACGGCCCTGCTGGTCGGGCAGCCGCTACTTCATTTTAGACGACCAGGGCCAGGCCTTTCGCTGCTACCCGGCCCGGCGCTACAAGCTCGAGAGGATGGGCAGCTTTCTCGAGGAGAGCTTTGAGCTGGCCGAGCATCCCGCTCCCTGTCGATATGCCTACTGCAACTGCACCGTGCCGATCGACCGGGGGATGATGCCACGCGCAAGCGAAGCGCGCAGTGAAGTCATGACAAGTGAGGTGGGCGGATGAAATTCAAGACCTTCATGCGGATCGTGATCGCGGGCGGCATCCTGTTGCTGGGCGGGGCCTGCTACGGGTGCGTGCGCATGCTCACCGCCAGTCGCACCCCCGACTCCGTCCCCCCGGCTCAAACCGAGGTCAGCCAGGTCAGCGCCACCTCCACCAGCGCCCCGGTGGGCAACGCGCTCACGCCGCTGCACTCGAAGATCATCGGCAAGATGGGCCAGCAGATCGATGACTCCAAGCTGCAAGACGCCTTTCCCGGGGACGTCAAGGTCAACCTGTATCAAGACGACAAGAAGGTCGGCATCAATCGGGCCAAGCTCGACCTGGACCGCGACGACAAGTGGGATGAGAAGTGGACCCACAAGGACGGCGCGGTCAAGCGCCAGGTTTCCTCCTCCGACGATGACAAGACCTACGACCTGGAGTTCACCCTGACCGACGACGGCTGGGTGCAGGAGGGGGAAAGCGCCCCCGTGGCCACGGCCACCCAGGCCGGGCCCGGAGCCTTGCGCAGCTTCGATCAGGCCATCCTCGACAAGGCCGGCCAGAAGATCTCCGGCGACAAGGTGAAAGACGCTCTGTCCGGCTCGGTCAAGGTCAACTTGTATCAAGACAACCCCGGCCAGGGCGTCAACCGGGCCAAGCTCGACCTGGACCGCGACGACAAGTTCGACGAGAAGTGGACCTTCGTCAACGAGGGTGGCACCTGGAAGGTCAAGCGCCAGGTCTCGCCCGCCGACAACGAGCAGTACACCGAGGAATACAGCCTCGAAGGGGGACGCTGGGTCGCCAGGTGAAGCGCTCGGACGTCAACCTGGTGGACTGCGGCTCGTGCCCCTACCTGGCCAACCGGTGGTGGCACTCGGCCGCCATGCACGTGGAGGAGATCGCCCCCGAGGAGCTCGAGCCCTTCTTTGACCAGGGCTACCAGCGCTTCGGGCAGTCGCTCTACGTGCCCAGTTGCCGGGGTTGCACCGAGTGCGTGCCCATCCGCCTGGATGTGCTGCGCTACCGTCCCAGCCGTACCCAGCGCCAGGTCTGGAAACGCAACCAGGACGTGGAAGTGCGCATCGGTCCTCCCCATTACACCAAAGAGGCTTACGATCTCTACCTGCAGTTCATGCTGCGCCGCTTCCCGAACTCGCAGCCCCCCAACGAGAACTACTTCCAGTTCCTGCTCGAGTGCCACTATGGCTTTTCGGCCATGTTCACCTACTGGTTGGAGGGGCGCATGGCCGGGTTCGGGGTGCTCGACCCCACCCCCAGGTCAGCCTACAGCTATATGTTCGCCTGGCACTTCGACTTTCCGGAGCGGCGCCTGGGGGCTTTCAGCTTGCTCAAGGAAGTGGAGTTCTGCCGTCAGACCGGGCGCGAGCACCTCTACCTGGGACTGTTCGTGCGCGACTGTCCCTCCATGAACTACAAGGCCAACTTCAAGCCCTACGAGCTGCGCAACAGCGAGGGCGCGTGGATCGAGTACTGCTAGCTTCGAGCTGACAGGGACTGAGGCAGAGTGGCCACCCGCGGCGGGCGGACCCGGTGGACCAGCTTGACGCGCGAGCGGGCGCGGGCCCGCGAGGGCGGCAGGGAGGCAGCAGCCAGCCAGTTGGCCAGCAGACTTACCGAAAGGACGAGGCCCAGGCTGGCCAGGGCCGGATTGGCCGAGACGCCCAGGCTGCCCGCCACCAGCGCCACAGCCAGCACCCCCATGAGCAGGGGGCGGCCTCCCCTGGCGCTGCGACGACGCTGGCTCTCCACCGCCAGGGTAGCTCCCAGGCCCAGCAGCACGGGAGGAAAGAGGAAGGTGAGCAGATTGAGCGGGACCTGGCACAGAGCCAGGAACCCGGCCGTCCAGAACCAGGCCAGAGTGGGGGGAAGCATGGCCACGAGGGCGCTCCAGAACGACCTCAGCCGCAGGATGAGGACCATCAGCAAGGTCAGCCAGACGAAGCCCGCCGCAGCGGAGGAGACGCGCCGGGCCTGCTCGCCCAGCCGGGCCAGCAGCACCGCCGGCCCGGTGACCTCGGGATCGACCGACTTCAGGCTGGCCACGAAGGCGGCCGCATCTTCGGGCTCATAGCCGGCCTGTCTGGGATAGATGCGCACGACCAGCTGTCCGGCCTCACTCATGCCGCGGACCTGCAGCTCGTTGGGGAGAGAGCGGGCCGTGGGCGCCACCGGGGTCTGCCGGCTCAGCAAGGTCAAAAGATTGGAGAGGTCGGCCCGGCAGGCCTGCTCGAAAGCCAGTAGCCCGTCCTCCAGCGGACCGGGGCCCAGCCTGGGAATGGTCGTTTTGAGGGCGGCCATGCGGGTCAGGATGTCGGCGGCCAGCTCGGGGTTGTGAGGAGAGAGCTGGCGTACCCGGGCTTCGAACTTCGCAGCCAGCGCCGCCAGGTCGAGCATCTGCTCGGCCGGCCACTCCGAGCGCGGGGCGGGCAGCTTCAGACCGGCCACGTTCTGGCGAATGGCGCCCACCAGCGGGGCCTTGGCCTCGGCTTCGGGAGGCAGCAGGCTGGCCAGCGAGTCCACCCTGCCGACCAGCGGCTGAGCCTTGAAGGCCTGGCTGATCTGGCGGGCGTGCTCGGCATCGCGGGCCAGGACGGTGGCGTGGAGGCAGCTGTGGCCATTGCGCTCGAGTTGCAGCACCGAGGCCGCCGCCGGCAAGCTGGAGTCGATCACCAGCACCGGATCGTCGTTGAGGTAGGTCGAGCCCTGGGTCAGGGCGGTCAGGGCTCCCAGGCTCAGGAGCAGTCCGGCAGCCAGGGTGGCGCCGTGGCGCTGGCGGCGCACCCGGTGCACGACCCGGCGCAGTCGCTCGTCGGTGAGGGCGGGAAGGTTGGTGGGATTCGGGTCGTACAGGCCCAGGAAGCCTGGCAGCAGCACCAGCGTGCCCAACAACGAGCCGAGCAAAGCGATGGCGCCCCCCAGACCGATCTCCATGGCGCCGGGGAAGCCGGTCAGGAGCAGGGCAAGGAAGGCCGTCCCCAGCGTCACGACGGCACCCACGTAGCCTTTCCCCGGGCCCAGCATGGCGGTGCGCCAGGCGTTGAGAGGGAAGCTCCCCTTGCGGCGCTGCTCGGAGTAGCTGCAGGCCAGGCGCAGCGCAAAGCAGAGACCCGTCAGCCAGCCCACCAGGCCGCCCACGGCCGCCGGCATCGCATTGGGAGCCAGCAGCATGAACAGGAAGACCGCTCCCAGCAAGCTGGCGAAGCCCCCCACCAGGGGGCGGTAGAGATCGCGGTAAACCAGCCCGAACAGAACCAGCAGGGCACCCAGAGCCAGCATTCCGGCCCGGGACAGGTCGCTCAGCATTCCCCGGCTCTGCTCGCGCAGAAGGGCCGCAACGCCTGTCACGTCGGCTCGGATGCCCGGGATCTGGCGAGCGATGCGGCTGGCCTCGTAGCGCAACCCGAGCAGAGCCGTATCCTGTCCCAACCGGCCAGGACGCACCAGCAGCACGTGCACCTCGCCCCTGTCGAGGGTGGTGTAGTGCAGCACCGGCTGGCCCTGGAACAGGCGCAAGGCGCGGGGGTCGAGCTGGCCCGGGTCGGCGAAGCTCCACATCGGCGACTGGAACTGAAAGCGTCCGCGGGTCTTGAGGCTGGTCTCGAGCTGGCCAAGGTAGTGGCCGGCCAGCTTGAGGAGATTGGGATTTGGGGGCGCGTCCGAGCCGAGGGCCTGCTCGGGATGGGTCACCAGGGGGCGCAGGTTGCGAGTGGCCTGCTCCAGGGCGGTGAGCTCGGTCAGGCCCAGATAGTAGAGCAGGGTGGGACGCAAGAAGGCCAGATCGAGCCGGGCCAGCACCAGGTCGTAGCGCTCGGGGTCTTGGCGCAGCTGGCGCGCCAGTCGGTCGATGTAAGCTTTGCGCTGGGCCGCTTCCAGCCCGCGCACCAGCACCACCAGATCTTGCGAGGGGCCGACCTGGCGGGTAAGCTCTTCCAGGCGAATGCGGTCGGGGTCGCTGGGAGGGAGCAGGTCGCTCAGGGGGGCGCCCCACCGGTGGGTGGGCAGCAGGGCCAGGATCGAGGCCAGGATCACGATTGTAACCAGCAGGCTCAGGCGGCTACGCCGGTAGCCCCACCAGGCCAGAGTGATCAGCAGCGAGGAAAGCCGGACCATCGTGGCCACAGCATACTCTCGGGATGGCTCAGGGGGGTTGCTGGGTTATGAAAATCTCGCGACGCAACGAATGGAGAACGCCAGTTCGCAGGCGCGAGCCGGTAGGTCTGAGCTGCGGCGCGACTGGTTTACCGTGTGTTCTTGCACAGACGCGAGCTGACCCCGGCCCGGGTGGGTCGGGGTCAGCTGGCCGGGTGGCGGCGGAGGAGCTATGCCTCGGCCTGCTAGAGCCCGGCGGGGGGAGTCTCGCGGCGCATGCTGCCGTCCTCGTCGCGGCGGAGAATCTCACTGAAGCGAGTGGTGTCGTAGCGATTCTCCTCGTAGTAGCTCTCGAGCACGGTCTGGCGGTTGGCCATGTCGAAGGTGAGGCGCTGGCCGACGTTGCCCGACTTCAGCTCGTAGCTGCCAAAGTCGACCATCTCCCAGCCCTCGCCCAGGCGGCCCAGGGTGACGCCCTTGATGAAGTCGTCCCCGCCGACGCTCTCCCAGCCTTTGAAGTAGTAGCCTTCGCAGCCGTGGATGCGGGAATCGTCAATGGAGAGCAAAGCCTGCTCGCCGAAGGTCCGCACCAGCTTGTCGGCAAACTTGGAGCCAACCTGGGGGTCGGTGGTGGGCTCGCCGCTGAGCCAGGGCTCAATGCCAACGGTGGGACCGGAGTCCGGACCGGGGGAAATCCCGGGCTTCGGACAAATAGCCGGCTCGGGATGACCGGGCTTGCCCGGGCCGATCCAGGGCTCGAACCCCGCGCGGGGCCCCTCGAAGGACTCACGAGGAAGCTCGGCTGGCTGCTCGGGCCTGGCCTGCGAGCCTGCGGAGCTGACGACGTAGTTTGCGGAAATAGCTGACTGGGTGTTGATCATGTGGAATCTCCCCTCAGAATCGTCATGTGGTTTTCCTGAGGAGCCTATCCAGGGGAGCTGAAAAGTCTTTGAAAGCGAGCCAGAGCACGACCACTCCGGCAGCACGGGGGGCACTCTCCGGCTTTCAGGACGAAACTATCCGCCCGCTTCCAGCTCGCGGGCCTTCTCGGCGGTCTTGCTGGCGAGCTCGTTCTTGCCCAGCCGCACGTAGACCTGAGACAACTCGTGGTAGCCCTCGGCGGTAGCCTCCAGCTTCAGGGCCTTCTGGAAGTTGAGCACGGCCAGCTGGTCTTGCTGGCTGTGCACGTAAGCCCGGGCCACATTGAGCAGGTGGGGAGCGCTTTCGGGCAGGCGGGCCGAGATCTCGCGATAGAACCGGACCAGGCCTGAAGGGTCCTGCCCCAGCAGCTCGATAGCCCGGGCCCGCAGAGCGGCGTCAGTGGGGTGTTGGAAGAGTTGCTCGCGCAGCTCGTCAAGATCGTGGCTGTCATCCGCGTGACGGGCCACGTCCGAGAGAGCCGGGCGTTGCGCGGCGGGCGCAGGAGTGGGAGTGGGAGCGACCGTGGCTTCCGGAACGGGAGCCTTCTCTTCCAGGGTCGGAGCTTTCTCTTCCACCACCGGAGCTTGCTCTTCCACCGCCGGAGCTCTCTCTTCCACCGCCGGAGCTTTCTCTTCCACCATCGGAGCTTTCTCGGCCTCGGTCAGAGGCTTCTCCTGGATGCTCGGGGGTTTCGCCTCGGCCCGAGTGGGTGGCTTGACCTCAAAGCGACTGGGCGGCTTGATCCCGGCTCTGGGCATGGGGGAGGACGGAGGCCCCGACCTGGGGGCTGGCTCAGGCGCTTTCTCAGGCTGCTTCTGCTGGCCGGACTGTCGCGAGACTTCCTCGATCAGATCGACCTCGGTCATGCTCTGGCTCCAGAGCTGCAGGATCCGCATCAGCTCGTGGCGTGCCTGAGGACCGTCCTCGATCTCGATGCGACGGAGCGCCACCAGGGCCGCCTCCTGGGGACGGCCGGCCAGCTCCAGACGACGGGCCAACTGGCTCATCTTCTCCAGAGACTCGCGCGTGTCTTGAGGGCGTGGAAGGCTTAACAGCAGCTCCTGCGCCGTCCCGGACTTGAGCACGGCCCCCACCAGTGGGCCCCAACGATCGTCGATTCTCGGCTCCGATGCGATCATGGCGTCTCCTTCTTCGTCCTCAAACACGTCCTCGGGGGACGCAGATTCCAATTCCTCAAGCTGGCTGGAGTGCTCGACCCGTTCGAGAGTCGTGGCCAGCCCGCCAGCCCTCGCCTCGAATGCCTCGGGGGCCCCTGCCTCGGTCAGCTCGCCAGCCCCCGCCTCGAATGCCTCGGGCGCCCCTGCCTCGGTCGGCTCGCCAGCCACCGCCTCGAATGCCTCGGGCGCCCCTGCCTCGG
>BTUM01000022.1:0-99147 GCA_045863235.1 Candidatus Xenobia bacterium | reverse complement strand
GGTGGAGGCAGCCAGCGAAGCGGGCGCCAAAAAGGCCGCTAAAGCCCTGCCTTCCAACGATCTCAAGCCCTTCCTCAAGAACGATCCGGTCGGCCAGGCGCTCGAGGCTGGCTCCACCCGCACCAAGAAGCAGAACGGCGGAGCCCAGGTCTATGAGGTACGAGACAAGCTCGAGCTCCCCGGCGGGGCCCAGCTCAAGAAGGGCGACCAGTATCACCTCGACACCCTGCACCGCGACCACCTCGAGGTCTACAACAAGCGCAACAACTTCACCCAGGCCATCAACCTGGACGGCTCGGTGAACGTGGCCAAGACCCAGGCCGGCTTGAAAGAGGGACGCACGCTCGATTAGGGAAGGCTGGGCGATGCTCGACCAGCTGTGCCAACTGGCCCAATCGCTCCAGAAGCTCCCCCACGAGCCCGATCAGGAGCTGTTGAACGACGTGGTGGAGGGGCTGCGGGACGCCTGGCTGACGCAGGCAAAAGTGCAACTGGAGCTGGCGGCTCTCGCCTCGGCGGACGTGAACGACGCAACCAGCGTGGTGCCCATCCTGGTGCGGTTGCACTTGTTGCTGGACGGGCTGAACACGCCCCTGCTCGACCTGCATGACGAACTCAAGCGCCTGATCGCGGCCTATCCCCAGCTCGAAGAGTAGCGTCGCCACCTGGATCGCGCCTCATGAGGCGGCACGGGACCGGCAGGTTTAGCGGACCTGGCTCCAGGCTTCGGGCCCGGGGTGGGCCGGCGGGTTGTCGGAGCAGAGGCGCACGACCGAGTCGTCGAGGAGCTTGAGAAAGACCTCCTCGGAGGGCATTTCGTGGGTGGAAAGCAGGGCCGCGTCACCACGCCAGAAGGCGATGCGATCGTAATTCGGGGTCTCCGCCCTTGAATCCCAGTTGTAGAGGCTGTTGCGCAGGGCATCCCAGTCGTTGAGCTCGAGGGTGGTGATGGCGATCTTGGGAGCCCCGAAGTTGCGCGCCTGCACCGCCAGGGCGGGCATGATCTGCATGTCGGTCAGGCTGCCGAGCTGCTCGCCGAGATGATGCTCGAGCCCGGTCATGTAGGGCAGGCCTACCCGCACCCGCAGCTTGTGGCGCAGCTTGACGTGCTGCTTGAGTCGCTGTAGCAGGCCATCGGGCAGCTCGCCCACGGCCATCAGCATCAGGTCGCAGTCGGGGTCGGCGGCGGGCTCGTGAGGCGAGGGCGCCTCGGGGCGCAGGAAGTAGGCCAGCACGGCCACCAGACAGAGAAGCACCAGGAGATCGAGGCGAAATCGGCGTCCCATGCATGGAGAATTCGGCCTGACCTCCAGGCCTGCCTGCTCAGCGGGTGGGGGGGGCGGAAAGCTCGGGCACGGGCACGACCAGCTTGCGCGGGTTGGTAAAGAACCAGCCCCAGTTGCGCGGCTCCGAGCCGGCCCGGGCCAGGGTGTGGTCGAACAGCATGAAGAAGAGCTCCTCGGTGGGCATGGCGTAGGTGCTCAACAGGGCGGAGTTCTGGCCCCAGAAGGCGATGCGCCGAGGCTCCACGTCGGGTGGGGGGTCGCTTTGTCCGAAGGTCTTCTTCAGGTCCTCGGCGTTGTAGAGCGGCATGTCCGTGACCGCGATCTTGAAGGCTCCCGCCTCGCGGGCCTGCTTCTCCAGCAAAGGCATGACGCGGGTGTCGATCAGGCAGCCGTCGGGGCCGCTCTTGCCGTTGCGGCCCTCGAAGCCCACTTTGGCCGGCAGGCCCACCCGGGCAGTGCGTCCGGCGGCCACGGCATAGGCCTTGAGACGCTCGACCAGGCCGGCCGGGGGCTTCGTGCCCACCTCGAAGATCAGGATCTCTTGCTCGCCCAGCGCCGGCATGGCCAGCAACAAGAGCAGCAGCAGGCGGATCATCGCCGCACCGCCACGGGTACTCCACCCACCACGACCTGGGCTCCCCTCTGCTCGATCTGCGTGGAGCTGGTCTGGCTCGTCAGGGCAATGGCCTCGAGCCGGGTGGCGCTCTCGCGCAGCACGTCCGTATCGTAAGCATAGGCCTGCTCGGGCTCCTCATCCCCGGCCGTCTCGCCCCGGTCGGCGGCGGCTCGCAGGGTTACCGCCAGTGCTCCCGGGTCGTGAGCCAGGCCCAGCAGGGAATCGGCCAGCAGTTTAGCCGACTCCTCGCTCATGCCCTCGAAGGCCTGCAGGGCAGTGGGGGCGGCCAGACGGGTGTCCTCCTGCTCGGCCATGCGGACCAGGGCGGCCCCCACGGGCTCCAGGCTTTCGGTGCGCCGCGACAGCTCCAGGGCCACTCGCCCCAGAGCCAGGCCGCTCGAGTCAGACAGGGGATGGCTGAGCACCACGCCAGCCACCTGGGCCGGGTCAAGGTCGGTCAGCTCGCGGGCCAGCCCCACGGCCAGGGTCGGCTCGGTCTCGAAGTGCTGCAAGAGGGACTCGGCCAGCTGGCCGGCCTCGTCGGGAAACTCGCTCAAGTGCTCCAGTGCCTGCGCACCTATCCGGGCCAGCTCGTGCGGGCTGGAGGCACGAGGATTGGCGCACAGCGCCCGGGTCAGCTCCGAGCGCACATCCCCTTCGGTGGCGTCGCACAGCTCAGCAACGAGCTGTCGCCCGCTGGCGGACTCGGGGTAGCTCGAGAGGGCCAGCAGCAGGTTGGCGGCCAGCTCGGGATCCTTGCTCAGCGAGGTGACCTCGCCGCCCAGGCGGGCCAGCTCATCCAGGTTGGTGGGAGCAGGGCCGAGCAACAGCGGCTGGAGAGCGGCCCAGTGCTGGCCCGGCTCCACCCCTTCGGTCAGCTGCTGGGCCAACTTGCGCTCGGGTCCCTTGAGCATGTCCAGGGCTTGCTCGGCCAGGCGCTCCAGGTCGGCCTGGCGGGCCTGCTCATCGCTGGCCTCGAAGTGGGGCACCGCCTTCAGGGCCAGCCCCACCAGCTCCTTGGAGTCGGCCTCGGGACGCAGCAGGGCGCCCTCCAGCAAAGGCTCTTTCAGCTCGGGACACTCATCGCTCAGCTTGCGATAGAGTGCGAAAACGGGCTTGCCGTGCAACGTGCGCTCGAGGGTCTCATCCACCCCGCGGCCCACGCAGGCGGCCAGGAACGATTCCAGGCTGCGACTCTCCGTCAGGGCAGCCAGGCCCTCGTAGGCAATCTCGAAGTCCTCCGAGTCCTGGGCTTTGGACAGCTTGGAAGCGCGCTCGGCCAGGGCTTTGTGAGCCGGGTTGCGAGCAAGCTGGCCCAGCAGCGCATGGGCGAAGGCTCCCGGGTCATCCCAGTTGCCGGGGGACTCGTCGGTGCGCAGCTCGTTGAGGATGGCGCTGCCCCGGGTCAACAGGTCGCCGGGCTGATTGAGGAGCTGGTCGAGCACGTAGTGGGTGGCCTCCAGGCTCAGCTCGGCGGTCAGCGCGCTGGCTTGCTTGCCCAGCTCGCGGGTGTCCCTGTACTGCTCGAGGGCCTGCAGCAGGGCGGCTCCCGCCTCCTCGCTCAGGGTCTCCTGGTCTTGCAGCGCCTGGCGGCCCATGGCCAGCACGTCCTGGCCGGTCTTGAGACAGGAGGTGGTCAGGGCCAGCTCGGGCTGCTCCAGATCGCGGGCCAGCTTGACGGCCGGCTTGGACTCGGGGTCGAGGTGGCGCAGGGCGGTCTCCACCAGGGTCTCGCGGTCCTGGTCGTCCATGCTGGCCAGGCTGGTCTGCACGCGCTGCAGCATGGTGGTCTTGTCGGGCGCCGGACCGCTGACCAGGGCGGCCGCCAGGGCGCTGGCGCTCTCGGTGTAAGAAAGCTTGTCGTGGGCTCGCTCGTAGAAGGTCAGCGGGGCCTCCCAGCCGGGCGTCTTGCGCTGGGTGCTCATCACCACCTGCGGATCGGCGCCGGCCGCCAGCTGCTTGCGGGCCAGTTCGACGCGCGTGCTGGACTTGCCCCGCTCGAGTTCGTCGAGCAGGGCCACGGCCGTGGCCACGGGCTCGGTGTTCTCTTGCTCGAGCAGCTTGCCCCCCAGCTTGACCAGCTCGGGAGCTTTCTGTTTCTGGGCCTCGAGCAGGGCCCGGGCCACCTCCGGGTCCTCCGCATGGCGGGCCAGCTTCTGGCCCAGGCCGACCGAGTTGGGATCCTGGCAGGCCTGCTCGAGCAACTCGAAGCCGTCACCGGCCGCCTGCATGGCGACGCGGGTAACCTCGGCCGCCAGCGGATGCGACTCGGCCAGGTAGCCCAGGGCTCGCTCATTCAGCCCGGGGCTCTGTAGCTGCATCATCTCTCGCGCCTTCTGCTCGGGGGAGGCCTGGCTCTCGACCACCGCCAGAGCATCCCTGGCCTCGCTCACCGCCCCGGCCTCGCTGACCAGCTGCTGGAAGAGCTGCAGCTTGTCGCGCAGCTGCGGCTCGGGGGGCAGGGGTCCCTCCAACCAGAGCTGACCGTTCTTGCCCAGCGAGACCTGGGGACCGGCCACGAAGCCGGCCACCTGCTCGCCCTGGCTGAAGAACTGGTAGCCCTCCGACTCCAGGCGGGCGTTCAGGCTGTTGCCATTGTAGAAATTGGCCATGCGCACGGTGCGCTCGGGGTCGAGCGGCACCTCGGAGCGGTCCTTGCGGGCCACAGCCGAGCCCAGCTCGGCAAAGGCCGGGTCGGTGAGGGCGTTGTAGGCTCCGTAGAGGCCGATCTGGCCGGCCGCGCCATGGAAGCTCCAGCCACCCCTGGCCAGGTCGAGCAGAGCCTGCCCCAGCTCGGGCTTGCCGTCCGGGGGACGGCCTTCCTGGAAAGCCTGCAACTCTTGCAGGTCGGCTCTGGTGGGCAGGGGTACGAGGGGGCCGTTCTCGGCCAGGCGCACGCTGAGCCGGTCCCCCCGGCCTTTGTCGAGATGGCGCTCGGCCTGGCTCTGGTCGATGCTTTTCTGGGCATCTTGCCACGGCCAGCGGAACCGCCTTCGGTAGGAGAAGTCGATCTGCATCGTCCTGAGCATAGGCGAGGGCCCTGAAAGAGGGCTGAAGGACATGCTTGAGGCGGGTGGGAGGGCTCGGTGAGGCAGAACAGGTGCGCCTCATGAGGCGCGATTCCGGTGCCTCAGGGCAGGGGGCTCGGTGGGGTCAAACGGGCTGGAGTCTCTGATAGGGCGGCTCAGGGAGCAGGATGCGGATGCCGTCTCCCGGATAGAGCACGCCCCCGGCCCGCACCACCGCCATGACGCCGCACTTTCGAACCAGGTTGCCCGCGGCGTCGCGGTCGAGCATGGCCTGCATCAGGCCGGGGCGCAGTCCGTCGAGCTGGCGGCAGGGGTTGCGCAGGCCCGTCAGCTCGACCACGGCCTCCTGACCGAGGTGGAGCAGAGTGCCGCGCGGCAGGCTGAGCAGATCCACCCCGCGCGTGGTGATGTTCTCGCCCACCTGGCCGGGAGCCAGAGCGAGCTCGTCGAGCAGCTCGTGGTGCAGCAGGTGCACCTGGCGCAGGTTGGGCGCCTCGGGGTCGCGGGAGCGATGCTGCACGGTGGCGCCAGCATGGGCATCGCCCTCCACCCCCAGCCCTTCGAGCAGGCGGATGGAGAGCTGGCTGGCTTTGCCCAGCCGATGGCGCGGGCTCAGATTGACGGCGACGACGACCAGCTGAAGGTGCCCTCCGGTGTGCGCTCGGCGAACTCGATGCTGCCATCGGCGCCGAACAGGATGACGGTGGAACTGCGCGTGCCGTACTGCTCGGTTTCCACGAACAGGGGGGAGAGGACGCGCTCTCGAGTGAGGCCCACGCCCGTGTCCGGCAGGGCTTCGTCGGGAGCCTGCGCGCGGTCGTCGAGCAGGTTGAGCAGCGTCCGGGTGGTGGGCTGTTGGGAGAGCAGGTGGGACAGACGCGAGCAGCCCCGGCTGACCTTGGGCCAGGGCGTGTCGAGCAGGTGGTTGGAGAGCCCGTGCAGCCCTCTTGGGATGCGGCTCGGGCCGTCAGGGTCTCGGTTGGACCAGTACCACAGCTCGTTGGGCGTGCCCCAGATCAGGCTGCAATCGCTGTAGTCCTGGCCGAAGTCGGGCTCACCGCGCAGAGCGTCGAGCACCAGTTGGCCGCGAGAGATCGAGCCCACGTGGCCGTTCGGGTCACGGTAGTTGGTCACGGCCGCAAAGCGGCCCTCGGGGGTGATCCCGAGCCACGTGCCGCCGCTGACCAGGTCGCGCCCCCCCAGCCAGCGGATGGGCTCGTCCCACCACTGCGCCGGGGCGGTGGGGCGGGCGTAGAACTCGTCGCGGTTGGCGGCCAGGATGAGGGGATAGCGCTCGGAGCGGCCCAGGGCAAAGAGGATGAGGCACATCGGTGCGCGGGCTTTCGGTGCGCTGGCCGGGGCGCCTTTCGTGCCCTTCGGGTTTTTACCGGCGCCAGAGCGTTACCGTTCTGAGCGGGCGGTATACCGCCTGGTGGGAGCGGTAACGGGCTCAGGGCGGTAAGGTCCGGGGTGCGCGGTCTGCCGCGTGACCGGTTCAGGGCGCGTGGCGGATTGACGACGGCGTCGCTCAGAGCCGCAAGCCGACGGGCAGGGCCTCGCCCAGGAAGGCGGCGGTGCCCTCCTCGTCTACGGCGCGGCCGAGGGTGACGGACTCGATGCGGGCAGGGTCGACGCCCTCGGAGCGCATGCGAGCGGCCAGCTCGGTGCGCAGCTCCTCGTCCAGATCGCGCACGCGATCGCCCGTGAAGAGGGCGATCTCGGCCAGGGCCACGCCCGCCATGGGGACATCGAGCCACTTCTCGCGCAGCAGCTGGCGGACCCAGGGCTCCACCACCTCGGGGGGGAGGGCGCAAGAGGCGCCGCCACCGAGGGGCTGGCGGGCGCACAGACGGCCCAGGCGCCAGAAGTCTTCCTTCTGACCGTGGAAGCGGCTCATCAGGGTGCGGCCGAGCAGCTCCTTCTCACCCACGGGGAGCTTCTCCAGGCAGACGGCCAGGCGCATGACCTCGAGCGCCTCCTGGCCTGTGAACGTACCGCTCACCTTGCTCTTGAAGTGCTTGCGGCCGCTCACCAGGGCCGGAGCGATCGAGCGCCAGATCTCCTCCTGACGGGCCTTGTTGAGCCCGGCCGCCAGGCGGCGCCAGCAGATCCACCACTGCAGGCGCACCTTGGAGGATTTGGGGAACTGGATCCAGGCGCTGTAGAGCTCGGCTGTCTGCTCCACGCGCCAGTCGTCCAGGGGCAGGCCCAGGCCGGGGCGCAGGCACCAGCCGACCAGGTAGAGCCAGTAGGTCTCGTGCTCGGCGTCGGCGCGGCGGCGGCGGCGCTGCTCGAAGACGGGATCCCAGACCGCCCGCAGCAGGGCCGAGGTCCACTCGCTGCGGGCCTGGCGGAAGTGGGTCTCCAGGCGGTTGGGCAGGTTCTTGGGGCGGGGGGTGTCGTGGCGCAGGGCTCCCGGACGGGCCTCGAAGGCCTCGCGCACCAGCTCGCGGGCCGACTCCACCGCCTCGGCCGGCACGCCCAGGCCGGTGGACTCCAACCGCCCGCCCCGCAGGCTGAAGGCCAGGCGGTGGCGATCCTGCTCGCTCTTGAGGTAGAGCTCGAGCGTGCCCACCTCGGTCACCATCGCGGACAGTGTGACGGGGACCTCGCGGGCCGCTCCCCCGGTGTGGATGACCGTCTCCATCGGGGGGAGGGCGGTCAGGTCCTCGGCGTTGCTCCCGACCAGCTTGCCGGGGGCGTCCAGCGGGCGCACCGAGGAGGTGAAAACCGGAAAGCGCGCCGGGGCGTCCACGGTCAGTTGCAGCACCGGCTCCTTGAGGCGCACCTCGCTGCCTTCGCTGGCGTTGCGCGGGATGACGCAGAGGGCCATCTCCTGGCCCACGCCCACGTAGAACGAGCGGGCCACGCCGCCCTGGATGCGAGCCCGGCCCTTCTTGCGAAGCCAGGCGTAGTGGGCCGCCCCGCGGGCCACGGCCAGATCGGACTCGGGGTTGTCGAGCTCGGTGACCGGGGAGCCTTTCCAGGCGCTGAGGATGTCCAGCATGCGCTTTCGCAGGGCCGGAGGGCGGCAGGCGCCGCCGTTGAACAGCACCCTCCCGGGGATCTCGGCCTGGTTGGCCTTCAAGAAGGCGCTCAGGTGGCGCGGCAGGGCGGGGTCGGCGGCGTAGGGCAGGCCCCACTCGCGCAGGCCCGTGCGGGTATCCTCCACCAGGGACTCGTCGTAGTCCACCACCGGGAAGAAGCCGTCCAGCACCAGCTCCTCCACGTCCGAGCGCTCCAGCTCGGCGGTCAGGACGCTCTGGAGCAGCTTTGCGCCGCTGCCGGGGACGGTGATCCGGGCCTGGGTGGGGGGATCCTCCCCTAACAAGAGCTCCTTGACCCGGCGGCACTCGTTTCTCAGCACGCCCCACTGCAACAGGTCCAGCTTGGCGGCCAGCAGGGGCTCGACGGCGTAGGAAAGCGCGATGTCCAGGTTGTCGCCGCCAAGCAGCAGGTGATCCCCCACCGCCACCCGCTCGAGACCCCCCGGGCCGCTCTTGATGAGAGTGAAGTCGGTGGTGCCGCCGCCGATGTCGCAGACCAGGATCAGCTCGTCCTCGGGGGGCTTTTGCCCGCGCGAGAGCCAGGCGTAGAAGGCGGCCTGGGGCTCTTCCAGCAGCAGCAGGTGCTCCAGCCCCGCCTGGCGGGCCGCCTCCAGGGTCAGCTCGCGGGCCAGCTCATCGAAGCTGGCGGGCACGGTGAGCACGATGGACTGCAGGCCCAGCGGCGAGTCGGGGAACTGGTGGTCCCAGGAGCGGCGCAGGTGCTCGAGGTAGCGGGCCGAGGCCTGTACCGGGGAGAGGCGCGGCACCTCGGGAGGAGAGCCCCAGGGCAGCAGGGGCTCGGTGGGGTCGGCCTGGCGGTAGGCCAGCCACGACTTGGCGCTGACCACCTGGCGGGCGGGCACGCGCGCGCCCTGGGTGCGGGCAAACTCGCCCACCACGTAGTCCTGCTCGCTGGCCCAGGGCAAGCTGAGCGCCCCCGGGGGCAGCTCGTGGGCTCCGGGCAGGTAGGTGAAGGAGGGCAACAGGTTGCGCGCGGCCACTTCGGTCTCGGATACGCGCTGCAGGATGGGCACGGTCTCGAGCTTGCCGCTGGCGGCGTCCACGCGGCACACGGCCGAGTTGGAGGTGCCCAGATCGATGCCCACCAGGTAACGCCGCATGGGCGGAGGTTACGACCCCCGCCGCGCCGCCCCTTTTCGATAGTTTTTCAGAAAGCATGGGTAGAGTGGTGACAAGAACCTGTTTTTGGAGGATGCATGCTCAACGTCTTCAACGCTCCCCAGGCCGCCGCTCGCGCGCGCGTGGACTGGAGCGTGGACCTGGGCAAGACGCTGTATGGCAAGCCCGCACTGACCGAGGACGAGGTGGTGCTGGGCAGCTTCGACGACGCGCGCTGCCAGGTTCACCGGATCGACCAGAAAACGGGCTCGACCCTGAGCACGGTCAACGTGCACCACCAGGGTACGCTGGAGGGCCAGCTGGACGGATCGCCCATCGTGCGAACCGTGGACGGCTCTCTGGCGGGCACCGACCCGGCCACCGGAGAGCGGCGCTGGATCTACACCCCCAACGGCTACCCGGGAGCGCTGGCCATCTCCGAGGAGACGATGATCGTGGGCGGGCGCAACTCGCTCACCTGGATCAAGCCCGAGGACGAGACCATCGACCTGGCCCACAACCTGCCGGTCAAGAACGCCACCGGCCTGACGATCACGCCCGAGGGGGGCGTGCTGGCTCAGACCCAGGAAGGCAAGCTCTACAACATCTCTCCCGTCGGGACGCTGACCTGGTCCACCCGGGTCGAGGCGGGCGGGTCCCAGCACCAGCCAGTTCTCGGACCGGACGGCATGGTCTACTCGGTCGGTTTCGGGGGCACCCTGACGGCTCTGGATCCTTCCGGAGTGACCCGCTGGCAGTTCAAGGCCGGCCAGCCCTACGTGAACAACCCCGCTCCCGGTGCGCACGGAGAGGTTGTGGCCAGCACGTTCAAGGGGCAGGTCACCTCGCTGGACGTGGCCAGCGGCAAGGTGCAGTGGAGCCACGACCTGGGCAGGCCGGTGGACAAGACCTTTGTGCACCAGGACGGCACCGTGTTCGTGCACCACCGCGACGGCCTCAAGGCGCTGGACGGCGAGTCGGGCCAGGTGGTGCAAGAGCTCTCGTTGCCCGAAGGCGAGGTCAACCAGGCTCCCGACGGCAACCTGGTGCTGACCACCAAGCAGGGGAACGTCAAGCGCATCGTGCTGGAGTAAACGTCTCTCATTGCATGGCGAAGGCGCGCACCGGGAAGGTGCCGACGCCACGGAAGCGCGGGGGCACCGCGAAGAAGCGGAAGCCTTCCTCGGGGAGCGCTCTCAGGTTGCACAGGTGCTCGGCGATCGGGATGCCGGCGCCCAGGAGCAAGGAGTGGACCGGGCGCGCCTGGTCGGTGATGTCGTCGATGTTGAGCGAGTCGATCCCCACCAGGGCGGCTCCCTGCTCCACGAGGTAGGCGGCGGCGTCGCGCGTGAGGAACGGGTGGCCGCTCAGGTAGGTCGGCGTGGCCCAGTGCCGGTCCCAGCCGGTCTGGACAAGGACCGCTTTACCTCGAACGCTCAGGTGTTGAAAGAGGCTGGCATCGATGGCGGGACGGTCGGTCCGGATGACGATGCCCGGGAGGTCGGCCAGCCGCTCCAGGGCCAGGTCCGCGATGTCCACCCCGTCGGCATAGCGATGAAAGGGCGCATCCACATACGTTCCGGTGTTGGCCACCAGCTCGATGCGAGCGATCTGGAACTCGGTGCCGTCCGCGTAGTGCTGGCGCGACGCCTCGCGCGAAAGGAAGTCGCAGATATGCGGGGCGGGCAGGCCGGGGTAGGTCACGAGGCCGTCCTCGATGATGTGGCTCAGGTCGATCATGGGGGGGTCTACGTTTGAGAGGAGTGAACTCCCTCTGGAGCTCCCGTCGCCGTCTGTTGCCCGCCCGCCACCCCTGATGATGATTCTTCAAAAAATCATGACACGCAGACCACCTCGTTTCCCTTCCCGCGCGCCAGCCCCGCTACCGGTTCTATCAGCCCTTAGCGCGGGTCGGTTTGCGTGAAGGGGCCCGCTTCGGTTTTGCATGCTCTGGCAGTTCGTCCCCCGCCACTGGAGCAACCTTGGGGACCTTGTCCAGAACGCTGAGTCCGATGGCGGTGGCTTCCTCGGATGCCAGGGATGAACGCTGACGGAAGAAAGATCTCGTCTCGATCTCCGCTGCCATGTTGGCCACGGCGTAGAGAAAGAACTGATTCAACGAGACTCCCTGTTGGTCGGCCAGGTGCTGGGACCTCTGGTAGAGATCCTCTGGAAGTCGAAGCGGATACTGCGGCATGAACATCACCTCCGGAGAATTTTGAGAAAATCGACTGGACGTAGAACTTGAAACGAGAACTTCCCCTGAACAGGCCTGAAGTCGCGGTAGTTTAGCGTCACCAGATAATGACTCTGACTGGCTGCCGCGCACTCGACCACCAGATCGTCGTCCGGATCGTTGAGTACGGGTCTCCAGCGATAGCGGATGGACGAGACCTGAAGGCAGAGGGCGGCAAGCGCATCCAAGAAGGCGTCCAGGTCCTGCCTTGTTAGGCCGCCAGGCTGTAAGTGCTCTGGTCGCGCTAAGACCTCCTCATACTCCAGAAAGAGCGCAACACTGACCGCCATCCGGAAGCCCTTCTCGAATCCAGATCTCAAAATCTGGTGGGACGCACCGTTTGCTGAGCGTAGCCCGGCGACCAGGATGGAGGTATCAAGTGTGGCGATCACACGTAAAATGATACCATATATGATTCCACATTCCTGCTGCCCAATCAAAAGATGGCTGTTCTCGTAGAGGAAAGTGGCGAACTTGCCCCGCGCGTCGGTCACGGACGATCGCCCAGCACCTGGCTCAGCCAAACGGTGGGGCTCAGCGCTGCCAAGAAGCGTGCGCCACGAGGGCGTTCCCGGCGGCCGGGAGCGGTATGAGCCGGGGGGTGGGAACGGGACAACGAACCGCCAAAACGCCGTCCCGGCTATCGGACAGCCAGCTCTAGGAGACCCAATCTTGCGCCTGGATCCTCGATCAACTGAAGCAGGCGCGAAGCGGTCGGAGACGGAGAGCGAGTTCCCTGCTCCCAACTTTGGACCGTCTTTACAGATACGAGAAAGATCGCAGCAAATTGGCTCTGGCCCATGCCGAGACGCTCTCGAAGAGAGCGGACCTCTTCCGGGCCATACTCGTGGGACAGGGGCGGGAGGGGCACCTGGTGCCTCGTTGCGCGAAGCTCCATCTCGCCTCGCTCATGGGCGATGCCCTGCTTGAGTCCCCTGCTAATCCTCTCAAAGAGTCTTGCTCGCTTCTTCATTCCTCTGACCTCCTCCGACGCTCGAGCACCTTGGCGCGGTATTCCTCGGCCAGCTGCGACAAGAAGCGGCGCTCTTGCGGACTGAGATCCTCCGCTTCATCCTTGTCGTAGACATCAAGCATCAGGAACTGGGCGGCCTCCGGGATGTGGAGATAGATGACACGCAGACCACCTCGTTTCCCCTTCCCGCGCCTCGGATCGCGCCACCGAATCTTGCGCAAACCGCCACACGGATCGCCGTCCTGGTCTCCGGTGCGGCCATCAGGAAACTCTGAAGCTCCTGATAGTAGGTGCCCAGACCGCGCAACTCGACCCGACCCTTCTCGACCGAAGAGGGTTGGATTGTCGAAGGCGTCGAGGATGCGGTCCACGAGACCCGACCGGGGCACGCTGTTCATCGAGTTGCTGCCAGCGAGAACCCGCAAGCTGGAGCAGTCAGAAGCGAACAAACTTTCTGAACCGCCGGTTCAAAAATCGAAACACGCAAGAGCGCAACGAAGCTCATTCAGAGCAATGCATCGAACACGAGCCCGAGTCGTGGGAAGAGGTCATCAAGGCGGGACCAAACCGACGCCAGGTGATTTCCGGCCCCAGCCCGAGGCGGCCGGGGTGAGGCCCTTCGAGCAGGCATGAGACGTCTCCAGGATCGAGCCGACCTCCAGGGATCCTCGCGCAGGCCTGGTTGGCCGAGGTGCGCGCCTGCGCCGAGGGTGATCCACCTCAGGGACGCGAGGGGCCCTCGAGCGGGATGGCCAGCGGCTGGCCGGCCTCGGCCGAGCCGGCGCGCGGGCCGGAGCGGGTCCACACCACCCCGGTGACGCGGGAGAAGTCGCGGGGGCGCTGGCCGCCGAGCACCTGCTCCTCGACCTGGACCGTGCCGTTCGTTCGCCGAGCGCGGAAGAGGGTGCGGCGGAAGTCTCCCTTCTGGTGGGCGAAGCCGTCGCCGGCGTCCCAGTAGAGCTCGCCCTCGGCCTGGCCGTTGCCATCCAGGCAGACGCTCAGGGTGAGGGGCTCCAGCATGGGCTCCTCGGTGCTCTCCACCACGCGCCCGAGCGCGATGATGCTGCCGGGACGCTGCAACAGGCGGGCCTGGTAAGGTCCGTGGTCGCCCTCCACCAGAGTGATCTCGCGCCAGCCGTCCGGGAGGGCGGGCTCGGAGGCCCAGCGGGGCACCACCATCAGGTCGGGGCCGAGCAGGAAGGCCTGCTGCTCGGTGCGCAGCCGCTCGTTCTTCGGGTCGGCGAAGAAGACCGGCTGCATGACCGGATCGCCCAGCCGCGAGGAGCGCTCGAATAGCGTGTAGAGGTAGGGCATCAGGCGGTAGCGGCGGCTGAGCGCGATACGGGCGGCCTGCTCGACCTCGGGTCCGAAGGCCCAGGGCTCCTTGGGGGGCGTGTCCTTGCTCGAGTGGGCTCGACAGAAGGGAAAGAAGGCCCCGAAGCCCACCCAGTTGCCCCACAGCTCGGGGGTGGCGGTGCCGCCGAAGCCCCCCAGGTCGGGGCCGTTGAAGGGCTGACCCGAGAGGCTCAGGCTCAGGCTCATCGGAATCGAGAGCTTGAGGTGGTCCCACTTGGAGACGTTGTCCCCGGTCCAGGTGGCGGCATAGCGGTGGCCGCCCAGATAGTTGGCCCGGGTCAGCACGAAGGGGCGCCGTTCCGGCCTGGCGGCCAGCAGCCCCTCGCGGGTGGCGCGAGCCATCAGCATCCCGTAGACATTGTGGTACTGGAGGTGGGGGCCGGGGGGCAGGCCGTCGCCGCCGCCGTGGCGGGCGTCCGGGGGCATGCTCTTGTCCACCGCCTCGGGGGGAAAGACGGCCGGCTCGTTCATGTCGTTCCACACGCCGTCCACTCCCTGGGCCAGGAAGTCCTTGTAGAGCCCGGCCCACCAGCGGCGCACGTCGGGACGGGTGAAGTCCGGGAACTGGCACTCGCCCGGCCACACCTTGCCCACGTAGGGAGAGCCCTGGGCGTCGCGCACCCAGACATAGTGGTCGTCGCCCGAGTCGTAGACAAAGTAGCCCACTTCCTTCTTGACGCCCGGGTCGATCATCCAGATGCCCTTGAAGGCGTGCTGGTGGAGAAAGTCGCTCAGGCCCCGGGGGTCGGGGAAGCCTTTGGGATCGAAGGTGAAGACCCGGTAGCCATCCATGTAGTCGATGTCCATCCAGATCACGTCGCAGGGGATGTCGCGCTGGCGAAGCTCCAGGGCGATGTCCTTGACCTGCTGGGCGGGAGCATAGGAGTAGCGGCACTGCTGAAATCCCAGGGCCCAGCGCGGGGGGAGCGAGATGGTGCCGGTCAGCTCCGCCAGGCCGCGCAGCACGGCCTGCGGGCTCTTGCGATCGATCAGGTAGACGGCCAGTTGGGGGGCTCTGGTGGTGAAGTCGATGGCGTCATCGGTGAGCTTGAGCTCGGAGCGCCAGGTGGTGTCGAAGAGCACTCCAAAGGCGGTGCCGTCGGGCCGCACGCCCAGCACCCAGGGATGCGACTGGTACAGCCTGCGTCCCTCGTAGTCGGTGTAGCCGTAGTTGTCGTGGTTCCAGAGCTCGATGGCGGTGCCGTTGCGGCGCAGCGGGCCGGTGACCTCGCCGGTGGCGTAGAGGTCACTGGGCGGGATCGGGATCTGGACCTTGCCCGTGGTGAAGGCGGGTTTCAGGGGGAAGGCCCGAGGAACGGGGCCCCTGGATTCGGGCTCTTTCTCCAGGGCCAGCGAGCGGGGCAAGGCGGCGCCCTCGGGGAAGGTGTAGCGGACGATCCCTTCGCCCACCAGCTCCTGGGGCCAGGCGGGCAGGGTGAGGAAGAAGAGTACGAAGAGCAATCGGCGCATGGGGCGCTGGGCTTCGGGGTGGGCGGGGTGGTCCCTTCGTCAACTCGGGCTAACGCATCGGAAGGTCCGCCCAGCTGTCGGATCTGCTCTGGCCCGAAGGCTGCCGGTGCCCGGAGCTGCCTCGGGGTCCGCGATGACGGGAGATCACGCTGGCTGGAAGGGCCCGGAACGAGTTGCATCGAGCGGGGCGGGGTACCGTCCCCGGAAGCCCTGCACCGGCCTTGGAGGCCGGAGGGGCTCCTCCGGGAGAACACGAAACGAGCGCCGTGCTGGAGCAGGAGCTGATCGAGGCCATCGAGTCCAACTCGCTCGTAAGAGTCCAGGAGCTCCTGGCGGCCGGGGCTAACCCCAACGCGCGCAAGGGGAAACGGAGCGCGCTCGAGCTGGTCCACCACCGCCGCGATGACCTGCGCTGCGCCCTCATCGAGGCCGGCGCGGACGGGCGCGATCAGGGGCTGGTGTGGGCGGCCCGAACGGGGCGGCTGGCCACGGTCGAGGCCCTCATCGCTCAGGGGGCGGACGTCAACATGGTGGCGCCCTCGGGCACTCCGCTTCAGGTCGCCTGCGCTCTGGGCCACCTTGAGGTGGCCGAGCGGTTGCTGCGGGCAGGAGCCGATCCCGACGCCGGCAGCAGCATCTCCACTCCCCTCTTGTCGGCGCTCGCGGGCGGCCACGACGGGCTGGCGCTGGCCCTGCTCGGGGCCGGGGCCAACCCGCGGCACACTCCCCGGTTTGGCAGGCTGCCGCCCCTGGTGCTGGCGGCCGAGCAGGGGCGCGACGAGGTGATGAAGGCACTGCTCGAGGCCGGGGCTGATCCCGACGAGCCGGGCCTGCTGAAGACCAACCAGGTCAAGGCGCCGCCGCTCCTGGCGGCCATTCTGGGCGGCCACGCGCGGGCGGCCCGGCTGCTCCTGGCTGCCGGGGCCCTGGCCGACAAACGCGACAGCCAGGGCCGCTCCGCCTTCGAGCTGGCCAACCCCGAGCTCCGCGCGGTGCTGGCCGAGTTCGGGGTGACCAGCGAGCGACGCACCCCTGCCGAGCAGCTCCTTCTGGCCGCTCAGGAGGGGGAAACCGCGATGCTGCGCAGTCTGCTGGATGACGGAGCCCCGATCGAGACGCGCGATCAGCGCCGGGCCACGCAGGGCTGGACGCCCCTGATGCTGGCCGCCCGGGGCGGTCACCGCGAAGCGGTGCAGACGCTGCTGCACGCAGGCGCTGACCCTGGGCTGCTGGACGGTCCACCCGACAAAGCCGCCCGCTGGATCGGCGCGGAGGCGGGCGAGGAAGCCCTGGCCGGGGTGTGCCTGGGCCGCCCGGCCCTGACCCGAGCCGTGGAGGGCGCTCACCTCGAGGTGGCGCGCGCCCTGCTCGAGGCCGGCGCGCCGGTAGAGGTCAAGGACGCGCTTGGCTGGACCCCATTCCTGCTGGCCTGCCAAGCGGGCCACTTGGAGCTGGTGCGAGTGCTGGCCGAGAAGGGAGCCGACCTGAAGAAGAAGGGGCCCGGCGGTGCCACGGCTCTGGAGCTGGCCACGCAGGGGGGGCACCGGGAAGTGGTGGACTACCTGCTGCAACGAAGCAAGGGCCGGCCCGCCGGGAGCGCCCTGGTGGCCGCCTGCGAGGCGGGGGACGGCCAACTGGTCGAGCGGCTCTTGGCCGCTGGAGCCGATCCCAACCAGACCAGCCGCTCCAAGCAGACGCCGTTGGTGGCGGCGGTGAGCGCCTGTCTCTGGCATCCCCTGGAGGGAACGGTCCCGGCCGGAGCCATCGCCCGCTATTCCGAGCGGGGCGCCGAGGCTCTGCTCCCACTGCCTGGCGAAACGGTCGTGCCGATCGTGGAGGCGTTGCTGCGGGCCGGGGCTGACACGGGTCGGCCAGGGCTGATGGGGCCTCCCCTGATGGAGGCGGCCCGCTACGGCCAGTTGGAGGCCGCCCGAAAGCTGGTTGCCGCCGGAGCTGACCCGGCTCAAGCTCACGGGGACGCCACGGCCCTGGCGGTAGCCCGACTCTACGAAAGGCTGGAGATGGTGCGCTGGCTGGAGTCGCTGGGTGCGTCCGAGGCCCCCCCGCTCGAGCCTGCAGCGCCCAGGCGCGTTCCGCGCTCGGTGCCTGTGCCCCGCTTCAAGCCCTCCAGGGGGTTCCGAGCCGCCCTGGGCGACCTGGCTGCGCGCTGCGGGAGCCAGCCCAGCGAGGAGGCCCCCGGCCTCTATCGGGTCCACGTCCAGACCAAATGCCTGCCGGAGCTGAAGCTGGAAGAGCTGCAAGGCGAGCTCTCCCCCCGGGGTTGCTTCGTGTGCTGGGACTCGAACCGCAAGAGCGCCCTCCTGGCTGCGGCCACGAAGGACCCCTTTGAGGTGATCGCGGCGGTGCAGACCGATGGAAGCAACTGCTCGCTGGGCACCGACGACATCCTGGAATGGCTGCGCGAGCTCCAGGCCGAGCAGCCTTTCGTGTTGACCATGATCGCCCCCGACTCGCTGGGTGGGCGCTTCCTCGAGCCGGTGCGCGACCCGAAGGGCCTGGCCGAGCGGATGTATGCGTTCTGCCCCGACATCGTGGACCAGGGCTGCGGCACGGTCCAAGAGTTGGCCCGCCAGCTCAAGAAGAGCGACCAGCTCTTCTTCTGGTGGGATTGACCTGCGGAGCGGGCCGGGCCAGGCTGCCACGGCTGCCGGTATCCCAGGTCGGACAGGTTGTGAAGGGCTGAGCGACCGGCCAGCGCGAACGCGTCTTGGATGAGCGGGGAAGAGCAGCTGAAAGAAGCCCTGGCCGCGGCCAAACGCGTGCTGGTCTTCACCGGCGCGGGCATCTCCACCGGCTCGGGCATCCCGGACTTCCGCGGCCCCCAGGGAGTGTGGAAGCGGCGCCAGCCGGTCTACTTCGACGAGTTCCTGGCCAGCGAGGCCAAACGGAACGAGCACTGGGAGTACAAGCTCGAAGGCTGGGACGAGTTCCGCCTGGCCGAGCCCAACGCCGCCCACCGGGCCCTGGTGAAGCTGGAGGAAGATGGCCGGCTGCTCTTGTTGGTGACCCAGAACATCGACGGATTGCACCACAAGGCGGGCAACACCAGGGTGATCGAGCTCCACGGGACCAACCGGCTGGTCGAGTGCCTCTCCTGCGGCCAGCGCAGCGACCCGACCCCGGCCTTCGAGCATTTTCGTCAGACTCGCAGCTGCCCTCTGTGCAGGGCCTGCGGGGGGCTGCTCAAGACGGCCACGATCTCATTTGGACAGGCCATGCCGAGGGACCTGATGGAGCAAGCGCTCGAGGCGGCCCGCCAGGCGGACCTGGTGCTGGCGCTGGGCTCGAGCTTGCAGGTGGAGCCGGCCGCCTCGGTGCCCCGGGATGGCCACCGCAACGGAGCCACTTACGCCATCATCAACCAGGGCCCCACGGCCCACGACCACCTGGCCCACATCCGGCTGGAGGGCGACCTGTGCGAGATCCTGCCGGCTCTGCTTTGACCTCGAGGTCGACGGCCGCCCCTGTCCGGGATATCAGTTCCTGGCTGACGCGCTGCCTTGGCTGATCACCCCGCCCGCCCAAGCGCGCTCATCGCGACGCGCGATCGATGACCGGCAGGCATACCCGAACAAGCGTCCGATACCGCCGGTATAAAAATCGAACACAAGCTTGATGGCAAAGCATGCGGGTGGCGAGCAGGGCCGCGGCCCGAACAAGCGTCCGATAGCGCCGATTGATGGGCCGCCCGAACAACGTCCGATACGCCCGCTGAATGAGCTATTTCGAGGGTCCGAGCATCTTCTCGGGGCGGACGATCTGGTCGAACTCCTCGGCTGTGAGCAGGCCCATCTCCACGGCCACCTCGCGCAGCGTCTTGTGCTCGACGTGGGCTTTGTGGGCCACCTTGGCGGCGTTGTCGTAGCCGATGCGGGGCGAAAGGGCGGTGACCAGCATGAGCGAGCGCTCCACGTAATCCTCCACCTGGCGCTTGTTCAGCACCAGGCCGTCCACGCAGTGCTCGGCGAAGCTGCGGCAGCCAGAAGCGAGCAGGCGCACCGAGTGCAGGAAGTTGTGGATGATGAGCGGCTTGAACACGTTCAGCTCAAAGTTGCCCTGGCTGCCTGCGATGCCGATGGCGGTATCGTTGCCCATCACCTGCACGCACACCATGGTGAGCGACTCGCTCTGGGTAGGGTTGACCTTCCCGGGCATGATGGAGGAGCCCGGCTCGTTCTCGGGCAGGGACAGCTCGGCCAGGCCGCAGCGGGGGCCCGAGCCCATCCAGCGCACGTCGTTGGCAATCTTCATGAGCGAGCAGGCCAGTGTCTTGAGGGCCCCGCTGGCCATCACCAGGGCGTCGTGGCCGGCCAGGGCGGCGAACTTGTTGGGGGCCGAGACGAACGGGAGCCCGGTCAGCTCGGCGATCCGGGCTGCCGCCCTCTGGGCGAACTCGGGGTGGGTGTTCAGGCCCGTCCCGACAGCGGTGCCTCCCAGGGCCAGCTGGTAGAGGTGGGGGAGGACCATGTGGAGGCGCTCGAGATCCTGGTCGAGCATGGCCACGTAGCCCCCGAACTCCTGGGCCATCGTCAGCGGCACCGCGTCCATCAGGTGGGTGCGTCCAATCTTGATGACCTGGCCGAACTCGTCGGCCTTCCTTTGCAGCGAGTCGCGCAACTGGGTGAGGCGCGGGATCAGGTGCCGATGCAGCTCCTCCACCGCGGCGATGTGCATGGCGGTGGGATACGTGTCGTTGCTGGACTGGGACATGTTCACGTGGTCGTTGGGGTGGACCGGCTTCTTGGAGCCGATCTGCCCGCCCATCAGCTCGATGGCCCGGTTGGCGATCACCTCGTTGGCGTTCATGTTGCTCTGAGTGCCGCTGCCGGTCTGCCAGACGCGCAGAGGGAAGTGGTCGTCGTGGTTGCCTTCGATCACTTCGCTGGCGGCCTTGCTGACGGCCTCGGCCAGCTCCGAGCTCAACAGACCCAGGTCGCGATTCACTTCGGCTGCGGCCCGCTTGAGGATGCCCAGGGCGCGCACCATCTCGCGCGGCAGCCGGTCGAAGCCGATGTCGAAATAGTGCAGCGAGCGCTGGGTCTGCGCTCCCCAGTAACGGTCGTGGGGCACCTCCATGGCGCCCATGCTGTCGGTCTCGGTGCGCGTCTTGCCCGGGGTTTGCACGGTCATGGATGTCCTCCCAACAAAGCTGTCGAGGGTTACCACGCTCGTCGCCGGGCTCCTGCCGAGGCCAGGCGCCGCAGCCGCCGGACTTCAGGAGCTATCGTCCTTCAGAGCTTTGAGAATCGTTGGAAAAAGGTGAGGGGGGATGGCCTCTTCGAGCTCGCGCCCGATCAGCAGGCACTCTGGATAGGATAACAGGTCGGAGAATCGGGCCTTCAGGCGCTGCAACCCCTCCGTGGCCTCCGCTCCAAGCGCTCGGCTCTCGATCAGCGCGTCCACCCGACGGGCCGGGTCTCGGACCACCCCGAACTGGTAGCGCAGCTCGTCGCTGATGATTGCCCCCTGGTAGTTCGGCTCTTCCCACTGGTCCATCCGGTGCAGGTCTGCATCGGTGAAGTCGGCCCCCACCAGAGTGGCCTCCTCGAGTGAGACGCGCGTTAGCGTGGCGCCGCGAAAACTCGCGCCGTCCAGGATACCTCGCCGAAAGGAGCAGTCGGTCAAGCGGGCGCCGGTGAAGTCTGCCTCGGGAAGCCGGGCCAGCATGAACGTGACATCCTCGAGCCGGGCACCCCGGTAGCTCGTCTTTGAAAGGTCGAGGGTGCGCGGGCCAAGATACACGCTCTCGAGAAGCGCTTCGTCAAAGGAGGCGCCCAGAAAGGATGTTTTTCTCGCTTTTACGCATTCGATTCGGACGTTCTTCAGCTTGCAGGCTCGCAGGCTGACCTTCTCGCCGCTGCAGTTGGTCAGGAGCGAGCCGGTCAGATCGGCGCCCTCGAGCAAGAAAGCGCTCAGGTCGAGATCGGTGTGCTCGAACTTCACCCTCCGGCCCCGCAGGTCGATTTTCCCCTCGACCAGGAGGCCGTGACGCTCAGCCGCGGCCAGCATGCCCGCCTGCGTCTTCTCGACCAGGACCCTGCCCAGGGACCGCACATCGTTTCCCACAGGTCCACTTTTGCCATCGCCTGACCCCTCCCCTCTTGAGGCTTCACGTCTTGCGGGACGAACTGGGAATGGGCGGCAGGGCCGCCCGCCCGCTCGCGAGAATCAGGCCGGCCATGGACCACCGACGCTGCCCGCGGGACAACTTCCCGCTCACTCCAACCCGCTTCCTGAACCTGCTGATGGATGCCTGTCCCCAGTGCGACGGCACCTGGCTCGACCGGGGCGAGCTGGCCCAGATTCTGGGAACGCGCTACGACCTCGACCCGCGGCACGGGCTCCAGGAGGACGACCCCCGCGGTGAGGTATCATGTCCGGGCTGCGGCACGCGCATGGTGGCTCGCTGGTTCTCGCCCCAGAAACGCGTCAAGGTCGACCGCTGCCCGGCTTGTTTCGGGGTCTGGCTCGACAGCCACGAGCTGCAGGAGATCCTCAAGGAGAGCTACGAGGAGAAGCACGAGCCTCAGGTCGCGGTGGCCGGGAAAGGCAAGCGCTACCATCGCCCGGGTTGTCGCCTGCTACCCGAGTCGGGAGTCGAGACGATGAAGGCTTCCCGGGCACTGGAGCGCGGACTGACAGCCTGTCGGACCTGCCAGCCCTGATCAGGCAGCCGCTACAGCCACCCGAGAGCCCACCGGCACCGGCCAGCCCGAACGAACCAGCACCACCTGGCAGGGGCTGCGCCGCCACACTTCCTCGGCCACGCCCCCGAGCAGTCCCGCGTCGGGTCCGGGGCCGGAGTGGGTGGTCATGAAGACCTGCTCGATCTGGTGCCGCTGAACGGCCTCCACGATGTGGTCGGCCGGGTGTCCGTAGGCCACCTCGAACTCGACCCGGTAACCCTTCCCCGTCAGGTCGGCGGCCAGTTGCCCGAGCAACGAGCGGGCCTTCTCGAGCCGGGGGGCGAGGTCGGGATGGTCGTTGGGGGGGTCGGGGGGAAGGTCGGGCAGGGGCTCGATTACCTGCAGCAGGACGAGCAGGCTGCCGGGAGAGGCAGCCGATAGAGCGAAAGGCAAGGCCTCACGCGAGCGCCGGGTTCGGTCGAGGGGAAGGAGGAGCTTTCTCACAGGCTCCAGGATAGGCCGACCCGAGCCCGCCCGCGATGATCTGCGACAGCCGTTTTGATCCACCAGCGGCTTTCATGTGCTGGCAATTTGGCTTCGGGCTCCTGTAGCGCCTGACGAACGCGCCGGAACTGCGTTCCAGCCGCAAGGTGTAAGACCAAAGGCCTTGCACTTTACAGTGAAGCGCACAGTTTCGATCAGGAACTGGGCGCGTAACGTTCAAGTAGTTTCTAAAGGAGCGCGCACTGATATCCTTACATGATCAGTGCGCGCTACTGTAGCAGGATGGACCACCGGGCAGCAGGTAGACAGAAAACGTGAACTCTCTGTCAAGGTTAGTCGAGGTGGTGCGGCTGCTGGCCGAGTCGCAAGAACTGCAGCCGCTGCTGTTATCCATCGAGAAGGCGGCCCACAGCCTGCTGGCCTGCCAGCGGGCTCAGATCCTGCAGTATGATGCGGGGTCGGAGGAGTTCTTCCAGAAAGAGGTTCGCATCAGCGCACGCATCGGCGCCTCGGCGCGCGCCGCGGTCACCCAGCGGGTGATTCGGGTGGACCAGCAGTCGGGAGGGGAGACCCTGGTGGTGCCGCTGATCGCTCCGGAGGGGCAGTTGATGGGCGTGCTGCACATCCAGGGAGCGGCGCGGTTCAGCCAGGAGGAAGGGGATCTCGCGCTGGTGCTGGGCTCGCTGGCGGCCATCGCCCTCAAGCGCCAGGGCCTGCTGGACGCCCTGGCCGAGAAGCGCCGTCTGGAGCGCGAGCTGGAGTTGGCCCGCGAACTGGTAGAGCCGCCCCCTACCCTCTCCATCCCAGGGTTCGAGCTGGCCGGCGCCTTCCACCCGGCCCGCACCGTGGGCGGAGACTGCTACGACTTCGTGACCCTGGGGCCGGGGAGCCTGGCCTTCCTGGTGGCCGACGGCAGCGGCCACGGGCTGGACAGCGCCCTGCTGGTCTCGCGCTGTCGCTCCTACTTTCGAGCCCTGGCCAGCCCCCTGGAAAGCCTCGAGACCATGGCCCGGCGGATGAACGCGCTGCTGGTCAACGACTCGCGCCAGGGGGAGCGCTTCGTGGCCGCCAGCCTGGGGCGCCTGAGCAACGCCAGCGGGCAGTTGGAGGTGATCGGAGCGGGGCAGGCCACCTGCCTGTTGCTGGCGTCCGGCCAGGTGAGCCTGGTGCCCACGACGTGCCCTCCGCTGGGAGTGTTCGAGAACATCGAGCTGGAGGCGCAGAAAATCGAGGTGGCTCCCGGCGACCTGGCCTTCTTCTTCACCGACGGGCTGCCGGAGTGGCGCAACCAGGCGCGCGAGCTTTTGGGCGAGGAGCGCCTGGGTGAGGCCCTGGTGCAGCTTCGCCACCTCCCCTTGCCCGAGCTGCTCGAGGGGATTTACCAGGAGGCCGAGCGCTTCAGCCAGGGGCAGGCGCAGGACGACGACGTGACCTGTCTGGCGATCCGGCGTCAAATCGGGTAGTGCGCTGCCAAGGAACCGGCCTTCGATTCGTCTAAACCCACGGGGTGCGATTCTGGTTGTTTGCCTGCGTCCTCTGCCTGGCTGCGATCCCGGTCCCGTCCCTGGTCGTGCAGGAACAGGCGTTGCGCTATCAGACCTCGACCCCGGCCGTGCTCGAGCGCTCGACGGCCGATCTATCCCGCTTCCGTGTGGTGGACGACCGGTGGCCGGTCGTGCGCTTGCATCTGCCGGGCAAGCAAGGCGAGCTCATCGACACCCGACGAGCCGACAACACCACCTATTTCTATCGCTTACGCGAAGGGGACCAGGTTTCGGAGACCGTGCGCGTTGACACTCCGGATCGCCCTCTGCCGCCGCTGGTCAGGCCCGACATCCTGATCGACAAGGTCAACTACTACCTCGAAGTGCGGGACGCGGGAGTGCCTGTCAAGCGCTATCCCATCTCGATGGGCCCTAAGGCCGGGCGCAAAGTGTGCCTGGACCGCAGTTCGACTCCGGAAGGGCGATACCGGATCACCGGCCTGCAGTACGAATCGAACTATTATGTAGCCTACGATCTGAACTATCCCACGGCGGTGGACAGGGCGCGCTACCAGTTCTTCCGCAAGCACGGCCTTTTGCCCGAGCCGAACCGGCCGATCGGGGGCTCCATCCAGATCCACGGCCAGGGCGACTGGTACGAGTGGAACTGGAACCTGAGCAGCAACTGGACCTGGGGCTGCGTGGCGATGCGTGACCGAGATCTGGACGAGTTCCTGGCCCAACCCGGCCTCGGCAAGGGGACGCCCGTTACGATCGTCGGCCGGGAGCTGACCCGCGAGGACCTCGTGGCCATCGACCAGGCCGACCGCCGCGCCGTGGCGCGCGCCCTACAGGTGGCGCTGGGACCCTCGGCCCGCTGCGACTCGGAGTGGCTGGGGCGGTTTCAGCAAGACCACGGCCTGCCGATCACGTGCCAGCCGGACGCGCGCACGCAGCGGGCCCTGGGGTTGATTTCTGCAGGTCCATAGCGCTCACCGAGGCGATCCCGGACCCCAACCTGGACTGACCTGGCCACCCGACCAGCAGCTCCGTGCCCGAATGGCTCCAGGGATGCTGCCCTTGCCAGGAAGGGCTGCTGCTTCGACTACGCACGCCGGAGCGCTACGCGAGCCAGCTCTGAATGGCTCGGACGATGCAGTCCCCCGAATGCCGTGCGGTCGACAAATCTCGCATGGCTCAATCCTCCCCCAGCATGACGATTCCAGCTCGCTCCGAGTTCAATCTTCCCGGGCTATTGAACCGACTCGGCGCAGACGATCCGCTTGCTCCCCTCAGCTGCCTGGATGCCCTGCCCACCCACCCGAGGCGCGCATACCCGCAAGCACCTTCTCCACCGCCTCATCGGGCGTGACTGCGGTCACAGCGACCGGAGTCTTCGACCCGGGCGGGTCGAACTCGATGATGAAGACTCCCTCCCAGGGCGGCTCGATGCGCACATGCCAGCCCTCCGGCTCGTAGCTGTCCTGGCTGAGGAGGCAGAGGGTGCTCATCGAGGTAAGCAGGTAGACCCGGCCGGGCCAGGGAGCTCTTGCCAGAGCTGAAAGCAACTCGAGCATCGCCGTCCCGCAGGCTCGGGCGAGCGGGTCCGAGTCGGCGCTCAAGTCCGCGTAGTAGACTCGATACCAATCACCCTGGGCGGTGCATCCAACCAGTTCCACGGCTCAACCCTTCCACCAGCGGCGAAACTCCTCCAGGAAGGCGTCCGAGAAGCGCCGGGCGCTGGGGCCGTCGAGGTGGACCGGATCGCCGGTGGTCAGGCCCTCCAGGCGGGGGGCGAGCAAGGGGACGTCGAGCTCGCGGGCGAGCTCGCGCAGGTCCTCCAGGGCGTAGTCTCCTCCGGCCACGGCGGTGAAGACGACCGTCACCCCGCGCTCACGCATGCGGGCCACGAACTCCCGGGCTTTGATCCGCTGAGGGGCCGGCATGGGGGCGGTGGGCTCGACCACCGGCAGGCGCTCCTCCGGGTGCTGCACCACGATCCAGCCGCCATTTCGGTAGTTGCGGTAGATGACCGAGATGGTCTGGTGGCCGAAAATCTCGAACTCGGGGATGTAGCGGTGCAGGTGGTGGCGGCTCCACCACGAGAGGCGGTCCTCACGCAGCTGGCGCCAGGCCTCCCACTGCGACAGGCCCTCGGCCTGAAGGATCTCCTGGCTGACGAAGTCGGTGAAAAAGACGTTGTCCACCGCCACCACCAGCACCCGGGGGCGCAGATCGTAGCGCTCGATCAGCTTCTCGGCCAGGGCCATGCCCGAGCGAGGGAAGCCCAGGGCGTAAGTCTTGAGCCCGGTGGCCTGCTCGAAGCGGGCCACGAAGTCGTCTCGGAAGGAGAATCCTGCCCGGCTGCTACCCACGAAGATCACCTGGGCCTGGCGCATGGGCTCCACGACCCCCTCCAGGCCGTGCAGGTAAACCAGGAAGTCGCTGATCGCGTGGCCGGTGTGGCTCTGGCGAGGCAGCTCGTCGGCCCGGGTGAAGAGCCAGCCCTTCAGGCCCGGCAGCGTCTCGTAGCAGGCCTGGCCGACTCCCGCGGCCAGGCCAAAGCCGACCAGGCCCATCAGCACGATGAGCAGGTTGGTCTTCCAGGTGAGCTTAGAACTGGAAGTAGAGGAAGGCATCCGATTGGCCTCTCAAGGTCAGGATGGCGTACAGCATGATACCGCACAGGAAGGCTTTCTCGTACTTGCCGGCGGGGTGGCTCAGGCCGGCCTGGATGAGGGCCGCCCGCAGGTGCATGAGCACGATGGGCAGCAGGAAGGACATGGCGATGATCAGCTCTCCCCAGCCGGCCCAGGGGGTCTTGAAGACGGCCAGGTTGCCCAGCAGTTGCAGGGCCTCGCCCACGCTGGTGGCGCGGAAGAAGACCCAGGTCACCAGGATGTAGGCCTGCACCACCAGGTAGTAACCCAGGCGGACCAGGCGAGAACGGCCGGGACGGTTCAGGCCCAGGGCCCGCTCCACCGCCAGGCCCACCCCGTGCAGAAGACCCCACACCACGAAGGTCCAGGCGGCGCCGTGCCACAGGCCGCCCAGGAGCATGGTGAGCATCAGGTTGCGGTAGGTCTGCCAGCTGCCGTGCCGATTGCCGCCCAGAGGGATGTAGAGGTAATTGCGCAGCCAGCGCGAGAGCGAGATGTGCCAGCGGGTCCAGAATTCTTGCAGGCTCTGGGAGATGTAGGGCTCGCGAAAGTTGATGATCAGGCGAAAGCCCAGCAGGTAGGCAGCCCCCCGGGCGATGTTGGTGTAGCCGGCAAAGTCGGCGAAGATCTGGCCCCCGAACAGGGCCGCCGAGCAGAAAGCCATGGCCGCGTCCCCGTTGGGGCCGGCCGCCACGGGCCAGTGCACGTCCACGGCCGGAGCCAGGTTGTCGGCCACCACCATCTTGAGGAAGAAGCCCGAGATCATCAGGTAGACGCCGTGCCAGAAGGTGACCCAGTGCAGTCGGCGCACGCGGTGGATCTGGTAGACGAAGTCGCGGGCCGTGGCGATGGGGCCGGCCACCAGCTGGGGGAAGAAGATCACGAACATCAGGTAGTCGTCGAAGCGCTTGATGCGGGTGATGTAGCCGCGGTACACGTCGATGACGTAGCTCATGGAGTGGAAGGTGTAAAACGAGATGCCCAGGGGCAGGATCAGGTTGAACCGGGGCACGTCCTGCTCGGGGACTCCCAGCAGCCAGCCCAGGCTGGCCAGGGCAAAGTCGAGGTATTTGAACAAGAAGAGAAGACCGAGGTTGAGGGTCAGGGAGATGATCAGGTAGAGGCGGCGACGCTCGTAGACCGCCTGGGCGGCGATGAGCAGGCCCGAGACATAGTCCATCAGCACGCTGGCCAGCAGCACCAGCAGGTAAGCCGGCACCTCCCAGCTGTAGAAGATGACGCTCAGGAACAGGATCAGGCCCAGGTAGGTGGGCTCGGTCTTCCTGCGTCCGATGGTGAGCCGGGCCAGGAGCGCGACCGAGAAGAGGATGACGAAGGAGAAAGAGATGAAGGTCACGGCGCGGCTTGCGGGCGATTCGGCCCGCTCGAGGACGATCCTGCGCCGCTGATCAGGCCCAGCGGGGGGCCAGGGATGAAGCGGGCCTGCGAGATCTTGAAGCGATTGTCACCGCTTTGGAGCTCGCAGTCGGCCACCGAGTGGGTCAGCACCAGCCCCCCGGGGGAGAGGGCCAGCACCAGCAGGCGGAAGCGGCCGGCCGGCAGGCCCGAGAGCTCGATGAACTGCCTGGTGGCGCTGGAGTCGCGCTGGACGCGGCGCGAGCCCACCGGGTGATTCTGCGCGTCGAGCAGGTCGACGTGGTAGAAGCCTTCCACCCCCCGCTCCTGACGCTGGTCGATGGCCAGCACCAGGTTGGCCGGGCCGGGGGGCGGGAACTGAAGGTCCAGGAAGGGGAACAGGCGCCCCTCCTGGTCGAGCAGGGTCTGGCAGGGTCGGCGGTTGAGGGATGTCCAGGTCCAGATCAGCACCTGGCAACCGGTCTTTTCAGCCAGATGCCGGGCATACTGGCGAATCAGGTCGGGACGCCCCTGGATGCGGCGCACCTGGTAGGCGGTCAGGTCCGCGTGCACATGCGGCACGCTCAGCTGGCCCCGATCGAGCAGAACGAAACCGACCGCACCGTTCTTGTCGCGCAGCTTCATGCGCCAGGACCAGAGGTGGCCGTCCTCGTCCCAGGCCACGTCCTGGCCCCGGACCAGGTGGCGCAGAGGCAGGAGCAGCTGGACCACGGCGTAGACGAGCAGGCAGGCCACGACGAGCGCTGGCAGGGGGCGTGGCTCGGGCAACCTCAGGGGGGGCCTGCGCAACCAGCGGCGGGGGGCGTCCGGCTCGAGGAACAAGACCAGGGCAGCCAGCATCAGCCAGGGGAAGATGCCGATGCTGAAGAGGTAGGAGTTGGCCAGGTGGAAGCCGACCATGAGAGCCAGTCCCAGCCAGCGCGTCCGGCGCCACAGCAGCAGGAAGGGCGCCGTCAGGTCGATCAGGATGCCGGCCGTGGTGACCAGCGTGGTCGTGGCCGGCCAGGCCAGGAAGTCGAGCCCTCGCGAGGCGGCCCGCTCGGCCAGCCAGTACTTCACCGGAATGCCGCGCAGCCAGTCGGCGTTGAGCTTGGCCAGGCCGCCGTAGAAGTAGACCACGATCAGCTGGAAACGAAAGATGTACAGTTGCCAGGCCGGGATAGCCGCCGGCCGGGGCCAGATCCGACTGTCCACGGAGCCCCAGCGCTCGGGATTGGTGACCAGGAACAGGCCGCCCAGCAGACAGATCAGGTAGTAGTGGTTGTTGTAGTAGGCCGCGTCGGATAAGAACCACCAGACATAGCTGACCAGAAAGCCGAGCGAGGCCAGGCGGGTCAGCAAGCCCAGGGCCAGCAACAGGCTGAAACCCACGATGGCGCCGACCACCAGGCCGGGGGAAGGATCGCTCACCCATTCCAGGCCGGGGTAGCGAAAGTGGAAGCGCGGGGCGATCATCTCTCCGTGCAGGCCGCCGTTGCGGATGTAGTCGAGGTAGCTGTAGAGCATGCACAGACCGAACAGGATGCGGAACAGTCCCAGGCTGGCGGCGTCCACCGGGCGAGCGAGCCAGGCGAGGGCGTTGGTGAGAGCTGGTTTCATCGGGCGGCGTCCACCGGGGCTCTCATGGGCCGGCGCTCCGCGAGAAGGGCGCATCGAGCAGCCGGCCCGGCTCCCGGCGGGATCTTCACGGAAGGCGCACTTCCAGACCGCGCTGCACCTGATCCTCGGTCACGTGCAGCGTTCGTCCGTCGATCAGATACGGTCCCTGAGCGCTCACCTCACCGACCGCGCTGGTGGTCGGATAAGGCAGCACCAGGTCGGGACCGGTCTGGCGGTAAGTCCAGGTCCGGCCGCTGGACTTGCAGCCCAACACCAGGGAGGCTTCCTGGCCCGTCACCCGAGCGCCCGCCACGATCTGGAAGACCTTGACCTCGGAGAGAACGCGCCCCCCATAGAGGTAGCCTTCGCCCACCGGAAACACGCCCGGAGCCCCGTCGAGCCGGGCCAGACCCTCGACTTCCCGCAGGGGGAGGCTTCGCCGACGGACGTCCATCTTGTTGAGTGCCTGGTTGTAGCGAGCCACGTAGGTCACGAAGCTTTTGGTCGGAGTCTCGTAGATCAGGCGAAAATGCCTCAATCCAACGTCTTCGAACAGCCGGGCCGAGATGGAGCGACGGTAGAGCTCGCCGTAAACGGGGAGCGGGAACTTCTGGTTGGCCACGGTCACCTCTTCAGCCGGCTCGAGGATCTGCTCGGGGCGGATGCCGGCCACCTGCATGTGGGTGAGAAAGCCGTCCGAAATCACCTCGCTGGCGAGCATGACGTATTCGACCCGCTCCCCTGGCTCACAGTCGGCCTTGAGGGCTTGCAGGGCTTGCTCCTCCTGATCCATGGCCAGCCAGAGGGCCCCCTCGCGGGACTCGGTGGAGCTGAGCACCACCGGCCTGCGGGCCAGGAACGAGACCAGGTGACCGCGGTCCCAGGGGGTGTAGACCCCGTAGGTGCCCGGAGGGTAGTGCAGGTTCCCTCGAAACGGGCGCAACGGGCTGTCCAGGTCGAGGCTGGGCGGTGGACTGTTCTGGCTCAGCCACTCGGCGGCCTGGGTCCAGCCGGGAGTGACCAGCAGAGCCTGGCGCAGCAGGTCGGTCGGGGGCCAGGCCGGGGTCGTCCATCCGAGCACGGCTGGCAGGGTCAGCACCACCGCTGCCGTCGCCAGAGCCCGGGCTGGTAGCATCGCCAGGGCCAGAGTGGCCAGCAGGGCCACGAAGGGAGGCGGCAGGTAGGAGAAGTCCCGCGTCTGCACCCAGAGAGCCACCAGCAGGGACGCGTAGAGGGCGGCTGCCAGCTGAGCAGGCTGACGACGGCGCCAGGCGGCCAGCAGGCCCAGCGGGGCCAGCCAGCCAGCCAGGCCGAAATAGCCGGTGTAGAGAGAGACGGTCACCTCGCGATGCTCCAGGATCGTCGAAGGCCGCGGGTCGAGCAGGGCGTGCAGCAGTCCCGGGACGGGCGGCCAGGCCAGCAGGGCCAGACAGACGAGCCCCAGTCCTGCCAGCAGCAGCTTGCCTGCCGGCCGGGCACGCCAGGTCCATCCCTGGGCCAGGGCCGGCACCCCGAGCCCGAAGCCGAGCAGGGCGGCCAGGGCCGCCCCCTGGTAGCGATCTCCCAGGCTCAAATCGGGCCAGATCAGGGTGGGCAGGAGCCACAGCAGCACCACCCATCCGGCCGTGCTCAGGCTGAGGCGAGCCACCCTCTCGGCCCCCGCCAGGGCGGCGGCCGAAAGACAGAGCGCCAGAACCAGCAGGTAGAGGGCGGACCCGGCCCAGCTGTAGAGCAGGACGACGACCGGGAGAGCGAGCCAGAGGGGGCTGTGCTTCTCGAGCGTCAGCACCAGCGCCAGGCAGGTGGCCAGAGCCAGGCAGACCTCGAAGGCGTGGTGGTCGGCAAACCCCAGCACGGCGTAGGTGGCCAGCGTGGCCGGATAGACAAGAAGCAGCCATGGCGCCAGCAGCCCCGCCCGGGGACCCGCCAGGCGGCGACCCAGCAGGCCCACCAGCACGAAAGCCAGAGCTCCCAGTGCGACCGGTGTCCAGGCACACGTCGTGAGCAGCGTGGCCTGGTCGGGACGTCCCATCCCTGCCACCAGAGCCAGGCTGGCCAGGAGCAGGTCGTAACCGCCCTGATTCTCGCCCCGCTGGCCGTGGGGATAATGACTGGACGGGTCCCAGCGCTGGATGAGGGGAAAATTCTTGACCAGCGAGCGGGCATGACGAGCGTGAAAGTAGCTGTCCATCTCGAGCAAGCGCACCTGGCCCGGCTCGGGGAAGACCAGCGGCCAACACGAGACAGTTCGTGCCGCCACCCAGGTGACCGTCAGCAGCGCCAGAACCAGCCATGAGAGTCGGGACATCGGCACTGGTTACTCGCTCCGGGTGCAGGTTTCCCCCGGACAGGAACCGATAGTACAAATTGCGAACTGCAGGCATGCCATTTCTACCAGGGGGATACCCGATGCGCCACCTCAAACTCGTCCTGATCTTGCTGCTGGGGCTGTTTTCAGCCGCCTGCTCGGACGGGAGCGGTCCCTTGATCGGATCCCCCCTGGGTCCGGTCGGTGAGCAGTTCGGCAACGTCCTGTTGCGCTTCGAGCTTGACCCCAGAGTGCCCAGCTTCGTGGACACGATCGAGGTCACCGGCTTCGACGCCAACGGCGTCCAGGCGTTCCCGGTCGAGACCGGTGAAGCCGCCCGGGAGGAGGTCTCTGCCAGGGGCTTCAGCTTCCCCAAAGTGCCGGAGAAGCTGCTCGAGAACGTCTCCACCCGGGTGGTCCGCTTCGAGTTCCGCTATTTTTCGAACGGAGTCCTGGTCGGCACGGGCTCGGTGGAGGTGGTCGTTCCCGCCGGAGGAACCGTCACCATCATCGACCCCCCGTTCGTCTCGGTGATCGAGCCGACCCGCATCGAGATCTCCCCGACCTCGGCTTCGGTTCAGGTAGGCCAGAGCCAGGTCTTCATCGTGACCGCCTTTTTGCCCGACGGCTCGAGCTTCAATGCCGTCGACCAGTCGCTTTTCCAGGTCGTCGACCCGGGCATCGCCTCGGTGGACGCGGCCGGCACCGCGACCGGCCTGGCCCCCGGCCAGACGCAGGTCATCGCGACCCTCGACAGTCTGACCGCCAGTGCTGACCTGACCGTCACCGCGACGCCTTCCGGGAACGTGGTCAGCATCGAGGTGTTTCCCAACTCGGTCTACGCCCCGTTCAATACGGGTCGTCAATTCGATGCCATCCTGACCCATCTCGATGGCACCAAGACGCGCGGGAACAACCTGGTGACCTGGTCGCTGAGCGACAACGCGCTGGGCAACATCAACACCACCGGTTTTCTGACGACCCTGACCACCCCGGGGTCAGGGACCGTCACGGCCAGCACCAACGGCGTGAACGGCAACTGCCAGCTGTTCGTGGGCCCCACTCTCCTCACCGTGGCCCAGCAACAGAGCCAGAGTCTGGCCAGTTTCGCGTTCAACAACAACAACCTGGCCCATCTCGGCAACCTGACCCTGCCCGGGCTGCCCCGCACCCACGACTTGAGCCGAAACAATCGCGACATCTTCGTGGCCCTGAACCAGACGGGCATTCAGCACTGTCTGCTCGACCCCACCACGGGACTGTATCAGACCGGAAGCCTTCTCTCCAACGCAAACCTGTCCTCGATCAACAGCATCTTCGTGCACCCCGGCGGCCATCACGTCTACTGCTGGGACAACCTGAACAGGCGGTTCATCAGCATCCTGTTCAACAGCCAGACCCAGGCCATGACCGTCGAGTCGATCATCAGCTTGAACACCACCAACTCGTTCGGCAATCGCCTCTCGGGCCTCAAGGTCGGCGACGAGACCTTCGTCCACTTCAAGGACAACACGTTCAACAGCATCTGCCAGGTACCCGTCGACAACCTCGACAAGCCTCTGTATGACCTGAGCAACATCACGCCCACCTTCGTGGCCACGGATGATACCGACGACGTCATCTTCCGTTGCAACGCGGCCCCCATCAACTTCACCAATCTGTCCCAGGTGGCGTGCTCGGACAACAACGTCTTTGCCGCCCAGCAAAACGGCCAGTTCTTTGCCTTCAACGTGCTGCAGGGCGGTCTGCTCAACCAGGCGGGCGCTCCGCTGGCCCTGACCAACACGAGCTTCCCCACCGGCTTCATTTCCGGCCCGTCCGGCCTGGTGATCCCCACCACGGTCTTCCGCATCCCGCTCGAGTTCATGGTGATCCTGAGCTTCCAGAACGGAGGTCTTATCTCGCTCTTCGAGGTGCCACTCAGTTCGGAGTTCATCTTCGACTACGCCGCCAACGGGACGAACTTCTTCACCATCGGCTCCACCGTGTCGGGGGTCAGGCTGAGCGGCTTCAACACGAACTCGACGCTCGTTCCTTTTAACGGGATCCTTATCGACCCCGCTCCCTGCAGCCAGCGGATGACTCACTGACGCCATGGCCATCCTGTTGATCCCGGTGCACAACGAGCAGCAGCACCTGCCCGGAGTGCTCGAGAAAGTGGCCTCGGTCGCTTCGCGCCTGGTGGTCGTGGACGACGGCTCCAGCGACGAGACCCCGCGCCTGCTCGTCGAGTGGGCGGCCCACCAGCCAAAGTGCCACCTGATCTTGCAGCCGGTCAACCGGGGCAAGTCGCGGGCCCTGGCCCAGGGCCTCTGGGCGGTGCACGCCCTGGTACTGGCCGGAGAAGTCGATCCCGATGCTCCCCTGGTGCTGTGCGACGGGGACGGCCAGCACCCGCTGGAGGAGATCCCCCCTCTGTGCGAGAGCCTGGCCAGCCAGAAACTGGACATGCTGATCGCCTTCCGCGATTTCTCGCGCTACCCGATGCACAAGGTTTGGGGCAACCGGCTGCTCTCCTGGCAGGCCCGCTGGCTGACCGGCGTGGCCTACAAGGACTCCCTGTGCGGCCTGCGGGTGATGCGCGCCGGGCGGGCGGCCGAGGTGGCCCACCTGTTGACGGGGCCGGGCTATACCTGCGAGCAGCAGATGTGCGTGGGCCTCCCGCGGCTGGGCTGGAAGGTGGCCAACAACTACCCGGTGGTGCCGGCGCATCCTCGCTCCAATCCCTCCTGGCGCGACGGGGCCGAGATCTTCCTGTGGGGGCTGCGCTCGTTCGTGCGCCGGGGGGCATTGCAGGGATCGTAGTTCCGGAGGCTATCTCCGTGAACGAGGAGCGCAGCCGAGGCGGCCGAATTCAACCACGACAGGAGCGGTCAAGAATTTGCAGGACGCACAGTCAATGCGCCGGACTGTAGCACCCCTGCGCGGGCGTCGCCTCCTGTTTCTCTCGCCTTACGCCGACCGGCCCCTCTACGGAGGCGCCGTGGTGCGCATCCACCACCTGGTGCGCGAGCTCTGTCGACGCAACCAGGTGTGGTGGGTCACCCGCGGCCCTTTGCAGGGCCCGCCGCCCGAGGGCCTGGCCGGCCACCTGGCGGCCTCGCCCACCCGCTGGCGGCAGCTCTTTGACCCGCTGCTGGTGCTGCGACTGGCTCGGGCCATCCGTCGCCACCGGATCGAGCTGATCCTGGCCTCGACCTGGATCGCCGGGCTGCACGGGGTGCTGCTCAAGCACCTGTCCGGTCGGCCCCTGGTGCTCGACGAGCACAATGTCGAGTTTCGTCTCACCCCCTGGCTGCGGGGCTGGGAGGGCTTCCTCTGCCGCCAGGCGGACGAGGTGTGGGGGGTCTCAGCCGACGATCTGGCCGACCTTTCGGCCAGTTTCGGGCTCAAGCGGCTGCGGCTGGTTCCCAACGGAGCCGAGCCAGGCTCACAGGGTGACCGCTCTCGAGCTCGCCAGCGGCTGGGGCTGCCCAGGGAGCGACCGGTGGCTCTCTTCTTCGGCGTACTGCGTTACGCCGCCAACCGCGAAGCGGTGGAGCTGGTATTGAGCGAACTGGCTCCGCGCCTGCCTGACTTTGAGTTCCTGGTGGCCGGGGTGGGCTGCGAGCAGTTTCAGGAGCGTGCCAACGTGCGGCTGCTGGGCTTCGTGGACGACCTCTCGGTCCTCCTGGCGGCGTGCGACGTGGTGATCGTGCCCCTGCGGACCGGCAGCGGTACCCGCCTGAAGGTACTGGAGGCCCTGGCGGCCGGGAGGCCGGTGGTCTCGACCTCGCTGGGCGTGGCCGGGCTGGAAGTCTCAGGAGTGCGCGTGGAAGACGATTGGGATGCCTTTGCTGAGGCCGTGCGAACGGCTCCGGGGGCTTCGCCGCCGGAGCTGCCCGAGCGCTACCGCTGGGAACGCATCGTGGAGGCGCTGTGATCTCGATCATCGTACCCGCTTACCGCAGCCAGCAACTGGTCGGCCGCTGCCTCAGGTCGCTGGCGGCCCAGAGCCGAAGCGACTTCGAGGTGATCGTGGTGGACGACGGCTCGCCCGACGGCACGCTGGAGGCGGCCCGCCACGCGGTGGCGGGGGACCCGCGCTTCGCGGTGCTTTCGCGGCCGCGCCGGGGCGGGGCGGCAGCCGCCCGCAACACGGCCCTGGCCCATTCCCGGGGGGAATGGCTGGCCTTCATCGATGCCGACTCCTGGGCCGAGCCGGACTGGCTGGAGCGCTTGCTTGCCCCGCTGGAGGCCGGGCAAGCCGACTGCGTGGGCGGGCCCGACCTGGTGCCGGCCGACGACCCGCTGGTCAGCCGTTGCGTGGGCTGGTCGGTGGACTCGCCCCTGGCCACCGGAGGCCTGCGCTGGGGCTCGACTCGACTGGTGCGCTACCTGCCGGGCACGGGCAACATGGCCCTGGCGCGGACCTTCTACCAGCGGGTGGGCGGGTTCGACGAGCGCTTCCACGACGCCGGCGAGGACAAGGAGTGGCTGTTTCGGGTGGCCCGGGCGGGGGCCCGCATGCTGTATCTTCCCGAAGCGCCGGTGTGGCACCACCGGGCCACCTCGGTACTGACCCACGCGCGCAAGATCTTTGCCTACGGGGTGCGACGGGTGGACATCTGGCGTTGCTGGCCGGATTCGTTCGAGTGGCCCCACCTGGCCCCGGCCGCGCTGTGCGCGGGGCTCGGCCTGATGGCCGTGAGCGCGCCCCGGTTCTTGCTGCTGGGGGCGCCGGCACTCCTGGCGGACGGAGTGATGGCCGCCTGGCGGCTGCGGGATCTTCGCGCGCTGCTGGTAGCGCCCATCACCTCGGCGCTGATCCCGCTCTGCTACGGGGCGGGCATCCTGGTGCGGGCGGCCAGCTCGAGGCTGGATTCTCCAGCAGAGTGATGCAAGCGCTCCTGGCGTAGGAACCTGCAGCGCGAATCAGAACTCCTCGCCATGCGCAAAAGCGTGCTGCTGGTGAGGCTCTGCTCGGCGCCCGTGTCAAGAGGGAAGCTGGTCGGGGAACTGTGAGGGTTCTGTTCGTGCAGCCCTCCCTGCAACCACCGGGGGGTGGCAACGGGGTAGCGGTCTGGATGATCCAGAGCCTGGTCAAGCGGGCCGAAGTCACGGTGCTGAGCTGGGTGCCGCTCGAGCTGGGGGCGGTGGACGCCTATTACGGCACCAGCCTGGCCGGGGCGGGGCTGAAGAGCCTGTGCCGGCGGCCGCTGGTCTCCTACTGGATGGAGCGGCTGGGCGTACCCCACGAGCTGTTCAAGTTGCACTACCTGATGGCTCTGGCCCGGCGCCTGGGACCAGGCTACGACCTGGTCTGCTCGGCCAACAACGAGCTGGATCTGGGCAGTCGGGCGGTGCAGTACGTGCACTATCCCTGGAACTCGCACCCGCGCCCCGACTGTCATCCCGACTGGTACAGCCGCCGAACCCTGAGGGCCGTGCTGCGCGTGTATTATTTCCTTTGCACGCGCATGTCGGGCTATCGTCGCGAGGGCATGCTGAGCAACCTGACCCTGGTCAATTCGCAGTGGACCGGAAGGCTATTCCAGCGCACCTACGGTCCTCATCCTTACCGGGTGCTGCACCCCCCGGCCCTGGGCCAGTTCCCGCAGGTGCCCTGGCAACCTCGCCGCAACGCCTTTCTCAGCATCGGTCGCCAGTGCCCCACCAAAGAGTGGGAGAAGCTGATCACCATCGTGGCCGGGCTGCGCGCGCGCGGCCACGAGGTGGAGCTGACCCTGGCCGGCTCGCGTGACAACGCCCCCTACCGCGAGCGCATCCTGGAGAGAATCGGCCAGGAGGGTCCCTGGGTGCGGCTGGCTGAGGACTTGAGCCGCGATGAGCTGGTGGCCCTGGCCACCGAGCATCGCTACGGCCTGCACGGCATGACCGAGGAGCACTACGGGATGGCGGTGGCCGAGCTGGTCTCGGCCGGCTGCCTCACCTTTGCTCCGGCTGACGGGGGCCAGGTGGAGATTCTGCGCGATGAGCGCCTGCTCTACGCCCACGAGGGGGAGGCGGTGGAGAAGATCGATCGGGTGCTGCGCAGCCAGGAGCTGCAGCGAGAGCTACAGGCTCAGCTGGCCGGGCGCGAGCTGGGGGTGGAGCGCTTCCAGCGCGACTTCGAGGAGTGCCTGGCGGGGCTTTGCGGCCCTCCCGCCCGGTGAAGGGGCGGGGAGCTTTCCCAAGAGGACAGGGCCCGTTCTGCGAGTAACTCTCCGGGATGAAGACACTCTCTGCCCTCCTGGCTCTCATCTTGCTGACGACAGGATGCGCCTCCCAGCCCGCCTCCACCGGCTCTGACGGGGTCTCCGTCCAGGCTCAGGATGGCGCCGATGGCGACCGGGTCGACGTCCGAACCGGCTCCGACGGGGTCTCCGTCCAGGCTCGGGATGGCGCCGATGGCGACCGGGTCGACGTCCGAACCGGCTCCGACGGGGTCTCCGTCCGGGCCCAGGATGGCGCCGATGGCGACCGGGTCGACGTCCGCACCGGCTCCGACGGAGTTTCGGTCCGGGCCCGGGACGGGGCCGATAGCGCCCGGGTGCAGGTCAACCAGGACGGGGTGCAGGTGCAGGGCGGCTCGGCCCGGGTACGAACGGGTCCGGGCGGCGTGTCCATCAATGCCGGCGGCACCAGCGTCAACCTGGGCGAGGGCGGGATCGGGGTGAACGTCCCCGGGGCCCGGGTCGACCTGGGGCAGGGAAACCTCGGGGTGGACGTCGACGTTCCGGGAGTCGATGTGGACGTCCAGGGAGCGGCCGTGCTGGTGGATACCGATCTGATCGCCATCGAGTTGCCCGAGATCGATGTCCCCGGCGTGGTGGTGAAAGAGGGCCCCAAGAAGGTGGTCTACGCGGTGTCGGGGGACGTGTTGTTCGACTTCGACAGCGCAGAGATCCGTCCCAGCGCCGAGCAGGCTCTGGCGCAGATCGCCGAGTCACTGAGCGAGCGCTATCCGGGCAAGAGAATCCGCATCGAAGGCCACACCGATGACAAGGGCAGCGACTCCTACAACCTGAAGCTGTCCAAGCGCCGCGCCGAGGCGGTGCGCGAGTGGCTGGAGAGCGAAGGGGGATGGGACTCCGAGCAGGCCCAGGTGGTGGGCCTGGGAGAAACCCATCCGGTGGCTCAGAATCAGCGAGCGGACGGACGCGATGATCCGGCCGGACGGCAGCTGAACCGGCGGGTCGAGATCGTGGTCCTCAAGTGAGGCGCTCGGAACCCTCCTCGCGCCACTGACGGGCCGCCTCGACCAGAGTCTCGCGCAGCCCGCCCTTCAGCTCGCTCTCCACGAAACCGAGCCCGTCCAGCACCCACGTGGCCAGTCGCCCGACGCACAGATGGTAGTAGACGTGGCGCCCGTCGCGTCGCTCCTCCACCAGGCGGTGGGCACGCATCAGGCTCAGGTGCTGGGAGACGCGGGGGCGGCTGATGCCGACCAGCGCCTGCAGGGTGCCCACATCCTTCTCGCCGTGGCGCAGCTCTTCCACGATACGGATTCGGTCGGGGTTGGAGAGCACCCCGAACAGGTTGGCAAGCTCGCGAGCCGCGACCCTCCTGGCTGGCATAAGTAGTTAATTTCGCACTTATGCATGACTTTCCTTCCGCGGAGGGGAGACTCCGTCCAGCGGCACCCGGAAGCTGAAGCGCGAGCCCTTGCCCGGGCTGCTGTGGAGTTGCACTTTGCCCCCATGCGCCTCCACCAGTGCCTTCACGATGGGTAGGCCCAGCCCTGTGCCGCCCGTGGCCCGACTGCGACTCGAGTCGAGCCGCACGAAGCGCTCGAAGATGGCCTCCTGCTGCTCGGGCGGAATGCCGGGACCCTCGTCCTCCACCTCCAGGACTGCCCAGCCAGGCTTCTCGTAGACGCGCACGCGCACTGCGCCCCGGGAATAGCGCAGGGCGTTCTCGACCAGGTTGGAGGCAGCTTGCAGCAAGCGCTCACGGTCGCCCTGAAGACAGACCGCGCTCGTGCTGTGAAACTCCAGCTTGCGCTCGGGATGGCTTCGCCGGCTGCGCTCCACCAGCTCCTGAGCCAGCACGTCCAGCCGTACGGGCTCGGATCGCATGGGCAGCTTCTGGTCGGCCCAGCTGAGAGCCAGCAGGTCCTCCACCAGGCGGGTCATGCGCTCCACCTCCCGGGCCATCTCCTCGGCCACCTCCTGGCGCACGTCGCTCGGGAGCTCTCGGGCCAGAAGGTCGATGTCGGTGCGGATCACCGTGAGGGGATTTCGCAGCTCGTGCGAGGTGTCGGCCAGCAGGCGCTGCTGGCTCTCGAGCAGGCCCTGAACTCGGGCCAGAAGGCGATTGAGCAGGCGGGCCACCGAACCGACCGCGTCTTGCTGGGGGCTCGACTCCGGCACGCGGCGCGAGAAGTCGCCCGTGTCCAGGATCTCCCGGGCCACCTGGGCCAGTCGCTTCAAAGGACGCAGACCCTGCCGCAGCACCGCCCAGGTGGAGGCCAGGGCCAGCATCAGCCCGACCAGACTGGCCAGGAGCAGCCCGGTGACCGAGCGTTTCAAGCCTTCGTGAGCCAGGTGCAGCGACTCGCCGACCTTCAGGAAGCCTGGCCCTTCGTGCACGGTGATGGGACGCACCAGCATCCGCACCGGGGTGCCTCGAAACTGGCTGGTGAAGGGTGTGCCGACCGGCTCGGCAGGCAAGGGCTCGAGCTCGAGCCCGGAGGAGGCCAGCCGCACCCGACCCTGAGCGTCCACAAGCTGGAAGAACACCTCCGGGTCGTAACTTCCCGGGGGCGTCTCAAAAGAGCCAATTTCACGGGCCAGCGCTTGAGCGCGCAGGTCGAGCGTCTCGTCCACCTCGGCCTCGACAGCCTGGCGCAAAGCCCGGTAGTGGGCCAGGGTGACCAGCGCGAAGGCCAGCGTCAAGACCAGTCCCAGCACCAGGGTGAGGCGCTGCCTCAGGGTCACGGGTGCTCGCGCAGGGCGTAACCGAAGCCTCGCACTGTCTGGATCAGACGGCTGGCCCCCCCGGCCTCGGTCTTCTCTCGGATCTTCTTGACATTGACATCCACGATGTTGGATTCGCCCATGTGGTCGAATCCCCACACCGCTTCGAAAAGAGCCTCGCGGCTGAGCACCTGGCGCGGGTGGCGCATGAAGTGCTCGAGCAGCTGATACTCTCGGGGCGTGAGCGCGATGGGCTGGCCGTTGCGAGTCACCGTCATGGCCCCCTGGTTGAGCACCAGATCCTCGAAACGGAGCACCGCCTCGGGGTCTTGCGAGGGAGCCCAGGAGGCCCGCCGCAACAGGGCCCGCATCCGGGCCAGCAGCTCCTCGATGGCGAAGGGCTTGATCAGGTAGTCGTCGGCCCCGCTCTGCAGCCCGGCCACCCGGTCCTCTACCCGATCGCGGGCCGTCAGCATCAGCATCGGGACCTGGGAGCGCTCGCGGATCCACTCGGCCACTTGCAGGCCGTCCATCCCCGGCAACCCGACGTCGAGAATGACCAGATCGGGTTGCAAAGCCTCGAACTGCTCGCAACCCGCCAGACCGTCGCTGGCCGTTTCCACTCCGTAGCCCTCGAAGGCCAGGCGGCGCCGCACCGAGGAGAGCACAGCGGGGTCGTCTTCGATCAGCAGGATCAGGTCACGGTCACGTTCAGGCACGGCTCAGGTGTTCTGACTCCCCCCGGGAGGTTCCTTGTCGAGCCGGCCCGGCCGAGCTCGAGTCAAGGCGCGGCGCGCTTCAGGGGGGCGCCGGCGTGCCGGGTGCAGGCCTTGCGGGCCCTCGACCCGGCCGCCAGAACCTGGAGCGGCGCCGTCCCGTCAACGCTCCGGCCGCCCCGGCAAACCTCTCCCTTGCTCTTCATCGGATTCTCATCTCCCCGGAAGAACATTTTCATGACGATATGTAAGGATGTATGCACAGATTAAGATATATAGGACGGAACCAATGCAACTTTCGAGCTCTTCTGCCCCCCGAGGGCCGCACCCCAAGGACTATCTGGCCTCGCTGGTCGTCTTCCTGGTGGCGCTGCCTCTCTGTCTGGGTATCGCCATCGCCAGCGGCCTCCCGCCGGCCGCCGGCCTGATTACCGGCATCATCGGAGGACTGGTGGTCGGATTCCTGGCCGGCTCCCCCCTGCAGGTCAGCGGACCGGCTGCTGGCCTCGCCGTCATCGTGTGGGAGCTGGTCCATCGCCACGGGACCGGAGCCCTGGCTCTCATCGTCTTGCTGGCTGGCCTGATCCAGCTGGTGGCTGGCTTGCTGAAGCTGGGCCGCTGGTTCCAGGCGGTCTCACCCTCGGTGATCGGGGGAATGCTGGGGGGAATCGGAGTGCTGATCTTCGCCAGCCAGTTCCACGTCATGGTGGACGACAAGCCGCGCGGCTCGGGACTCGCCAACCTGGCCTCCATCCCCGAAGCCATCTCCAAGGGGGTCTTCCCCATGGACGGGACCAGCCACCACCTGGCCGCCATGCTCGGCCTGCTGACGCTGGCGGTTCTGGTTGTCTGGAACCGATTCCAGGGCCTCTCCCGGTCGGTGCCCGCTCCCCTGGCCGCCGTGGTGGTCGCCACCCTGGCCGCCGCGCTCCTGGGACTGGACGTGCGCACCGTGGAGGTGCCTGCGAACCTCACCCAGAGCTTCGTCTTCCCCCACTGGACCCTGTTGACCAGTCAAGAGATCTGGTTGGAAGCGCTGGCTCTGGCCTTCATCGCCAGCGCCGAGACGCTGCTGTGCGCGGCCGCGGTGGACCAGATGCACAGTGGCCCTCGAACCCGCTACGACCGCGAGCTGATGGCTCAGGGAGTGGGCAACACCCTGTGTGGACTGGTGGGCGGGCTGCCCATGACCGGCGTGATCGTGCGCAGCTCGGCCAACGTGCTGGCCGGAGCTCGCACCCGCTGGTCGGCCATTCTGCACGGCGTGTGGATGCTGGCCCTGGTAGCGGTCTTTCCCGGCGTGCTGCGCCTGATCCCCACCGCCGCCCTGGCAGCTATCCTGGTCTACACCGGCTACAAGCTGGTCAATCCCAAGAACATCAAAGCCCTGGCCCGCTTCGGCAAGAGCGAGGTGGCCATCTACTTCATCACCCTGATCTCCATCGTGTTCACCGACCTGTTGCACGGCGTGCTGATCGGCATGGGTTGCTCGCTCATCAAGCTGCTGGCCCGCTCGAGCTACCTCGAGACCGAGCTCAATCGGCTCAGTCACAACCTGTATGAGCTGCGTTTGACCGGCTCGGCCACCTTCGTGACCCTGCCGCGCCTGGCTGAAGCGCTGGACCAGATTCCCGACGGGGCCACCGTGCACGTCTACCTCGACCAGCTCACCACCCTCGACCACGCCTGCCTCCAGCTGATGCGCTCGTGGGACGACCGCCAGCGCTCGCTGGGCGGCAACCTGGTGGTGGAATGGCCCGAGCTGGAAACGCGGGCACGCCTCAAGCGCCCCGTCCTGCAGGTGGCCAGTTGACTTCATAGCACCGTCAGGGCGCGGGAAACCTCTTCAGACCTCCCGGCCCGGTCGAAAAGCGAATGGGACCTCCCTTTTCGGCCGGGCCTGGCAGGTTCTTCACGAAACCTTCATCCCTTCGTCACGCTCCCGCCATCGGGGGCGGTCAGGATGAACCAGAATACAATCAGTTAAAGGCAGGACACCATGCAGAAGCTTCTCAACGGTCTGGTTGCTTTCCAGAACAGCGTCTTCGAGAACGAGCGCGAGCTGTTCTCGCGCCTGGCCACGGGCCAGAGCCCGGACACCCTGCTGATCACCTGCTCGGACTCGCGCATCAGCCCGGACATGCTTTTGCAGGCCCGGCCTGGCGAGCTCTTCGTGATGCGCAACGCGGGCAACATCATCCCCCCCTACGGTCAGGGCGGTGGGGAGGCGGCCACGCTGGAATACGCCGTGGCCGTGCTCAAGGTGAAGGACATCGTGGTGCTGGGGCACTCCGACTGCGGCGCCATGAAGGCCCTGCTCTCCCCCGAGAGCGTGACCAGCCTGCCGGCGGTGGCCAGCTGGCTGAGCCAGGCCGAGTCGACGCGACGCGTGGTCGTCGAAAACCATGGCGATCTGCCCAAAGAGGAGATGCTGGACAAGACCATCGGCCTCAACGTGCTGCGCCAGCTCGACAATCTGCGCACCCACCCGGCGGTGGCCTCGCGGCTGGAGAAGGGCGATCTGCGCCTGCACGCCTGGGTCTACCGCATCAAGGACGGAACGGTGCTGGCCTTCGACGCCAGCTCGCGCAGCTACATGCCGCTGGCCGGCAAAGAGGTGGCGGTGGCGGCTTCGCCTTAGCGGAGGCGGGCCTCCTGGATGCGCACGGTTTCCCCCTCGATCCGGTAGTAGAGCCGGTGATCCCCGCAGCTAAGGCGGTAGCGACCATCCTTCAGGGCCAGGATGCGCCGGGTGCGGTGAGGCATCGGGTCCACCTCCAGGATGGCCCGAGCCCGCTCGAAGAGTTCTGGATCGAGCTCCGGGCAGGCGAGCACCTGGTAGCGGGGAGTCAGGTCCAAGCTTCCGAACCAGCCGCTCGACTCGTCCGGAAAGGCGTCAAAGCGCGGGATGTAGGGCTTGATGTCGAGAATGGGAGTGCCTTCGAGCAGGTCGTGCTCGCCCAGGTAGAGGCGGTGACCCTCGATGCCGAGCAGGGGGACGGCACTCAGTCCCAGTGGGCAGGGACGGTGGGGCGAGCGGGTGGCGAACAGCCCCTTGCGGCCGCCTCGCCCCCGCGGGGGCAGCACCCGGGCGCGCCAGCTCTGGTTCTTGTGAAACCACCAGATCAGCCAGATGCGGCTGAAGCCGTCCAGGTCTTGCAGCGCGAGCAGCAGACGGGGGTCGTCCTGGCGCAGCTCCACCACGCCCTGCTCGCCCCCGTCGGGCTGGCTGGGCGCCTGGTACTTGCTCGAGTAGCAACTGCGCAGAAAGCCGATGGGCTGACAGACCAGCGGATTCAGGGCGCGGCCACCAGGTGCTGACGGCCCAGCTCGGCCGGGCTGCAGCAACCCGATAAAGCCATGGTCAGCTCGAAGTCGGCCAGCAGGTTGGCCAGCACCTCGCGCACCCCCTCCTCCCCCGCCAGGGCCAGCCCGTAGACGAAGGGACGGCCCAGGCAGACGGCCCGGGCCCCCAGGCAGAGGGCCTTGAAGACGTCGGCGCCGTGGCGGATGCCGCTGTCGAAAAGCAGCAAGAGCTTGTCGCCCACGGCCTGCGAGATGGAGTCGAGGGCGTCCAGGGCGGTGATGGAGCCGTCTACCTGACGGCCTCCGTGGTTGGATACGATGATGCCATCCAGGCCCTGATCCAGGGCGCGCCGGGCGTCCTCCACCGTCAGGATGCCCTTGAGCAGCACGGGCAGCCTGGTGATGCCCCGCAAGAAGTCGAGGTCTTTCCAGGTCAAGGTGGTGCGCGAGTAGATGCGGATGAACTGGCGTACGGCCCGCAGCGGGCGGTCCGTGCGCAGGTTCTGCAGGAAGCTGCCGGGGTAGCTGCGGTTGATCTGGTAGAGCAGCTCGAGCACGCCCAGGCCCTTCGGGCGGGGTGAATCGGGGTCGGGGGCACCTGCCCCGGGCTCGTCGAGCAGGCGCTGGAAAACGGGATCGGTGAAGTACTGCGACAACCCCCGGCCGCGCAGGAAGGGGAGGTAGCCGTTCTCCAGGTCGCGGGTGCGCCAGCCCAGTAGAGGGGTATCCACCGAGACCACGATGGCCTCGCAGCCGCAGCGCTCGGCCCGGCGCACCAGGCTCTCGACCAGCTCGTTGGACTTGCTCCAGTAAAGCTGGAACCAGCGCGGGCTGTCGCCCATGGCGGCGGCGCACACCTCCATGGGCACCGAGGCCTGGTTGGAGAAGATCATCGGCAGGCCCAACCCGCGGGCGGCTCGGGCCACGGCCGCGTCGGCGTGGGGGTGAGCCAGCTCGAGCGCTCCGACCGGGCAGAGCAGCACGGGAGCCGGCAGCTTGCGGCCCAGCAACTCCACGGAGAGATCGCGCTGGGAGACGTCTTTGAGCATGGTGGGCAGGATGCACCAGCGCTCGAAGGCCTGACGGTTAACCTGCATGGTGGACTCGCGCCCGGCCCCCCCGGCCAGGTAGCCGAAGGCTTCGGGGCTGAGGCGCTTCTGGCAGGCCCGCTCCATGGCCTCGAAATCGAGCGGCACCAGGGGCTTGCGGCCGCCAGCCCCCTGGAGGTAGATCTCGCGCTGCCGATAGGGCGGCTGGTCCATTGCGGCATTGTAGCCGGCGGGCCCGGGTCTGTCCATGGATCATGATCCGTCCTCGAGTTGGAGCCCGGAACGCACGTTCGTCGTGATCCGGCTCGGAAGCGGACATGATCCTTCTTCGAGTTGGAGCCTGCCGGCGTGCGGGTCCAAATCAGGCGGGACAGGGGGCGAGCGGGCTCCAAACGAATAAGGGTCTCGATGCAGGTTCCCTCCCTTGGCTCCCCGCTCACTCCCTGGACGGCTCCCGCGCGGGCTGCCAGCACTCCCGAGAGCGCCTCCCCGGACCAGGTCATCCTGGGCGGCAACCTGAACTTCTCGCCGGCGCCGCGCACCGGGATCGAGGCGGCGGTCGCCTGGGCTCTCTGTCCCCCTCCACTGGGGGCCGAGCTCTGCGCCCTGGCAACCGACCTCAAGGCAGGCGGCTACGTCCTCAGTGATGGCAAGAAAGAGGTCAGCCTCGAAGCGCTCAGCTCATGGCCGGAGGGCGAGCTGCAGGTGAGCCAGCGCAGCTCCGAGCCCACGGAGAAGCCGTTCTCCCTCCTGCCGGCCATGAACGTCGAGCGCATTCCCGTCTCCAGCTTCCAGGACCTCAAGGACCTCTCGCACGCGGCCCGCGAGGAGTTCTCGGCCATGACCGACCCGCGGGCGGCCGCGACGTTCGCCCGGCTGGAGAAGGAAGGGGGCGTCAAGCTGCTGCTGGCCGGGTCCAACTACCGGGTACCCGAAGCCCAGAAGGGCCTGCTGCACGCCAAGATCGTGGTCATCGACACGGCGGACCCGGATTCGCTCAAGGACATCTGGCCCCTCGATGATGGGCGGATCAAGCCCCACGACCCCCCCCGCCCGGCCGGAGTCTACGGGGCTCACCGCGAGGCTGCCCGGGGAACGCTGACCAACGTGTGGGTGCAGGGCCCCCACGCCACTCGCCCGTGTCAGCTGAAATCGCTGGAGGCAGCCTGCTTCTTCTACCTGGGCGAGCCTCATCCGGAGCTGGACCGCGACCCGCTGGCCTGCCAGTTGCGCGAGCTGGCTCGCTCGGGGGTGCAGTTCCTGCCCTCCGACCCGACCTTCAGCCTCATCGGGACGGTGGCCCAGTCCGAGGACGCGATGGCCGTCCACGCCGGCCTGCGCTCGAATCCGAAAGCGGTCTTCCAGGTGGCTCTGGACGGTGTGGCCTGGACCCCGGCCCCGCTGGGACCGGACGGACTGCTCCAGCTGGGACCCGATTTCGAGCAGGCCAGGGAGTACCGCCGCGAGCACCTGCTCGAGCTTCCGGTGGCCGAGCGCAAGACCACGCTGGACATCCTGGCCGTCCCCAGTGGCCAGAGCGTGGAGGGCAAGCTGGCTCTTTACGAGCGCCTCAAGGCTTTTCATAAGGATCACCCGGACGAGACCGCGAGGTTGGGCCTGAGGCTGTGGGGTATGGGCGAGCCGGAGGAGACCGAGGCCCTGGCCGACATGCGGCGACTGGCCGCAGCCGCTTCTCCCACCTGCCCGATGGAGGCCCTGGTGGAGCCTTTCCTCGAGCTGCGAGCCGAGCAGGGTTTGAAACCCGAGTGGCTGGCCCCCGCAGTGGCCCACTTCCACGGGCACGGCTCGGAAGATCGCGAGCGGCTGCTTGTGCTGGGCCGTCTGGGAGGGCGCTTTCAGGACTCCCTGGAGGCCGACCAGCTTCTGAGAGGCTGCGGGGCACCCTATCCCGAGGCGCTGAAGGCCTACCAGGCCGTGGCCGGGGCGGTGACGGCCCAGGATCGGGTGGCGAGCATGTCGGGGACGAGCATGGCCGGCCCCATGGGCCGCCTCTTTGAGGACCGGCAGAAGTGGGTCCCCAGGCCCCAGCGCCCGACTCAGATCTTCGCTCGCCTGCTCGAGCTGCATCCTCCCGAGAGGGACCTGGCCCGGGCGGGGGAAGCTCTGGGCGCTCTGATCAAGCGCCTGGACGACAAGACGGCCCTGGAGCTCTTCCCCAGGCTGCTGGCCCACCCCGGTGATCCCGCCACGGTGACCGACCGGTTCCTGCGCGAGGAGCGCCTGGCGGGGGATACCGAAACGGCTCTCAAGTGCCTGCAGCCGGGCGGATGCCCCGAGCTGCCCGAGCCGCTCGAGCTTCGCGAGAAGGCCGAGCAGATGTTGTGGCGGCCGGAGCACGAGCCGGTCAGCGGGATCAACCTGAACGCCTTCTTCGATCCCCAGCAGGGCACCGTCAACTTCGGGACCGGCGTGGAGTCCTCGCTGAGCGACTATCGCTTCCTGCTCGGGCTGAGCGACCGCAAGCTGCTGGAGGACGCCCAAACTCTGGCCGACCTCAATCGCAAGCTGAGCAGCAAGGATGCCCGGGCCCTTCTGACCGAGCTGAAGAGCGGCCAGCTCGGCAAGATTGGAGGCTCGGAGCTGGTGCAGCGGTTGCAGGTGGAGCTTGACCTGCAGGGCGATCCAAAGCGGGCCCTCGAGAGCCTGCGCCAGCCTCCCGAGCCGTTCGAACAACGTCAGCTGATGGCCGCTCGCCTGCACGCCGCGCTGGGGGATGGCCCGGTGGCTCCCGACTACCAGCTGCTCACCGGGGAAAGTCTGCCCGGCTCGAGCCTGGATGAGCGCCTGGAGGCTCTGTCACGGCTGCGGCACGCCCTGGAGCCGAGCGAGGGGGTCGAGGCCAGCCGTCAGGCTTACCAGGCCCTGGTGGGCAGCGTGCGAGATGGAGCCTGGACCGGCCGCGAGCTGGGTCAGGCCACCGACAGCTTCCTCAAGAGCTATCTATCCAGCAGCAGCCTGAGCGACGCTTTGAAGGCGCTGACGCGGGGCCCGGCCGACGAGGGTCAGGTCGCGGGCGGGGTTCAGGTCAGCCGGGGTGGGGTCACAGTGGGCGGGGTGCGTTTGCGCACTCGTTCTTAGGGTAGCAGAACCGGCGGGTTGCGCGCAGAGCGGGCGCAGCTCGTCCGGGAATGAGTGCAGATCTCGTGCCCGCTGACGGTCAGTTGGCGAGCTTGTAGCCCACGTAGCCGCCCACGATGAGGCCGGCTACGCCGCCAAACAGGCCGGCGCATTGCATGCCCACCTGGGCTCCCAGGCCAGCTCCCACGGTGGTGCAGAAGGTGGTGGCGAAGCCCTCCTGGCAGCCGCGAATGGCCCCGTAGGCCGCGCCGGTCACGCCGAAGACCAGCGCGCCGGGAGGTCCGAAGACGATCTGGCCGGCGGTGCAGCCAGCCTCCCAGCCCACCGCGCCGCCCCACAGGGCGCCACCGGCTCGCGAGAGCGCGGAGTGCTCCCGGGGAGGCTCCTGCCACGGGGGGGGACAGGGCGGTGGATAGTAGGGCGGGGGATAGTAGGGCCCGTAGCTCGGGGCGGGGCGGCAGCAGACGTTCATACCCGTCTTGGTAGACCGGGGGGCTGAAAAAAAGCTGAAATCAGGCGGCCGGGTCGTCGTGCTCGTGCTCGGCCAGGACCCGGCGCAGAAGGGCAAAGCGCTCTTCGGCGACGGCATTGTAGCGTTCCATGGCCTGGGCCTGCAGATCGGAGGACGAGCTGAGCTGCTCGAGGGTTTCGTTGATCTCGCCGATGGAATCTTGCACATTGCCGACGGTCTGCTGGAGTTGGCCGACAGTCTGCTGGAGCTGGCCGACAGTCTGCTGGAGTTGGCCGACAGTCTGCTGGAGTTGGCCGACGGTCTGCTGGAGTTGGCCGACAGTCTGCTGCATCTCTCCCATGGACTGCTGCATCGTCCCAAACTGGCGTTTATGCTGGGCCAGAGCGCCCATGATCAGGCGAAACTCGTGCGATTGCACTTCGGCCAGCTCGTCCAGCCTGCGGTTCAAGAATGCCATGCTCACGGGACGACCTCCTCAGCTGATGATACCTCAGCTTAGACCCATCTGACCAGTCTGTTCAGTGATCCCGATCAACAAGCTGGTCGAAGGCGGCGTGGAAATCCTCCACCAGTGTCTCCGGGTCGGTCACCAGGCGGTCGTCGCAGGCCACCCCCACCCGCACCTGGCCTCCGTAGCTCAAGATGCTCACCCCCAGCCCCAGGCGGCCCGACTGGGGCACCCAGAACATCAAGCCGGTAATGGCCTGGCCGGCCAGGTAGAGCTGCTTGTCGGGACCGGGCACGTTGGTCACCACCAGGGTCGACTTGGAGCCGAAGAACTCCACCACCCGGGTCTGAAGCTCGGCCGGAATGGTGCCCACGGCGCTGAGCAGGCCGAAGACTACCACCGCCTGGGGACCGCTCTTGAGGGCGTCCATGCGGCGCTTGACCTCGGCGAACTGCTCGGCGGGGGTCTCCAGGCCCACCGGCAGGGCCAGGAAGACCATGCCGAAGCGGTTGCCCAGGTCGGCGTGATGGGGCTGGCGCAGGTCGACCGGAACCACGGCCCGCACCGAAACCTCGGGACCGGGCTCGAAGCCTCGCCGGCCCAGGTAGCGCTTGAGCCCTCCCGTCAGGGCGGCCACCAGGATGTCGTTGACGGTGCCGCCGATGCGGCGCCGGGCCGCCTTGACCTCTTCCAGCGGTATGGCCCGCGAGACGGCGGCCCGCTTGCGGGGCCCGAGCGGACCTCGCAGGGGCGTCACGGGCTCACCCTCGAGCAGCAGCATCTTGCCCAGGTTGCCGGCCGCGGCCAGGTGCTTTCGGGCCACGTCGATCATCTCCATGGGGCGCACCGTGATCTCGCGGCTGGCGTGCATCTTGGGGCCCTTGCGGCGGCGGGGCGACTCGCGCACCTCGGGCTGCTCGTCGCGCTCGACCGGAGGGGAGGGCTCGGGGTCGGTAAGATCGAGCAGCACCCGCATGAGGGCGATGCCGTCGGCAATGCAATGATGCAGGCGGGCGATGAGAGCCGAGCCGCCCTGGAAGTCTTGCACCAGGTGGAGCTGCCACAGGGGAACGCTCTGGTCCAACGGGCTGCTCATCAGGTCGCTGACGAACTCGAGCAGGTCGCTCTCGCCGGACTGAGGGGGCAAACGCCAGGATACCAGGTGCCGGTCGATGTCGAACTGTTTGTCCAGCGTCCAGCGGGGACGGCCGAGCACGGGAAACTCGACCTTCATGCGAAATCGCTCATAGCGCAGCAAACGCCTCTCCAGCGTGAAGCGCAACCACTCGTGGTCGACCGGCCGGTCGAACAAGAACATGCCGGTGACCATCATGGGGTTGTTGGGCTCCTCCATGTGCAGCCAGGCGGCGTCGGCGTTGGTCAGCGGAATGGTGCGGGGCTTGCTGGCCACCTTGCGCCTACACGAAGCGCCGGATGAACTCGCCGGCCTCGGCCAGCGACTGGCGCCCCTCGGGCATGACGGGGGCAAAGAGCTGCCAGACGTGGGGCTGGCCCTGCCACACCTTGAGCCGGGTGGTCACCCCGTGCTGCTGGGCCTTGCGGGCAAAGCGGGTGGAGTCGTCGAGCAGCACCTCGTTGTCGCTCACGTGCAGCAAGAGCGGGGGAAGCCCGGAAAGATCGGCGTAGAGGGGCGAGAGGGTAGGATGGCGGGGGTCTTCCTGACCGACGTAGAGGTTGACGGCGCGGCGGATGCCTTCGCCACTGAACATGATGCAGTGGCGGTCGTTGTGGTCGAGGGAATGACCGGTGCAAGCCAGGTCGGTCCAGGGCGAGAAGACGGTGGCCGCGGCCGGCAGGGGCTCGCCCTGGTCGCGCAAGGCGATCAGGATCGCCAGGGCCAGGCCGCCCCCGGCCGAGTCGCCGGCCAGGGCGATCTGATCGGGCCGAAAGCCCCTGTCGCGCAACCAGCGATAGGCGTTCAGCCCGTCTTCCAGGGCGGCCGGATAGGGGTGCTCGGGCGCCAGCCGGTAGCGCACGGCCAGCGTCTGCGCCCCGCTGAAGTGGGCCAGACCGGCGGTGATGGGGCGATGGGTCTCGGGCGAGCAGAAGAAGTAGCCCCCGCCGTGAAAGTAGAGGATCGCCCGGCAGGAGGAGCCTTTGGGTGGCAGGGCCCATTCGGCTCGGATACCCTGCTCGTGAACGGGCGCGAAGCTGACGTTGAACAGGCTGAGGTTGTGCACCCCCATGAGGAAGCGGATCCAGCGGCGCACGTAGGGAACGTCAATGTGGCCGCGCGAGCGGGCCTTCACCAGCCGGCGGATGACAAAGCTCATCATGGTGCACTGGGGGCTCACCCGGCGCGTCAACATGCTCCTTGAAAATTCAACACCCTGCAGGGCTCTCCCTGGTCAGGGGCTGAAACAGCTCAAGATCGAGCTCGGCTTTGAGGGCTTTGCGGAACTCGGTGGAGGAGAGCGAGCTGGCCGGCTGGCCGGTGCGCTCTTCCAGGGACTGGATGAACTCGCTCCAAAGCTTCTCGCGGCGGGCAAGCTCGAGGGGGTCGCGCAGCTTGCCGAACTGCTGGACGTACTTGTTGTGCCGGCACAGCATACGGAAGGCGGCCTCGGTGTTGGGGCGTTGCTCGGGCAACCCCAGCACCCTGACGTCATGGCCCACGGCGTGGATGGGCTGGCCCCACTCGGAGTAGCCCCCGAAGATGGTTCCCAGCTTTCTCAAGGCGCGAGCCAGGTTGCGCTGACGGATGGTCTCCAGGAACTTGGTGAACATTGGCAGTTGCACGGCCCGGTGCATGGTGGGCTCGGTCAACTTGACGTCCACGCGCAGCTCGTCGCGCAGGATGTCTTGCATGTCCTGAGCGGTGATGCGGTTGTCGGTGGCCAGGTGAATGCGCTCGCCCACCGCCTCGGGGCGCTTGAGGGCGGCCACGATGCCGCGGGCCACCCAGTCGACCGGGATCAGGTTGAGCTGGGCGGAAGGGTCGCCCGGGAAAATGCTGGCCATCTTGTAGAGAACCCAGGTCTTGCCGAACTTGAGGAAGTCGCCCTGGCTCTCACGCAGCGCCTCCTTGGCGCGACCGAAGGCATTGACGGGAGCGTTGACCACCTTCTGGTCCCCCCGGTTGTTGCCCGTGCGGCTGTCTCCGATCACGATGGCGGGACAAAGCTGCACCACCCGCAGGCCCTCATCGAGCATGAAGCGCTCGGTCTCAATCGAGCCGAAGGCCTTGGTGAGCTCGTAGAAGTTGTTGTAGAAGTTGCGCGGGAAGACCACGTCCTCCTCGCGCGCCTCCTGGCGCACCTGGCGCCCGTGGATGTAGGCGGTCTCGATGGAAAGGTGAGCCACGAAGGGGCTGTCCTGGGCGTACTGAAGGCCCAGCGAGAAGTTGAGGGCGTTCAGGCTGCCCAGCACGTTGGCCCGATACGACTCGAGGTAAGGATCGTCGAAGGCCACGCTGGCGGCACAGTGAATGACGTGGGTGAGGGTGCGCTCGAGCACCTTCAGGTCCTCGGGGCTGATCCCCAGGCCGGGCTTCTCGATGTCGCCGTCGATGAAGCGGAACTTGCGGGCCAGCTTCGGGTCGTCGAGCCACAGCTCGCGCAGGAGCTCTCGTCCCCGGTCTGTGGGGGTCAGCACCTGCTCCACCTCGCCGGTGCGGCGATTCTTGATGACCTTGGGACGGATCAGCACCACCATCTCACTGACCTGGTCGTCGCGAGCGGCCTGGCACATGACTTCCTTGCCGACGAATCCGGTGCCGCCCGTGAGCAAGACCCTCAGCCCGCTCGATTTCTCAAGCTGCTCACGGGCCTCCTGGCGCAGACGCTCGAGTCGCGCTTCGATCTCCTGCTTCTTGAGGCGCTGGCGCTTGTAGCGGAAGTAGAACTCGCGCCGCTTGAGGCCAAAGAGGGCCTCCCCAATCTTCTTGGGGTCCTTGGCCCCCACCGCCCTGGCCAGCATCTCGGCAGTCTTCTTGCCGAAGCTGCGCACGCGCTTCATGGTAGAGCGAGCGTGCTCCTCGTCTCCCGTCTTGACCAGCCAGCTCATCAAAGAGCGGGCGTAGACGTCCACGATATGGTAGTCGCGGTGCTTGCGCACCAACAGCTCGTCTGGCTCGATAGGGCCTTCGAGCACCTCGCCCGTGGCCAGACTGACGCGTTCGATGTACTGCCCGGGGTCGGCTTCCTGCATAATCTGCTCATTGGACCGCGCCTTTCAGCTTCCCTTCAGGATCTGGATCTACACTGCGGGCAAAGAGAAGACATCCTGGTTCTGGTGGAGGAATATCCGATGAATACCCTGACCCCCGTAGCCCTGAGCAGCAACGCCTACGTTTCCAGCGCCGCTGGCAAGAAGCCGGCCGAGGCGACTGGCGAGAACGCCCCGGTGGCCGCGGGCGATGAGGTTTCCATCAGCGCGGGCTCGGACGAGAAGCCCTCCAAGAAGGGCCTGGGCCGGATCGGCAAAGCGGCCGCGGTGCTGGCGATGTGCGGAGCCCTGCTGGGCACCACCGGCTGCGCCGTCACGACCGGCGGTTATGACGCCTGGGGCGGTTACCGCACCCAGACCACCGGAGTGGGCATCGACGGCTCGGTTTACAGCCACGGGACCCGCACCACGCCGTGGGGCACGCAGTCGGAGACCACCGTCATCGGTCCCGGCGGGGTTTACTACGGGAACCAGCACTACCCCAACTACAACTACCCGGTTTACCCGCGGGCTCCCATCTGCACGCCGATGACGTACTGGAGCCCGGGCACCTGTTATTGACCTGGACTCGGCTGAAAGCCCTGTAGACGGCCGGGACTTGACACGGTTTCCGGTTGCTGTAGCTCTAACTCACCACAGGGGATTTGCGGCCGGACTTCCAGCGTAGCTTGCAGCAGCAGGCCAGGAAGGCTCCTTCGCCGCCAATGGCTGCGAAACGTTTGTGTCACGAGAGCCCCAACGCAAGCCGTAAGCGCGACCTGATCAGTCGAGCAGGATGTCGAAGGGGCTCGTTTCGGCTTCCCCGAGCTCGATGCTGAACTGATGCAGCCAGCCCAGCACTGCGCTCATGAACGGAAGGCACTCGGGCCCCACCATCTCCACCGCTTTCATCGGGATACGAGACAGCGGCTGATCGGCCAGGGGAACAGGAGAAATGCGCGCCGCCCGGCCCCCACCCATGGCCCAGCCCCCGGGGCTCCAGGCCTCGACGGCAAAGCCTGGGTCCCCCAGATCGCCCATTCGGTCCCGCTGATAGTCCCACAGAAATGGGTGTCCGGATGGGTCAGCCCCCAGCACCCCCAGGCGTGTGACCTGGATAGCGCGTGCATCGACCGCGCACTGCCATTCACGACCCGACCGAACGACCAGCAGGCGGCCCGGTTGGCTCAGGGCCAGTGTGGACCCAGCGCTGGACAGCGAACCAGCCGAGCAGCGCAGGGTCTGAAGGAACTCCAGTCCTCCAGGAACGCCGTCTCGGCATTCCCAGGCGGTCACCTCCAAGTCGCAGGCTGTCACCAGCCGCTCCCGAGTGCCTTCCAGGTGGCGCACCGGTCGCGTGTGAGCTGCCACGGCCTGGGGCCGTTCCTCACCATCGACTCGGATGCACAGAACCTGACCGGTGCTCAGTCCTACCCCAAGCCAGGGGCTGTCAGCATAGAAGGACCAGATTCCTGGCAAGGCGTAATCGGGCAACTGGCAACGGAAAGTCGGGGGCTCCCCGGACTTCGAGAGCCACAGCTCGTCGTCGGTCCAGAGGGCAAGCTCGCCTCCCGGGCCTGCCAGCAGACGGTTCGCCCAGCACTCCCAGAGCAGGGTCGCTCTCGACCAGGCCCTGGCTCGCACACCATCGCACAGGCAGATCACCCCATCCCTGGATACCTCCAACTGGCTTGCCTGGCCGGCGTCGACCTGCCACTCGCCGTCGCTCGCAAGACAAGTCAGCGTGTACCCCCTGACCCAGGCTCGGTGGCGCCCGTCCGGCGAGCAGCCCAACAGCCGGGCCGGCTCGTCCGGAAAGATGTCCAGCCATGTGGGTCGTGACAGCCTCCCTCGCAGCACCCGGACGGAGGGAATGGGGACGACGCTGAGGGTGCCCCAGGCTTCAGCGCGCTCCGGTGGGGGCTGGAAGCCTTGCTGACGGAGGCGCTCGACCAGCCGGGCGGCCTGCACCGGCCTCAAGTCTTTGAGGCGCGCCAGGAGCGAGCCCAATTCGCCGTCCCCCAGGATGTCCATGCGCTGTTCGAAGTCCTCGTCGCTCAGGAAAGCCAGAGGAGTGTCAGCTTCGCGGGTTGCCCGGGCCACCAGCTCTCCTCGACCGGCACCGGCCAGAATCTGCAGCAGCCAGGAGCGCGAGGCCGGGGAGGCGCGAGCGAGAAGACCTTTCAAAAGGGTGCCGTCGAAGTCGAGCTCACAATAGGCCTCCAGACGACCGGCAGCGAGAAGGACCAGCCCCTTCAGCGCTGGATCATCCAGAGATTTGGAGAGCAGCTGCTCGGCCAGCCCCTCCGCCGGCCTCTCCAGCAGCGAGCGAGCACCCGCCAGAACCCAGACCGGGTCCCCCCAGCGGCGTCCCAACCGCGCTCGACCGCGCCGAGTGGCGAGCAAAAGGGCGCAGAGCTCGTGTCGACCCGAGGCCGGCCAGTGCTCGAGCAGGCAATCGACCAGCTCGTCGTCAAGCTGGGGCAAGACCTCCTCGACCAGCTTGAGGGACGCCAGGGTCCCCTGAGAAGCGAGCTCGCGAGCTGCCTTCAGGCGCAAGAAGCGCGGAGCCAGTTGGGACCTGAGCAGGGCACTGTTCATGCCAATCGGGGAACGAGTTCGAGCACAGAACCCCCTGCCCTCTGATCCTCCCAGGGCGGGGCTACAGTTGACCTCCCTGCTATAGTGTATACATGACACTCAACAAGGATAGAGTCAGTCGATTGCTCGCTTACGTTCTCCGCCACCGACCCCAGGAGCTGGGGCTCGAGCTCAGCCGGGAGGGCTGGGTGGAGGTGGACCTCTTGCTGGCGCGGCTGTCCGAGCGGCGTGGGGTCTGCCTGTCGGTCGCACAGTTGCAAGAGCTGGTGGCCTCCGACGCCAAGGGGCGCTACAGCCTGCGCGAGGGGCGCATCCGCGCCAACCAGGGCCACTCGGTCGAGGCTGTGGAGGCGGTGGAGCGCACGCCTCGCACGCCCCCCGAGCGGTTGTTCCACGGCACCACCGAAGAACGCTGGGCGCGCATCCAGCGAACGGGCGGGCTCTCCAGGATGAACCGGCACTTCGTGCACCTGTCGGCCAGCTTCGAAGTGGCCCTGGAGACGGGACGACGCCACCGCCGGGAGACGCCGCTGGTGCTGGTGGTGGATGCTGGCGCGATGGTTGGGGCCGGGATGGAGCTGTACTGCTCGGAGAACGGGGTCTGGCTGGTGGACAGCGTGCCGCTGGAGTATCTGCGGCCATTCAAGGGGTAAGGTTTGCTTGAGGGGCGTCAGTTCAGGCCGGTGACCCGGGCGGAATAGGGGCCCTTGCCGGTGAGGCAGATGGCTCCCTGGCGGGCGGCGTGCTCCAGGGCTCTTTCCAGCGTGAGGCCCTGGCCCAGAGCAAAGGTGAGGGCGGCGGCGAAGGTATCTCCGCAGCCGTAAGCATCAGCCACTGGGCCGGGCAGCGGACAGGCGGCGAAGCGGCCCCTGCGGCCGTCGGAGGTGGACCAGCTTCCGCCCGCGCCGCCCTCGGTCAGCACCGCCAGGCGCGGGCGGGGGTCAAGGGCCTCGGGCTGGAAGCGCTCCCCGTCATCGTTGGCGCTGCCGATCAAGGCGTCGAGCTCGACCCCGCTCAGCTGCGAGAGAACGCGCGGGGTGGAGGCCAGCACCCGTGCTTTGCGGGCGTGCAGCAGGGCGTCCCGGTCGCCGGCCGTGAAGTAGACGGCCTGACAGCTTTCCAGCAAGGACCAGTCGAGCGGGTCCTCCCCTTTCGGGCCCAGGCGCGGGCCGATCACGGTGATGGTTCGCTCGCCCTGGTCGTCCACGTAGGTCACCCCGCGCCGCTGGGGCTCGGGACGCCAGGCCACCTGCATGGTCACGCCCAGCGCCTCCAGCTCGCGGCAAGCGCGCCGGCCCAGCTCGTCGTCGCCCAGAGCGGTAAAGAAGACGGCCTCCCCGGCCATGCGGGCCATCTGCACAGCGGCCACCCCACCTCCGCCGCCGGGCTCTTGCCAGCTCGCGCTGGCATGCACGATCTCACCCGGGCGCGGCACTGCCCGGACGCGCAGGAACTCGATCCACTCGACGTGACCCACGACGGCGTAACGCATGGTCCAGGGCTTCGCGCCGGGCGCTCGGGGCTCCCGCGCGCGGTGGACCGGGACTCCGTGGACATCGGCTCGGCCCCGGGAATGTGCACGGACATGCAGGCACATGTGCGGGCAACTCCGGGCACATCCCGGAACGTGCACGGACCTGCAGGCACATGTGCGGGCAACTCCGGGCAGACCGCAACCGTTCACGGGATATCGTCAGATTCGGGGTAAAGGCCCTGGTGCTCGAGCATGGCGCACCGGTCGCTCACCACCTGCATGCCGACCGCCCGCAGAGCGCCGGCGAAATCGTCGTTGCGGATGCCTTCTTGCAGCCAGGCGGTGCGCGGCAACGGGGTCAGGCCGAGGATATCCTCCAGGTGCTCACCCAGCGCCTCGCTGCGGCGAAAGAAAATCACCAGGTCGAGGGGCTCCCCCAGCCCACCGAGCGTCGGGGCGGTTTTCTCAGCCACGGAACTGCTCCCCCGGGGATTGACGCCCAGCACGCGGAATCCACGCCCGCGCAGGTAGCGCGGGACGTAGAAGCCGGCCCGCTCCGGCTTGTCGCTGATACCCACGACGGCCACGGTGCGGGCGGTCTGGAAAATGCGGTCGTAAGCCTCCTGCTCTTGGAGTCGTTTCAGGCCCATCTCCAGAGCCTCGAGCCGCTCGCGGCCAGCTTGCCATGGCTCGGAGCAAAGCTCGAGGTTGATGCCGGCCAGGTGATGGCAGCAGTCCGCGCAGGCCTGCAAAAGGCGTTTACCGACGAAGAGGTCGCCGAGCATCGACCTGGGGCAGCCCCGGCGGGCTGCGCCAAAGCGGGAGGCCAGCTCCAGGCACATCTCACCCCCCCGCAGAGGGCTCTCGACGGTCGCTCGGAGCGACGCCTCGAAGGGCTCCCCGGCCCGGCGGGCCCGGAGGTATTCAGCGAAGAGCGGGCCGTCGCTGGCGGCCAGCTCCTTCAGGGCGGTCAGGAAATCCTCTGCCGGCCGGTATCGGCATTTGACGAACAGAGCCGCTCCCGCCGCCCCCGACATCATGCCGGCAAGTCCCGCCGCGTGGGCGGGAGACGGCCCCTTGAGATCGCAGAGAAACTGTTCCATCGTTGAGTGCCGGCAGAGAGTCAGACAAGAAGATCCATAGCCTGACTGGCGGAAATGGTCAAGCCCACCGGGGGCTAGACCCTGCGCCCCATGCCGGCGCAAAAGAGCAGGGTCGCGCCTTCCACGCGAGTGTTCTGCCATGAGGCGGTCGGCGGGAACTGCGCTTTCAGTAACGCGGGCAGACGCGGAAGCGGATGGCGTAGACGCTGGGCTTGCCGGTGGTGGAGCGGTGCAGCAAGCGCAGCTCCACTTCCACGAGCCGGGTGTTGCCGGAGGGCTGCAGACCACCCGCGGGGCTCAGGGAGACCTGGGAGGGATTGGTGTCCGAGAGCGACTCGGCTCCCGCCTCGCCGCCGGCCCTGCGCACGAACTGGGCGCGGAAGCCGCCACGGGCGTCGGTGGTGCCCGGATCCCCGCCCTGAAACACGCTCACGTTGGGCAAGAGGACGTTGTGCAACAGCACCCGCGGGTCATTGACCGCGGAGGGCATCGTGCCGGAGGGCAGCGGCAACAGCTGGTCGGCGGGGGTGGGGGCGCTCCAGCGCATCAGGCGGCCCGTCTTGTCGTCCACCGGGTCGAGGGTGTAGTAGACCTGAGAAGACCAGCGGGGCACTCCGTGCGGATTGAGACTCACCCGGGTGGGCTGGTCAGGCGGGGCGCAACTGGCCAGGGAGAGGCCCGGACGTTCCCCGGGGGCGGCCGGGCCGGGATAGACCCGGATGCTGGCCAGCGAGGCGTTCTGCAGATCGCGGCGCAGCCAGGCGATGCCATTCTCGGTGTCGCGGCTGACCAGGTAGTTGGAGTAGGCAGCCTCTGAGGTTCGCCGACCGATGATGAAGAGCGAGACGATCAGAGCCAGGGCGGCGAAAGCGATGCCCGAGCCGACCAGCAGCTCATACAGGGTGAATCCCCGCTTCATCGCCACACCGCCGTCTTGATGACGAGCTCTTTCTGAGTGGGATTGTTGCCCACGCCCTCGCGCCACTTCAGGGTGATGGTCACCTCGTCGGCGTCGTGATCCGACAGCCCGATGAAGCTCGAGTTGGCGTAGCTGAGCTGCTGGGCGAACTCGTAATGCTGCTTTCGGCCCTCCACGATCACGTCCACCGGGCGGGCCGCGGGCGTCGTCCAGGACTGAGGGGCGGGCTGGCCGTAAGGGTGAGCCCGAATCTCCTCGAGCAAGCTCTGAGCATACAGGATGGCCACGGTCCGGTTGCGGCTCTGGACGGCCGCTCGATAGCCTCCCGAGAAGACCGCAAAGAGCACCACGAAGGCCACGGCCATGATGAAGAAGGCCAGGATGGTCTCCATCAGCGTGATGCCTCGCCGCATGCTCATGCCCCCTTTATAGCCCGGGCGGGCCGGTCAGAAAGTGTGCTGGCGCACAACTCGACCCCAGCCTTCGCGCCGGGAGTGGTGGGTCCTATTCCCGAGCGAAGCGGGCAAATGTTGGACACGCAGCAGCAGCGGATCGGCAGGGCGGGCTTGCATCCTCGGCATGGCTCGAAGAACTGGCACAGGCGTCAGGGAGATCAGGCTGGTCAGAAACGGGCCTGAACCACGGGGAGGGCTACTTTGCCTGGGCGATCACCTTGTCGTAGTAGTCGATAATCTGGCGCACGTAGCGGCGCCGTTCGGTGTAAGGACCGGGGAAGAAGCTGCGCTTGAAGCCGTAGATGATGGTCTGGCGGAGCTCGTCCAGGCTCATGCCGAAGGCCTCCACCGCGGTCAGCACCTCGCGGGTCACGCTGGTGTGGCTGACCAGCCGGTTGTCGGTGCACAGGGTGGCCGACAGCTTCTCCTTGAGCATGCGCCCGAAGACGTGGTCGCGCGCAGTCTTGACGGCGGGCATGGTCTGCAGGTTGGAAGTGATGCAGACTTCGATGGTGATGCGCTGGTCGGCGATGTAGCGAGAGAGCCGGGCCACGTAGTCAGCCGGGTCGCTGACGGCGGGGCCGCACAGCTGGGGCGAGAACAGGTGGTAGCCGTGGCCGATTCGGTCGGCGTGAAGGTCGGTGATGGCCTGGAAGATGGACTCCGGGCCATAGGCCTCGCCGGCGTGCACGGTCTTCTTCATGAAGTGGCGATGGGCGTAGTCATAGGCCTGCTGGTGGTCGCTGGCGGGATAGCCGTCCTCGCGCCCCGCCAGATCGAAAGCCACGATAGGCAGGCCCTCTTCGTCTCGCACCCGCACCGAGGCGCGGGCCAGCTCGAGCGAGGCCAGTCCAAAGAGATGCTCCTCGGGCGCCCCCGGGAAGAGGTCGAACAGTCCGCTGTACCAGCGCGAGAAGCCGGCCGTAAAAAAGCGCAGGGCGCAGACGATGATGCCGTAGTGAAAGGGGGGCTGGCCCTGGTCTTTTACCTCGGGAGAGGCTGCATACTCGTCTTTTGCCCGACGAAGGCCGCGGTCGACGGCCGCGAGCACTTCGCGGAAGGAAAGGCCTCCGTGGAGGTGGAGCTGGGGTGCGAAACGGACCTCGATGTAGCGTACGCCCTCGTGGATGTTGTCCCAGGCCAGCTCACAGGCCACCCGCTCGAGGGATTCCTTGTCCTGCAGCACGGCGCAGGTGTACTGAAAGCCGTGCAGGTACTCGGCCAGATTGGCGTAGCTCGAGCGGAAGACCAGCTCGTTGAGGCCTTCCACGGTCTCGGAGGGCAATGCGACCTTGCGCTCGCGGGCCAGCTCGATCAGGGTTTGCTCGCGCAGCGAGCCGTCGAGGTGAAGATGAAGGTCGGTCTTGGGCAGGGCCCGGATGATGGCTTCGGTGATCATGGGAGGGGCGCTTCCTGGCAGGGCGGGGAAAGACCTCCAGGCCAGTCCCGAACGGGATTCTCACCAGAGCACAACCTTGCCAGCCGAGCTCTCGGAACGACGGAGCCCTCTATCTGGACCCGCTGGCCGCTACCAGGAGGCCCGATCTTGAACTTGCACCCACCACTGCGTCCTCCCCGTGTCATCTATCTGGACCCGCTGGCCGCTACCAGGCGGCCCGATCTTGAACTTGCACCCACCACTGCGCCCTCTCCGTGCCCTCTATCTGGACCCGCTGGCCGCTACCAGGCGGCCCGATCTTGAACTTGCACCGACCACTGCGCCTCTCTGTGCCCTCTATCTGGAACCGCGGGCCGTTACCAGGCGGCCCGAACTTGAACGTGCACCGACCACTGGGCCCCTCCGTGCTCCTATCTGGGCCCGCTGGCCGTTACCAGTCGGCGGGAGGTCAACTATCGTCCCGGACAGAACAATGTGTAGTGAAAATTATCTATCTTATCACTACTCACTCTGTCGCATGTTCTTGAGGAAGATCGGTCGGCAGTTCTTGTTACTGCACAGCTATCGCGAGGGCTCGACTCGGGTCCGTCACGTTACCGTCCAACGATTCCTCGGAGTGGGGGGCCTTCAGGCCTGTCTCAACCAGTGGGACGAGCTGCGACAAAGCGTCGAGACTCGATTCTCGAACGTACAGGTCAACTGGGCAGACCTGCGCGCGAAGTTCCTGACAGCGCTGGAACGAGAATCCAGAACGCAAATCCCGAGTTCGAGTTCGAGTTCGAGTTCGAGTGCGAGTGCGAGTTCGAGTTCGAGTTCGAGTTCGAGTTCGAGTGCGAGTGCGAGTGCGAGTGCGAGTTCGAGTTCGAGTGCGAGTTCGAGTGCGAGTGCGAAGTCGAGCGCGCAGCCGAGTGCGCGGTCGATTTCGAGCTCGAGCCCGAGCAGCAGGGAAGGGACCAGAGTCAGGACTCGGGGGCACCAACTGGGGGCGACGCCGAATCTTGGCTCGGGGGAAGGCGCCGAAGAAGTCGGCGCTCGTGTGGCGGTTCTTCGACGCGCGTTGGGAAGGGTGCGCCGCTTGATCAACCGGGAGAGCAACCCGGAAGTGCTCCGGCTGGCCGGCAATGACCTGAACGAGTTGATGACGAGTCTGGGCGAAATTGCTCCGTCAGAATCCGCGGGAGTTGAGCGCGAGCTTACTCTGGCGATGGAATTGGAGGAACAGAGCTGGAAGTCGGCTCGCAGCCACTTGCGGCGGGCGCAACGGCTCAGACCATGGGATGGAGGCCTCTGGAGACTGGAAGGCGACCTGTTGTCGAGGCACTCGCGCTGGAAGGGAGCCGAGAAGGCCTATCGACAAGCCTGTATGCTGGACTCTCACCGACTGCCAATGGGTCGGCGGGTTTTCCATCCAGGCGATCCGGACGCCGAAGGATACCTGCGCGCTCTGGACGGACTGGCCCGAGCGTTGGCCGAGCAGGGGCGCTGGGAGGATGCCAGCATCTGGCTTACTGAAAGGGTCAGACGTTGCAGCGAGACTCACGCGCGGGAAGCGCTCGGCTCGGCGCTCCATCGAGCCGGCAGGTATTCGGAGGCCCGGGAGCAGTTTCGCAAGCTTCCGGACAGGGACTGGAGACGACACTACAACGAAGCCGCCAGTTGGCTCGAGCAGGGAGCCGTGATGTCGGCCTTGCCACCGCTCCTGCGCGGGCTGGCGCGCAATGACTGGCCCTCCTGCACGCTTCCTCCCCGCCTCAAGGGTGGGCCCAGGATGAACCCACCCGACCCGGACTACTGGGAGTGCTTCGGAGCTTTGTGGAGCGAGGAATCCAAGGCCTTCTTGCGCGCCTTTCGGGCAGACCGCGCGGTCCGCGTTCTGCTCTCCTATCTCGGCAAGAAACGGCTCCGAGTGCGCGTGGTGGCGCCCCCCGAAGCCATGAGGGGCTATGCGCGGCGGGCACTGACCCAACTGCTCCAGGACCTGGCCACGGCTCAAGAGACCTCTGGCCAAACCGCGGGTCGTCGCTAAGGCGGCGCGGAACGCCTCAGCAACAAGGGCGCGGAACGCCCCAGCCACAAGGGAGGCGTGATTTCGACAACCGTGCAATGCGATGATACCTTCGAGCGGAGCGTTTGAAGTAGCGGTGCCCGTCTGCGCGTTGCTACCACTTGCGATAGCCGTTCCACCAGTTGTGCCACTGGCCTCGATAGGTCGAGTTGTAATCGCGGTCCTCTTGCTCCTGGCGCGTGATGTCCTCCGGCGAATTGGGCGACGTCTCGACCGGAGCGTCGGGGAAGTCCATGTGCAGGTGGTCCCCCTCATCCTTCACGGTGAGACCCTTCTCCGTGGCGATACGCCGGGCCGTCTCGATTTCATCGGCGGTCATCCCCCGGGTGCTGATGTCGAACGACTTGCTGACCTGATGATTGCTCAGGTAGCGGCCCTCGCTCTCCTGTTGCTGCACCTTCTCCAGCATCTGCTGGCGCACAGCCTCCTCGTCGTTTGAGCTCTGATAGATCTGCTTGAGCTCCTGATACTCGGGCTTGTCGCCGTAAAGGCTATCGGCCTTGCCGTCGCGGATGTCGTCATAGAGCTGCTTGGAAGTCTGCTCGGGGGTACGCTTGCCGCTGGTCACACGCAGCTCCTGGCCATCGGTGGAGCGGGTATACTCCTCCCCCATCTCGTCGAGCACGCGAGTCTGCTGCTCATCGAGCTGGACCTTGTCGTCCGAGCGCTTCCAGCCGGGACCCTGGCCCTCGGTGCGATTCTGGCTCAGCTGAGCCTGTCGAGAGAGCTCCACCGTGTCCTTCGGCTCGGCCTCCGCCCGGGCCACGGCAGCCTGCTGCTCTTTCTTCGGAGTCACTTTCGGGCTCTGGATGCTGGCCGCCGCTTTTCCCTCAATCGCACTGGCTCCCATCGGGCACCTCCATCGTGTTGGTGACCTCAGAGTAGGACAGGCAACTTCCCCGGGGTGGTCCCGGGCAGGGCTGAAAGATGAACAGAAAGCCACAAATCGTTCATAAGTGGTTCACAAAGACTCGCCAGACCCGGCCTGATGACCCAGGAAGAGTTGCGCAGCTTCGTGAGCCGTATGCCGGGAGGGGACAGGGCGACCGGGCCTGGGCAGGTCGAAGAAGTCCGAAAGGGGAGATTCCAGCGCGGCGCCCGAAATTGAGGTCATGTCCCTCAGGTTACGGCGTGGGAGCGACCTTCCTGATACCGGAGAGCCGATGGATTCCGAACGGGGTCGTGGATCAGACCCGAAGGCTGCGCGAGTTGGGCCTTGCGAAACCAGCTGAGCGCCTTCCTGGGAGCTCCCGCCGTGCGCATCCCCTGATGCAGATTGGCGACTTGCCCGATCGATGATGCTCTACTCCGACCTGGCAGAATGGTGGCAGCTGGTTTCCCCCACCAGCGAGTACGAGGAGGAGGCGGCTTTCCTGGCCACCTTGCTGAGGCCCGCTCGTACCGTGCTTGAGCTGGGATGTGGGGGGGGCAATGTCGCCTGGTGGATCAAAGGGGAGTTCGAGCTGACCCTGGCCGACCTCAGCCCCCGGATGCTGGCCATGAGTTTGGCCCAGAACCCCGAGTGCGAGCACGTAGTGGGGGATATGCGCACGCTGGATCTGGGGCGCGAGTTCGACGCGGTGCTGATTCACGACGCCATTATGTATATGACGACCCTGGAGGATCTGCGGAAAGCCCTGACGACCGCCAAGCGCCACGCCAGGCGGATCGTGGTGGCTCCGGACCATCTCAAGGAGAACTTCCGGCCCAGCACCGATCATGGGGGCGAAGACGGCCCCGAGCGTCAGATCCGCTACTTGGAGTGGACCCACGATCCGGATCCCGACGACACCGTAGTGGACTGTGACTACATCCTCGTCATGAAAGAGAACGGGGAGCTGCGCACGGTGGTCGACCGCCACCAGGTGGGGCTGTTCCCCCGCCAGACCTGGCTCGATCTCCTGGCCGAAGGGGGATACTCCGTGGCCGCGATCCCAGACCCCACGGGGGAGGGCATCAGGCTCGAGGTCTTTCTCGCGTGGGCCGATTCCTGCGAGCCGAGCCCCAGGCACCCCTGAGAAGGTCGTCCGGCTGCGCGACGCGGGTAGCTACCGGGCCTTCGACGGTGCCGGGCGGTCGGGCTTCCTCCGGCACATCGTCTCTGGCGGCTGCCTGCGCGGACCCTTCAATCGTGCTACCATGAGCCAGTGAAGAGCATCGCCCGGCTGGTGAAGATGGCCCAGGAGCTCGGCCCGGAGCCGGACCCGGCCGCCCTCCGCCGCGCCCTGCAGTCGGCCGGCTACCCGTTGGAGCTGGTGGAAGCGATCCCGTCCGACCTGCCCGCTGTCCTGGCGCAACGGGACTGGTCGCGCGAAGAGCTGGGTAAGGCGCTGCTGGAAGCAAGTCGCAGGGGGCAGGTCCCGGCCGTGATTCGCTTGCTGGAAGCGGGAGCGCCGGTCGACTTTTCTGACGAAGACGGCTGGACGGCCCTCCGGGCGGCAGCGGTGGGCGATCAGAGCAAGACCATCAAGCTGCTGGTCAAAGAGGGGGCACCGGTAAACGCCCGCGACGCCCGTGGGCGAACCGCCCTGATGGAGGCGGCCTACCTGGGCCACTGCCAGGCGGTGCGGGCCCTGCTCGCAGCGGGCGCTGATCCGAATCTCGCGACGGCCGACGGGGCGACGGCCGTCGCGGATACCGACTGCTGCGACTGCGTCCTGGCCCTGGTCCAGGGGGGATCCGAGATTCAGGTCAAGCGGGCCCGCTCCACGACCTGGCCCACACTGCTGGAAATGGCTGCCAGTAAAGGCCGGATGGACCTGATGAAGGAGCTGGTGGAGCGGGGCGCCGAGCCCACCGGCGCGGCCCTGCTGGCGGCCGCGCGTGGCGGCTGGACCGAGGCGGTGGAGTGGCTGCTCGAGAACGGGGCCCGTCTGGACGGACGCAACGGGGCGGGAGAAACCCCCCTGATGGGCGCGGTGGGAGAGGTCGAGCTGGTGAGCCGTATGCTCGAGCTGGGGGCCGATCCAGAAGCGGTGGACGTGAACGGGCACAGCGCGCTGCACAAGGCGGTCAGTCGAGACAATCTGGCTGCCGTGCGGCGGCTGCTGGAGGCGCTCTCCCGTCCGCCGGTGGGCGGAGCCCTGGCCCTGTCGCTGGCGGCCTCTCTGGGGCGGACGGCTATCCTGGAGGCCCTGCTCGGGGCCGGCCCGGGCCCCGAGGAGCGCGGGGCCGGCCTGGGCGCCGAGGAGCGCGGGGCCAGCCTGGGCCCCGAGCAGCGCGAGGCCGGCCTGGGCGCCGAGCAGCGCGGGGCCGGCCTGGGCCCCGAGGAGCGCTGGGCCGGCCAGACACCCCTGATGGCCGCGGCCGTGGCGGGCCAGCGGGACACCCTCCGGTGGCTGGTCGCCCGGGGAGCCGACCTGGAGACTCGAGACGACCAGGGTCGAACCGCCCTGGCCCTGGCGGTCTGCTGTGGCCAGTTGGAGACGGCCGAGGAGTTGCTGCGGGCTGGGGCCAGGCTGGAAGCGGCCGATGGAGCGGGGCTCACCGCTTTGATGCTGGCCGCCGGGACGCCAGCCGCGGCTCGCAGCGTCCCCTTCTTGCTCTCGGCCGGAGCCGACCGACTGGCCCGCGACCGGGACGGACACAGCGCGGCCCTGCATGCCGCCAGCTACTGGAAGCTCGACCGGTCCGTCCTGGAGGCGCTGCTGGAGGAGGGGCCGGACCCCAGCGAGGTGCTCTCCCAGCTCTGCCACCTGGCCCTGCGAACGACCCTGCGCTCCGCAGCCCTGGACCAGGCGCGAATCTCCGCCATCGAGGCGCTCTTGGAGCGGGGGGCTAGCCCCCGTGAGGAAGCCCTGCTATGGTTTTCACGAGCCATGAGCGACGAGCGGCTCGACCGGGTGCTGCTGGCCCACGGGGTGGACCAGAAGAGCCTGTCGATCGAGGTTCCCGAAGGGCTGGGATGGTGGGATTCTCATTAGCGAAGCGTCAGACGGGCCTGCTTCCCGGTCGCTGGAGCTGGGCAGTGAGAGCTCCCCCTGCAAGGGATCGAAGGAAACCCCGGAGTCCCCTTTGCACCAGCCTGCCTCTGGCCTCACTCGTCGGGCGTGGCCACCGGGCCGGGGGCTGGAGGGTCCTGTGCCGGGGGCGGATACCAGGCCGGTCCGGCCGGAGCCTCGTACACCGGCTCCGGGGGAGGCAGAGGCTCGAGCTGAAAGGCCAGGTTGCGGGTGGCTCCAGGGCTCAGGTTGAGCTTCTTACGGGCGGTCTGGTAGCCGGGCGCGGTCAGCTTCAGCTCACAGGCTCCCGGCGTGAGCCCGGTCAGGCTGACCGGCGTCCGCCCTCGCTCGACCCCGTTGAGATAGACCGTGGCTGCGGGTCGAGCGGTGACCTTCAGGCTGGGGGCGGCAGGCTCGAGAGCAACCCTGACCTCGAGCTCTGCCCCGGGATCGAGCTCCAGGCTCCGGCGGTGCTCGCGATGGCCGCTCTTTCGCACCACCAGCTCGTGCTTCCCCGGACGCACCGTCTCTGATTTGAGCGGCTGGCCGTCGAGCAGTATCCTCGCCCCGGCCGGGGCCAGCACCTTGAGTCGCGACTCCTGGCTGCTCTTCAAGGCGATCGCCAGGGCCGGGTTGTCGCCCGCAACGAGGCTCACCTGACGGGTCTGAGGCAGATGGTCGGCCCGCCGAAGCTCCAGCCGATAGCTTCCGGGCGCCAGTTCCAGGGCCCCATCGGTCAGGGAGACGCTCTTGCCGTTCACCAGCACCTGAGTGTCGGAGGGAGTGAGCTCCAGCGGCAGACGAGCCGCTGGCTGCAGGGCGATGGTGCGAGGGGGGTGGATCTGCCCCACGGCCAGCTCCACCGACTCGGAGTAGGGCATGTAGCCGGCTTTCTCCAGCCGTAGCTGGTGGCGCCCCAGCGCCAGGCCGTCTAGCCTCACCGGCGTGTGCCCGACCGGCCGGCCATCCAGGCTGACGGCCGCCCCGTGCGGCTCCGAGTCGAGCGCCAGCCGCTTGTAGCGCCCCGTGGCTCCGTAACCGACCAGCAGCGAGACCACCACGAAGAGAGCCACCAGCGGAGCCACCAGGCTGCGTCGCGCCGGCTCGACCGGCGCCGCCTCCGACTCCGCCCGAGCCTCGACCGCGCCGACCAACTCCGGCCCCGGCTCGACCGCCGACCGCACTTCGACCGCGCCCACCACGACCGGCCCCGGCTCGACCGGCGCCGCCTCCGACTCCGCCAGAGCCTCGACCGCGTCCACCAAGACCGGCCCCGGCTCGACCGCCGACCGCACTTCGACCGCGCCCACGGCCGCGTCCGGCTCCGGCGCGGTCGGAGCGGGGGTTCGCAGGCACTCGCCCAGGATGTCCGCGGTCTCCTCGGCGCTCGGCCGCAGCGCCGGGTCCTTGCTGACGAGCCGAAGCACGAGCTCGTTCAGCCGCCCGTCCAGACCGTTCAACCGGTCGCCCGGTGCCACCGGCTCGTCGCGCACGTGGTGCTGCATGATCTCGAACTCGGTGCGCCCCTCGAACAGCGGCGCACCGACCAGCGCCTCATACAGGCAGGCCCCCAGCGCATAGAGATCGGCCGCGGCCGACAGCTCGCCCGACACGATCTGCTCGGGTGCCAGGTAGCACATCGTTCCCACCAGCGCCCCCTCGGTGGTCAGGTGGGTCTTGGAGTCCAACGAGCGCACCAGCCCCAGGTCGCTCAGCCGGGCCTCTCCGTCCGCTCCGATCAGCACGTTCTCCGGCTTGATGTCCCGGTGCACCAGGCCCAGTGCGTGCAGCTCGGCCAGTCCCCGGCTCACCCCCTCGAACAGCCTCAGCAGCTCGGCCCGGGGCCGGGGGCGCTGCAGGAAGCGGCGCAAGTCGCCTCCCGATACATACTCCAGCACCAGGTAGTCGCGCCCCCGGTGCACCCCTTCCCCCAGCAGCCCCACCACGTTGGGGTGCCTCAAGCGCGCCAGCTCGCGCGCCTCGCGCCGATAGCGCTCGCTGAGCGGCCCGCCCCGGGCCCCCTCGGGCAAGAGCTTGACGGCCACCTCCCGCTCGAGCTCGCGGTCGAAAGCGCGGTAGACGACGCTCATGCCTCCCCGACCCACCTCCGAGAGCAGCTCGAAGCGGTCGGGCAGCGGGGAATCCTCGTCGAAGCGCAGCTTCTTCCTGTCCATCGGCTCGAAGTCAGTTTCTGGTCCCCCAGAAAGGTTCCCCCCCGACTTTCGGGGAACCGCTCGAGCATGGATACCCTTTCCAACGCCACCGACCTCAAGCAGCTGTGGCAGGGTGCCCTGGACTACATGACCAGCACCTTGCAAGCCGACCGCGGCGTGATCTTGCACGACGAGCTGTGGGACGGCGAGTATGCCGTGGCCGACGTGCGCGGCGTGCATCCCGACGAGGTGTGGAGCGGAGCGGCGCTGGACCTGGTGCTGGTGCGCTCGGTGTGCAAGAAGAAGGCTCCCGACGTGCGCACCCCCAGCAACCTCGAGCACACCGCCCTGTGCGTGCCCATTCTCCACGAAGGACGGGTGCTGGGCCTGCTCTACGCCCATCGCTCCAAACCCCAGCAGGCTTTTGACATCGAGGCGCTCGAGCGCACCCATCTCTACGCCCAGAAGATGACCCCCGCCCTGCTGCGCATGGCCCCTCCCCCCGAGGCTGCCGCGCAGGAGAGCTTCGAGGCCCAGCCGGTCGAGGTGCCCAAGCTGGTCGGCGGGCGCTTTGTCGTCCACCGCCAGATGATGCTGGGCCGCTTCTCCACCCTCTACGAAGCCGAGGACCGCTCGAACGGCACCCCCCTGCGCCTGCGGCGACTCGACCCCGAGTCGGCCACCCGCGAGGCCCGCATGCAGACCCTGCGCGAGGGGCGCCTGCTCGCTCGGCTGCAGCACCGCAACCTGCCCCGGGTGATGGAGGTCATCGAAGACCGCACCGGCATCTACCTGGTGCTCGAGGAGTTCTCCGGCCGCACCCTGGCCGAGGTGGTCAAGTCCGATGGGCCCCAGCCCCCCGAGCTGATCCAGCGCTACCTCGAGCAGTTCCTGTCGGTGCTCGAGTATCTGCACGGACAAGATCCCCCCATCGTCCACCGTGACCTTCGCCCCGAAACGGTTCTGGTGACCCCCCACGGAGTGCTCAAGCTGGTCGAGTTTGGCCTGGCCCGCATGCGCGAATCGTCGGCAGACAAGAGCGGCACCGCTTTCCGCTCGCAAGGCTCGCCCAACTTCGCCGCCCCCGAGCAGCTCCTGGGCGAGCCCAGCCACCCCGGCAACGACCTCTACGCGGTGGCCTCCATCCTCCACTTCCTGACCACCGGTCAGGCTCCGCCCCGGGCCGTGGACCGGCTGTTCGGGGCCGTGGACATGCCTCGCCTCGAACAGCTCGGCCCCCGCCTCGCCTCGGTGGTGGCCTGGCTGCACGAGCCCGAGATGAGCCGTCGGCCTGCTTCGGTGGCCCAGATCTACGAAGCTTTGAGCAAGCCCGTCGAGGGGCCGATGACCGAGAGCAGCGAGGGCCTGCCCGCCCCCGCCGCGCCCGGCAAGAAGGGCTTTTTTGGCATGGTGGCGAGCAAGCTGGGGGCCTGGCACATCCTGCTGAGCCACAAGAAGGAGGCCGTCGTGCGGGCCACGCCCGAGTCGGGCCAGTTCGTGAGCGAGGTGGATCTCCCCAGCGTCGACCTGGCCCAGGTTCAGCTCGACCCCGAGGTGGCCCGGGTGCTGCCCGAGACCGTTTCGCGCTCGATCCAGGGCGTCTGCATCGGCCGCCCCTCGCCCCAGGAGGTGGTGGTGGCGGTGAAGGATCCCACCCAGATCCACATCTACGACCACATCTCCCTGGCCAGCCAGGGCCAGTTCCGTCCCCAGTTGCTGCGCGCCGACGCGCTGCTCATCGACCTGGCCCTGGAATACTGCTACCGCTACCCCGGCGGGCAAACCTGGCTGGAGTGGCTCGAGCGCAAGAAGCTGGAGACCGAATCGCTGGAGGTCGCCAACCCGATGGCCGACGTGGCCTTCGGTGCCGAGGACATCACCAGCCCCATCGTGGACGCGGTCGATCGGCTCATCAAGGAAGCCATCTCGGCGGGCGCCTCCGACATCCACATGGAGACCTACGAGAAGGGGGCGGAGCTTCGCTATCGCGTGGACGGCGTGCTGCACCCCATCAACAGCTTCCCGGCTCGCGAGGCCTCGGCCATGGTCAAGCGCATCAAGGTCATGGCCAACATGGACATCGCCCAGGAGCGCATCCCTCAGGGCGGCCGCATCTCGCTCAAGGTGGCCGGGCAAGAGCTGGACCTGCGCGTGAGCGTGGTGCCCGTGCCCGCCGGCGAGAGCGTGGTCATGCGCCTGCTCAAGAAGGGCGCTTTCAACCTCACGCTGGCCGACCTGGGCTTCTCCCCCCACACCCGGGGCCGCTACGACCACATTCTCTCGCAGCCTTACGGGATGATCCTGGTGTGCGGGCCCACCGGCTCGGGCAAGAGCACCACGCTCTATGCCAGCCTCAAGCAGATCCAGCGCCCCGACCGCAAGCTGTTGACGGTGGAGGATCCCATCGAGTACCAGATGCCCGGCATCTGCCAGGTGCAGGTCAACACCGCCCCCCGCGAGGAGGAGAAGCGCGTCACCTTCGCCCGCGTGCTGCGCGAGTTCTTGCGTCAGGATCCGGACGTCATCCTGGTGGGCGAGATCCGCGACGTGGAGACGGCCCAGATCGCCGTCCAGGCGGCCCTGACCGGACACTTGCTGCTGAGCACCATCCACACCAACGACTCGGTGGGCATCATCGCCCGCCTGCGCGACATGGGCATCGAGCCGTTCCTGATCGGCTCCACCCTGCTCGGCGGAGTGGCCCAGCGCCTGGCCCGGCGCATCTGCACCGAGTGCCGGGTGGAGGAGCGCCCCACCTCCGAGGTGGCCGAGCTGCTGGCCCGGGAAGGCTTCCGCCAGCCCCGCGTCTTTCGCGGCGCCGGCTGCCAGAAGTGCCACAACACGGGCCACCGCGGCCGGTTGGGCCTGTACGAGATGCTGGAGATCACCCCCGAGGTGCGGGCCCTGGTCAACCGCGCCGCCAGCGAGGAGGAGATCCGCCAGGTGGCCATGGCCCAGGGCTTCCGTCCCCTCTACCAGGACGGGCTGCTGAAGGTGGCCGAGGGCAAGGTGACGCTGGAAGAGGTGCAGCGCGTCTGCAAGACCATCTGATGCGCTCGCACTCGGCCCTCTGGTGGCGGCGCGTCTTGAATGAGAGGGTCTGGTTCAGAGCCGGGCCAACAAGGTGAGCATCGGCATCAGGGTGATCAGCGTCACCAGCCCGACCGCCAGCCCCATCACGCTCAGTACCAGGGGCTCGCTCAAGGTGACCAGCAGCTCGATGCGAGCCTCCAGGGCATCCTCCTCCAGCTTGCGCGCGCAGCGCATCAGCCGCGCCAGGCGTCCGGCGGCCTCACCCGCCAGCAAGAGCTGCAGTGCGGGCGGGCTAAAGACCCGCGCCTGGCGCAAGGCCGCAGTCAGCTCAGCCCCTTCCAGCAGGGCCGCGTCGGCCTCGCGCAGCCGGGCGGCCAGCTCGGCGTGACTCTGCCCTCGGGCCGCCTCCAGAAGGCACGTGCGGGCTGGCACCCCCGCCTCCTGGAGCAAGATCAGCGTGTCCAGCGCCTGCAGCCGGGCCAGGCGCAGGCGCACCCCTCCCACCAGTGGCCAGCTCGCCGACGAGCGCTCCAGGGCCGATCGCAGCGCCGGTCGGCGTTGCAGCAAAAGGACGGCCAGCAACAGGTTGACCAGCCCCAATCCCAGCATCACCCAGGTCACCGGGCTGCGGGCCAGGCCCGTCAAAGTGACCAGCAGCCAGGGCGCGGGCGCATTCCACTGCTCCAGCATCGGCAGCATCATGGGCACAAACCCCAGCACCAGCACCGCTAACCCCAGCCCGCACGAGATGAGCAGCACCACCGGATAGCTGAGCTGACTCAGGAGCCGGTGGCGCAGCCGTGCCGATTTCTCGGTCTGATCGGCCAGGCGCAGCAGCACCTCCACCAGTGCGCCCGTGCCCTCGGCGGCTCGCACGGCCGCCACGTAGGAGGTGGGGAAGTGCGCGGGGTAGGCCTTGAAACCGTCCGATAACGAGTGCCCTCGGAGCAGCGTCCCGATCAGGCCGTCCGCCACCTCCTCGGGTAGCACCCGGGTAGCGGCCATCACCTGCAGCGCTCGGCCCAGGGGCACCCCGCTGCTCACCAGCGTGGCCAGGCCCCGGGTGAAGAGCGCCAGCGTTCGTCCCAACTCAGGTCAGGCTCAGCCGGGCACGCTGGTAGGCCTCCATCAGGGCGATGGAAGGCTCCATGGCCAGCTCTTTGCGCAGGGTCTGGCAGCAGCTCTCATACTGCCGGATGGCCTCCTCAGGCCGCCGGGCCGACAGGTGCGCCTGCATGATCAGCAGGTGGGCCTCCTGGTGGCATCGATCCAGCTCCAGGCTGTGGTGGGCTTGCTCCAGGGCCTCCTCGACCTGGCCCCGGGCCAGCAGCAACTCGGCCAGTCGGGTCAGGGCCTGGCCCACCCGCTGCTCCAGCCGCTCCCGCCGCATCACCGCCCAATCGGAATAGCACGACTCGAGGTAGGGGCCGGCGTAGAGACGGGCAACCCGGCCCAGCGATTCCACCGACTCGGGCTCGGCCAGGGCCTGCTCCACCTCCTCCAGATCGTGCCACAGGACCAGCTCTGGAGCCAGCTGAATCCCGTTTCGCTCGCGCACGATCGGCTCGGGGTGGGCCGCTCGCAGGATGGCCCGCAGGTTGGTGGTGGCGGCGTAGATCCGCTGTTTGCCGGTCTCGGCGAAGTCTCCCCAGAACGTCTCGATCAGCATGTCCTCGCTCAACGGACGGCCCCGGTTGGCCGCCAGGCAGGCCAGCAGAAAACGCACCTTCTGGCTGCGGAAGGCATTGGGCGGCACGGGCCGATCTCCCAGGGCCAGCTCGAAGCGTCCCAGCGTCAAGAGCCGCAGCGTCGGGCCGGCCGCCGCGACCGAGGCCAGCCCGGCCGCCCAGCCGGAAAGCTCGGGATCGGCCAGCAGAATCTTCTGGGCCTCCTGGAAACTGTCCCCGCCCAACCGCTCGAGCAGCTCGCCAGCCCGGCGACGCGCTTGAAGCGGCAGCTTGCCGGCCCGCAAGAGGCGCAACAAGGCGCCCGGGCAGTTGCGGGCCAGCCGCTCGAGCAGGGGATGCTCGGGAGCGGCCTGCAGCAGCCAGGGAAAGAGCCAGCCGGCACAAGAGTAAAGCTCCTGGGGGTGCTGGGCGAGCTGGCCCAGCAGCTCGAGAGCCCGGGAGGGCTCAGGCTGCAGGCAGACGCTGGCGAACAGGCGCGAGCGCAGGGAAATGCCTGGCTCCTGGGTCTTCCCGCTGGCTTCCTCCAGCACCGCCACCGCCTCCGGATCGCCCAGGTGGTGAAGCAGCACGGCGACCTCGAAGCCCACCCGGGCAGTCCACGAGGGCCCGATGCGGCGAGCCGCCTGCCAGGCCTGGGCCAGCTGGCGGCGAGCCGGCTCGAGCTGACCCTGGCGCATCAAGAGCGTGGCGCAGCGAAGCGAGGCCTCGGGCGCCTCCAGGCTGCCGGGCGCGTGGGCCACCAGCTCGGCGTAAGCCTGGCTGGCTCCGGCCAGGTCGCCGGCCAGCTCAAGGGTCTGTCCCAGCGAGAGCAGGTCGCGTCGCTGTCGGCCCGAGGATCGGGGCGGCTCGGCCTCGCGCCGGGCCTGCTCCAGGGCCTCCACGGCTTCATTCGGAGCGCTCTGTCCCAGGGCCGCCAGGGCCAGCCCGGCGGCCAGCGAGGCGGGCCGCTCCTGGCTCAGCTCGATCAGCCAGTCGCGCACCGGGTCGGACAACCCGGCCAGGAAAAACTCGGGGTAGTCGCCCTCCAGGCCCCAGACCAGCGTCAACAACTCGACGTCCTCGGACGGCTCCAGACCCTGCAGGCGGGCCGCCTTGCCGGCCAGGGCGGCCGCCTCCAGCAGACCCGTCCGAGAGCTGCCCAGCTCGCTGGAGCGGGCCAGCGAGGTGACCGCCCAGCGGGCCAGCTGGCGGGCGGCCCGGTCTCGCTCGTCTTGAGCCAGCTGGCGGCGGCGCCGCTCCAGCAGTGTTTCCACCGCGCTCAAGAGCTCGGCCACGCGGAACGGTTTCTTGAGAAAGTCGCCCGCCCCCAGCCGCAGCGCCCGCAGCGTGTCGGCCTCGTCGGAGTAGCCGCTGATCACGAGCGCCGCCAGCCCCGGGTCGGCCTGGCGCAGCTGCGAGAGAGCCGTCAGCCCATCCATCCCCTCCATCTTGACGTCGGCTACGATGAGGTCGAAGCGGTGCTCGCCGGCCAGCTCGATGGCTGCCGCCCCGGTGGCGGCGGCGTGCACCTGGTATCCCTCCGAGTCGAGCAGCTCCTCGAGCTCGACGCGCACCTGCTCATCGTCCTCCAAGAGGAGAATGCGGCTCATCTCAGGGGTAGCTCCAGCACGAAGGTGGAGGGCGGCTCCAGCCTCAGCTCGCCACCCTGCGAGCGGGCGATCTCGCGGCTGGTCGACAGGCCCAGGCCCGTGCCGTCGGGGCGGGTGGTGAAGAAGGGCTGGAAGATCTTCTCCTGCATGGCCGGCTCGATTCCGGGACCGGTATCGGAAACCTGCACCAGCAGGCGCTCCCCTTCCAACCGGGTGGCCACCTTGAGCTGGCGCCGGTCCTCCGGTACCTGGCCCAGGGCGTTTCTGGCGTTGAGCACCAGGTTGGTCAGCACCTGGTGCAGCCCGTGGGGGTCGGTCTGCACCAGCGGCAGCTCGGAGAGCTCGCGCTCGAGCCCGATCGACTCACGGGTCAGGCCGGGCTCGAGGAACTCGAGCGTGTCCTGCACCACCTGGTTGACCTGAGTGGGCCGGGCCAGGTGGGCGTCGCGGGCATAAAAGAGCAACTTGCCGGTGATGGCCTTGACCCTCTCCACCACCTCGAAGGCCCGCTCCAGCTTGCGCTCGGCCAGCTCGGGCTGGCTGCGCAGCTTGAGCAGCGCCCCTTCCAGGGCCAGGGCCAGGGCGGCCATGGGATTGTTGATCTCGTGGGCCACTCCGGCCGCCAGCTCGCCGACCGCCGCCAGGCGGCGCGACTCGCTCAGGTGGGCGTAGGCCTGGCGCACTTCCTCGTGCAGGCGGCTGCGGGCCAGGGCGGCCGTCACGGCCAGCCCCGCGAACTGCAGCAGGTACAGGTGCTTGCGCTTGAAGGAGGGAGCCTGTAACAGCAGGGCTCCCCCTTCCTCCAGCGGAACGGCGATCAGCTCGGGCAAGATGAGGGGGGCGCTCACCTCGAGATTCGGGAGCGGAGCCGGGTCGGGCCAGCTCAGGTGCCGGTCGCTGGCCTCCAGCCAGCCCCTCTGGTGGGGGATCAGCCCACCGAGCTGCTCGGGAAGATCATCGATGTCGAGCCGCTGGGAGAGGGCCGTGGTGAAGACCAGCAGCTGCTCCAGGGCCCGGGCCTGCTCGTCGCGAGAACGGCGGGCCTGCTCTTCGCGCTCCAGGGCCTGGTGCTGGCGGTCGAGCCGACGGGCCGCCTCCAGAGCCAGGCCGGCCTGGCCGGCCAGGGTGGAGAGGGCGTCTTGCTGCTCGGAGCTGATCGGTTGGCGCGAGCCCACGTAGAGCACCGCCTCGGGCTCCACCGGCAGGGCCAGGCCGTGGCGGTCCTCCAGCAAGCGCTCGCTGCCGAAGGCGGCGACCGCCCGCTTGCTCTCAAAGCAGGCCTGCACACAGGGCTCACCCAACCGCAGCAGCTCGGCCGAGGCCAGCCGCTCGGCCGGACCGCCGCGAAAGGCCGTGGGCGCGAGCTCGGAGCCCTCGAACAGCACCAGCGTGTCGTAGGGGCCGGCCAGCTCCAGCACGCGCTCGCGGGTGGCCGCGAGGTCGGTGCCCACGCTGACCAGCCCGATCAGCACCTCGAGCTGGTTGTAGGCCGTCCGGGCGCTGGCCAGGTCGCGGCGGGCCCGGTCGCGGGCCTGCCCCTGGCGGTCCAGGCTGGACTCGAGCTTGCCCAGCTGCCACTCCAGCTTGCGCCGGTCGGCCGGCTCCAGGGGCTCCTGGCTCTGCACCACCGCCTGGCGCCAGAGCAGAGCCAGCGCGGCGATCACCGGCAACAGGGAGAGGGGAGCGAGAGCCAGCAGCATCGCCAGCAGGGGCTGCCCCAGCACCTGCTGAGCCGCCAGCGGTTGCCCGGCGTAACGCACCAGCTGCAGGGACACGAAGAGCAGAGCTCCCAGCCAGGGGGCCAGCTCGGGCCGGGCCATGGTTCCCGCCAGCACGGCTCCGCCCACTCCCGCCCCCAGCCCCTCCAGGGCGTCGCGCCCCAGCTGAGCCGCTCCACCGCGCAGGGCGGCGCTGAGGGCGGCCGCCCCGGCCACCAGAGCGCCCCCGGCCGGGCCCATGCTCCAGCAGGCCCCCGCCACCACCGCCGGAGCCAGCCGAAAGACTCCCGAGGAGACCAGGGCGGCCAGCACCGCCAGGGCCAGCACCACCTCGGGCTGCGACAACACTCCCGAGAGCACCGCCCCGACCGCCAGGATCGCTGCCAGCAGACCGCAGATAAGGTTCAACTTCACGAGCAGGTTGAGTATACGACGAACTGGCAACAGATTGCTAACCCGCCTGCCGCCCGCGCCGACTACCCTGCAACCGTGCTCTCCCCCGTCATGCCCCTCGCCTCGCTCCGCTCCCCGCACAACGCGTCCTCGCAGGTGGACGCGAGCCTGCTCGCGTCGCTGGTCGAAAGCGGCCTGTGCGAGCAGGACCTGGTGCGCGACGTTCGCACCCAGGTGCAGTCCTATTCTCAAGGCCAGGAGTTCGCCCGCGAGCATGGCTGGCAGTTCGTGAGCAAGCCCGACAGCGTGGTCTGGGTGTTCGAGCTGGGGGGCCCGGACGGCCAGCGCCCGCTCCAGCGCCTGGCCTTCATTCGCCGCGACGGGGACGTCATCTTGGATACGCTCACACCCGAGTTCAGGCAACGCATCAGCATGGACCTGCGCGGCAACGTGCTGGGCAACTCCGGCAAGCGTCCTCGTTGACCGTTTCGCCCTGGGTCGCGCGCTGGGTGCCTCTCATCGAGAAGGGCCCGCATCCGGTGCTCGACGTCGCCTCTGGCCGCGGTCGGCACACCCTCTATCTGCTCGCTCTCGGCTACCAGGTGGTGGCGGTCGACAGGGAGAGCGCCGGGCCCGAGGTCGTGCGGGCCGACCTGGAAGCCGACCCCTGGCCGTTTCCCGGTCAGCTCTTCGCCGGCATCGTGGTGACCAACTACCTGCACCGTCCCCTGTTCTCGGTGCTGGCCGCGGCGCTGGCTCCGCGGGGCGTGCTGATCTACGAGACTTTTGCCGAAGGTCAGGAAGCCTACGGACGGCCCACCAATCCCGATTTCCTCCTGCGACCGGACGAGCTGCTGCACGCCTTCCCCGAGCTGAGCGTGATCGCATTCGAGCAGGGCCTTGCCAGCGGACCCGCCGTGGTGCAGCGCCTGTGCGCCTGGCGGGGGGCAGCCGGACAATCCCCCCTTCTCGGCGAATCTACCTGAGAATGCGGCGTTCGCGCGGACTCAGCCTGGCCGAGCTGGTGCTCTCGGGAGCGGTCCTGCTGGTCTATGCCCTGGCGGTCCTGGCCGCCTGCCTGCAGGCTCAGCGCATGGATGAGCAGGGCCGGCTCTTGTCCCAGGCCCACCGCCTGGCCCGCAACCAGCTCGAAGCGCTGACCGACTACCCCTCGGCTGCCAGCCAGGCCCGCAAGCGCCACGGGCAGCTGGTGGTGGAGCTTTCCGTCACTCCCCTCACCTTCGGCTGCAAGCGAGCCACTGCCGTGGTCTGGCCGGCCGACCCGGCCGTGGCCGGAGCGGTGCCCCGGCCCGGCCGCCCCCCGCTGGTGCGCCTGACGCGCACCCTGTGGCGATGAGGCCCTCGCCCCCCGTGAGGCGCGCTCACACCCTGGCCGAGGTGCTGCTGGTGGCCGGTCTGTTCGGCCTGATGATGGCCACCATCCTGGGCGTCTGGAGCACCCTGCGCACCGTCGAGCGAGCCCGCGCCGGCAGTTGGGAGCTGGCTCGCGAGCAGGCCCTGCTGACGCGCCGTCTGGACGATCTCCTTTCGGCCGCCGCCTTCGTGGTCTGGGACGCCCCCGATGTGACCCTGGGAAGCCAGCTCTACCGCTTCCCCGGCCTGCCCTCCACCAGCTGGGAGACGCTGGTGGCGGCCATCCCGGAGCCGAGCGGCGGCACCGTCACGGTGGTGGCCCTGTCAGCACAGCCGCATACCCCGCCCGACCCGCGCAACCCGCAGGCGCTCGACCTGGTGCTCTACGAGAAACCGGCCGTAGCCTGCCCGCGCCTGGCTCCCGATCAGCTCGACCTGGCCCTGGCCACCGGCGGCAACGAGCGGCGTTACGCAGTCTATCTCGAGCCGGGCTCGCTGACCGTGCGCTGGTCGGTCACGGACCGCCTCGCGAGCTTTGAACTGACCTATCGCAAGGTGAGCGAGCGCGGGCCGGTGACCTCTGGCAGCCTGGAACTGCTTTCGGAGCTTCGCAATGCGCCCTGACCGCCGGGGCCTGACCCTGTTCGTGACCATCAGCCTGATCCCGATCTTCTTGCTCTCGCTTGCCCTGGTCATGGAGCGAGCCGGGGCCACCCGGCGCGAGGCGCACATGCGGGTGGTGCAGACCCGCCTGCAGTATCTCGCCGAGACAGGCCTGGAGGCCGCCTTCGCTGCCTTCCGCGACAGCGGGGGCTACGCCGTGACCCACCAGAGCGACGGCACCCCGGCGGCCGGGGCGCCGCCCTTGTTTCCAGGAGTGACCCGCCGTTCGGACGGCTGGTGGGAGTGGCGCTGGGACCCGGGCGACGATCCAGCTCTCTCCTTGACCGGGACCGGCCAGAGCGAGAGCTTCCGCATCCGGGTGACCCGGCCGGACGCCCGTAGCTTCCGCATTGTGAGCCGGGCAAGCTGGGGGACCCACTCCGCCGAGCGCAGCCTGGAGGGCGACCTGGAGCCGCTCACCCGCTATGCTTTCTTCGCCGACGGCGACGGGGTCATCGTGGGCCAGGGCCCCTTCTGGATCCCCTACCAGGTGCACGGCCCGGTCCACGCCAACGGCGATCTGCGCGTCTACCACCGCCTCTTCAGCGGCGCGCCGGTGGCCTTCTACGGACCCACCGTTTCGGCCGCCGATGAGATCCAGTGCAGCGGGGGCGGTCCCATGTCGTACGTCCAGGTGCTGCGGCCCGACGGCATCTTTGCCGAGCTGACCCGGCGCAACAGCTACTACGACTCGCGCTGGAGCGAGTGGACCCGCCAGGCCCTCAGCCGCTACGGGGGCGTGGTGCGCGACGCTCGCCTGGGAGCCAGGCGTTTGCCGGCGCCCCGGGCCAGCTGCCTGCTGCCCTCGGGCTATTTCGCGAGCCAGGCTCAGATCCAGCTGCTGGCCGGCAGCGCCGATGCCGCTTTCTTCAACCAGGCCGAAGGGCGCGAGGTGCGCGTCAAGGACCTGGATGTGGCCGCCCTGATCAGCGCCGGGGGCTTCCCGTCCAATGGCATGCTCTACAGCGAGGGACCGCTTCGCCTCAAGAACGCTCACTTTTTGCCGGCCAACCTGACCGTGATGTGCAACGCCTCGCTCTACATCCAGGGCGACTTCAACAAGGAGCGCGATGCCACCGGAGCGCTGCGCAAGCGCTCGGTGGGTCTGATCGCGCGCGACTCGGTGTGGCTGCTCTCCTCGGGCTTCAACGACGCCGCCAGCTACTCCACCGTGAACCCCCCCGCCTCCGATCCCCCCCTCTTTGCCGGCGATCCGGCCGACACGATCGAGTGCAACGCCCTGGTGGTGGAGGGCCTGCAGCCACGCGAGGGCCTGCTGCGCAGCCAGGTGCCGGGCTCGCCCTACTACGTGCCCAGCAACGAGCGGCCGCGCCAGTACGCTTTCCTGGAGGACTGGACGGGCCAGGAGCTGGCCCGGGTGGGCGGCACCTGCTGGCTCGACTTTCGCACCATGGCCACCCTTGACAACGAGCCCTCCCAGCTGGCCACCGGTCGCTCTCCCTGGTACGTGCGCGCGGATTACTGCGTGCCCCCGGGCATGACCAGCGAGCGCTGGGACCAGTCGGTGGAGCTGGATCCGCCCCCGGGCGTCCCGCACGCTTTGAGCCGACGCCTGCTGCGCTGAAGCCAGGATGTTAACGCGCTGTTCACGCGCCTGTAACAATCTGTTCAAGAATCCGGCCCGCCCGGGCCAACTTCCGGGACGGTCCCCCGCCTATCCTGAGCTCACCAGGACAACTCAGGAGGAACGATGGCGATTCAAGAGCTGAAGGCGAGCACGGTCCAGGCGGCAGCGGGCGCGGGGGCGGGAGCGACCCCTCCCAAGAAGGCTGAGCCCACCCCGACCCCGGAGCCCAAGGATCAGGTCGAGCTTTCCACGCAGGCCAAGCAGGAAACGAAGAAGCCCTACCAGCTGCCCAGCGAGAGCGAGTGGCACCCGCCGGTGGACGAGTCCGAGCGCACTCCGGAGCTGGTCAATCGCCAGAACGCCAGCGTCGAGGAGGCTCTGCGCAGCAACCAGCCGGTCTCGTTCACCGATGCCAGCGGCAAGTCGTCCGAGTTGCAGATCACCCGCGACGGCGACAACTACCGCTACACCCTGAACGGCAAGCCGGTTGACGTCGACTTCACCCAGAATTACTCCGAGCAAGATCGGACCGAGCTGCTGGCCAGGCTGGCCGACTACCACAGCCGCTCGCCCGAGTTCGCCCAGGACAGCTTCAAGTCGGTGACCTTCGCCGACCGCCCGGAAGGCTCCAACACCGACGCCCAGTACTCCAGCTCGGGCCAGAAACTGACCTTCTTTGGCAAGGGTACCCTGGATCAGACCAACTTCGACCACGAGGTCGGCCACGCGGTGGGCTACAAGGAGAGCTACGCGCTGGTGCCCGAGGGCTGGAGCGAGGCGGCCCGGCGCGACGGGCGCGAGATCAGCACCTACGGAAAGTCCAGCCACGACGACAAGATGGATGACTGGTTCGTGCTGCCCGGCAACGAGCGAGCCGACGACTTCGCCGAGAGCTACGCAGCCTACAAGGAGGCGAAGGAGGCCGGTCCGGAGGCTTTGCAGCAGTTCCGCGAGGCCTACCCCGAGCGGGCCCGGCTGCTCTCGAAGTACTTCCCCGAGCAGTACGACTCCCCCATGCCCGAGTCGCCCCTCTCCCGCGAGCCGGTCTACGCCTGAGGGCAGGTGGCCGCGTCGATGCCGATCAGGGCAGCTTGAGCACCGTCACGTCCCGAATGCCCGCCACCGCCGCCAGCTTGCCGTCGGTCGAGACGGTCACGGCGTTGACCGTGCCCAGGGGCAGCTTGATCGAGCCCAGGTCCTTCCAGGCCTCGGTATCCTTGAGCAGGGTGGACAGGCTGGCACTGGCCACGATGGCCCGCTTGCCGTTGCCCGAGAAGGCCACCGTGCCGTTCTCGGGGTGGCTGGCCCGGGCCGAGCCGTCCCGGGCCCGCAGCAGCACCACGCCGTAGCCCTGGTAATAAGCCGCCAGCTCCTCCTCGGTGGGGAAGCAGATGGCCCGCACCGACTGGTTGTTCTCCACGTGGGCCGACATCTGGGTGCCGGCGTCGGCGTCCCAGACCTTCAAGCCCTTGGAGGTTCCGCTGGCCAGCTTCTTGCCGTCTTCGGAGAAGGCCACCGTGAACACGTTGCCGTCGGGCTCGGCCCACTCCTTGAAGAGGGTCCAGTTCTCGGTGTTGTAGATGCGGATCTTGTAGTCCGAGCCCACCGCCAGGCGCTTGGAGTCGGGGCGGAAGGCCACCGAGTAGCCCCCCGGTTTGAGCACCTGCAGCAGGCGCTTCTGGTCCGGGTTCCAGATGCGGACGGTACCATCGGAGGCGGCCGAGGCCAGCATCTTGTTGTCGGGCGAGTAGGCCAGAGCCCAGACACCCTTCTCGTGGCCGGGCAGGTTGGCGCGCTCCACGCCGCTGTCCACGTCGATGAGGCGCAGCGACTTGTCGTTCGAGCCCATGGCCAGGGTCAGCCCATCGGGGGCAAATTGCAGGGCCAGGACGTCCGAAGCCAGGATCACCGCGCCCTTTTTCAGGCTGGGGCCCTGGGCGCATCCCACGGCCAGAATCAAAAGACAGAGGAGTACGAATGTCTTACGCATGGGCCGGAGGATTCTGAGAGAGGGCAACTCTTCCTCCTCGCCCCGGTCTGGAGGCGAAAATGTTCAGTTTTCTTTAAGATTGTCTTGCCATAATGGCCTCAGGCTGAGGGTGGGGGGGATCTCCACCCGGACTGCCCGGTTTGCCCGCCTGGCCCAGAGTGGACCTGGCGCGGTTGGCGACGTCGGATACGACGATCGTCTGTTCGCCCTTCGTGGGGCGGGGCTGCAACTTGCCCCGGCCCGGGGTGTGTTTACAATTTAGTTCAGTTTTTTTTAGGGCGGTCTCGGTAGGATGGTCGCAGAGGAAGCATGACCATCAACGTGCACACATACTACCGCAACCGGCTGGCCCTGGAAGAGGCCATCGAGCGGGCGCGGATGCGCCAGGAGATGTCCCAGCGCTACACCGCCCCGGCCCGGCCGGCTCCCGCTCCTCGCCCCGCGCTGGTGGTTCCCGTGATGGTCGTGTATGGAATTCTGGTTGGCCTGATCTACGCAGCCTGGGCCTGGTTCTGCCTGGGCGGCGAGTCGCCGGTGCTGCTGGTGTCGATGGGACTGACCTGGGGCCTGACCTGGGGCCTGGTTTTCCACCTCAACCGCCAGCGCGTGGCCGAATTCCTCCAGAGCCTGGTCACCCCGCCTGCCCTGCCGGCGATGGCCGACCTGCTCGGCGATGAGGAGGAGCTGGACCTGAGCTGGATGAGCAGTCCCAACTCCGCCTGGACCCCTCCTGCCGCCCCGGCCCCTCTGGCCCCCCAGAGCACCTTCGCCAGGCGCGCCCCCGCCACGCTGCTGGACCAGAAGACCCCGACCTCGATGGGCTCGATGCTGAACCAGCTCACCGAGACGCTGGGCGAGACCAGCGAGCCCAAGAGCCTCCCGCCGAAGGCAAAGGTGTGGGGCACGCCGCTGGAGATGGCCCGTAAGTGATCGGTTGAGCGTTCCGTGCTGAAGGTTTTGGCTGTCCTTCGGGGTTGCCCGGCGCCGGTTTCTGCAAAGCCTTCATCCCTTTCCCTTCGTGCGGCGGCCTTGATCCTGGGCCTCTTGCTCTCCGTCGTGGTGCCCGTATCGGCCGCCGGCTCGGTCGCCATCCTGCTCGTCGGTCATCGCGCTGATCGCAGCGTGCCCAACGAAAAGGAGCTGGGAGTGCGCATCCGCGAGCTGCTCGACGAGGTGGGCGCGACCTCGGTCAAACCCGTGCGCTATCACTTCGATCGACCGCAGGAGCGCAAGTTCTGCGAACAGAGCCTGAAGATCGAGCACTCCGACCTGGTCTTCGCCGGAGTGGTCGAGCTGCAGGGCGGGGTGGTGCGCAAAGTGCTCTATCGTCATCCCCGGGCCGACCGCAACCTGGAGGTCTCGGCCCAGGAGACGGTCTACCAGTGGCGCCGTCTGAGCGGCTACCGGGCCTACTCGGCCAGGGCAGGTGACTGCAGCGAGGCCACCAGCCGTCCGATCAGCACGGTCAGGTACACCTGGCCCACCAGTGCCTCCAGCACCGCCAGCGAGTGGCTCAGCGGCTGGCACGGGGTGGCGTCGCCGTAGCCCACCGTGGTCAGCGTGATGAAGCTGAAGTAAATCATGTTGTTCTCCAGGCGCGCTCCCTGAAAGTCCGGCCCGAAACGGAACGACCCCGGCATTCCCAGCTCGAGGATCTTGTAGAACTCGGCCCACAGGACTCCGATGAAGAGATAGATGGTGACCGCGCCAACGATCCGGTAGAAATTCACCCGCCCGGGGCTGAAGACACGCTGCCAGTAAACCAGCGTGAGCAGCAAGACGTAAAGCACCGTGAACACCGATTCCAGCATGGAATGGTGGCCGCCCTTCGTGATGCTGGTCAGGACCGCTCCCACGGCCAGCACCAGGTTGGTCCAGCGGAGTATCGGATGGTGGGTGATGATGAACACGCCCAGCACCAGGAAGAGCCAGAAGACGTACTCGGGCAGGCGCGAGTGAAGATAGCCCATGTCGGCCAGGGGGCTGATCACGAACAGCCCGACCACGACCACCGCCAGCAGCGCCGGGGTGGCCCGCTCGCTCTGCAAGTATTCGATCAGCCGCGCCACCGGCCCCAGGTTCTGCCCGGGACCGACCGGCGCCTGCCTCAGTCAGTGCCAGGCCTTGACATGATCTTGATGCGCGGTGGGGGTGCCTTGCCCCGGCCTTGAGTCGTCCGAAGCTACTCTAACGCGCAGTAGCGTGATCAACACTGCAATCGAGGCCCCCTCGCTGGAGCAGGAAGCTCCTCCGCTCAAGAAACCCTCGCGCCTGATGGTGCTGGCCCTGGGAGCTCTGGGCGTGGTCTACGGCGACATCGGCACCAGCCCGCTCTACGCGGTGCGCGAGTCGTTCGCTCCCCATCACGGGATTGCCGTCAGCCCCGAGAACATCCTGGGCGTGCTGTCCTTGATTAGCTGGTCGCTCATCCTGGTGATCTGCATCAAGTACCTGATCTTCGTGGTGCGCGCCGATCACTTCGGCGAGGGCGGCATCATGGCCCTGGGAGCCCTGGTGGGGCGCTCGCGCGCGCGCCGGTCGCGATTTTATCCGGTCCTCGTGCTGTTGGGGCTGTTTGGCACCGCTCTGCTCTATGGAGACGGGATGATCACCCCGTCCATCTCAGTGCTCAGCGCGGTGGAAGGCCTGAGCGTGGCCACCCCTCTGTTTGATCCCTACATCCTCCCCATCACCGTGGCCATCCTGACGGGCCTGTTCTGGGTGCAGTCGGGCGGCACCGAGAAGGTGGCCCGAGTCTTCGGGCCCATCACCCTGCTCTGGTTCTTCATGCTGGCAGCCTTCGGACTCTATCACATCGCCCGCGCGCCGGGCGTGCTGGCTTGCCTCTTGCCTCACCACGGGCTGGAGTTCTTCCTGCGCAACGGCTGGGCGGCCTTCCTGGCGCTGGGCTCGGTGTTCCTGGTGGTGACCGGGGGAGAGGCCTTGTATGCCGACATGGGACATTTCGGACGCAGTCCCATCCGCCTGGCCTGGTTCACGCTGGTCTTCCCGGCCCTGTTGATCAACTACCTGGGACAGGGCGCGTTGCTGATGCGCGACCCCGCCGCGGTCAGCCACCCCTTCTACAAGATGGTTCCCAGCCCCGAGTTGCTCATTCCGGCCGTGATCCTGGCCACGGCGGCCACCGTGATCGCCTCCCAGGCGCTCATCTCGGGCGCCTTCTCACTGACTCTGCAGGCCATGCAGCTGGGTTACCTGCCGCGCATGAAGGTGGAATACACCTCGCCCCACGAGAAGGGCCAGATTTACGTGCCCCTGGTCAACTGGGGGCTCATGCTGGCCTGCATCGCCCTGGTGCTGGGATTCCGCTCCTCGAGCAACCTGGCGGCGGCCTACGGCATCGCCGTCACGGCCACCATGGTGATCACGACCGTGCTGTTTTATACCTTGCTGCGCTCGGCCTGGGGCTGGAGCACGGCGCGGGCGGGCTCGCTGTGCGCCGTCTTCCTGGTGGTAGAGCTGGCCTTCTTCGCCGCCAACGTGCTGAAGATCGCCCATGGCGGCTGGTTCCCGCTGGTCGTGGGGGCGGCCATCTACCTGGTGATGGCGACCTGGAAGTCGGGGCGGTCGGCGCTCTCCAAGGCGCTCATCGCGCGCACGATGCCCCTGGATGCCTTGCTCGAGCAGATGAAGAGCAAGCCCCCAACGCGGGTTCCCGGGCTGGCGGTCTACATGTACGGCAACGTGAGGGGCACTCCCCCCGCCCTGCTGAGCAACCTTCGCCACAACAAGGTCCTGCACGAGACGGTGCTGATCGTGGCCGTCGAGACGCTCGACCAGCCCTATGTGCCCTCCGAGGAACGGGCCCAGGTGACTGCCCGGGGCGAGCACTTCTACCGCGTGGCGCTGCGCTTCGGCTATATGGAGACGCCGGACGTGCCCACGGCCCTGGGCGAGACCCGCCTGGAAGGGCGGCCGATCAACCTGAGCAAGGCCAGCTTCTTCCTGGGACGCGAAACGGTGCGGGCCCGTCCCTGGCTCAAGAGCGGCATGGCCCACTGGCGCGAGAAGCTGTTCTGCTTCCTGTCGCGCAACGCGCAGGACGCCACCGCCTTCTATCGCATCCCACCCGACAAGGTGGTGGAGCTGGGCACCCAGGTGGAGATCTAACCTGCCAGGACTCTGCAACGCGCTGGAACTAGGTTCCGGCGCGCATCAGTCGCGGCCGTGGCGGCGGCGGATGGTCTCGGCCATCAGCTCGTCGAGCTCGGTCGGGGTGATGCCCAGCCGGGTGGCCATGGTGCCCAGGTAAAGCGCTTCCTCGTCGGGGATGTCCAGGTCGGAGTAAGCCACCGCCAGCAAGAGGCGCATCGCGTTCATGCGGCTGGGTTTGTCGGGCACGTAGCGCTCGAGCCGGGCCATGTCGGTCTGATTGTGAAAGCGGGTCTTCAGCTCTTCGATCTGGCTCATCGAGAGTCCCAGACGCGACAGAATCAAGCCCACCAGGGCCTCCTCGTCGGGCGACCAGCGCCCGTCGGCCCAGGAAAGCTGGATCAGGGATTTGATGATCTCGATCTCGCGCTCTTCCACCCCCTGGGCTTCCCTCCCCGGGTCAGCACTTCCTGGCCTGCACCAGAATGCAACCCTGCACGGCCTGCTCTTGCACCTGAAATCCGCGCTCGCGCAGCAGCTGATAGAACCAGCGGCGCGAGCTGGCCAGGTAGTACATGACGAACTCGGGCTTGAGAAGCACATTGCGCACTCGCATGGCCAGGTCGAACAGGGCGCAGGCGGCCAGGTAGGCCAGGTTGCGGATGCCGGTGCGAGGCAGGACGAAGAAGATGAACGTGCCCCCCGGGCGCAGGGCCCGATCCACCACGTCCACCAGGGCCGGCAGGTCCTCGGGCAAGATGTGGCCCAGGGCCCCGAAGAAGGTCACCAGGTCGAACTCGTTGTGATAGCGGGCCTGGAGGACGTCGGCCTGGACCAGCTCGGCATCGGGGTGGGTCCGCCGGGCCTGCTCCAGCATGCCGCGAGAGAAATCCACCCCCACCAGGCGCTGGCAGCCCAGCGAGCTCAGCAAGCCAAGGCCGGCCCCGGTGCCGCAGCAAAGGTCCAGACCGCTCTGGCCGCGGGGCAAGAGCTCGTGGGCTGCCTCGAGCAAGGGGGCGGGCGTGCAGAAGGGGGTCTTCTCGAACTTGGGGGCCAGCAGGTCGTAGCCTTGCTCGGTCGAGCTCAGCGCCTGCCGGATCAGCTCGAGAAGGGACGGTCCCTCAGGATGGAACAAGCTCGCGGGCGCTCTGCCGGGCGCCCTTGCGGTCGTTGTCGAGCACGTCGGCGGCGATCCAGCCGCTCATCATGACCATCGGCATGCCCGGACCGGGATGGGCTGCTCCGCCCGCAAGATACAGGTTCTTGAGGAACGGAGAGCGGTTGTGAGGCTTGAAGGCTCCGTTCAGGCGGCCGTGGCTGGCCAGCCCGTAGATGGCTCCGTTGAGGACCGCATAGCGATCGTGGATGCCCTGAGGGGTGAGCACCTCCTCCACCACGATGTTCTCCTCGAGATCGCGGGCTCCGGCGCAACGGGCCAGCTTCTGCAAGATCACCTTGCGGTACTCGGGCAGCATCTTGGACCAGTCGTGATGGGGGCGCAGGTAGGGGGTGTGCACCAGGCAGTAGAACGACTCGCAGCCAGGCGGGGCGGTGGCCGGCTCGGTGCGGGTGGTGACGGCCAGGTAGAGGCTGGGGTCGGGGGCCGGCTCGCCCTTGCGGTAGATGGCTTCGAACTCTTCCTCGGGGTCGCGGGAGAAGACGAAGTCGTGGTGCAGGAACTGGGGATACTGCTTCTTCAGGCCCCAGTAGAAGACCACCCCCGAGCAGGCCGGCTCGTACTTGCGCAGCCTCTCGAACTTCTTGGCCGACTCGCCGCCGGCCAGCTCGCGGTAGGTGCGCACCGCGTCCATGTTGGAGACCAGGGCGTCGAACTCGTGCCGCTCGCCCTGCTCGGTCACCAGCGCCTGGACCTGGTTGCCGCTCACCTCGAAACGCTCGATGCGCACGCCGGTGCGATACTCCACGCCCAGCTCACGACCGAGCTTCTCCAGCGCCACCGGCACGGCCCGGGTGCCGCCCATCGGGTACCAGACTCCCTCGCCGGTTTGCATGTGGGCGATGCCGCACAGCACGGCCGGGGAGGCGTCGGGCGAGGAGCCCACGTACTGAGTGAAGTGGTCGAGCATCTGGGCCACCCGGGGGTCCTTGATGTAGGAGCGCACGGTCTGGAACACGGTCTGCCCGGGGCGCATGCGGGTCAGGTCCTTGAGCGGGCCCAGACCCACGCCCCGCGACTTCATGATGTCGCCCACCGAGGAGACGGGCTTGTAGAAGAAGTAGCGCCGGGAGATGTCGTGCAGCTCGCGGGCGTGCACCATGAAGCGGCGGAAACCGGCCTGGTCGAGGGGACCGCTGAACTGCTGGATGCGCTGGCCCATGGACTCGGTGTCCTCCACCAGGTCGAGCACCGAGCCGTCGTCGAAGAAGCATCGCCACTGAGGATCGAGCCGCACCAGGTCGAGGTAGGACTCCACCTTGCGATTGGCCTCCCGGAAGATGCGGAAGATCACCTCGGGCAGGGTCAGGATGGTGGGGCCCATGTCAAAGCGGAAGCCATCCTTCTCGAGCACGGCAGCCTTGCCGCCCAGCCAGTCGTTTTTCTCGAAAACGGTCACCTGGTGGCCGCGGGCGGCCAGGGTGCAGGCGGCCGACAGGCCCGCCAGGCCCGAGCCGATGATTCCGACTTTCATCTGAGTACCTCCTGATGACGTGACTTGAAGGCCAGCGGAGGGTTCCAGTCGACCTTCAGGCCCATGTCCTGGCACAGCAGCATCGAGCTGATGCGGGCCGAGCTGAAGATGACCGGCAGGCCGCTGCCAGGGTGGGTTCCCCCGCCCACGAGATAGACCCCGTCGAGCTCCTCGAAGCGGTTGTGGGGCCGCAGGTGGAGCATCTGGCCCAGGTTGTGGGCCATGCTGAAGGTGGCTCCCCGGAAGATCTCCATCGCCTCCCAGTCGAGGGGAGTGAAGACCTGCTCATACACGATGCGCTCGGTGAGATCGGGAAGGCCGATCTTCTTGAGCTGCTCCAGGGCCAGTTTGCGGAAGCTCTCCTTCTGGGCCCGCCAGTCGATGTTCTCGTGCAGGTGGGGCACCGGGAAGAGGCAGTAGAGGGCCGAGTGGCCCGCGGGAGCCAGGCTCGGATCGGTGACCGAGGCGTTCTGCACGTAAAACGAAGGGTCGGCGGTGAGCTTGTAGTCGCGGGTGATGTCGCGCAGATTGCCGGCGTAGTCGTGGCTGATGTAGATGGTGTGGTGGGAGAGCTCGGGAAAGCTGCCCTGCACGCCCAGATAGAGCATGACCGTGGAGCAGCTGAACTTCTTGCTGGCGATCTTGTGATCGGACCAGCGCTTGCGAAGCGAGGAGGGCACCAGCCGGGTCATGGCCCGGGCGAAGTCGGCGTTGATGACCAGCGCATCGGCCCAGTAGTTGCCGTTCCTGGTGCGCACGCCGTGCGCCCGCCGTCCCTGGCACAAGACCTCCTCCACCTCTTCACCCAGCGCGAACTGCACGCCCATCTCGCGGGCGATCTGCTCCATGCGCTCGCACACCGCTGCGCAGCCGCCCATGGGGTGGAAGACGCCGTGCTCGTACTCGAGAAAGCTGAGGATGGTAAAGAGGCTCGGGCACTGGAAAGGGGACATGCCCAGGTACTTGCTCTGGAAGCTGAAAGCGAGCCGCACGCGAGGATCCGAGAAGTAGCGGCGCAGGTCTTGATCCACCGCCAGCCAGGGGCGCAGCATCGGCAGAAGGCGGAGGACTTCCCAGCGCAAGAGGTCGCGCCACCCCTCCATGGGCGACTCCAGGATGGGGGCGAAGCCGTTCAACTTGGCCCGGTTCTCGTGCATGAAGTTGTGCAGGCGGGGGGCGTCCTGCGGGCAGAGGCGAGCGATCTCGGACTGCATGCGAAGCAGGTTGGGGGTGCAGAGCAGCTCGCCGCCGGCCCCAAAGACCAGCCTGTACTGCGGGTCGAGGCGCACCATGGGCACTTCCTGGAACAGGTCCCTGCCCAGCGCGGCGAAGATCTCCTGCAGGATGCGAGGGTAGAGAAAGAACGTGGGACCGCGATCGAAGCGGAATCCGTCAGCCTCGAGGGCCGAGTTGCGTCCACCCACGCGGTCGAGCCGCTCGATCACCTGCACCTCGAGGCCCGCCTGCGCCAGCAGGAGCGATGCCGCCAGACCTCCTGGACCGGCCCCCACGATCACCACTCTCCTGCGCGCCAAATCGAACCTCCTCGGATGTTTCCCCGTGAGGCGCTCGGTTTTGCTCTACGGGGCGAGAGTCCTTCATCCAAAAGTCGGATAAAGCTCGACTGGAGGGGCCGGCACCGCGGCCCGCCGGGCCAGAAGCTCGGCCACGTGCATCTGCACGTCAGGACAGCCCCAGTAGGCTTGAGTGCCCCACGGATCCTCTCCCGAGCGCACCTGGATGTCCTGCACGGTGGCGTGGTCGCCAAACAGCGGGCGCACGGGCAAGGACAGGGGGTCCAGGTCGTCATAGAAGTTCTTCCAGACGATCTCGCGCCCCTCGGGATGGATGCCCAGCTCGTCCACGGGCAAGGTGTTGCCGGTGGCCAGCAGGTCCACCACCCGCTGGCTGCGCAAAATCAGCAGCGGCAGCGAGGAGCCCAGGCTGGCGATGGCCCCCAGCTGCAGCCGCTCGGGATGGTTCCGCCAGAAGGCCAGCCGCTCCAGGGTCAGCTCGCGACGAGCCTTCAAGACGTCGGTGCGGAAGAAGCGGGGCAGGCGCACCTCGCCCTGGCCCCTGAGGCGGGCCCCGTGGGGCGAAAAGAGAGCGTGGAGGAAGTCGTTGGCGATGGACACGCCCAGGCTGTGAGCCACCACGTGCAGGCGCAGCTGGACGTGCTCGAGGTGGCGATAGGCCTCCATGGCCTCCAGAATCTGGTGGAAGACCGAGAGCTGCACGGCGATCTGCCCGTCAGAGCCACAGTAGTAGAACATGTCCCCCAGCCCGCGGATGAGCAGGATCTGGCGCAGGGGCCCCACCATGCTGTCCCAGGCCCGGGTGGGGATCGTGGCCCGGCGCTGGGGCAGGATCAGGTTGTTGGGATTGGGGTTCTTGCGCACCTCGTCGGGGTCGAGGATGCGCGCGAGGTGCTCTTCGGCCAGGTTGATCCACTGGTCAGGCTCGATGGTGTCGCGCACGAACTTGCCCCACTCGATCTCGAGCCGATCCACGTCCTCGAAACGCTGGCCGAGCTCGGGGTGGCTCTCCTCGATGACGTCCCAGAGCAGGCGATACTGGGCCCGGCCCAGGGGAGGGTGCTCTTCGAGCATGATGCCGTGCACAAAGATGAGAATGTTGCGCGTGTCCATGGGGGGGCGCTTCTCCGCTCGGGGCGGGAATCCCCGCCGTCTGGGCGAACGCGGTCGGCCGATGGATAGGGTCAGCCTGTGGGCCGGAGTGCCCTGCTCGCGCCTTGCCTCTTCGGGCTACCTGATGGCAGCCAACGAGGGGGATGCGGTGGCCATGGCCGCGGGCGCCTGGCTTGGCGGCGCTCAGGGCGGGGTGCTGATGCAAAGCTCGGGGCTGGGCAACGCCGTCAACCCGCTCACCTCGCTGGTGGTACCGTTCGCCATCCCGGTGCTGCTGGTGGTCTCGGTGCGCACGGACGAGCCCCAGCACGAGCTGATGGGGGCGCTGACACGGCCTATGCTGGAGCAGATGGGGATCGCGTGCTCGGGGGAGGCTGCCCCGGTGCTGGCTTCGCGACGGAGCTTCGCGGTGCTGCAGCTTTCGGGGGCAGCCGGCTCGGGGGGGTCGGCTTTTGCGGGGGCAGCCGGCTCGGGGGGGTCGGCTTTTGCGGGGGCAGCTGGCTCGGGAGGGTCGGCTTTTGCGGGGGCCGCTGGCTCGGGAGGGTCGGCTTTTGCGGGGGCAGCGGGCTCGGGGTCGGGGCTGGAGCCGGTGGCGAGCCGGCGCGCGATGCTGGCGGCGGTGCAGTCGTGCACCTCCGCGTCGGATCGGCTGATCGCCACCACGGGCTATACCGGGCGCGAGCTCTATGCGCTGGAGGATCGGGCCAACCAGTTCTCCATGGCGGGCTCGATGGGCTGCGCCCTCAGCCTGGGGCTGGGATTGGCGCTGACCCGGCCGGAGCTGCGCGTGCTGGTGCTGGACGGGGACGGGGCACTCTTGATGCGCCTCGGCTCGCTGGCCACGGCCGGGATGCTGCGGCCGCCCAACCTGGTGCACGTGCTGCTGGACAATCGCTGCCACGACTCGACCGGGGGCCAGCCCACCGCCAGCGCCGGGATGGACTGGTGCGCTCTGGCCTCGGCCTGCGGCTATCCGGAGGTGACCCGGCTGTCGCGGCCCGAGGAGCTGGTGGGCTGGCTGGCCGGGGGCCCGGGACTGCGCTTTGCCCACGTTCCCATTCTGGCCGGCACGCCGGCGGGGTTGCCCCGCCCTGCCTTGCCGATGCCGGAGCAAGCGCTGCGCTTTCGGGAGGGGGCGTAGAGGCACAGCCAGAAGGGGCGCGCGCCATGCCCCGCCTGCTTTCTTGCCTGCTGCTCTGCACGCTCATCCTGACGGCCATGGCCGAGGAGGACGGCTACGTGCGATCGGTGGACGCCTGGCACCAGAAGCGAATTGAATCTCTCACCCGCCCGGACGGCTGGCTCGCCCTGGTGGGGCTGCTCTGGCTGGAGCCGGGCGCCAACACCTTCGGGACCGATCACTCCAACAAGCTCGTCTTCCCTTCGGGCGCCCCCTTCATGGGCACCTACCGGGTGGGCCAGGACGGCTCGGTCAGCCTGCAGACCGGGCCAGGGGTGGAGCCCGCCCGGGACGGACCGCTGGACCTGAAAGAGCCCGAGGGCAAGACGAGGTTCTCTCTGGGCACGCTGAGCTGGTATCTGATCGTGCGCAACGGGCAGCCGGGCCTGCGCCTGGTGGACTCGGCCAGCCCGATCTTGACCGGATTCCGGGGCATCGAGCGCTATCCGGTGGACCCGAGCTGGCGCCTGACGGGGCGATTCCAGAAGGCTCCCCGCACCATCATGGTGCCCAACGTGCTGGGCGTGGATACCCGCGAGCGCTCGCCCGGATTGCTCACGTTCGAGCACGCGGGGAAGCCCTACCAGCTCGAGCCCGTGCAAGAAGAAGGCGAAACCAGCTTCTTCGTCATCTTCTCCGACGCCAGCAACGGCCACGGGAGCTATGCGGGCGGGCGCTTTCTCTCCGTGGAGCCGCCCGACGAGGAAGGGCGTGTGGTGATCGACTTCAACCGCGCCTACAACCCGCCGTGCGCCTTCACCCACTTTGCCACCTGCCCGCGTCCGCCGGCTCAGAACTCGCTGCCGTTCGCGGTGGAGGCGGGCGAGAAGGCTTACCAGGGGCACTGAGCTCGCTCTCGGCCCGCCAACGGCGACGGGCACAATTCCAGGCGGGATCAGGATCTGACGGGCGTTCGACCGGCACGAGCCGGGGGCACCGCTGCTTGGTCGGTCTGCTAGAACATCGACAGCAAGAGCGGCACGCCCACCAGGCCGCCTACGGCCAGGGCCGCGATCTTCCAGCCCGACATACGCGATTGTTGGGGCACGAAGCTGTGCGGGCCCTGCCCGGCGTGATTCACGCTGATGGAGTAAGGGCGGCCGCTCGGGTAGGGGTCGGGGGGCGGGGCCTGGTAGGGCCACTGGCCGCCCTGCATGCGGGGGTCCATCCCGCCGAAGCGAGGGTCCATCATGCGGGGATCCATCCCGCCGAAGCGGGGGTCTTGCATGCGCGGATCCAGCATGCGGGGGTCCATCCCGCCGAAGCGGGGGTCCTGCATCATGCGCGGGTCCATCATGCGGGGGTCCATCCCGCCGAAGCGGGGGTCCTGCATCATGCGCGGATCCATCATGCGGGGGTCCATCCCGCCGAAGCGGGGGTCTTGCATCATGCGCGGGTCCATGGTCATCGAGGGGTCGGCCGGCCAGCCGGTGGGCTGGGGCGCTCCGAACAGGCGAGGGTCGAACGGGACGCTCTGAGGAGCTCCGAAGAGGTTGGGGTTGTATTGAACCTGCTGAGGCGCGCCGAACAGGGCGGGGTCGTAGGCCGGACCCGAGGTGGGGCGGGGCGCTTGCGGCCTGGCCTGGGGCTGCTGCTGGCCGGGAGGGGGCTCGGACGCTTGCTGCTGGCCGGGCTGGGGAGGCGGCTCGGGCGCTCGCTGCTGGCTGGGCTGGGGAGGAGGCTCGGTTTGCGGCGCAGGGGCCTCTTGCCGGGCCTGCTCGCTTTCCTCGGCGGCCCGCTGCTCGTTCAGCATCTGCTCGACGGCGGCGCGCACGACCTCAGGGTCGGGGCGACGGCCAGCCGCCTCGGAGGCGGAAGGATTGGGGGCCTGCTGCTCGTTCAGCATCTGCTCCACGGCGGCGCGCACGGTCTCAGGATCGGGGCGAGGGCCGCCTGATTGCTCCTGAGACTCGGCCGCCTGGCGGCGCTTGAGGTTGGCGCCGGGTACCGAGACCCGGTCTCCCTCAACGTGCACACCACCCACCCCGGAGCGGGTCTTCCCGTGCACCACCCAGCTGTCGCCGGAGCGCTCGCCGAGCTGGTCGAGGCCCTCGCTCACCGCCTGAGCGGCGCTGGACTGGCCCGTGCGGATGCGCTCGATCAGCTCTCCTACCAGGCCCTTCGTGGGCCCCTCGTCGGGCTGGGCCGAGGCCAGGTCGAGCACTCGGGTGGCGAATGTTTCGCGGCGCTCCTCGGGCAGTTGGGACAGCACCTGGCGACCCAGCGCCAGGATATTGAGGGGGTCGGCCGGGCGCTCCTCGGCGATAGCGTCCAGCACCGCCCGGGCGCCCTCGGCGTCGGGACCGGCGTTGGCCAGGTGCAGGCCCAGGTCGCTCCAGACCGGGGCCTCGGCCTTGAGGCGTCCGAACAGCTCGCGGGCCACGACCTGAGAGGTATCGGGTGGGCTGGAGTAGCCCCCCGTCTCGGTCTGGTAGCGGCGGTTGCCCTCATCCACGTAGAGCAGCATCGAGCTGCCCAGCGAGGCCAGCTCGGGCGCGGTGGTGACATCCCTTTGCATGGCCACCGAGCTGAAGGCGGCGTGGTAGACGCCGGACAGGCCCACGAAGTCGTAGCCGCAGCCCGGGCCGATGCTGTGATGGGGGGCGTCGACGTTGAAGGCGGAGTGGTCGGTGGTGGTGTGGCCGGGCTTCTTGATCTCCTGACCCAGGTCCAGGGCCAGGGCCAGGGCGGCGCCCACCGGGCCGGGGATGGAGGAGCTCAGCATGTTCTTGATGACCGCTTCGGTGGAGGCGAGCAGGGGGGCGTAAGCCTTGCTGGGGTCTGTGATCTCCTCGCCGGCGCGGGCGGCCGCATGCAGGCCGCGATAATCCTGGTCGCGCACCACCTCGAGGCTGGCTCGACCGGCCCGACGGCGCGAGAGCTCGGCCAGCTTGTCGTCCCCCTGCACCCCCTGCATGGCCGACAGGCCGACCGAGGCCACGTCCTGGACGTCTTCGCTGGGCGCCTCACGCGAGAGCCGGGCAAGCGACTTCTGGATCTCGGAGTTCGAGCCGTCCAGCGACTGCTGGGCCAGCTTGCGGGCGTCGACGTCGGAACGCAGGGGGTTCATCATAAGCGGATTGTCTCGCGGGCCCCTTAAAGAGTTCTGGACCTGTAAGATTCGGCTTCGTGCCCCCGAGCAACCTTTTTTTGACCCGACCGGGAAGAAGTGCGCCAGAAGGGCGACAAAGGGGGGCGAGGGCAATCCAGACAACCGGGAGTCCGGGTTTGCACTCCATGAACTTACACCATTCCCACCAAGGAGGCACTCATGGCCATGCGACCGCTATTGGCGGCTTCGTTGCTCGGATTTTCCCTGTTCCTGAGCACGGGCTGCGGAACTCCCCAGAGCACCGAAACCGAGGCTCAGAACACTCCCAAACCCCAGGAGACGGTAGCCATCCAGCCCGACTCCGCTCCCACCCCGGCCGAGGTGACGCCGGCCGAGAAGCCGGTCAAGGCTCCCGCCCCCCTGGCGCGCCCCGCCCAGACCGGCATCACCAAGGACCCGTTCGTCAATCCGTTCGTGGACGGAAAGTTGCCGCCGCCGATCTCCAGCGAGCGCAAGAAGGACCCGCAGGCTGTCAACGCTGACAAGGCGGCGGACTCCAAGGTTGCCGGTCCGGCCACCAAGGACGCCGAGGTGGCCGAGATCGAGGAGCCCAGGTTCGAGCTGCGCGGCATCGTGCGCTCCGACTCGGGCATGAAGGCGCTGCTGGCGGTGGCCGATGAAACCCGCATCGTCGCCAACGGACAGACGGTGGACGGCTACCTGGTAGCCAGCATCGACAACCGCGGCCTGACCGTCACGCGCTCAGGTCAGAAGTTCCGGGTCAAGATGAAGAACGAGTTCGGGCTGTAGGCTCACGCTCGAGTCGAAACGCCCGCCCACGAGGGCGGGCGTTTTCTTTTGACCGGGAGGCCGGGCAGGCGCCGAAGTCTCCGCCGAAATTCAGCGGATTCGAGTATGGGCGACACGATAGGGTCAGGTCGGAGAAGCTGGGCCTACGCCTGGTACCGGGGTGGTTTTGGGGGCCAGAAGCTCGACCCGTCGAGAATCGGGTTGCTCCGCCGCACCCTCTGCAAACTCGGTCGAACGAGAATCCAGCAACAGGTGGTGTCATCGGAAGAGAAGATGCGATCCAATCCGTGCGTTCATCTGGGTCGCAAGAAAGCGCCTCCTTTGTAACGCTGGATGGACGCAACATCATCCGACGCTTGGCGCTCCCGACCTATCATTGTCCAGACCGGACAGGTCCGGTGAACATCCTCGGGAACAAGACCAGGGTTGCTGGCGTTGTAAGGGCGTACGATCTGACTGGAGGAACCCATGAAGAGACGGGAGTTTACCCAACTGGTGGCGGCCGCGGTGGCGGGGCTGGTGGCGGGAGGAAGCACCCTGCCGACCCTGGCCCAGCAAGACAAAGAGAAGAGTGGCTGCTCGGGCAAGGACGGCTGCGGTGGGAAGAGCGACGACAAGTCGGGCTGCTCGGGCAAGGACGGCTGCGGCGGGAAGAGCGACGACAAGTCGGGTTGCTCGG
>BTUM01000021.1:0-106803 GCA_045863235.1 Candidatus Xenobia bacterium | reverse complement strand
GGCCGAACTTCTAGCACAACATGTTGGGCGTCACGCAGCCGGAAAACCGTGTCAACTGGGTTTCCGGCTGCGCTCCTAGAAGTCCGGCCGCAAACCCCCTGTGGTGTCGGAGGAGCTACGCTCTCATACTGTAGCCAAGGGGAGCTGCGCTCCTACAGGATAGGGGCGAGCAAGCGGATCAACTTGACGCCCAACCTGGCTGGCCAGCGCATGCGCTCGTACTCATTCCCTTCCACCTTCACGCTACGGGCGAAGTCGTGGCGAAGCATGGCTTCGACCCGCTGGGCAAAGGCTCTGGAGATCATCACCGCATTCCCCTCGAAATTGAGGCGCATCGACCGGTTGTCCACGTTGGAGCTGCCCACGCAGGCGATGTCATCGTCCACCAGCATGACCTTCTGGTGCATGAACCCCGGCTTGAAGCGGTAAAACTTGATACCGTTGGCCTCACACTCGGGCAGATAAGAGAAGGCGGCCAGGTACATGAAGTAGAGATCCCACCGCAGGGGCACGATGACCCGCACGTCCACCCCCCGCATGGCGGCCAGTTTGAGAGCGTCGATAACCGAGGCATCCGGTACGAAGTATGGGCTGGCGATCCAGACCCTCTTGCGGGCGCAGTTGATCGTGTGCACGAAGTAGAGCAGGCCCACGTCCAACTCGTCGGCTGGCCCACTGCCCATGTAGAGAGCGTCGGTATCACCGCCTGCGGCCGGTTGGGGCTCCCAGTCCAGGTCCAGCAGCCGACCCGAGGCCCAGTAGTAGTCCTCCTGGAAGACCAGCTGCACTCCCTGCACCGCCGGCCCCTCGAGTTTGAGGTGGGTATCGCGCCATGGACCGTAAAACTTGTTGGTGCCCAGGTGCTCGTCGCCCAGGTTCAACCCGCCCACCCAGGCTGCCCGGCCATCAGTAACGACGATCTTGCGGTGGTTACGAAAATTGAGCTGGAAGTAGTACTCGCGAGTAGGGGCGGAGCGAAAGCTGACCACTTCCACCCCGGCGGCCCGCAGCTCGCGAATGTAGGACTTCTTGAGAAAGAGGCTGCCCATCGCGTCGTACATCAAGTACACCGGCACGCCCTGGTTGGCCTTTTCGATCAGGAGCCGCTGCAACTTCTTGCCTATCTTGTCGGCCCGCAGGATGAAAAAGAAGACCAGTACGTAGCGCTGAGCCTTCTCGATGCCTTCGAAAATGCTCTCGTAGGTCTCCTGGCCATCGATCAACAACTCGGCCCGGTTCTGGGCCGTCATCGGAATGCGGGCCAGGCGCTCGTAGCCGAGCTGAGCCTTCTCGCGCACCTGGCACCTGGAGCGAAAGCCTTCCAGGGGGCGCAGGAAACGATCTACCACCGGATCGCTACGCCGCAGAAGCCCGGCCCGCAGAGCCTGCACATAACCCACGAAACGGTGACGACCGAAGACCCAGTAGAGAGGAAGGGTCATCCAGGGCATGGTCACCAGCGAGATGCCCCAGGCGATGGCTGCCGATGAGTTGCGAGCGTAGAGAACCGCGTGGGCGGCAGAGGCGATGCCGACGAGGTGGGTGATGATCGTGAGGATGAACCAGACCCAGGCGAGGATAAGCCACATTTCAGACATGCCCTGCTCCTTCGCAGCCGTCGAGGAGTCTCCCACCCGTCAGGGAAGGTCCTCCCATGCGTATTCTGCTGCTGCTCATCCTCCTTGGCGCTCTGTCCGCCGCGCAAGAGAGTTGGCGCACCGTGCGCTCCAGCACAGGGCGCTTCGAGGTATCACTGCCAGGCCCGGCTCGGACCAGTCAGGAGTCACTTTACACCTCCGCCGGCACCCTCAAGCAACAGCAGTTTCTCGTGAATCTTGGCCAGCGCGCATTCATGGTCACGTACGTGGACTATCCCGAGGCCAGGGTGAGTGAGCTCGGGCCTGGCAAGGTCTTCGAGAACATCCGGGAGGGAGTGCGGGCCGACGGAGCGACCGACCTTCGCCATGCCGAGCTCAAGCTCGGTCAGCATCCGGGCTGCGCGCTCAGCTATCGCAAGGAAGGTCGCTTCTGGGTCAAAAGCCGCCTCTACCTGGTGGGCAGGCGCCTTTTTCAGCTCACCGTCTCCTCCCAAAAACCACTCGATCCGGCTGAGGTCGGGCGCTTCTTCCAATCGTTCAAAGTTTTGCCTTGACAAGAGTGCGATAATGATTTATCACTTTAATGGTAGTATCTTCTCAGGAGCGGATCGGATGAACCAGGTCAAAACCCTGCGCATTTGGGACTTTCTCGGAATGGGCCTCTCGCTCGTGTGCCTGGTTCATTGCCTGGCCATTCCATTCCTGATGGCCTTCCTGCCGTTCCTGGCCAGTAGCTTGATGCACCACGAAGACTTTCACATCGTGCTGATCGCGGTGGTGCTCCCGGTCGCGGGGCTGGCCCTGGTCCCTGGCTACCTGCGTACCGGGCGCCGCGTCGCTTTACGCTGGGGAATCGTGGGCCTGCTGCTGCTGGGCGGTGGCATTCTGGGCGGTCACGAGCTCGGTGAGTTCTTCGAAACAATGTTCACTGTCACCGGGGCCCTCTGCCTCTTCCGCGCTCACTGGCTCAACCATGCCCGGCCACGTCAAACCTGCTCCTGCCCTCACTGAGCAGGCGGGAAGTGAACCGGTCCGCCGCCTGAGACGGCCATCCCAACCACGAAGCCAAAAGACAGGATCACAGCCGCCATTACGATGGCCACGGCCAGGTTCCCCTTCTTGATCTCTTCGGTTTCATCGATGTTGGGGGTCAGCTTGTTGTAGACCACCTGCAAAATCGCCATCGAGATACTCATGGAGAGCGCGGCAACGAGCGCCCAGCCCACCGTGGCCAGGTACTCCATCATCAGCTGGTTCAAATTCATGCCCGGCCATTCCCGACCCTGCGACCCGGCTCCTCTTCGGGCAGGGAACACAGAGGGTGCGGTTTAATGAGGGCACGTGCTTCAGCTTGCCTGTCCCTCGTGCGGTTCTCCCGTCGTCTTCCGGGCTCAGAGCACCACCCACGCTGTCTGCTCTGCCTGCCGGTCGCTGGTGGTTCGCCACGATGTGGACCTGGAGAACCTTGGCAAAGTGTCCGACCTGCAGCCGGATGGCTCTCCCATCCAGCTCGGCACCACCGGGACCTTTCTGGGCAAGCAGTTCGAGGTCATCGGGCGCATTCAGGTTGCCTACGACTCGGGCTTCTGGAACGAGTGGTATCTGCAATACACCGATGGCAGCAACGGCTGGCTGGGCGAGGCGATGGGCACCTACTTCGTCAACCAGGAGTTCGACCCGCAGGGGCCGCTGGCCAGACCCGAGGACCTGCGGGTCGGGTCATTCGTCACCCTCAAGAACGAGTTCTTCGTGGTGTCCGAAGTCTCGACCAGCACGCTCAGCTCCTACGAGGGCGAGCTTCCCTTCGTCTTCCCGGCCCAGAAGACCCGGTTCACCACCGCCGATCTGCGCACGGGCGGCCAACTGGCCGCCACCCTGGACTACTCCGACCCGGCCTCCCCCACGGTCTACCTGGGCTACACCGTCGATTTCGATGAGCTGAAACTGGCCGGGCTACGCGACTTCAACCCGGAGCTCGAGAACCAGCAGGGGGTAAGCACCTCGGTGCTGCGTTGTCCCACCTGCGGCGCACCTCACGAGCTCAAGTCCGAAGGCGTCAGCCAGGTGCTGGCCTGTGAATACTGCGGAACGGCCATCGATCTGAAAGACAAGAACCTCAAGGTGCTCTTCCAGGTGCAAGAGAGCGAGAAGGTCACCCCTCTCATTCCCCTGGGCGCCAGAGGCAAACTGGACGGGCAGGAGTGGGATTGCCTGGGCTTCGTCCGCCGCTCCGTGCGAGTCGAGGGGATGGACTATCCCTTCACCGAGTACCTGCTTTACAACCCCTACCGTGGCTACCGCTGGCTGGTCGAATCAGATGGGCACTGGATGCTGGCCCGGCCCACCTTGATGCTGCCACGCAACCTGGGGTCAGGGGATCCGGTCACCGAGCCGACGGACAACACCCTGTCCTATAAAGGCAAGCGCTTTCGGCACTTTCAAACCGCCGTGGCCCGGGTCCGATACGTGGCTGGCGAATTCTACTGGCAGGTGCGCCTGGGCGACGAGGTACGCATGCACGACTACGTCTGCCCACCCGACTCGCTCAGTTGCGAGGAGAGCATGGGCCGCGAGCAAGTCTGGAGCGAAGGGCGCTACCTCGAGCCGTTGGAGGTGGCCCGGGCCTTTGGACTCAACTCCATCCGCCAGCCCTACAAAGTGGGACCCTCCCAGCCCGACCCGTACACCCCGCTGAAGCAACGGGCCTGGATGTGGTTTGCCGGTTACCTGGCGGCGTCGTTCATCCTGATGGTGCTGACCACGATGATCTGCGCCAACAAGGTGGTCTTCAGCAAGACCGGCACGGCCACGTCCGACCCGACCAGCCTGACGGTTGTGACCGACGAATTCGAGATACCAGGGCGAACCTCCAATGTCGAAGTTCGCACCACCGCCGGGGTGAACAATCGCTGGGTCGACTTCCATCTGGCCCTGATCGACTCGAAGACCAACGAGGCTCTGGATTTCGGCACCGGAGTCGCCTTCTACAGTGGGAGCGATTCGGACGGTTACTGGTCCGAAGGCAGCACGTCCAACACCGTCACCCTTCCCCGCGTCCCGGCCGGGCGCTACTACCTCTTGATCGAGATGGAGAGCGGCATGACGGCGGTGGCTGACATGAAACCGGGGCAAACACCCTCCCAGGCCCAGACGGCCAAGAACTTCACCTGGAGTGTCACCGTCAAACGCGATGTGCCCTCATGGATCTGGTTTTTCGTCGGCCTGGGCCTGATGCTGCCTGTTCCTCTCTGGTACTGGCTGCGAGAATCTAGTTTCGAGACCCAACGCTGGTCTGAGAGCGACCACCCCCCAACTTCATCCTCGGAGTGATCAGAGCATGCTGATGAATGTGCACAGGTTTCTCGGAATCGGCCTGCTGGGCGCGATGCTGGCATTCAACTATCTCGGCCTCACCCTGACCCAACCCGACAGAGTGTCCAATGTGCCCAAGACCATTCGCCAGAACCCGGGCTCGTATCGCTCCCACTATCAGACTCATTACGTCCACCTGGGCGGGAAGTAGCCTCCGTGCAGCCCTTGATCCTGGTGTCGGTCTTTCTGGTCGCCACCTGCGGGCTTATCTACGAGCTGATCGCCGGCACCGTTTCGAGCTACCTCCTGGGCGACTCGGTGATGCAGTTCTCCACCATCATCGGGGTCTATCTGTCAGCCATGGGAGTCGGCTCCTACCTGGCACGCTACATCGGCCGGGGAGTCCTGCAGCGCTTCGTGCAAATCCAGATTCTAGTGGGCCTGCTGGGCGGTTGCTCGGCCAGCGTCCTCTTCTTCGTCTTCGCCCACGGCACAGGGTTTTCTCTGGTGCTTTACTCCCTGGTCTTTGCCATCGGCACCCTGGTGGGGCTGGAGATCCCGCTGGTGATGCGTTTGCTGAAGGACCAGTTGGAGTTCAAAGAGCTCGTCTCTCAGGTGCTGGCTCTGGATTACATTGGCGCCCTGGCAGCCTCGCTGGCATTTCCGATTCTGCTGGTGCCCCATCTGGGCCTGGTGCGCACAGCCTTCCTCTTCGGTCTGGTCAACGTGGGCGTGGCTCTGGCCTTCCTGGTAAGATTTTCTCCGACCCGACAGGCGTCCAGGCTTCTCCTGGCTCAGGCGGTGCTGGCGTTTCTCTTGCTGGCTTCGGGTCTGGCCCTGGCCGAGCGACTGACCACCCTGGCTGAGGTGCAGATGTTTCCCGATCAGGTGCTGCTGGCCCGCTCGACCCCTTACCAGCGCCTGGTGGTCACCCAGCGTACCGGGGACCTGCGTCTCTACCTCAACAACAACCTGCAGTTCTCCAGCCTGGACGAATATCGCTACCATGAAACCCTGGTGCATCCCGGGCTGAGCGGGCTGGAAAACCCTCGCAAGGTTTTGATACTGGGCGGAGGAGATGGTCTGGCCCTGCGCGAGGTGCTGCGCTATCCAACTGTCAGCGAGATCACCCTGGTCGACCTCGATCCGGGGATGACCGAGCTCTTCAGCCAGCATCCGCTGCTCTCCAAGCTCAATGAAGGCTCGCTGCGCTCGCCTCGGGTCAAGGTGGTCAATGCCGACGCCTTCGTCTGGCTACGGGAGGACCCGGGCAGTTACGACTTCGTTGTGGTCGATTTTCCCGACCCCAGCACCTTCGCCCTGGGCAAGCTCTACACGCTCAGTTTCTATGCCGAGTTGAAGCGCCACCTGGCACCCGGTGGTGCGGCCGCCGTTCAGTGCACCTCTCCCCTCTTCGCGCGTCGCTCGTACTGGTGCATCCTCAGAACCATGGAGGCTGCTGGACTTCAGGTGCGTCCTTATCACGTCTTCGTACCTTCCTTCGGAGAGTGGGGCTTCGCCCTCATCGGTCCCTCTCGACCCGGTGGGCACCTGCCGACAGGCCTGCGCTTTCTGAACCAGAGCGCTCTGGCGGCTCTCTTTGAGTTCCCGCTCGACATGAGCTCGCTGCCGGTGGAGGTGAACCGGCTCTCCAATCAGGCTCTCGTTCGCTACTACGAAGAGGAGTGGCGGGCCGTGGCGCAGTGAATCGGCGCCAGTTCCTGCAGGGCAGCCTGACGCTGGCAGGGCTGTCCCTGGTGGGCTGTCCGACCCGCCGCCCACCCACGCCCGAGGGGGCGGTGGTGGGAGCTTCCTGGCAACGCGGCCATCGCCTGCGGGAAGCCAGCGAGCTCATGACCGGGCAATGCCTGCGCACCGACGTAGCCATTCTGGGGGGAGGGGTGGCTGGCCTATCGGCCGCCTGGCGGCTGCGGCGCGCGGGCCTCGAGGACTTCCTCCTGCTGGAGCTGGAGAGCGACCTGGGAGGCAACTCCCGCGCCGCGACCTACCCGGCCAGCCGGGCCCCCTGGGGAGCCCACTATCTGCCGGTCCCAACTCCCGACTCGCGGGCCGTCATCGAGCTTTTGAAGGAGCTGGAGGTGATGGACGAGGCGGGACGCTGCCGCGAAGAGCTGCTGTGCCACGAGCCCCAGGAGAGACTTTATCTGCACGGGCACTGGCAGGAGGGCTTGTTTCCCACTCTGGGCGCCACGCGTCGCGATCTCCAAGAATTGCAGGAGTTTCAAGCCGAGATTGAGCGATTGCGCCTGTTGCGGGACCGGCGGGGGCGACTTGCCTTCGCTCTCCCCGCCCCGCTCAGCTCCCCCGACTGGCTCGAGCTCGATGGTCTCAGCATGCAAGCCTTTGTCGAGCAGAAAGGGTGGACCTCCAGGCGGCTGCGCTGGTGGCTGGAGTATGGCTGCCGCGACGACTTCGGTTGCTCGCTCGAGCAAACCTCGGCCTGGGCCGGCCTTCACTACCATGCCGCTCGGCCGCCGGAGGACCAGTTGCTGGTCTGGCCGGAAGGCAACGCCTGGCTTACCGATCGCCTGGCCGCGCCTTTGCAGGAACGAGCTCGCACCGGCTGCCTGGTGCGCTCGGTCAAAGCGGACGGCCCGCACCTGATTACGCGAGTCGAGCATCCCGAGGGAGCCTTCGAGGTGCAGTCGCGTCGCGCGATCTTCTGCCTGCCCACCTTTCTTCGCTCCTTCGTGCTGGATGGCGCCCCTCCAGAACGGTTCACCTATGCTCCCTGGGCGGTGGCCAACCTCGTCCTCCGGCGGGGGGACGAGGGGGCGTGCTGGGACAACGTTCTCTACGAATCCCCTTCACTGGGCTACGTGGTCGCGACCCACCAGAGCCTCTCCACCCGCCCGGGCCCCACCGTCTGGACCTGGTACCGACCCCTCACCGGGGACCCTGTGAAAGAACGCGAGGAGATGCTGGTCCGCCCCTGGGAGAGCTGGCGCCAGGAGATCGTAAGCGAGCTGAGCCGTCCCCATCCGGACCTGGTCGAAAGGCTCGAGTGCCTCGACGTCATGCTGCTCGGCCACGCCATGGTGCGACCGGTGCCCGGCTTGCGTGGCTCGGGAGCGCTGGACGCAGCCAGCCAGCCGAACAAGGGAGTCCACTTCGCGCACTCCGACCTTTCGGGGTTCTCGCTTTTCGAGGAGGCCAACTACCACGGAGTCCGCGCTGCCGAGGAAGTACTGGCGGCTCTGGACCTGCGCTCTCCTAGCCTTCTATGAGCTCGGGGGCTTTGACCACCAGGGTGGGGACGTCGCAGTGGGCCAAAACGTAGGTCGAAACGCTTCCCATCAGGTAGCTGCGCAACCTCCCCAACCCCCGGCTGCCCATCACGATCAGGGAGAACTCCTCCACCTCGGCTGTCTCGCAGATCAGCTCGGCCGGGTCGCCGAGCACAGCCCGAGCCTCGCCCACATTCTCTGAACCGACTAGCTGGCGCGCCTCGGCCAGCATGGTCTCGGAATCGGCCCGCATGCGCTCCTCAACCTGTTGGGGAAGTACGTCGGCCCCGCCAACGGGCCCCCGAAATGCCAGCATCTGAAGCATGGAGAGGGGCAGTACGTGCAACAGGGTCACCCGGGCGGCGTACTTCTCGGCCAGGCTGCGAGCGAGCGCGAGCGCTCTCTTGCAGGCCGGACTGCCGTCGACGGGACAGAGAATCTTGGTGATCATGCCGCCGCGTTCGTGCGGGCGGCGAATGCTTCCTTCGGGCAAGAATCGAGAGAGTCTCGGGTGCTCGGTAGAAGGAGAGAAGCACCCGAAACTCTCCCGATTATGGATACCCACGCAAGGCGAGCCTCGCGCCCCAGATCGGCCAAAATACCGGAGCAACCCTCACCGCGCAAGCGGCCGGAACATCATGCCGGAAACCACGCTGCGCTGCGCGCAGCAGGGCCCCATCGTTTCTCTCCCGGACACGCCTACGAGGTGAGCTGACGGGCTCGGGTTGGAAGAGTTACCCGGAGTGCTTGCGCACTCTTCGCCCCAAGGGTGGTTCCCCCGCTCTCCGGCGAAGCCGGAGACTCGGCGTCAATGAGTGTCTTCAGTGTAGCACAGGTTTGGGCCGCTGACCACTGCGCCGTCGCCGACCGATCAGACTGTTGAGCACGCCCTCCAGTGGGGTGGCCAGAATGGCCACGCAGGCCTGGTTGACCGCCCCCGGGATGACCACGCTCTGGCCCAGCTCCAGGCCGGCTAGAGAGGCTTCCACCACCTCCCGGGCCGACATCCAGGCCCAGGGCCAGCGCGCCCCGGTATCGCTGGGGTAACCGGCAGCCTCATGAAACTCGGTGCGAGTCAGGCCCGGGCAGAGGGCCTGCACCACGACTCCCGAGCCCGCCCACTGCCTCCCCAGGGCCCGGCTGAAGGTGGTCAGAAAGCCCTTGCTGGCAGCGTAAAGCTCAGCCCCGGGCAAGGCCATGAAGCCGGCCACCGAGGACACGTTCACGATTGCCCCTCGAGAGCGCTGTAAGAGCCCTGGCAGTGCCGCTCGCGAGAGGCGTACGCTGGCACGAAGGTGCACGTCAAGCATACGGTCGATCTCCTCGGGCGAGAGCTCGACGAAGTCTCGCGAATAGCCAAATCCAGCATTATTGACCAGCACCGTCATCGAGTCGGAATGGACGATGCGGTCCTCGAGTCGTTGCAGGTCGCGCTCGAGAGCCAGGTCGGCGGGCAGGACCTCGGTATGGACCCCGTAGCCCTCACCCAGCTCGGTGGCCATGGTGCGCAATCGATCCTCGCGGCGGGCCACCAGCACCAGGTCGTAGCCCAGCGAGGCCAATTTGCGCGCGTAGACCGCGCCGATGCCGCTGGAGGCCCCGGTCACCACGGCCGTCTCGGGTCGCCTGGAGCGCAACCTGAAAGAGGGGCCAACAGGCTGGTTCAGCTTGTGCCAGGCCAGGTAGCCTGCGGCCGCTCCAGCCAGAAGACCGAGTGTGGTCAACCAGGCCGGGTCGTGAGAGTCTTTCTTGCTCATTCTCGATGGTGCCCCTTCAAACGCTTTTGGTCTTGCCAGCTTCGCTCGTCGCCCCTCGGATCCTCGACCTCCCTCTCGCTCGATAAGTTCAGAACCTCGCAACATCGCCAGGGTAAGCCTGAGGTAAACCTGAGGAATGCGAGTCAGACTTAAAGTGCAGGGCCTTTGGTCCTGCACTTTACAACGCGCTGGAACTTCGTTCCAGCGCGTTCGTCAGATTGTGCTAATGTGCAAAACCAAAGTGCGAGGGCATTAGCCATGGCGGATAACAGCCAACAACGAACTCTGTTCGGCCACCCGGTCGGACTGTACACCCTCTTCTTCGCTGAGATGTGGGAGCGGTTCTCGTTCTACGGAATGCGCGCCCTGCTCTTACTCTACATGACCAAAGGGTTTCTCAAGTTCGGAGACGAGATCGCCTATGGCATCTATGCCGCCTACGGCGCCATGGTGTACGCGACCCCCTTTATCGGCGGCATCCTGGCCGATCAGATCCTCGGGCCCCGGCGGGCCGTGGTGCTGGGCGGCAGCCTCATGGCTGCCGGCCACCTCTTGATGGGAATCGAGCACAAATGGGCCTTCTTCTTTGCCCTGGCCCTGCTGATTCTGGGCAATGGTTTCTTCAAGCCAAACATCTCGACCATCGTAGGCTCGCTCTATCCCGAAGGCAGTCCCAAGCGAGATGGTGGCTTCACCCTCTTCTACATGGGCATCAACCTGGGAGCAGCCATCGCTCCCCTGCTCTGCGGCTACGTGGGTGAGGTCTACGGTTGGCACATGGGTTTCGGGCTGGCCACAATCGGGATGCTGATCGGCCTGGCCGTTTTCGTGGCTCCCACCGGCCTCACCCAGGCCTTGATCGTCACCGGCGCTCTGGCCACGGCCACAGGCCTTTTCCGAATCTCCGATAACGACTTCCAATTCATGGTCAACACGATCACGGCCTTTGCCTTGCTGGCGGCGGCTGGCGTCGCGACGATGGCCCTGGGGCGCGGCGGCCTTCCGGCCGAGGCCGGTCGCCCTCGCAACCCTGAGGCCTGCTCCAGAACCTCCTTTCTCGGACTGCGCAACGACACGACCGTCTTCCTGGGCGTGTTGCTGGCGCTGCCGGTGGTCACTTTGCTGCTGCAGCGCAATGAGGTGGCCACCTACCTGCTCAACTGCTTTGGACTGGCAGCTTTCGTCTGGCTGGCGGCTCAGGCAATGACCAGCCGTAAGGTCGAGCGCGACCGCCTGCTGGTCGTCTTGATCATGATGTTCTTCTCCATGCTGTTCTGGGCGTTTTTCGAGCAAGCTGGGAGCTCGATCAACAACTTCACGGACCGCAACATCGACCGCGTGCTGGAGGAGGAGCGCGAGCTCACTCAGGCGGACGTTGGCAAGACGATTGAAATCCAGGCCACCCAGGAGTTGCTTGGATTTCCGGATGGTCGCCCGGGGTCGACTGGCCAGGTCGTGAATCTCACCGAGCTCGAGAAGATCCGTACGACGCTGAAGGAGGAGAAGAAGCAGACCATTGTCTGGACGGTCACCTCCGCTCACATCGGGATGGACATCGGTGGCTCGGAGATCAAGGCATCCATGTTCCAGGCCGCCAATCCCATCTTCATCTTGATCTTCGGACTCGTGTTCACGGCCCTGTGGGACTTTCTGGGCAAGTCAGGTCGCGAGCCCAGCGTGCCCTTCAAGTTCTCGCTGGCCCTGCTGCAACTCGGGTTGGGCTTCCTGGTTCTGTGGTATGGGGCCAAGCACTGTGATGAGCGGGGCATGGTGGCGATGAACCTGCTGGTTCTCGGGTATCTCTTGCACACGACGGGAGAGCTCTGCCTCTCGCCGGTGGGGCTCTCGATGGTGACCCGGCTTTCCCCTGCCCGCATTGTCAGCACTGTGATGGGGGCCTGGTTCCTGGCGACCTCGCTGTCCCACATCCTGGCCGGCATCATCGCCAAGCTGACCGCGGTCAGTCATGGCGAGGGGAAAGAGCAGGTCATCCCACCACCCATCGAGACGGTGCATATCTACGGGGATGTCTTCGGCAAGGTGGGGATCGCCGCCCTGATCGCGGGAGTTCTCTGCATGATGCTGGTGCCGTTCTTGAAAGCCTGGATCCACGCTGACGTGGTCAGCGAGCCTGGACCCGAGGAGCACCATCATACCGAGGAGCCTACCGGTCTGACGCCCTCCCCTGAATAGGCGCGGAAAGGGCTCTGGCCGCTACAGGTCGTGCAGTCCGTCCAGCACCCAGCCTCCCTGCATGCCCAGGTTGGCGCCCTTCAAACTGTGATCATAGTGGAGCTTGCTGTCCGTGGCTGTGACCGTGTAGCCCACGGCCGCCCCGAAGAGCTCCGAGCCGAGCTCGAACTTCATGTCGGTATGTTGGCCGGCTGTCACAAAGGTCACCTTGCTGTTGCTGGACACGAAAAGATCGGACTTGGTCCGGGGGGTACCATCGGCGTTGGTCAACGGCAGACCCGTCAGCGGATCCACCGGCGGCAGCCCGGTGAGCGGGTCGATGTCGGGCTTTTCGTCGGTGAAGTAGATCTGCAGCGCGCGGGCATAACCGCCGTCGTTGATGTAGGAGTTGTTTTTGGCGTTCAGCTCCTGGCCGATGAAGACCACCACCGGGCCCTTGCTGTCATCGATGACGATCTCGCTCGAATCGAGATCCACTTTGTCAAAGAAGTAGCGACCTGACTTGAGTGTCAGCTTCTCACCCGGCTCGACCGTCAGGTTGTTGTAGGCCCCCGGCTTGAGCTCTTTCCATGTGTAAGTCTTGCCGGTCTTCTTGTCGGTATAGCTGCTCGTGGACACGCCTGCCGCCGAGATGTCCTTGCCCACCACGGGCGAGAGGGGCGATTTGTACTTGACCAGTGCTTTGGGGGCGATATTGATCTTGGCTCCGATCGGCGGACCGAGGAAAGAATTATCGGTGATCTGAGCGGTGGCATCACCGGCGTAGCGGGTGATGGGAGCTGCCGTGAGCGGGTCGACGCCATCGGGCAGAATCTCGATATGACCGTCTACTTTGGCATTCAGCGTCATGGCCAGCTGGTCGTTGGAGACCACGATGGCTTTCTTGGCCTCGAGCTTCGAGGGATCATAATTACCCTTGGTGCGGTCGTAGGCATCCGCCTCGCTGGTGATGAGGGAGGTCTGGCGCTCGGCCAGCGCCGCGTAGTCGAAGGTAGCGGTCTGCTGCACGGCGGTGCCGGCGACGGCGGCGTAGTTCTTGACCGCCGAACTGCTGCTCAGATCGACTCCAGTGGTCTTCATATAGACCAGGCCGCTGGGCAGGTTGACCCCGGTGCCCGGGACCAACCGGGTCGACCCGCTGTGGGTATTGTTATAGACCACGCAAGTGTACTGCAGGCTCGGGTCCTGGGGCAGGGTATCCGTGATGGTTTCGGGCCACTTGGCGCCCGGCCAGCCGGGATTCGCTCGCAACTCGGCCAGAATCCGCTGGGTGGCCGCATAGGCCGCATAACGTGCCCGAGAGGATTCGGTCTCCCGCCTCCCATCATTGAGGTTTTTGAGCACCCCCTGGCCAACCGTCAGCATCATCATCATGATCAGCGTGGTGATCCAGATGATGGTAACCAGCAACGTGCCTTTCTTCTGAACGTGTCGTTTCATAAGGATCTCCCTCAGTTCTTGGGGTGCACCCTGGACTCCACCATGAACTCGTAGCGTCCACTCGGGTCAGCTGCGGTCATCTGCAACAATAAGGGCGTCGTGTCTGTGACGGTGAAGTTGGTTATCCGCCGGGCGATGATCTTGGGTGGCTGAGCAAATCCCTGCCAGGTGCTGATCTTGTCCCATGGGGCACCCACGGCCGGGTAGGGGGGAACGCTCGTGGGGGGGATGCCACGTTCCTTCCAGACAAGGCAGGGCTCCCCTTTGACCATCTCTGAGTAGAAGGCCACCATGCGAAACCACTGGGCCTTGCCGTTGACGATGCTGGTCTTGCCGTCGAATCTGCGGGGGGTGATGAAGATGATCCCGGCCGGCGGCCCCGCGTCCACCACGATGGAACCATAGTTGCTCTCCCCCACCTCCACCGAGACACGGGAGCAACCAGCCAGGAGGGATTGCTGCAGCTCCATGCTGGCCTGGGAATGTCGGTAGTAGCGGGCGGCCGCCGCGAGCAACTGCTGAGCGCACAGCATCAAAAGGCCAGTGAGCGCCATCGCTACCATGACCTCTAGCAAGCTGTGCCCCCAGAACCGTTTCATGGAGGCGTTCCGGCCAGTAAGGTCTCGACCTGGACCTGCCGGGCATTTCCGTTGGGGTCCTTCCAGGTCACCCGCACTCGTACGCTCCGAAGGGCAGGGGGCATCGCGGGCGTGGCGGGCGGCGGAAAGACGTCGATGAAAGTGGTGTAATCGGTCACGCTGACGTTTCCGTTCACTTTGGCGGTCAGGCTGACGACGGTTCCCACCTTGTCTTCGGTCTGCCCCTCGATCCCTTTGAGAATGCACTCCTCCAGCCTCTGGCTGGCCAGAAACAGACCCAGCATCTCAAGGCGGGACTTGCCGACGGCCTTGGAATGGGTAATCCAGACCGTTACCGAGTAAACGACCACCATGGCCAGCATGAAGGAGCCCAGGATGGCCTCCAGCATGTTGTACCCTTTGCGCCTGCCAACTGCCCGAATCACCATGCCAGAGTATAGCACAAAACAAGATTGTTACCAACTTGTGAACAGAAGATTCAGGCTGACTCTTCGGGAGTGCGCACGAGGACCTGGCTGGCCACTTCACGACTGAGGGCCACCGGCCGGTCTGCCAGCCGAATCAGGAGAGGTCCTTGGAAGGGCCCGACCTGCTGTACCAGCAGCTCACGACCCGGGTGCAGGCCCACCTCCTCGAGGTAGCGCAAGACCTCCATCGACTCTTCGATCACGCGGTCGACCACGGCCCGATCGCCCTCTCGGCACTCAGAAAGGGGCGTGGCGGCGGAAAGATGCAGTTTGCCGTCGCGATTGGGAATGGGATGACCATGGGGGCAGGTGGCTGGGTGGTGCAGAAAGACCTCCAGTGCGTCCGCCACCTCGTCACTGAGGATGTGCTCGAGACGGCAAGACTGCTCGTGGGCCACATCCCAGGGGAGCTTGAGGCAGTCGGTCAGCAAGCGCTCGGCCAGCCGGTGCTTTCGAATAACGCCCAGGGCCAGTTGCTCACCAGCCTGGGTCAACATGAGGCCTTTGCCGTTCTTCTGCACCAGGCCTCGCTCGGCCAACTTCTTGATCATCTCGGTGCTGGAAGCAGCGCTGACCCCGAGGCGGCTGGCCAGGCGAGCGATGCCGGCCCGTTCCCCCTCGAGATTGAGACGATAGATGGTCAGAAGATACATCTCAACCGATTCCGACACTGCCCAGCCCTCTTCCACAATCGGCAGGTCGGCTCCTATGACACGTTCAAGACAGCTCCCGAATGGCCCGTGTGTACGTTTCCTTCTTCAGCCTCGACCCGCCCGTCCGGCGTCTGGAAGTGCTCGAGAGCTTTTTGTCGGAAGACGAGAAGGCCCGGGCCGACCGCTTCCATTTCCTCGATCACCGTCGACGGTTCGTGGCCGCCCGAGGCCAGTTGCGAGAACTGCTCGGCCGGGAAGTCGGTTTGAGCCCTCAGAGCCTGAGATTTCGCTACGGTCCCCACGGGAAGCCTGAGCTCGAGCAAACGGAGGAGCTCTGCTTCAATCTGTCCCACTCGCACGAGGCAGCTCTCCTGGCGACCTGCCAGGGTGCCGCGCTCGGAGTCGATCTCGAGTGGATCGAGCGCCGGGTAGAGTACCTGCTGGTGGGGCGGCGCTTCTTCTCCGAGCAGGAGGTCCACAAGCTGGACATTTGCCCCCCGGAGCATCAACGGGAAGCCTTCTTTGCCTGCTGGACGCGCAAGGAAGCTTACATTAAAGCGCTGGGCGACGGGCTCAGCCGTCCCCTGGACAGCTTCGCGGTGGGGATGCTCCAGGGAGAGCCTGCCACGCTGTTGTGGAGCAGGTTTCCCGGTGAGCTCGAGCGCTGGTCGCTCTACAACCTGGAGCTACCTGGCGCGTACCGAGGCGCTCTGGTGGTCGAAGGTCAGGGCTGGGAAGTGGTCACTCGCGGGCTTGACCCGTGAGGTTGGCCACCACATACCACAGCAGTCCCCCGATCATGACGGCATAGGGCCAGCCCCAGAAATTGCAGCCCGCCTGCAGGATAGCGGCCAGAAAGTCTCCCACGGGGGGCTTGTTGACCGCCCAGACCTGGAGCAGCACCAGGCCGGAGGCTCCAGACGCCAGCGCTGCGTGAAACAGCTCTCCCGGCGTGGGCCGCTTGGGCACGGCCACGAGCAGGATGGGAACCAGGAATGCGGCGGCACAACCGAGCGGAACCAGACGAATGAAGAGCAATAGGCTCCAGAAAGCCAGAAACATTAGCTTCTCAGGGCAACGGGGAGCCAGATAGAACAAGAACAGGGTGGCCAATAGCCAGACCAGGCTGGCCCCGCTCATCAAGCGCAGGGCGTAGCCTCGCCAGCCCACGAAATCCCAGCGGCGCAGCACGGCCAGGCGCCGGCTGAGATAACCCCGCGGCAACGGCTCGATCTGACCGCGCAGGGCCTGACGCAACTCATCCAGGCTTCGAGGCTCGCGAGCCCTGGCCCAGGGCGACTCTGTAGCCATCCAGGTCAGCGCCTCGACGCCCCCCAGGTAGCCCAGAAAGCCACCCAGTTGGAACAGCATGAACGCCCCAGCTCCGTTGTCGCCTCCGGCCAGCATCAAACAGACGAGCAGATCGATCGCCAGGGCCAGGAGACTCCAGAGCAGGAGGCCGGGAACGCGGGGAGCCAGAGTGAGCGTCATCGGTCCGAGGGAATTCCCGGGGCGTCCGGCCCTTCCCTGCCCGGAAAAACGGGTCGACAATTTCTTTACAGGGGTCTGATATAATTCTGTGTAACAAATCCTTTCTAGCCCGGTCCAAGCCCGCAAAGGAGAAGTCCGCCTGATCCGTGTACGCTCCTATTGACGAGAATTTTCCCTCTCGCCGGCAGCTCTTGATGGCGCTGGGGGTGGCGATGCTGACCGGCCTGCTCGGCTTCGGACTCTCCTACAGCTGGTTCCTGGCCTTTCGCCCCCTGAAGCTGCCCGCTCCCGTCGACCGGAAGGCGGCCGAGGGCGGGGTGCCGCACTTTGCCCAGAGATCGGGTGGTGGCACCAGGTGGGAGGCGCCTCCCACCTTCCTGATCGTGTCCGGGACGGGCTACCGACGGCCTGAGAAGAAACAGCAGCTCGTCCCCAAAGAGGTGGAGGAGCTCAAGGCCCGGCTGACCCCCCCGGCTAACGCCCCGGTGGCCGCCAGGCCAAAGGTGGCGCGGGTCGAGCTGCCTTCCAGCGCCTATCCTACCGGCTCTTCCAGCCATGGCTACCGACCCGGCCCTCGCTCCACGCCTCTCTCCGAGGCCACACCTGCCTTGACGCCCTCGACCGGGCGAACCTTCCCCCCCGCGGGCAACCGCCCCCCCGCCGGCAGCCTGCAAGACGGCTGGTCCCGGGCCCAGGGGTCGGTGGTCCAGTTGCTGGGTTTTGGCGATGCCGTTTGCTACGGTCTGGTGATCGATCCGGACGGGCTGGTCATCACTCGCGCCAGTCCCATGCTGGTCAGCGGCCTGCGGGCCATGGTCAACGGCGTCAGCCTGCCGGTGCTGGACGTGGTGGGCTATGTTCCCGAGTATGAACTGGCCGTGTTGCGTTTACCTGGCGGTCAGCGGCCCGCTTCCCTGGCTCCCGAGGCGCCGAGCCCGGGAGAGGAGTTGGCCCTGGCTCCCGGGGCAGGGTTGCCCCTCAACTTGCAGACGGCCATCATGCTGGAGGTCACTCCTTCGGTTGGAGAGGGCACCTTCCGGCTTCAAGGGGCGACCTATCCCTCCAATACGGGCAGTCCGCTGGTGAACAGTCGGGGCGAGGTGATCGGGCTGTGTCTGGGCAAACCGACCGCCTACCCGGGACAGAACTACTGCATCGGGGTGGACAACGCGGTGCTCTGGTCGGTGCTTCAGCAAGCCAGAGCCAACCAGCTCGAGCGCTCGCCCGGCTCACCTGACACGCTCAGTCGGGCCGTCCGAGCCCTGATCCTCTCGCAGTTGCCGCGCCAGCAGGCCTGGTCTCCCCCGTCGCGAGCCAATGCCCGCGCTATCCCTGGCGAGTCCATGGGGATGTACAACGTGGGTATGACCCGAGATGATCTGGAGCGGGCGTTCGGAGTCGGCAAGGTGCCCTCGTTCCCGGGCGGATTTCGCACGGTCCAGGTCGACCCGTATCCGCTCGAGTTTACCCTGCTCGACGACCGGGTCGTAGCCATCGCGACCACGGACAGGTTCTATGCCACCCCGCGCGGGGTAGGTGTCGGTATGGAGCCGACAAGAGCCAGCTCTGATCCAGCCTTCGATTCAGCCGTCAACGGCTACGGCCCTGGTGGTCGACGCCACCTGGTGGGAAAAGGCATCGAGCTTCGTCTGAATGCGGGCGGAACGGCCGAGGAGATGCTGGTGGTATCGGAGCCGCTGCGATGAGGCGACGGCGGGGCAATGTACTGCTCATGGCCATCTTCATCTCGGTCTTCCTCTTCTTTCTGTCGGTGGCGCTGGTCACCGCCAATCGGCAGGACATCTTGCTGTCGCTCACCGTCGATCATCGCTTGCGGGCGCAACTGGCAGCCCGAGCGGGGTCGGAGATCTGCCTGGTCAAACTGCGAGAGTCGGCCGAGGCGGCCGCCGAGGTGGCCAGCTACTCGGAAGAGCTGGCTTCGGGCGCTAAGGTCCGCGTCAGCCTGGAGAACTATGACGGGCGTTTCGGCGGCACCGGAGACAAGCTGCTCAAGGAGTTGAAGGCCACAGGCTCGTCAGGATTTCTGGGCGCCGACCGCAGCTTCATCCTGGAAGAGCTGACCCTGGGTCTGGAGGGCGTGAGCGGGCTCCCCTTCCTCTTTGCCAAGGATGCGGGGGGCAATCTTTTCGCGCTCGGTCCCTCGTTCAAATGGGCCAGCCTGGGGGCCCTCCCGCGGATGGACAGCTGGTTGGCGGCGCGTGGTGGTCCGCTTTTCGTGATGGCCCCCAAGGGGACAGCCGAGCCGCCTCCCACAGTGTATGACTTCACGCTCACTCCCGGCCCATCCGGCACAATGGTCCCGGTGATCGGCGAGGGTCAACCCCTGACCACCACCGAACATGAGCACCTGCTCTACATGACCTTCGACGGACAGGCGGTCAAGTGGAACGACATCGCCGACCCCACCACCCTGCAAGACGGAGTGGATCTACCCGCTACGATCGACGGGAAGCCCGATGGAACGCCCAACTGGGTGACAGTAACAGCCGGACCCAACACGGTCACTTACACCGACTCACTGTTCCAGGGCCCGGTCATGGAATGGTGGGGGCTGGACGGACCGGCCATCGCGGCCGAAGAAGGCGTTGTCTATTGCCACGCCACCCACTACCTCTATCGTGGGATTCGCTTTCAAAATCGAGTGCAAGTGGTGGCCGGCGAGATCGTCAACAACCCTGAGCGTCGTGACGCCGAGCTCTATCGCGAGCCATGCGTTCTGGCCTTTGATCAGAGCAAGTGGAACCGGGTGGTGGACCTGATGAAGGTCAACGATCCCCTCAGCGAGCCGGTGATCAGCCAGGGCCCCCGGCCCAGCAAAGGAACCCTGGCGGTGGCTCAGGCCAGGGTCTACGCCTTCCAGTCCGACAACCCCAGCCAGTTGCTGGTCGGCTCGAGCACGGACTGGAACCCGTCCACTCGCAGCCAGGGAATCTCCCAGGGAATCGCCGTTTTCGGCGATCGAGTCCGGCTCTACGAGAGTGGTGGCGCCTTCTCCGACCAGGCCGGCTCGCGCACCGTCTTGACCGGCCTCAACCCTGACCTTTCCTACCAGCGGGGCGAGGTCATGGGAGAGATCCTCGAACAGGGCAGCCTGCAGAATGTGGTGTGCGAGCAGGGCCTCTCGATGGAGCTCGACCTTCTGCCCGGAGTCAATAACGCCACCGGCTTCCAGAAGGACTTCTACACTTTCGCCCGCCTCAAAAAGACCCTGGACGAGCCCAGTGGTCGCACCCTGCAAGAGCTGCTGGGAGGCGATAAACCGGTCGCTTCGACCAACTTCTTGAGCGTGCTGGTGCGCTACAACACCGAGACCGGCTGGCAGGTCTGGCCCATGGGACTGCAGGGCCACCAGAGCCTGGCTGCCCATGACGAGCGCATGGGCTTGAGCGTGGGCACCAACAGCACTCTGGAGGTCAGCCAGCTGGCTCTGGCTGTCTACTCCGGCAAGGAAGAGCGGCGCTCACATTATGTGCCCATCCTGATCAACCGATGAGGGCGCGCCGTGAGGTCTGGCCGCTAACCTCGTTGTCAAGAAAACATTACGCTCTGACCTCGCGCGGCCGGAAGCCCGTTCCAAGAGGCACGCTCATGGGCTTCACCCTGGCCGAGTGCATGATCGCTCTGCTGTTTCTATCCATCGCTCTTTTTGGCTATGTAAGCCTGCACATCCGGTTGATCCACAGCGGACTCAAGCTCGAGCAGCGCGAGTTTCGCCACGGGCTGGCCAGCAAGAAGATTGGCCGGGCCCTGTTCGGCGAGTTCGAGGCGCCGCCCAAGCTCGTCTACCGCCCCTTCGACTACCTCAAGGGCGTGGAGCTGACCAAAGTGCCGCCCACGCCCCCGCCCTTTGCCGTGCCCAATGGGGTCGACTACCATCAGGCCCTGGAAGAGTGGAAGGACCGCAACGGAACCCAATCCATCCTGCTCGACTCGTGCCGCGCTCAGCGGCACTACGCTGGGTGGTGAGCGTGATCAGAAGACGAGGCACAAGCCTGGTGGAGCTGATGGTCGTCTCCTTCCTGTTCTTGCTGATCATGTCTTTGATCCTTGGCTTCTACGTCTATGCCAGCGGGGTGACCCGGCATCGGGACAAGAAATCGGCTACCTATCGACGGGTGGCTATCACGCTCGACAAGGTCGAGACCGAGTTACAGAACGCCCGCATCTACACGGTTCGGGAAGACCAGGTCGTGTATACTCTGCCGCGCATCAAAAACCGTGTCACCGATTGGGACACTCTTGGCTCCCTGCTGTTGGCCACCACCCCGCTCGCCGGCCAGAAGAGTGAAATCCTGGTTCGGCGCAACAACCGGGTGGAGCAGCATCTAGCCTGGCTCGAGCCGGGCGAAAAGCTGGTCTTTCTGGTCGGCCCCCAGTATGTCGACGTCTACTACAACGGCAAACCAAAGAGCGACGGAGAGCCCGAGTTCCAGATCTTGCGTCGGGTCCTGGTGGAGAAGTACTGATGCCCGAGTTTCTCTACATCGTCAAGGACCGCGAAGGCAACAAAGTTTCCGGCGAGGTCCATGCAGCCACCGTCGAGCGGGCCGCCAGACGTCTGCAAGAGCGAGGATACACGGTTATCCGGGTGGACCTGGTCAAACCCAAGCACTGGATCTGGTATCTCATCCAACCGGTGAAGCCCTCCCTGCTGGTTCTGTTTGTGCGTCAGATGGCGACCATGGTCGCGGCCGGAGTGACGATCCGGCGGGTTCTCAACTCACTGATGCCTCAGCACGGCGGCCCCATGTTCCGCAAGGCCGTCGAGCGACTGCAGGTCGACGTCAACTCGGGCTACTCCCTCTCCCAGGCCATGATGCGAAGCCCCGAGTTCTTCAGCTACTTCGTCGTGGGCTCGGTGCGCATCGGCGAGCACACCGGGCGTCTGGCCGAGACGCTGGACAACTGCGCCGGGCATCTCGAAAAGGAGTTCGAGTACGGGCTGCGGCTCAAGCAGGCCCTCATCTATCCGGTCGTGCTCTTGAGCGCCTGCGGCGTGCTGGTGGGGTTCATCTTCACCTACATGATCCCCAAGTTCGTAGGCCTGTTCGTGGATCTTCAGGTGGAGCTGCCCTGGGCCACCCAGAAGCTCATGGACATCACCGGCTTCCTGGAAACCTACGGTACGGTGGTCTTCTTCACCGGTATCGGCCCGGTGCTCTCTTTGAGCTGGCTCTTCTTCCACTGGAGCCGAACCCGCCGTGGCCGTCTCACCCTGGAGAAGATCATGCTCCGCATTCCCTGGTATGGCCTCCAGATTCGGCGCCGCATGCTGGCCCAGTACTTCCGCTCCTTCGGCACCCTGATCGACTCGGGAGTCACAGCCGATACCTCGTTGGCCCTGATGGGCAAGAGCCTCAATCGGGTGCTGCTGCAGAACACGGCGATCGCTCAGCTTGACGCGATCCGCAAGGGCAAGCGGCTGACCGCCGGACTGAGGGTAGCCGACAAGGGCCGGCTCTTCCCTCCCATGGCCCTGGAAATGGTCTACGTGGGTGAGGAGACAGGCACTCTTCCGAAGATGCTCGACCGCCTCTCGAACTATTACGACGAGGAGATGGTGCGCGGGTTGGACGCCATCTCGCGCCTGGTCGAACCGGTCGTGCTCTGCGTCATCGGCTCGATGGTGGCCTTCGTGCTGCTGGCCGCCTTCATGCCCATCTACCAGCTGGCATCCAGCTTCTAAAGGTTAAGACCAATCACATTAACGAGAGGCCTGCTCCAACAGCTCGACGATCCGGGGATTCTTGCCCGAGCGAGCCAGGGTCAGAGCGGTGTTGCCAGCCAGATCCTTTGCCCCGATCCGGGCACCTTTCTTGATCAGGATGGCGACGACCTCGGGGCTTTGGGCCTGAGCCGCAGCCATCAAAGGAGTCCGACCGGCCTCGTCACGGTGGGAGGGGTCGGCTCCCACCGCGAGCAGGGCTTCGACCAGTCGAGTCGACCCGGTGCTGCAGGCGAACTGGAGAGCGGCCGCTCCTTCCCGGTCCTCCAAGTCGGCCCTGGCGCCCCTGGCCAGCAGGGCCTGCGCAATGTCTTCGCGAGCCTGCAGGCAGGCGGTCATCAGCGCTGACCTGCCCTGCTCGTCCTGGGCGTCGACATCGGCTCCTGCGGCCAGCAGAATCTTCACAACCTCAAAATGACCGCTCTGGGTCGCGTAGGTCAGGGGAGTCATCTGCTTGTAGTCGCGCGCGTCCACCGGGGCTCCGGCCTGCAACAGGACCCGGACGTGCTCGGATTGTCCGCGCAGGGAGGCGATCGAGAGCGGGGTCAACCCGCCCAGGTCGGCCAGCTCCACTCGCGCGCCCGCTTTCAGCAACTCACGCACGATGGCCGCGTCGTCAAGTTGCACGGCGTAGAGCAAGGAGGTCGACCCGCTTTCCGTCTGCGTGTTGGGGTCAGCCCCCTCGGCGAGCAGGAGCCTTACTGCTTCTGGCTGGTTCTTCTGAACGGCCCAGAAAAGGGGGGTCATCCCCTTGCTATCACGCTCCTCCAGGCTCGAGCCCCGCTTCAGGCACGATTGCATGACTTCGATCTGGCCGGAGGCAGCAGCTTGATGAAGCTCCAGGGGAGGCGGCGGACCCTGGCAGCCGACCAGAAAGCAGGTCAGGACAAGCAGGATGAGCCCCATCAACAAAGGGTTTGACGCCGGGCGAGCAGGTCCTGTCGATCAGCTGGCCTTCAGCTTGCGACGGAACCAGAGACGGCGACGACCGCGTCGGGTGGAGTTGAACTCCAGCGGCAGGGTGTCCAGGCAGCGTTTCAGGGTGCGGTCATCGCTGCTGCCGACAGTTGGGACCAGCTCGAGTCCAAGACGATGCTGACCGGCCTCACGGGTTTGCCAAACGGGGCGGACCTGGAAGATCAGCGGAGGAGAGCCCTGCACCCGGAAGGTGATCTGGGTGGGCGGGTCGTCGAAGGCGGATGGGCTCGAGATGCCGACCCCGGTCTCGCTCAGATCCACGAGCTGGCAGCGGCGAAAGACGCCGTGACCGGCTCGCAGATAGGCGCAGCCTTCGAGGCGATGACGGTAGCTGTTGCGGTGGGCTTCACGGTGATGGCTCGTTTCCATTCGTTGCGCTCCTCAGGGAGAAGTCTCTTGCTTCCAGACTACTCAGGAAGGCGACCGGTTCCGAGTCCCACCCTCTGAACAAGATGTAAAAATTGTGAACACCAGGTAAACAGGATGGACGAGTTTGTCACAACCTCGGCTCAAAGGTTACGGGAATGTTGACAGCGGTAACATATTAGAAAAACTTAATCGTTGCTCGAGGACGCGTCCAAGCCTGAGCACATGCCGATCTGCCCCAGGTCTTCCTACGATCTGCAGCGACAGCGGCATTCCATCCCCATCCAGAGCCACCGGGACCGTCAGTGCTGGGTTTCCCGTCAAATTGAATGGATAGGTGAAGGGCGTCCAACCGAACAGGGTGCGGCTGCCAGCCGGCCGCTGCAACTCGACAGCGAAGGCTCCCGTGGGCATGGTTGGGGTCAAGAGGATGTCGACCTCGTGGAAGACTCGTCGCACGCGATGATAGAAGGCTGTTCGCTCCTGGCTGACCTGGGCGGCCCGCCGCGCCGGAATCTCCAGGCCACGCTGCACGATCTCGAGCAATTCGGGATCGAGTCGTTCGTCGGGCACCAGGCGTCCGGCGTAGGTCAGAGCCCACAAGTCCAGCTCCAGAGGCTCGGGGTCCGGCCAATCGAGTTGCAGGGGGACCACGTCTCCCAGGGAGCGCACCGCCGGCTCGAGCCGGTCGAGCACCTGGCTGGAGATCCGGGCGTAGCCAAGGTCGGGGCTCCACCCCAGGCGCAGCACTGGTGGGTGTTCCAGGTCAATGAGATAGTCGACCGGCGGCTGGTTCGAAGAGAGGGGATCGCGCTCGTCGTAGCCGGCCATGATGCCCAGCAAGAAGGCGCAGTCTGACACGTTCCGGGCAATGGGGCCGATGTGGCTGAGGGTATAGAAGGCATCCGGCACCGGGTAGCGGGGCACCAACCCCCGGCTTGGTTTGTGCCCTACCACCCCACAATAGCTTGCCGGAATGCGAATGGAGCCGGCGCCGTCCGTTCCCTCGGCCAGCGGGGTCAGGCCGGCTGCCACAGCGCAGGCTGCACCACCGCTCGAGCCGCCGCTGGTTCGAGCCAGGTTCCAGGGATTGCGACAGGGCGGGGCCAGTTGGTTGTCGGTCACGGCCTTGAAACCGAATTCGGGAGTGTTGGTCTTGCCCAGCACCACCCCCCCGGCCTGTCGTGCTCGCTCCACCACCACCGCGTCTTGCTCAGCCAGCTCGTCCTGGTGCAGCAGCGAGCCGCTGGTACAGAGCATTCCGGCCACCGGAGTGAGGTCTTTGAAGGCTATCGGCAGGCCGTGGAGAGGGCCCGGGTAGCGCTCGGCCAGCGTCCCGGAGGCGACATGCAGGTAGCAGGAGAGCTGCGGGTTGTAGCGCTGGATGCGAGAGAGGTAATGGTCGCGCAGCTCGCCTGGAGAAAGCTCCCCACGGGCCAGCAGCCCGACCAGCTCGAGCGCAGTCAGACGGTGCACGGCAGGCATTTCTGGCCGGGCAGGGCGAAGCCTGCCGACGACCATGCTCGAGCTGACCGTTCAGGACGCCCGGCGCCTTCTGATGCGCGGCCAGGGCCTGCTTGCCCCGCCTCGGCGGCGGGCCAGCCAGGCAGAGCTCGAGCGGCTGATCGACCAGCTCGGCTTCGTGCAGGTGGACTCGATCAACGTGGTCGAGCGGGCTCACCATCTGACCCTCTGGTCGCGCCTGCACGGCTACCAGCGCTCCTGGCTCGACAACCTCCTGTCCGAGCGCCGATTGTTCGAGCACTGGACCCACGACGCCTCTGTGATCCCCATCCGGCATCTGGCCCACTGGCACCACCGCTACCAGCGCTACAGCGAGCGGGTGCAGAGGCATCGCTGGTGGGAAGAGCGTCTGGGCCCGGACTGGCAGGCAGGCAGCCAGGCTATCCTGGGCCGGATCGAGCGAGAGGGGCCCTTGCGTTCGCGTGATTTCGAGGGTGGCTCCGAGCCAGGCGGCTGGTGGAGCTGGAAGGCGCCCAAGGCCTACCTGGAGTACCTCTGGCGCACCGGCCAGCTGGCCATCCGGACCCGTGAGAACTTCCAGAAGGTCTACGACCTGAGCCATCGAGTGCTGCCTCCCACCAGTCCTTCGAGCCCTCACGAGCACCTCGACTGGGCCTGCCGATCCGCGCTCGAACGGCTTGGCCTGGCCACCCCGGCCGAGATCGCCGGCTACTGGGCTTGCCTGGATCTGGCTCGAGCCCGGAGCTGGTGCCTTCGGCACGCTCGCAAGGTCAGGATGCAGGGACGCGAGTACTACGCCCTGGAGGACCTCCCCGAAAGGCTGAAAGAGCCCGGCGATCCACCCTCCGGCATGCGCCTGCTCTCCCCCTTCGACCCGGTGCTGCGCGACCGCAAGCGGGCCCTGAGGCTCTTCGGCTTCGACTACCGCTTCGAGGCCTTCGTGCCGGCTCCCAGGCGGGTCTACGGATACTACGTGCTGCCTGTGCTCGAGCGAGACCGCTTCGTGGCCCGGCTCGATCCCAAACTGCACCGAGCCCGCAGAACGCTGGAGATTCAAGGCGTCTGGTGGGAAGCCGACAGCAAGCCAACTGCTTCGAGACGCCGGGCCCTGGAGCAGGCCGTGGAGAAGCTGGGCGCCTTTCTGGGGGCGGTACGAATCGACTGGCCCGCAGGTTGACCGGGGCCGTCTGAGGAAGATCTTCCCGTGCCTTCCACCGCCATCGTCTCCGAGCAGCTGCGGCTGCGCATCGACTCGAACAAATACGCCGAGCCAGGTCAGAGCCTGGATGTTCGCATCACCGGCTCGGCCCGCGAAGCGGTCGAGTTCGAAAGGGTTCTGCTGCGACTGATCGTGATGGAGACCGTTCCCGGGCGTCACGGCCCGAGAGTGGAGGATTACCCCGTGGTCGAGCTGGTGGTGGACCAGAGCGACGTCAGATTGCAGCGTGGCCAGACGCTGAGCTACAGCTGCCAGATCGACGTTCCACCCCAGACGCCTCCATCTGTTGGGTCAGCCCAGCACTCGCTGACCTACGAGCTGCGGGCTGAAGTTTTGAGCGGATTCGACCTGGCCGTGGGGACGGCCCGGCGCAGCCTGACCATCCAGTGCTGCCGGGCTCGTTCGGGCGGCCTTCCTCCAGCCGGGCACGAGCAGCGCACGCTGGCTCGTACATTCAAGAGCGACCTGCTCTTCGGGATCTTCCCGGTGGGCTCGCAGATCAACTGCGGGATCGAGCTGGACATCCCGGTCTACGATGGGGTCCCCGGCCTGATGCTCGGGGACCGGGTCACCGGAACCTTGCGGGTGGCCGCCCGCAAGGCGGTTCCAGAAGCCCACCTATGGTATGGAGTGCTGGTTCGGGGAGGGGGCAAGACCGAGCGCCAGGATCTGGGCGGTCCGGTGACGGTGAGCCTGGACGAGAACCAGACTGGATCGGTGAGCTTTTCCCTGCCAGACCGTGCTCCCACCAGTTTCCAGGGCCGCCGGCTCGACTACGAGTGGTATCTACGGGTGGAAGTGGGTGATTCCTCCGGCTCCAACCACCATCGCGAGGAGTTCGCATTGACCGTGCTTCCGAGGGTGCAACCTCGCCAGCAGGTCAGCAGGCGCCCATCGACCCCAGCGATGGCCCGAACCTCGACCCCCACAGGTGTGCAGGGGCTGGCTCTGGGCTCGGTCCAGGGTCTCACGCTGGCGTCGGGAGCCCAGGGCTTGACCCTGGGCGCGCGGGGTCTGTCAAGCGCCGGGGTGCAGGGCTTGACCAGCAGTGCCGGGGTCATGGGACTCACCAGCAGTGCGGCCGGACAGGGCCTGAAACTGGGGGCCGGATCGCAGGCTCTGGGCCTGACCGCGGCTCCCCAGGGCCTGACCATGAGCTCGGGTCCTCGCCATCTGGCTCACGAAACGACGACCGCGACCCCCCCCGAGGGCCTGGCCATGGAGCCGCCCGAGCCGCTGGAAGATCGCCCGGAAGAGCTGCAATTCGAGCCCATCGTGGCGCCAGCGCAGGCCCCTGAGGAGCGCCCTCGCTTTGAGCCCCTCCAGCCTGCCCCGCCCGTCAAGGCTCCGACCAGAACCGTTCAGCCTCCTCGGTCCATCGTCCAGAGCGCCATGGCTGCCCAGGCCCCTCACGAGGGACCGGGACTCTCACCCGAAGTGGTCCAGTACCTGGCCAAGATCGTGCAGAGCTCGCCCTTCTTCGCCAACCTCTTGCCCGACGAGCTGGTGCGCGCGCTCTCCACGCCCGAGGCGCTCAAAGGTCAGCTGACTCCCGAGCTGCGCGAGCTCCTGCGCCAGAAACTGGCCCAGAATCCCCAGGTGGCCCGGGTCCTCCCTCCCCACCTGGTGGGTGCGGTGGCGGCCGCCAAAGGAGCCGACGAGGCGCAGGCAGTGATGAGCGACGCCCTGACTTCTCGGCTGCTCCAGATGCTGCAGGAGCAGCCCCGGGTGGGTGTGGCCCTCAAGTACGTGATCACCAACTTCCCGGGTTTTCGCAAGCGCCTTCCCTCAGCGGTGATCGACGCTTTGCCCGAAGGGCCGGGCAAGATTGACCTGGCCGCCCTGGCCACCTTGCTCAATGAGTTCCCGGAGCTGAAAAAGCACATCCCGGCCGGAGTCCAGGCCATGCTGGGCTCGAGTCAGAAGAAGAAGAAGTAAGCTTTCCGCCGCGAAAAGGCAATCCCGCGCGTTGATGCTCAGAACGAGAACGCGCGGGACTGTAGAGAACCTGTTGTTGACAGTCTATGCGCTCAGGGATCGACCACCATGGCCGCGCCCCAGGCACCCCCGACGCCTCCCGCCAGTCCCAGGATGACCGCGGCCAGAGGCGAGCCCGTGCTGAGTCCTGCGAATGCTCCTGCGGCGGCGCCCACGATGGCTCCGGCCGCGCTGGTCTTGTTGGTCACGTCGGTTCCGCCCAGGTTGCTGACATCGTAAGCCAGTCCGGCAAAACGGCCCAGGGCAAAACCAGCTGCGCCGCCTGCGATGGCTCCGGCCACTCCCCCGACCACTCCTCCGGCCAGGCCGGCCACCACCCCGGCAAGTCCGGCGACCATGCCGGCTGCGGCCACGGTGTTGACCTTCATTGCCTCCGGGCTGGTGGGGTCATATCCCGGGGGCGGGGGCTCGACCAGCGAGCCGGCCTGATAGCCGTCCACGAATCCGCCCACCGATGCGGTGGGGGCGCTGAGAGCCCGGCCGGAAGCAATGGAGCTGGGGTTGGAAGCGGCGGTGATAAGCATGACGAAACCCTCTCTTCATTCAAATCTCTATCTATCTTTTTGTGCGCCGCCATCATGCCCTGAACGTCAGGTCCCAATTGCCAACCTTTGGTTACAAGATCGCCAGGAAGCCCCTGGTCGCCTGAGAAACCACCCCTGCCATGGATACGATCTCCGAAAGCCTGCGCCGAACTCTCTGGGCCATCATTTTGCTTGGCAGCCTGCACATCGGCGCCAGTCTCGCCTGGGCGGCGGTCCAGCCCCCACCGACTCGCGACCTGTGGCAGCCGCGCCCGGTGGTTTTAAGCGACTCCCCGGGACCGCTTACCTCGCCCGACTCCGATCACGACTTCGGAAGGCTGTCCCAGGGCAGCCAGGTCAGCCACGTCTACACCGTCACCAACGTCTCCGATCAACCCCTGAGCATCGAGCGGGTCCAGAGCTCGTGCGGCTGCACCGCCGCCCTGGTGGCCGAGAACAAGCTGGCTCCCGGGCAATCCAGCGCCGTCGAAGTCCGCTTCACCAGCGGCAAACTGATCGGCCCCTTCCACAAGACCGTCCGGGTCCATACCCGGCCCGAGGGAGTCCTGGTTCTCTCGCTTCGAGGCTCGATCCAGCCGGACTATCTGGCCGATCCCTCGGCCCTCAACTTTGGCACGCTCAAGCTGGGCGCCCAGACCACTCGCACTGTGCTTGTCTACCCGACCCGTAGCGAGGCCAACTGGACTTACCGGGTCAGCACCCCCTCCGATCCTTCCCTGGAGATCAGCCCTCCGGTTCGGGTGCCCGGCGGCTATCAACTGAAGGTGACCGCTCGGGGGACGCGCGCAGGCCCTCTGGTGGGCGTGCTCTCGCTCAGCGGTGGAGCGGGCAACCCCGCAATCTATCTGCGCTACTCGGGTCAGGTGGTGCCGTGAGGGACATCTTGCTTGGAGCTGTGGCACTGGTGGTGCTGGCTACCAGCCTGTCGCTGGCCCAGGTGCAGTTGCTCGGTCCCAAACTGGCTCTCTTGACCCCTTACCGGGCCCCGATTCGGGTCAAGGAGGTGGAGGTGGCCACCGCCCTGGAGCTCTTTGCCCGCGGGGAGGCGGTGTTCGTGGACGCCCGCGAGAGCGAGCGTTATGAGGCGGGGCACATTCCTGGGGCCGTGAACCTGAGCCCGGATGCGGGCCCGGAGGCGGCCGCACTGCTTCCCTATGGCCGGCTCCTGGTGGTCTACTGCGACGGGCCGGAATGTGGCGCAGCCGCCCGTCTGGCTGAAGCCTTGAGTCGAAGACGAGTTGGTCCCACAGCGGTGCTGTCGGATGGCTGGCCGGCCTGGCTGGAAGCTGGAGGGCCCACCCTGCCGTGATTGCCCTGCGCGTTGTCCTGGGAATCTTCTTTGTGTGCGTGGGGCTGCCCAAGGCGGCTGGCCCCGAGCTTTTCGCTGCCCAGGTAGCCGCCTACCAACTGGTTCCTTCCTCCCTGGTCACCCTGGTGGCCCTGGTCATACCCCGGCTGGAAGTCCTCATCGGATTTTGTCTGGCCACCGGCTTCCTGAGGCGCAGCGCGGCTTTGCTGGCCGCCGCTCTGTCGCTTGCCTTCGTGGTGGTCACCTCGCTGACGCTGGTGCGAGGCCTTCAGATTGACTGTGGCTGCCTGCCGGTAGCCCTGCCCATCACCTGGGTCCATCCGGTAGCCAACCTGGCTCTGGCCGGCCTGGCCTGGCTCGTCTTGCGCCAGCGGAGGATACCCCCGGGCAAGGTCGCGAAGCGGCGCTGATGATGAAAGTCGTCGCCATGCTCCTGGCCGGTGGGGCGGGCACCCGCCTCACGACCCTCTCGGAAGAGCGCGCCAAACCCGCCGTCCCCTTCGCTGGCAAGTTCCGCATCATCGACTTTACCCTGTCCAATTGCGTGAACAGCCGCATCCACACGGTGGGAGTGCTGACTCAGTACCGCCCCCACAGCCTCAACGACCACATCGGCATCGGCAAGCCCTGGGACCTCGATCGTGCTCGAGGGGGAGTGCGCTTGCTGCCGCCCTACCAGGAGAAGAAGGGCCAGCGGTGGTACGGAGGCACCGCCGACGCCGTGCTCCAGAACCTCAACTTCCTGGAGAGCCAGGGCGCCGACCTGGTGGTCATCTTGTCGGGTGACCATATCTACAAGATGGACTATCGGCCCATGATCGCCCAGCACATCGACAAGGACGCCGACCTCACCGTGGCCGTGATGCAGGTGCCGCTGGAGGAGACCGACCGCTTCGGCATCATGAGCACCGATCAAGACGATCGCATCGTGGAGTTCTTCGAGAAACCCAAGGACAAAGACAAGGGCAACCTGGCTTCGATGGGGATCTACGTCTTTTCGGCCGAGGTTTTGAAGGAGCGCCTGCTGGAGGCCCACCCCAAGCATCCGGATCTGGATTTCGGCAAGCACATCATCCCCGGCATGATCTCTGCCGGCAACCGGGTCTACAGCTTCCGTTACGGCGGGGGCTACTGGGTGGACGTGGGCACGATCGACAGCTACTGGGCCACCAACCTGGAGCTGACCAAGCCCAATCCGACGCTGGACCTGTACACCGACAAGTGGCCGATCCTGACCAAGTCGGAAGAGCGTCCGGCCGTCAAGATCGGCCCCCAGGGCAAGGTGCTCAGCAGCCTGGTCTCCAACGGCTGCGTGATCCGAGGCCTGGTCGAGAACAGCGTCCTCAGCCCGGGCGTCTACGTCAGCCCGGGAGCGGTCATCAAGGACAGCGTGGTAATGAACGATACCTGGGTGGGGCCAGGGGCGCGTTTGGACAAAGTGGTGGTGGACAAGGACGTCTACGTGGGAGCCGGGGCCGTGGTGGGCACCGGCAATGAGAGCGTGGCCAACGCCCAGATGCCCGACAAATTGTTTGCGGGCATCACCGTCGTGGGCAAAAGCGCCTCCATTCCCGAGCGGGCCATCATCGGACGGAACGTCTTGATCAACAGCTCGCGAGGCGAGCAGCATTTCCCCGCCAACGGCCGGGTGGCCGATGGCAAGACGGTGTGAGGACGATATGCCCAACGCGGTAGCCATGATCCTGGCGGGCGGCTCGAGCCGCAGCCTCAGCGTGTTAACCGAGGTCCGAGCTGAGCCGGCCATCCCCTTCGGGGGCAAGTTCCGGGTCATCGACTTCGTGCTCTCCAACTGCGTCAACTCCGACATCTACAACGTGGCCGTCCTGACTCAGTATCGGCCGCGCAGCCTCAACGACCACGTGGGGACCGGCAAGCCCTGGGATCTCGACCTGGGCTCCGGCGGGGTGCACCTCTTGCAGCCTTATCAAGGCGGTCCCTACGGAGATTGGCAGAAGGGCACCGCCGACGCGGTGCGCCGCAATCTCGACTTTCTCAAGACCCAGGACGAGGAGCTGGTGCTGGTGCTGGCCGGCGACCACATCTACCTCATGGACTATCGCCCCCTGCTGCGCCAGCACCTGGTCGAGAAAGCCGACGTGACGGTGGCCGTTCGCCGGGTGAGCCGGCACGAAACCCACCGTTTCGGCATCGTCACCCTGGAGGGTGACCGCATCGTGCGCTTCGAGGAGAAGCCCCGCCGCACCAGCGAGACCATGGCCAGCATGGGGATCTACGTCTTCACCAAGAGCCTCCTCATCGAGTTGCTGGAAAAGAACGACTTCATCGACTTCGGCCGGGACGTGATGCCGGCTCTGACCAAACACAAGCTGCACGTGGCCGCCCACACCTACACCGGCTACTGGGCCGACGTGGGCACGGCCCAGGCGTACTGGGAGGCCAACATGAGCCTGCTAGGCGAGAATCCGGCTCTGGACCTCTATGACGCCGAGTGGGTGGTGCACACTCGCAGTGAGGACCGCGCCCCCGTCAAGCTCGGGCCTCGCGCCCAGGTGGATGGCACGCTGCTCTCCAACGGCTGCCGAATCGAGGGCGTGGTGGAGCGCAGCGTGCTCTCTCCGGGCGTCTATGTGGCTGAGGGAGCTGTGGTCCGCGACAGCATCATCTTCAACGACGCCGTCATCGAGGCCGGAGCGGTGGTGGACCGGGCCATTTTGGACAAGAGAGTGCGGGTAGGCGCCCAGGCACTGGTGGGAACTGGTGAGGAGAACACCGCCAACCAGGAGATGCCCGAAATGCTCAACACCGGACTGACCCTGATCGGCAAGGATAGCCGAATTCCCGCCCAGGCGGTGCTGGGGCGCAATGTGGTGGTTCACGCCAACACCGATGAACGCATTCTGGGCAAGAAGAAGTGCAAGGTTCCCAGTGGAGCCTGCCTGGGCAACAAGGAGGTTTGACCGTGGACTGGATCGAGGAAGGCGCAACCGCGCCAGAATTTACCCTGGTGTCCGACCAGGGCCAGAAAGTGTCCCTCGAAGTGCTGCGGGGCCAGCCGGTGGTGCTCTACTTCTATCCCGCCGACGACACTCCGGGGTGCACCAAAGAGGCCTGTAATTTTCGTGATCGACAGTCTGATCTCTCTCGCCACGGCGCGGTGGTGCTGGGGGTCAGCCCGGATGACGAGAAGAGCCATGGCAGGTTTCGAGACAAGTACGGGCTGAACTTTCCCCTGCTCGCCGACCGCGACCACCAGGTGGCGGAGCGTTATGGAGCCTGGCGCGAGAAGAACATGTACGGGAAGAAGTCCATGGGAATCCAGCGTTCCACCTTTCTGATCGGCCCCGACGGCGTGGTGCGCAAGGTCTGGAAGCGCGTCTCGGTGGACGGACACGACCAGCAGGTGCTGGAGGCGCTGGAGGCCCTTCAGGCGGCCCGTTGAGCGAGGCGCTCGAGGGCCGCGTGATCTGGTTCAGCGGCAATCGCCGGTTGCTCGGCGCCGGGGCCGCCATGCTCTTGCTGGGAGCGGCCATGCTGGTGGGTGTGGCGCGCTCGCAAGAGCTCGCTCCCAACGACCCGGTGCGAGTCTTGATGTTGATGCTCTTCGCCTTCGTCACCCTGACCGGGGTGATGCTGGTGCTCCTGCCCGACCGCCTCCGAGTTACCCAGGACCGTCTGCAGCTCTACACCTCCGGCCTCATTCCTGGCCGAGCTTACCGACACGGTGCGTTCCGTGGTCTGACCGTGGACTACCCCGCCAGCCAGGTCGACCTGGAGTTCGCCTCGGGACGACGCATTCCGTTCTTCAGCCACAAAGACCCTTTCGTGGTCTACCAGCGAGCCCGCGAGATGTCGGCCGCGCTGAGCTACTTCGTGCGCAGTGGCGAAACCAAGCTGTTCAAGGACGGCCATCCCCCCAACAAACCCAATTTCTTTCTCCAGTTCGAGGAGCTCGATCCCAAGCTGGTTCGGGGACGCTATCCCCTGCCCGAGGCCGAAAGGTTGACCGATGGGTATCGCTTCAAGCTGGTCATGGCCCGGCCGCTTCCCGGCGGCCAGCGGGGCTTGATTGTCACCCTGGGTCCGGAAGGACTGAGGATTCAGCCCGAGGGCCAGCCATTGTTGGTGGACGTGCCTCTGAACGACGTCGTGATCGTGGAGGCCACCCGAACTGGCTACCTGGGCATCCTGACCCGCGACCAGGGGCTGCTGAAGTTGGAAGGCATTGGCTCGCCTCAGGACCGCTATCTCGTGCTCCACCTGGCCGCAGCCATGCGACAGTTGATCAAGGAGGAAAAAGTCGATGACCAGACTGAGTGAAGGGCGATGCGAGGCGTGTGACGCCGGGGCCCCGCCCGTCCTGGCCGAAGAACGCGACCGGTGGCTGCAGGAGATCCCTCACTGGACCGTGGTGGACTCCGATACGGTGCCCAAGTTAGAGCGAGTGTTCAAGTTCAGCAACTTCGCCCAGGCGCTGGACTTCACCAATCGCGTGGGCGCTCTGGCCGAGGAGCAAAACCACCACCCGGCTCTCTTGACCGAATGGGGACGCGTCACCGTGCGCTGGTGGACCCACAAGATCAAGAACCTGCACCGTAACGATTTCGTGATGGCAGCTCGATGCGATCAGCTGGCTCCTCAAGATTGAAAGGAGTTCTTCGTTCCGAGCGAGTAATTTTCCTCAATGCTTCGTTTCCTGGCGGTCACCATTCTGTGGCTCGCGCTCCAGGGATGCGCCCTGGCTGGCGAAGCCGTTTCCCATGAGGTCCAGGAGGGCGAGTCGGTGGAAGCGCTGGCTCGCTTCTACGGCCTGACGGCAGAAAGTCTCGCCCGGGCCAATCCCAACGTTGATTTGAAGACACTCGAGCCGGGTCTGATCCTGCAGATACCGCGCGCCAGCAGCTGGCCCCGTCACCAGGTCGAGCCAGGCCAGACCCTCTGGTCCATCAGCAAGCTCTACCAGGTTCGCCTCGAGAGCCTGCGTCAGGCCAACGCCCGCGACAGCGACCGACTGCAGGTGGGCGAGGAGTTGCTCATTCCCCGCCACGGGTTTGCGACTCTCCCAACCGGGGGCTGGCTCGAGGTCACCCTGCCCGATGGTCGCAAAGCCTGGGCCCCAGTCGAGTCCATCCTGGCCCCGGCGGGGCGCCCCCTCAATCCCCCCGAGCTCGTAGCCCTGGCCCGGCGCCTGGTCGGCACGCCCTACCGCTGGGGCGGGGTCAGTCCCAACGGAGTGGACTGCTCAGGGTTCGTCCAGGAAGTGTTCCGCCTCGGGGGCTACGAGCTTCGTCGCACGGCCGATCTCCAGTTTGCCGATTGCGTCGAGGTTCCCCGCGACCAGATGCAAACGGGAGATCTGCTGTTCTTCAGCACCTACGAGCCCGGTCCGTCGCATGTCGGCATCTGCACCGGGCCCGGCCGCTTTCTGCACGCCAGCTCCAGCCGGGGAGTGGTCGAGTCAAGCCTGGAGGAGAGCTACTTCGCGGAGCGTTTTCTGGGTGTCAGGCGCATCCGCGAGTGGCAGGCACCCGCTCCGCCCGAGGACTCTCAGGCTCAGCTTTCGGACTGAACTCCAAATTTCAAGCCGAGAGGGCTGAGGCACGGAGCCGTAGAAGGGGGGGTCACCGATCTCTGGAGGCGTCTCGTGTACTGTCCGGCGTGCCGGAAAAATAGCGGGAATTTCTTGCGCGACTGCCCCGAGTGTGGAGGCCGGCTGATGCCGGGGAAGCTGGGTGAGGCCTCCCCCGGGAATGGCATGCGACGCATTTCCTTGCGTCCGCCGGAGAAACAGAAGGTCGAGGAGAAGCACGACCCGGCTTTCCGGGAAAGCGCCAACCCGATGGCGGTGCGGGAAGCGAGCAGTCTGGCCCCCTCCGAGGGCCTGCCCGGGTATGAGCTCCTGGAATTGCTCGAGTTCACTCGCCGCGAGGTGCAGGATGCGGCCGAGGACATGCAGCAGCAACTTGCCGAGCACTCCGACGCCGATCCCTCAGCCAAGATCCGCATCTTGCAGAAACTGCGCGCCGCCCGGAAAGACCTCGAGAAGCGCGTGATCGTTCGCATCGACATCGCCCGACTGCAGTTCGAAGAGCTGGCTCAGAAGGAAGCACGACCTGTGGTGGAAGGCATCAGCAAGCGCTGCGTGTTGATGGATCAGGAGATCAAGCAGTTGCTCGATCAACTGTCGGTGTTGCTGGAGAAGTAACGGAGGGCCCTCGCCAGCCCTGGTCGAAGCGGTTCTCCCGCGCATTCGCGCTGCACTCCCTCGCGCAGGAGGACCCGATGTCCGAAGCCGGCACCAAGAATGCTCTGGAAGAGCAGAACCAGAAGCTGCAAGAGGAGAACCTCCTGCTCCGAGAGCAGCTTTCCGCCTACTCCAGCGGCAGCATCGACCTCAAGCTGATCGAATCCAACCAGTTCTTGAAGGCCGAGTGCGAGCGTCTGCAAAGCGAGTCCCGGGCGGTCGGCGAGAAGAACGTGGACCTGGTTCTCCAGCTCGAGGATCTGGAAGACAACCTCAGAGCCGGCCAGGGACGCGAGAGCCAGCTGAACAGCGAGCTGGAGGCTCACAAGAAGAAGCTCGAGGAGGCCCAGAAGGCCCTGGAAGAGCGCCAGCAGACGTTTCAGACGCGCCTGCTGGAGGCCAGTACCGAGCTGGCCGACCTGCAGTCGCGGGTGACCGAGCTAGAAGCCGACCTTCGCAGCCGCGAGGGAGCCCTGGAAGCCGAGAGGGCGCGGGCAGCCAGCCTGGAGGAAGGGAAAACTACACTCGCCTCCCGGGTGCAAGAGCTGGAAGCCGGCCAGGCCGAGCTCAGGGCCCAACTGGAGGTCGCTCAGCGCCGGCTCAAGGAGCTCGAGAGCGAGAAGACCAGGGCCGATGAGCTGGACAAGAGGGCCCACGAGCTGGCTGCCCAGCTCCATGAAAGCGAAGAGCACCTGCAGGGCTTGCGCGAATCGAGCAAAGCCGAGGGCGAGAAGCTGCGCAAGACCAAAGACGAGCTGGAGAGCGCCCGGGCCGAATCGGCCCGTCTGCAGAGCGAGCTTTCCTTGAGCCAGCAGGAGGCCGAGCGGCTCAAGACAGAGCTGGCCTCCCAGGGGCGGGAACTGACCTCGAGCCAGGCCCGGGTTCAGACTCTGGAAAGCAACATCTCCGAGCTCAAGCAGGTGGTGCTCGAGGGTGGCAGCCGGGCCGAAGCGGCCCCTTCCGAAGCACCCTCGGTAGCGGGCGAGAGCTTCACAGGCTCGCCCCAAGAGGTCTTGACAGCCGCCATGACCGAGGTTCTTGGAAGCACCGGCCAGGTGCTGGTCAATCGCGTCTACTACCGCTGCGGCATCGAGCCCGAGTCCACCGACGCCGACGAGTTGGACCTGATCGTGAAGAGCCTGGATGACACAGCTGCTCGATTGGTCCAGAGCCCCGAGCAGCGCGGCCGCCTCACGGCCTTGCTCGATGAGTTCCGCCAGTCGCTCGCGAGCGGCGCGGCCCGGGTCACGCTGAGCGCCCGCCCGGCTCCCGAGCCCGAAAAGTCGGAGGAATCTCGTCCGGTGGCCGCACCCGTGCGTCTGCGCGAGCCGGAGGCGGAGGTGGCTAAGCCTGAGCCTGTGAAAGCCGCGCCGGAGCCTGAGGTCCGCCCCGCCGAGCCCGAGCCGGAGCCTGAGGTCGTCGTTCGCTCACCCGAGCCCGAGCCCGAGCCCGAGGTCGTCGTCCGCTCACCCGAGCCCGAACCGGAGCCCGAGCTCATCCTCCGGTCACCCGAGCCACCCTCCGCACCCGTTGAAAGTGTGGACAGCTTTCTGTCCCGGCTCGAGACGGAAGAAGAACCCGAGAAAGCGGTCGAAAAGGAAGAGCCCGTCTTCCTGTCGGCTACCGATCTGCTGGCCAAGCTCGAGCTGGAGGACAACCAGGACAGCGCGGCCGCCGCCAAGGTGCTGGAAACGGCCAGCCATGACGTGCATGCCCACCAGGTCGAAGTCGAGGAGGAATCCGACGCCCAGCTCCCGGTGGAAGTGCTCGACTTCCCGCCCGACCCCAATCCCCTGCAGGTTACCCAGGACGCCACCCTCCTCGCCGAGGTCGAGAAGGGCATGACCATGCTCAAGCACCTGAACATGGACGAATCGTTCGAGTTCTTCTCCAAGCTCCATCAAGATCACCCCAACGTGGCCCAGGTCGAAGCCGGCCTGTTCTACAACTATGCCAGCTTCTCGTGCTGGATGGAAGCTTACGAGATCGGGCGCCGGATGCTGCCGGTGATGATTCGGGCCAAGGACAACGCTCAATTCATCACCACGATGACCACCGTGCTCAACGAGCGCATCGGCCAGTCGCGCAGCATGGCCGAGAAGAAACGGTGCCTGTTGGAGCTGGCCGAGCTCCACCTGGCCGATTCCGAGCAGGCGGTCGACTACCTGCGGCGCGCCAAGCGCATTCCCAATCCCATTCGCGGCGAGGGACGCATCGACTACTACCTCACCTGTCTGCTGGCCGGCACGCCTGAAGACCGCTCCACCTACGTGCGCAACTACATGGGCAGCGTGGCAGACTCGGATCGGCTGTTCACTCACCTCGACGAGATCTACAAGGAGAATCGCCATCGAAATCAGGCTCCGGTGGCCCGAGCCATCGTGGCTCTGGGCAGAGGCTCGCTCGAGCGAGCCCAGGCGGCTGAGGGCGAGGCCGGTGCCGCGCTGGCCCCGGTCGAGGCCGACCCCGACCTTCTCGAGCAGAACTGGAGCAAAGCCGAGCCCGGAATCCTCAAGCTCTTCCTGGACAACCTGATTACCAGGGCCAAAGTGAGCGCTCGCTTCCCCGCTCCTCGTTTCCACGAGTGGCTCGACCAGAGTAAACCCGCCCCTGACGGCTGGAAGCCTAAGGTGCAGGCCAACGAGGACAACGACGCCATCTTCAAGCTCGGTCGACTGACCGTGCACCGCTATGAGGGCCCCGAACGCTTCATGGTGCGGGCCGCCCCCGAGCCGGAGGCAACCCTGATCGTGAACCAGGAAGTCGAATCGCTGCCCGAGGGCCAGCTGCGTTTCTTCCTGTTGAGCGCGCTGTTTCAGGTCAAGCGCCGGCACCTGCACCTCTACCGGGCCGCCGAGGCACTCGACGACGAGGGACGGGTGCGCCTCTTGCTCGCCTGTCGCGATCACGTGCTGCAGTCCGGGGTCGACATCACCGACGCTCTCACCCGCAAGATCGAGGCCTTCAGCGCCGCCACACCGGATTTCTCCAGAGCCCTGCAGACCCTGCTCGAGCAGCTCTACGAGCACACTCTGAGCGACGAGTTCGACCAGTTGCGCGAGTTCATGTTCGACCCGACGCCCTTCCGCGAGCAGCTCGAGGGCGCTGCCGACCGCTTCGCAACCCGGTTGGTGGGGCTCTGCCAGGCATCCTACGCGGCTGCCTACGAGAGCTTGAGCGATCGCGATCTGCTCGAGAAGGCCCGCCGGGACGGCTTCCGAGTGCTCTATCGCAAACCGCCCGAGACCCACCGCGAGGCCCGGCTGCGCCTTCAGCGCATCTGGCTCGGCCCGCTGCTGCGAGCCCACCAGTAGGCTCAGAGTTGTAACAAGCCGGTAATCCCCTCCGGCGGGGCGCGCGTTTATCCTCGCATCCAGTTCAACCAACTGGTGGAGGATCCCATGCTGGTAACCCCTGTCTCGCTGCCCCAGGCACCCTGGTCACGGCGTCCCACCCTCTCGGCCCCGGAAGTCCGCACCAGGGAATCGGCCGACAAGGTCCAGCTCAGCGCCACCTTCCCGCGCCCAGAAGCTCCCCGCCCCTCCCCCGTGACCCAGACCCCCGCGACCGCCCCGCAGGCCCTGCTGGCCTCGGTGCCCACCATCCTGACCGAAGAGATGCCCACCGCCCTGAAGGAGGCTCCTCGGACCCGATTCTCCCTGCAGATCGATGACTATCACGGTACCCTGGTGCTCGATCCCTATCGCTGGCTGGAGGATTCCAACTCGGCCGAGGTGCAGGCCTGGGTGAGCGCCCAGAACAACTACACCAAAGGCGTTCTCGAGGCCGTCCCTGGTCGCGAGGCCATCGCCAGCCGCCTGCAACAGCTGATCACCATCGGCGGCATCTCCTCGCCGAGCGTGCATGGAGAGCGGGTCTTCTTCCAGAAGCGAGACGGCAATCAGAACCAGCCCGTGGTCTACGTGCGCGACGCGCAGGGCGAGCGGCCCGCGCTCGATCCCAACCAGTGGAGCCAGGACGGCACCGAGGCCCTGGACTGGAACTACCCTTCCAAGGACGGTCGCTATGTGGCCTACGGCCGGTCCTCGGGCGGAGACGAGCGCAGCACCCTGCGCATCCTGGACGTGGAGACGGGCCAGCTCCTGAGCGACGAGATCCCCAACACCCGGGCCTGCAGCCTGGCCTGGCTGCCGGATGGCAGCGGCTTCTACTATACCCGCTACCCTACTCCGGGCAGCGTGCCGCCAGGCGAGGAAAACTACCACCGCCAGGTCTACTTCCACCAGCTCGGCACCGATAGCGCCAATGATCCGCGCATCTTCGGAGAGGGGTTGGAGAAGGAGCACTGGCCCAACCTGCAACTCTCCCCTGACGGCAACCACCTGCTCATCACCACCTCCAAGGGCTGGACGGCCACTGACGTGCACGTGCTCGACCGGCGCACCAACGAGCTGAAGACCATCGTCAGCGGAGAGGCCGCCACCTACGAGGGCATGGTGGCCGACGGCCAGCTGTACCTCAAGACCGACGCCGGGGCCCCGCGCTACAAGCTGCTCAAGATCGACCTCGAGCGCCCCGAGAAGGAGAACTGGGCCGAGGTGCTGCCCCAGACCGAGGGCACGCTGGAGGGTTTTGACATCGTCAACGGCCAGTTGATCGCGAGCTACCTCGAGAACGCGAGCTCCAAGCTGTATCGCTCCGACCTCAACGGGCGCAGCCAGAGCGAGCTGCCCCTGCCCACGCTGGGCACGGTGGCCGGGCTGTCCAGCTCGGAGGACGGCAAGCTCTACTACAGCTTCAGCTCCTTCAACATGCCCCCCACCGTCTATGAGGTCGACCTGAAGAACGGCGCCTCCACCAGCATCTGGGGCAAGGTGGAGGTGCCAGGCTTCAACCCCGACGACTATCAAGTCTCGCAACAGTGGTACACCAGCAAGGACGGCACCCGCGTGCCGATGTTCCTGGTGCATAAGAAGGGCATCGAGCTCGACGGGGACAACCCCACCATCCTCTACGGCTACGGCGGCTTCAACGTCAGCCTGACCCCCAGCTTCTCCAAGAGCAATCTGCTCTGGCTCGAGAATGGTGGCGTCTACGCCCTGGCCAACCTGCGTGGCGGCGGCGAGTTCGGCTCGGAGTGGCACGAAGCTGGCATGCTCGACCGCAAGCAGAACGTGTTCGACGACTTCCACGCCGCCGGCGAGTGGCTCGTGGAGAACAAGTACACCCGTCCGGAGAAGCTCGGCTGCTACGGCGGCTCCAACGGCGGGCTTCTGATCGGCGCGGCCGTGACCCAGCGCCCCGACCTGTTCAAGGCCGCCGTCTCGGCCGTGCCGCTCCTGGACATGCTGCGCTACGACCAGTTCAGCATCGCCCAGCTGTGGATCCCCGAGTACGGCACCGCCCAGAACCCCGAGCAGTTCCCCTACATCTACAACTACTCGCCCTATCAGAACGTCAAGGACGGCGAGCAGTATCCCTCGGTGATGATCATGAGCGGCGCCGGCGACAGCCGCGTCGACCCCCTGCACGCCCGCAAGATGGCCGCCCGACTGCAGGCAGCCACAGGCTCGAGCGAGCCCATCTTGCTGCGCGAGGAGAGCAAGGCCGGCCACGGTGCGGGCAAACCGGTCTCCAAGGTCATCGAGTCGGAGACCGACCGCTTCAGCTTCTTCTTCGACCGGCTGGGGCTGCGCGTGGGGGAAAATCGTACCGACGCCGGGCCGGCCGGGGGGTAAACTGAGGGCACAGGTTCTCCGAACCCGCACGAAGCCGGAAGGCAGCGTCGCTCTTACCCGGGGAACCTACATGGGGCACTCAGGATGAAGGCCCGTCTTGGTTTCGGGGCTGCCAAAGGGGTCGCCCCAAGTCGACGAAGACCGAAGCGTTTCCGGTTACGCCCAGCGCCCACATCGGCGTGACGATTGCTTCCATGCTGCCCCTCCTCAATCCGGTACGAACAGGTTCGAAGGCAGACTGAGCCGCTCCTGCGCCGAAGCTCAAGCCGCCGGCTGTCTCCGCATTGGAGCAGATGGGCGCATTACTCGGACGCTCGTTCAGGTCGAGGGGCGCCTGCGACTGATGGATTATCGCCTTGACTCACTTGGAAACAGTTTAATGCGAACCTGGTCAGTTTATATTCAATCGAACTATCATTAGGCGCTGTTTACGGGCTTGCGCTGCCCACACCGACCGGATTCGTGCCCGTCGAGAATGGAGAGTTCGCCAACCTCGTGAGTACACCCGAGACTTGATCGATCGAGTATCCAGCGACGTTGCTGACGCTGTTGAACGGATTGGCGGTGTACAGGAATCTCCCGGAGTCGGTGAGGTCGAGATCTGCCACCAGACCGAAAGCAATATACGGCGTGCCCGTCAGATCCGAGCCTGATGTGGATCGGGTTCTGCGACTGTGTTGCTGTCGCCTACCGGGGACGCCTAGAAGGCGAGCGTGATGCGAGCATTGAACCCTACGAACAGGCGCGGCGCGAACGGCTCAATCACAAGTTGAAATTGGACCAACCGTAGTTGTCGTTGCGCACCGCGCGCTCCAGGGTCTTGCACCTCAATGACTTCCATATGATTCGGCGATGGGCTTATCCGCCAGAATGCAGGGTCCCCGCGCGTTCAGCCGAAACTCTCCGAATGACCACACGGGCCCGCGAGCTTTACCAGAAGGCCATGCAACTGACCTCGGACGAACGGGCCGAATTGGTGGAGTTGCTCTATGCCAGCCTGGATGAGGAAGCTGAGAACCAACTGAAGGGCACGCTTGAGCAGCGCTCGGCGGAACTACGCTCGGGCGCCGTGAAGGGGCTCCCGCTCGAGGAAGCCTTGTCTCTAATCGCTACTCCCCCAGACCCCTGTTGAACCTGGTCTTTCACCCTGAGGCTGCTCGGGAAGCGCGGGAAGCACGCGAGTATCTACGTCAACAAGACCCTGAGCTGGCCGTTAAGTTCGACCAGGAGATCGGCGAACTCTCCAACCGCATTGCCAAACTCCCCGAGAGCTTTCCTCTGTTCCATGCAGAGGTGCGGAAAGCTGTGATGCGCCGCTTCCGCTACACGGTATTCTTCGAGCACGATGACTCTCAGGTTCGCGTGCTCGCAGTCTCTCACCAGCGACGGGAGCCAAATTACTGGCTCGAGCGGCTATAGGCTGCCTCGTTGTTCTTGCTCAGAGAACCCACGTGAAGACCGCGAACTACACTCCGTTGGAGCCACCTCAACGGAGGAGAGTGGTCTTGATCACCGCTTGATCACCAAACTCCGTGGCCGAGACCAGCACCAGGAACTCGCTTGGCACGCAAGAGCGCCAGAACGGCTCCCGTGCGGGCGAATTCTTGCACAGTTCACCGCTCGCCCCCGCCAAGAGCGGAAAACCCTACCAGATCAAGGTTTCGGCCAAATACGGCAGCAGTCGCTCTTACCGGGAGTATCTACATGGCCTCGGCCCGAAAGAAAGTAAGAAAGTGGAGAAGCCGAGGCTTTACGGTCGTTGCAGGAAGATCGAACCCGCGTTTGCCGTTCGCGACGAAAGGACCAGGTCGGGTTTCCCGTCCAGATCGAAATCCGCTACGGCTGCCGGACCGGCAATCGGAAATGCAACCGGGAAGTTACTTGGGAAAGTGCCGTCCCCGTTGGAGAAGAGGATCAGAGTGTCCGGCGAGGCGACAAACGTCTGGGGACTCACGATCAGGTCCGGAAGACCGTCGAAATTCATGTCTGCGGTCAGGAGGGAGCGAGCCAACAAGGAGGCTCCAGCTACGATCTGCGGCGCGCTAAAGCCGCCTCCACCGCTGTTTAGGGCCAGCCACACGTTGCCGGGATTGCCCGTGCCGGCCAGGATGGCCAGGTCGAGCCGCCCATCCTGGTTGAAGTCCGCCGCCACCACGTTCTGTGGAGTCGTGATGTCGATGCGACCCCGGGGCTCGAAAACTCCATCTCCGTTTCCGAACCAGAGCTGGATGTTGCTGTCGTCTCCCTGGCCGACGGCCAGATCGGTTCTCCCGTCCTGATCCAGGTCGGCCGCGGTCAGAGCACTGACGGGTCGAGAGGTGGACAAGGTAGCTTCGGCGCGGAACGTTGCATCACCGCGACCGAGCAGAATCGAAAGGCCAGGGCTATCGAGAAATCCGACCGCGAGGTCGGGCAAGCCGTCCTGGTTGAAATCCGCTGTCGCCAGACGCGCCGGCCGGCCGCTCAGCGCGTGCCCCGGTAACAAGTCAAAGATCCCATCCCCGCGGCCGCTCAGGACTCGGATCGAGCCATCCTGGGCTGTCGCCAGGTCCAGATGGGTGTCCTGGTCGAAATCCGCCACGACCAGACCGCCCTGGGCTTCATCCGGCCCCGGGTCCAAGCTCGCCGAGGTCACGAAGGTTCCGTCCGCTCGGCTCAAGGTAACGGTTGTCTTCCCCGTCATCGGTTCGCGGCTCACCAAGTCGGGCCGGCCGTCCTCGTCAAAGTCTCCCGAGACCAGATCGTCGGTGGGGCGCAAGTCAACCGGAAGAGGACTTGGAAACGAAGCGTCTCCCTGTCCGAACAGGATGCCGATGCTGGAATCGCTGGCGGGAACCACGAGGTCGACGATCCCATCGCGATCCATGTCCGCAGCCTGGATCGATTCCGGCAGGCCGGCCCAAATTGGAGGGCTGAAAGTTTGCACCTTATGAAAGTCTCCCGACCCGTCCCCTGTCCAGGTGCTGGACAGGCTGACCAGGTCGAGGTGCCCATCCCGATTCAGGTCGGTCAGCCTCAACGCGCCCAGCGTCAACCCGCCGCTGTTGTCTTCCTCCAGGGCGCGACTCAGGACCAGAGTCCCGCCGCCCTGGTTGGTAAAGACGTTGATGGTGGGGGACCCCAAGTAGGCGGCAACCAGATCCAGTCGCCCATCCTCGTTGACATCGCCCAGCCTCAAATGGTGGGGCCACACTCCCGCGGTTGCCGGCAATACCTGAGCCCCCTGAAAGGTCCCATCTCCGTTGCCCGCGTGCGACTCGATCTGCCCGGGGCCGGCCCCGGAGGCCGCATCGAAAATGGAAACGAGCACATCCAACCTGTTGTCCCCCGTGATGTCCCCCAAAGCCAGACCGGAGGGTGAGCGACCCACGTTGAAGCTCGGGCCGACCGTGAAGGTGCCATCCCCATTTCCAAAACAGGTAACGATCGGTTGAGGTGCATCCCCGGACCCGCCGATGATGGCGTCCAGCCGTCCATCCTGATTCACGTCACCGAGCTCCAGGAGGCTATCATTCGTTGGGTTCAGATTCACCTGGGTCTCCTGGATGGGACCGAAGGTGCCGTCACCATTTCCGAGCATTCCAGCGATAGCGTAGGGAAAAGTGCGGTTCGTGCACACGACGAGGTCCAGCTTCAAGTCACCGTTGAGGTCCCCCAAACGGAGAGCGCGTACGAAGCCGGCCGGGTAAACCGTGGGTGCGCCCAGGGTGCCGTCGGTCTGGCCCAGGAAGACCTCGACGTGATTCGCGGTCAGGGTGATTTCCTGATTGGCGCAGACGACGTCCGGAATGCCGTCCCCATTGAGGTCACCGACTTGCGGGAGATGTCCAAAGGGCCCGTCGGCTAGCGGTGTAACTTGCGGTGCCAGGAAACCGGAGAAGCTGCCCTGACCGGGACAGTTCACAACGATAGAAGCCGAGTTCGGGGCGATCGTGGCCGTGATGGTTGCCTGGCCGGGGGCGGTCACCGTCAGCAATCCCCCGGGCGACACCGACGCGACGGATGGGTCGGAGGAGGTCCAGGTAGCCTCTTCGGTGACGTTTCGTGGCACGGCTCCAACCCCGAGGCTGGCCACCGCCTTGAGTTGTCGCTGAGAGCGAGCCGCCACACGCAGAGCTGAAGGCTGAATGACGAGCGTATTGACCTGGTATTCCAGTTGTGGATCCAGGATAGTAATGACCTCTTGTCCCAACTCGAGATCGATCAGCACCACCGCCACCGGTTGGCCTGCCGCCAGATAGAGGATCTCCAGACTGCGCGCGCTCCTGGGGATCTGGAGCCGGATTTCCGGCACTTTGTCCCGCAGCTCGGGCCCAAAAACCACCGTGCCGGCCGCATCGCGAGCGATAAACTGAAGCTGCTCGACTTCGGATGGGATGCCCTTTAACAATTGCGTGTGCCGAACGATCACGGTGGTCGTCGTGCCACCGTCGGGGCCTACCGGCGCCCCGCCCGGAGAGCCGCCATTCTCCACGACAGTTCCCAAAACCGTACCCGTGTCTGTGCCGCACGCTACCAGAAGGAGTACCAGGCCGAAGAGAACTGCCAGCCGTTTCACAATCAAACCATTGGATAGCGGCGATGGTATTCCTTCCAATATGGGAGGTCGCATCCGTCTGCCTCACAGCAAACTGAGAAGATGTCGAGGACTTATCCCGGCGTGGTTGCTTAGAGCGAAACGACGGTTCCTCGAACTCGCACGAATCGCAAGAATCGCCGCCCTTCCCGGAGCTTTAAATGGGGCCTCTAGAATGGCGACCCTACGGGATTGCTCGGGTCTGCCTGCTCCTCTGTCCCGTCCGTAACGTTCTCTAAACTCGAAGCAGCTTGAGCTGGGATGCCAGGGTTCTCTTTCTCCAGGCGGCAGTTGGCGCCTCAGCCCAGAACAGGGAGCGCGTGATCATCCAATCGATCAAATCGAACGCAAGTTTGTTTCCGCCGGAAACGAAAACCTGTCGAACACAAGCCCTCCTGGAAAGGCCCTTGGCAATTCGCCGGTCGTCTACCGACGCTCGAGCACCAGGTCCAGGCGCACCGGGCGCAGGGTGATGCTGGGATCGGGGCGCACCTTGCCAGCCGGGTGGAAGCGCCAGTCGCGGGCCAGCACGGCCAGGAGGAGGGCAGCTTCGAGCCAGGCGAAGTGCTCGCCCACGCAGACCCGGCTGCCGCCGCCGAAGGGGAAGTAGGCGTAGCGAGGGCGCTGGGCGCGGAGCTCGGGCTTCCAGCGGTCCGGGTCGAAGCGCAGGGGGTCGGGATACCAGCGCTCGTCGCGCTGCACCGTCCACTGGGAGGCCAGCAGCAAGCTGTTTCTTGGAAAGCGATAGCCCCCGAACTCGAGCTCTCGGGTGATACGTCGGCCCATGACCCAGGCGGGCGGAAAGAGGCGCAGCGACTCGGCCAGCACCGCGCTCAGCAGGGGCAGGCGCAGCACCTGCTCGGCTCGGGGCAGCTCCGAGCCGAGCTCGCTGCGTAGCTCCACGGCCAGGCGGTCGGCCCATTCCGGGTTGTGGGAGAGAAGGTGCAGCGTCCAGCTCATGGCGGCGGCGGTGGTCTCGTGGCCGGCCAGAAAGAGCGTCATCACCTCGTCTCGCACCTGCTGATCGCTCATGGGAGTCTCCAGCAGTCGCGAGAGCAGGTCCTGGTGAAGCTCGGGATTGGCCCGGTGCTCGGCGATGATGGCCTGCACAGTGGTATCCAGGCGCGACTTGATGCGCTCGAAGCGACGCCTCAGCGGGGGAATCACCTTCTCGAGCAAGAGAAAGCCCGGGATTGAGGCCTGCATGAAGAGATAGCGGGCGTCGGTCAGAGCACGTCCGATCTCCTCGGCCTCGCGCTGCTGATCGACCGAGGTCTCAAAGAGAGCCCGGGCCACGATGGCCAGGGTCAGGCGGGACATCTCCTCCCCCATCTCGAGTCTGGTGCCGCTCTCCCAACCCTGACTGGTGCGCAGGGCGAACTCGGCCATCAGCTCGGCGAAAGCAGTCACCTTCTGCTTGTGAAAGACGGGCTGCATCAGAGCGCGCTGGCGCTTGTGCAACTCGCCCTCGCTGGTCAACAGACCCTCGCCCAGGAGGCGCTTGGCGATCTGAAGGCCCCGGCCCTTGATGCAGTGCTCGTCTTGCACGACCAGCAGCTCGCGCACCAGGTCGGGGTGGTTGAGCAGGTAGACCCGCTGGGGGCCGATGCGAAAGTAGGCCACGTCCCCGTAGCGGTGGGCCAGGCGCTCGATGAAACGGAGGGGGTTCTTGCGCAGGGAGAAGAGCAAGGACCAGCTCACCAGGGGTCGAGGGCCGGGAGGACTCGCAATCGCTTGACTCATGGTGCTCATTGTAACCGAATCCAGTAAAGAAAGTTCCGGCGAGCTCCGAACGTTCGACCGGCCGGTCGTTCCTGAGGATCCAGCGGCCCTGGAGAAAGTTGTAACCTGCCGACACAAAAAGGCAACATCGGTAACACTTGGTTTACAGACATCCTCTTGTCGATGGGCCTCGAGGAGGGAACAAACCAGTATGGTTGGCACCCGCGCAACGAACCTGGCTCTGGCCTCCGGACCCATCACCCCGGGCTATGAGCTGTCGGTTGCCGATGGGGTCGTCGCCCCCCAACCAGCGAACGGCAGTCCGGACGTGATGGGCCGCAAGGTCGCTTCCGAGAGGCTGTATGAAGAGCTGGCCGCCACGGCCGGCGGCCCGGCTCCCTCGCGCCTGGCCACGCTTCCTGGCCCGGACGAGTTGGGCGAGCGCGGCCAGACGTCTGACAAGATCCACGACGGTCTGGCTGATGCCGTGGGTGCGCTCAACTTCACCCGCAAGGAGCAGGGGCTGCGCGCCGACCAGCGCCGCATCAAGCAGGGCCATGGAAAGACCCTGTCGCGCACCAACACCCGCATCCAGCGCAGCCACCGGGACATGATCCGGGGCATCCGCGATACCCGGGTGGCCGCCATGGTCGGTCGCAGCTCGCCCGAGTCGGCCAAGCAGGCGATGAACCGCATGGCGCTGATGACGACCGGTTTCAACAACCTGATCCGCCCCCAGCTCGAAGTGATGCGCTCGGTGCACGCCTCCAACCTCCAGATCCTCGACTCGCACAGCTCAGAGAGGACTTTCGTGGGCCAGGCGCTGGGCCGCACCGGACCCGGGGGTCGCCGGGGCGAGGTCGAGAGCGCGGCCTACACCTCCAGCAGCGGAGTCCGTTTCGACGTGGACGAGGGGCGCTTCGAGATGGCCCAGACCCGCAACACCGTCCGCGATGCCCTCTCGCTGGTGGACGAAGCAGTCAACTCGATGCGCGACGCTATCGACAACCTCAAGCAGCGCCAGAGCATCACGCCCAAGCAGGAAGGCTATCAGAGAAAGCAGTTGGCCCGCTTCGAAGCCCGACACGGCAGCGGCGACGGCCTGCAAAACTGGCGCTCCGAGCCTGACGCCGACCCGAAGAACATTCGCCTCGGCTCGGAGATGGTTTCCCTGGCCACCCTCGAGCGCGACCGCGAGAACCTGGCCACAAGTTTCCGCGAGCTCTCGGCCATGGACACCTTCGTCGCCTGAAGGGCCCCGACGGTCCCAAAACGAAGGCCAACGCCATGCTGCAGATACCAAAACTCGTCACCATCCAGCGCCACATCATGGAAGAGCAGGGAAGCCACCCTGACGCCACCGGCGACTTCACCCGCCTCCTCTGGGACCTGATATTGGCCATCAAGATCATCTCGCGCGAGGTCAACAAGGCCGGGCTGGTCGAGATCCTGGGCGGCACCGGCGACGAGAACGTTCACGGCGAGCATGTCCAGAAGCTGGACGCCTTCGCCCAGGACCGCATCTTCAAGGCCATGGACCACGGGGGACACCTGTGCTGCATGGCCTCGGAAGAGTCAGAAGATATCATCCCCATCCCTCCCCAGTTCGAAAAAGGGAAGTACATCCTGGTTTTCGACCCACTCGACGGCTCCAGCAACATCGACAAGAACGTCTCCATCGGCACCATTTTCTCCATTCTGCGCCGCAAAACGAGTGGTGGTGACGGCACCCTGGAGGATGTGCTCCAGAAGGGCACCGAGCAGGTGGCGGCGGGCTATGTGGTCTACGGCTCCTCCACCATCTTCGTCTACTCGGCCGGGCAAGGGGTTCACGGCTTCACCCTCGACCCCAGCGTAGGCGAGTTCTTGCTCTCCCACGAGAACATCCAGACCCCTGAGAAGGGCAAGGTCTACAGCATCAACGAGGGCAACTCCAACCACTGGGACGAGGGCACCCGGAACTTCATCGCCTGGCTCAAGGAGGACGACCCCTCCACCAAGCGCCCCTACTCGCTGCGCTACATCGGGTCGCTGGTGGCCGACTTCCACCGCAACCTGCTCGACGGCGGCATCTTCTTGTACCCTGCCGACCGCCGCAACCCCGACAAGCCGAAACCCAAGCTGCGCTTGCTCTACGAGGCCAACCCGCTGGCCTACCTGGTGGAGCACGCCGGGGGGCTGGCCACCACGGGAGCCGACCGGATCCTGGATATCCAGCCCACCGCCCTGCATCAGAAGGTTCCCCTGGTCATCGGCAGTCGCTTCGAAGTGTTGAAGTACCTCGAGTTCTACAAGGCCAACCTGAGCGCCCCCGCCCGCGCTTGACAAGCCCCCCGGACGGGGCGCCTGCAACGACGCAACGTGCAACCGGGCCAGTCCAGGCCGGTCTCTGACAAAATAGAAAAAAATTCTTCCCGTCAGGGCGCCATCTCGGCCTGAAAGCGAACATTTGCGCGGTTTTTTGCTGCAGGGGATGAGCCCGCGCCAGGGAATGGACTTTCCCCATGTCCACCCGCAAGATCTACCTTCTCGATACCAGCGTGCTGCTGCACCGGCCTGACTCCCTGTTCAGCTTCGGCGACAATCAGGTGGTCATCCCCATCGTGGTCCTGGATGAGCTCGACCAGTTCAAAAAGGGCTCGATGGAGCTCAACCGCAACGCCCGCGTGGTGATCAAGTTCCTCGACGACGTCAGCCACCAGGGCCCGGTCAGCAAGGGCGTCAAGCTCGACAACGGCGGCACGCTGACGGTCGACATCACCCACACCGTGGGCGAGTTAGGGGCGTTGGGCCTGCCCACCACCAACGACAACCTGATCCTGGCCTCGGCCGTGGGCATCAAGAACAAGAACCCCAAAAAGAAGGTCATCCTGGTCAGCAAGGACATCAACATGCGGGTCAAGGCCGAGGCCCTGGGGCTGGCCTCGGAGGATTATCGCGCCGACCAGATCATCGACATCGCCGAGCTCTACAGCGGCCAGGGTGAGCTGACCGTGGCCCCCGAGGTCATCGACCAGGTCTACGAGGAGCGCGAGGTCTCTCTGGACGGCCTGAAGCTGAATGGCCAGCAGCTCGCTCCCAACCAGTTCCTCATGCTCAAGTCCACCAGCTCGGCCTCGGTCACCGCTCTGACGCGCTATGACTCCGACCGACGCGCCCTGGTGTTGCTGCGCGAGCTTCGCTACGACGTGTGGGGCATCCGGCCGCTCAACCGCGAGCAACGTTATGCCTTCGAGATCCTGCTCGACGACGAGATCCAGCTCATCACCCTGAGCGGCAAGGCCGGCACCGGCAAGACCATCCTGGCCATCGCCGCCGGCCTGCAAAAGGTGGTCAACGAGAAGACCTACCGCAAGCTGTCCATCTACCGCCCGGTCATCCCCATGGGCCGCGACATCGGCTTTCTACCAGGCACCGAGCAGGAGAAGCTCTCTCCCTGGATGCAACCGATCATGGACAACCTCGAGTTCTTGCTCAACGAGCACAGCGGCGGTGGCACCGGCCGCAAGGGCGGAGGGGCGGGGCGACTCGACTATCTGCTCGACTCCAACGTGCTCGACATCCGCGCCCTCACCTACATCCGCGGCCGCAGCCTGCCGCAGCAGTTCATCGTGGTGGATGAGGCCCAGAACCTGACTCCCCACGAGGTCAAGACCATCATCACCAGGGCGGGCGAGGGCACCAAGCTGATCTTCACGGGGGATCCCTACCAGATTGACCATCCTTACCTCGACTCCACCTCCAACGGGTTGACCCACGTGGTTGAGAAGTTCAAGGAGCAGTCCATCGCCGCCCACATCACCCTCTCCAAGGGTGAACGCTCACCTCTGGCCGAGCTGGCCTCCACCTTGATGGAGAACTGAGGTCGTCGTGGACGGTCTGCGCAACTTCGCCCTGGAGGCCGAGCGGCAGTACCGGCGATTGGCCGAATATGCCGAGTCGCTGGGCGTGCGCAAAGTGGCCGGCCAGTTGCGCGACAGGGCCGCCAAGATGCACGAGCTGCTGGAGCAAAACCCTGGCTCGGGCGCCGAGGGCGAAGGCCGGGCCTCGGTGCTGAGCGAGGCAGCCGATGAGCTCTACATCCTGGGCGAGGAGATCCACCATCGCCTCAGCCAGTGGCCTCCAGGCTCGCTGGGCGAGTTCCAGGACCTGGTTTTCTTCGTGCAGGCGCGCAGCGAGCGCCTCAGCATGCTGCTCCGCATCGAGCAGCGTGCCGCGCTGGGAGGCGCGAGCGATACGAGCGGCGAGGTGGGTCCGGTGGCCCAGCGCCGACGCTGGGGTCAGGAGACCCCGGCAGTCATGGAGCCTCCCATCTTCCCCTCTCCCTGAGAGCGTTTCTCTGCCTGCTGCTCCTGCTGGCCTGCGCCCCGGCGCCGGTCGCGCCGCGTCCGGGCAGAGCCCAGGGCCCTCCCGTGCTGCGCCTGGCCACCTGGAACGTGCACAACCTGCTGCACGGCCCCCACGAAGAGCGCAAGGTAATGGAGGTCGCCCGAGGAGTCTCCGCCCTGCAGGCCGACCTGGTGGCCCTGGAGGAGGTGGAGGATCAGGCCCTGCTCGAGCAGGTGGCCCTCAAAGCGGGCTACGAGACGGCCCTCCTGGTGGAAGGCCACGATCCGCGCGGCATCGACGTGGCCCTCCTCTCCCGCGTGCCACTTCGGGGCTATCGCGTCCACGATGACCCGCTCTGGGCCCGTCCCTGTCTCGAGGTCCAGGTCGAGAGCCCGCTGCCCCTGGTCTTGCTGTGCAACCACTTCACCTCCCGTCTGCGCCAGGGGCACCGTTTCGACCAGCGACGGCGCGAGCAGGCCGAGCGTGTCCTGAAGCTCGTGGGCGAGTTGGGGGATCGGCCCGTGGCCGTGCTGGGCGACCTGAACGACGAGCCCGACTCCTGGGCCCTGCGCCCCTTGTTTCAAAGGCTGCACGACCCCCTGAGCGGGCAGAGCGAACGACACACCTTCCATCACCGGGGACGAACCATGGCGCTGGATCACATCCTGCTCAACCAGCCGCTGGCCGACTGCCTGCTCAACGCCCGGGTGGCCCGCGGGCCCGAGTTCTCTACCAGCGACCACAGCCCGGTGGTGGCGGAGCTGGGACACCCGAAAGGGCATCCAGGCCGGAGGCCGGAATCAAGCATGGATGTCCGATGAGACCCCCAAGCCCAAGAACTGGCTTACGCCGCAGCTCAAGGCGGCGCTGCTCTCCAAGATCTTCCCGGGGGCCGGCCAGTTCTACAACCGGCAATACGTCAAGGGTGGGTTCTTCCTGGGCGGCGCGCTCGTCACGCTGATCGCGGGGGTGATCTACCTGGCGCGGGGGTTCTACATCGTCTACAGCGGCATCGTGTCCCTGGCCGACCCCGGCTACAGCGACCAGCCTGACCCTATCACCGCCATCGGTCCCGGGCTCTTGCTGATCGGTCTGTGCCTGGGCATCTGGCTGCTGGCCATCGTGGACGCCTGGAAGACCTCCAAGCGGCTCAACCCGGCCGCGGCTACACCTCCACCAGAACGCAGCGAGCCTCGTCGCGAGATATCTCTACCTCCCCCGCCTCCGTCGTAAAGCTGAGCCGCTCGCTGCCACCCTGACCGCGCAGCTTGCGCCCGTGCTCAAGACCCAGCCCCCGCAGGCGCTTGAGGCGCTCACCTCCGGCCCGCAGCCGGAAAACCTGTCCCGCCTTGCCGGCCGGCAGCTGGTCGGCCGAAAGGCGCACCCCGCAGTCGCGCAGGGCATCCTGAACGTAAACGCCGGCGCATAAAGACTCCTCCAGCTCCAGCTCGCGCATGCCCACGCGCAGCTTGCGAGAGCGGGGCGTGCGACCGAGCACCTCCAGCGTCACCCCGGGCCACAGGCCCACCTCGGCAAAACGGCGCAGCACTCCGGCGTCCTCGTCGGCCACCCGCAGCACCACCTGGCGCTGGCTCGAGTCGAGCTGGCTCAGGGCCTGACCCGGCTGCTCGGTGATGGTGCCATCCAGGGCGGGGATGGGCGAGCCGTGCGGATCCATCTTGGGATAGCCCAGGGCGGCGTCGATTCGCTCTTCCAGCTTCTCGGAGATGAAGTGCTCCAGGCGCTCGGCCTCGGCGTGCACCTCGTCCCAAGAAAAGCCCAGCGCCTGGTTGAGGTAGAGCTCGAGCAGGCGATGGTGACGCACCATCTCCACTGCCACCTTGCGGCCGCTCTCGGTGAGCTCAACCCCTTTGTAGCGGGTGTAGTGCACCAGCCGCTGCTCGGAAAGGCGCTTGAGCATGTTGGTCACCGAAGCCGGGGTGACGCCCTGCCAGTCAGCCAGGAGCTGGGTTGTGACGCTGCCGTGCTCTTGCTCGAGGGCGTAGATCGTCTTGAGGTAGTCTTCCATGGCCGGGCTCAGGGGGCGGATGCTCTCCGAGCGCGAGGGCTTGCGGGCCGGACTCAACGGCTCTCCAGACGCCAGCGGGCGCACCAGAACCCGGCCACGCTGCCGGTCAGCAAGAGCCCCCCCAGCAACCAGGGGTCGGGCGGGGGCAGGAAAGCCAGGTCGTAGGGGTAGACGGGGGTCATCCCCTTGGGGTAGGCCTGGTAGAGACTCAGGTCAGGTCGCGAAAAGAGCACCTGGGTCGGGGCCAGGAAGGCCAGCAGCAGCCCCACCAGGGCGCCGCAAGCGGCCCAGCCCGGGTGCGCCAGCCGGAAGCGGGAGACCGAGCGCATGGCCAGCAGGAAGCTGAACGGCACCGCCAGCACCGCCGAGGACGGGAACAGGATCAAAAGCCACAGGGCCGTTCCTACCGCCATCCAGCCCAGGCCCAGCAGGCCGCGCGAGCCTTCGGCAGGCACCGGGGGCTCGGCCGAGGAGGGATCGACCCACAGGTAGATCTGATCCACCGCCCAGCCACTGATCAGCCAGCCCACGATGGCGGCCAGCATCCAGGTAGCCCCATTCAGCCAGCCGTCCCCCAGCCAGAGGGGTTGCAGGCGAGAGCAGAGCACCAGGGCGCAGCCGGCCGAGAAGAGCCCCCAACCGGCCGGCAACCGGCCGGCGCCCAGGGCCGCAAAAAGCCCGGCCACCAGCCCGCTCACCAGGGCCCGAAGCAGCGAGTCGACCCCCAGCGTGACCAGCATCCAGGCGGCCAGACAGCCGAGCAGCACCGAGGTGGTGGCCCTGAGCTCGAGGGGGGATTCCAGCCACTTCATGGAGTCTTCAGTAAACCTTTGAAGTGCGCTTCTCGCCGGTGTAATCGATGTAGACCGACTTGATCTCGGTGTAGAACTCGATCGCCTCGCGGCCCTGCTCGCGCCCACCCAACCCGGTGTTTTTGAGCCCGCCGAAGGGCATGTGAGCCTCGCCCCCCATGGTGGGCGAATTGATGTGGGTGATGCCGGTTTCAATGCGATCGAGGTAGCGGAAGACCCGATTGATGTCGCGGGTGTAGAGCGAGGAGCTGAGCCCGAACTCGACGCTGTTGGCCACCTCGATGGCCTGGTCGAAGTCCTTCACGCGGATCACCGAGAGCACCGGCCCGAAGATCTCCTCCAGAGCCAGTCGGTGGGTGGGCGTGACCTGATCGAAAATGGTGGGCTCCACGAAGAATCCGCTGCTGTGCTCGGCGTCTTGCAGGCGGTGACCGCCGAGCAGCAGCTTGCAGCCTTCCTTCTTGCCGATCTCGATGTACTCCAGCACCGTCTCCAACTGGGACTGATCCACGCTGGGACCGAGATCGGAATGAGCGTTCAGGCCGTTGCCCACCACCAGCTTCCTGGCGCGGGCCACCAGCTTCTCGACGAAAGAATCGGCCACCTCGTCCACCACGATGGCCCGCGAGGTGGCCGTGCAGCGCTGCCCGGTAGACCCGAAAGCACCCTGTACGGTGGCCTCCACGGCCAGGTCGAGGTCGGCGTCCTCCATCACGATGATGGGATTCTTGCCGCCCATCTCGCACTGAATCTTGATGCCCCGCTCGGCTCCGCGGCGGTTGATGTCCATGCCCACGCCCGTGCTGCCCGTGAAGGAAATGGCGCGAATCTTCGGATTGGTAACGATCTCGTCGCCCACGGCGCTGCCCGGGCCGAGCACCATGTTGACCACGCCCGGAGGCAGGCCCGCCTCGTGCAGCACCTCCATCATCAGGCAGGCAGTCCAGGGGGTGTTGGTGGCCGGCTTGAACACGATGGTATTCCCGCACACCAGGCAGGGCGCCATCTTCCACAGTGGGATGGCCACCGGGAAGTTCCAGGGCGTGATGATGCCCACCACCCCCAGCGGCTGGCGCATCGTGTAGCAAAAATTGTTGGGCAGCTCAGAGTCGACCGTGTGGCCGCCCAATCGGCGCCCCTCGCCGGCGGCAAACTCGACCGCGTTGATGGCCTTCTGCACCTCGCCGCGGGCCTCGGTGATCACCTTGCCCTCTTCCATCGTCAGCGCCCGGGCCAACTCCTCGCGCCGAGCCTCCAGCAAACGCACCACCCTGAAGAGGTAGTCGCCCCGCTTGGGAGACGGCACAGCCCGCCACTGCTCGAATGCCTCGTGGGCCAACTCGATGGCCCGACGGGTGTCCTCCCGGCTGGCCAGGAGCACCTCGCCCAACGTCTCACCGGTGGCGGGATTGAGGTTGGGGACCGACCGACTGCCCTCGCCCGGGTCGTGCCATTCGCCGCCGATGTAGCTCTTGAACTGATGGGTAGGGGGAGAAGCCAGTGACATGCCGTTACCTCGCCTTCCGCTGGTCAAATCGCGTGAATCGGTGGGCCTTTTCGTCAGCTCCGGGAAGCGACCCTCCAAACGCAGGAATCGACCCTGCGAGGTTGAATGTCATTCAATAGAACCAGAGCGAGGTGCAGAGAACTTTGGCCGTAGTCTACAAGTTCACCCGTAAGGGTATCATCGACGAGCTCACCTTTCCCAGCATCGAGCGCGCGCTCGATCGAGCCGTCACCGACCACAAGTCCGGCGAAGCCGAGCCGGCCCAGATCCTCAAGAACGGGGTGGTGTTGCTCGACCAGCAGACCATTCTGGAGACGACCCTGGATTAAGGCCTTCCAACTGACCGAGATCATCGCCCGGCCCTGACCGCCAGGGTAGAGTGGGCCCATGAGAAAGCTCCTTGTGATCTCGCTCCCAGGAATCAGACAATGCCCATAGCACGCTGGTCGGATGGCGAGCAACTCCTGCGCGATCCGGCCCGAAACAAGGACGCCGCCTTCACGATGGAGGAGCGGCGTCAGTTGGGGTTGGAGGGTCTGCTCCCTGCCTCTGTGCTCAGCCTGGAGCAGCAGGTGGCTATGGAGTTCGAGCACATCTTCTCCAAGAGCGAACCGCTCGAACAGTACATCGGCCTGATCGCCCTGCTCGACCGCAACGAAACCCTCTTCTACCGACTCTTGATCGAGAACCTCGAGAGCCTGACGCCCATTCTCTACACGCCCACCGTGGGACTGGCCTGCCAGAAGTACAGCCACATCTTCCGCCGGCCCCGGGGCCTGTTCTTGTGTCCCCAGGATCGCGGCGAGATCGCTCGGAGGCTCGAGAACTTCCGCCAGCGCGACGTGCGCTTGATCGTGGTGACCGACAACGAGCGCATCCTCGGCCTGGGAGACCAGGGAGCGGGTGGGATGGCCATCCCCATCGGCAAGCTGATCCTCTACTCGGCCGGGGCCGGCATTCACCCTCGCCTCTGCCTCCCCATCAGCCTGGATGTGGGGACGGACAACCAGGCCCTGCTCGACGACCCCTACTATGTCGGTTATCGCGGCCCCCGGCTGCGCGGTCCCGATTATGACGCGTTCGTGGAGGAGTTCGTGCAGGCCGTGCGCCACGTCTTCCCCGGGGCTTTGTTGCAGTGGGAGGACTTCAAGAAGGTCAACGCCTTCAATCTGCTGCACCGCTACGCCCAGCGGCTGCCCAGCTTCAATGACGACATCCAGGGCACCTCGGCGGTCACGCTGGCCGGAATCCTTACAGGCGTCTTGATGCAGGGAAAATCTCTGAGCGAGCAGAGATTCCTGCTCGTTGGCGCGGGGGCGGCGGGGGCGGGCATCGGCGGGCTGCTGCGGGCGGCTCTGCTGGCCGAGGGAATGGACGAGGCGGAGACGCGGCGGCGGCTGCTCTTTCTCGATTCCAGAGGGCTGGTCTGCGAGACCCGCCAGGACCTCGAGGCCCACAAGCGAGAGCTGGCCCTGCCCATCTCGGATTACCAGAAAGTGGGGCTGTTCACTCCCCTGCCCGTCAGCCTCGAGGGCATCATCCAGGCCGTGCGTCCCACCGTGCTGATCGGCACCACGGCCCATCCGGGAGACTTCACACCGGCGGCCCTCCGGGCCATGGCCGCCGCCAGCCCGCGGCCGCTGATCTTCCCCCTGAGCAATCCTACCAGCAAAGCCGAGTGCACCCCCCAGGAGGCCCTGACCCACACGCAGGGACGAGCCCTGGTGGCCACCGGCTCGCCCTTCGCCCCGGTCACTTACGAGGGGATCGAGCACGTCATCGGACAGTGCAACAACGCTTACGTCTTCCCCGGCATCGGGCTGGGGGTGTTGATCAGCGAAGCAAGCCGGGTCACCGACTCGATGTTCCTGGCCGCAGCCCGTTCACTGGCCGAGTACACCGCTTCCCAGGGGAGCAGCCTGTTCCCCCGGCTGCGCGACCTGCGCGAGATCAGTCAGCGGATCGCATTCAAGGTGGCCCAGACCGCCCGTGACGAGGGTTTCGGGCGCAGCCTGAGCGACCCGGAGCTGGAGGAGGCAATCAAGACCTTCACCTGGTTTCCGGAATATTGAAGTGACGGGGCTCGGGGGTGTCCCAGGCCAGAGCGGCCTCGAACAGATGCAGGTGCTCGGGCTGACGGAAAACCCGCTCGAACGCCCGCATCAATGAAGACAAGCATCCAGGATTTCACGCACATCCTGCAAGAACACGGCTGGAGCCGTTTCCACGAAAGTCGCCTTCCGGCTGGCGAAGTCGACCGACTTGACTTGCTCTGCCATCACAAAGCCGGTCAGTTTGCTCTGGGACGGCACGGCCAGATGCAATGGGAAGCTTCGATCCGTGTTCGTGATCGGGCAGACGATGGCCATTCCCGTCCGCCGGTTGAACTTCGTATTGCTAACGACCAGCGCGGGTCGACATCCCTTTTGCTCATGGCCAGACTGCGGATCGAACGACAGCATCACGAAGTCCCCTTCGGAGGGGACGTAGCTCACTACCACGCCTCCTTACCGGCAGGAGGTCCGAAGTCGACCTCCCCAGGTTTGTAGTCCTCCGGGATCGCTTCCAGGAGTTCGTCGAGGCTTCTCTTCGGACGTCTTCTGTGGAGCACGATCTCGCCAGGGCTGACCGTTACCTCCACCTCCTCACCCACGGCGATCCCGGCCAGTGCCAGAACGTCTTTGGAGAGCCGAAGTCCCTGGCTGTTCCCCCACTTTTGAATTTTCGCCAACATGGATACTCCTTCGTATAGCCCATGTATACACGAAGTGGAGCCGCTGGTCAATGAGCACGTTGCGGGGGCCGACGTGACCGAGGCTTCAATGACTCAAGTCAGGGTCGCGCTTCAGAAAAGTGTTTGGTCGCTCGGCCGGGCCAAATTGAACGACCTGACCCTCCAACGCCTGGAAAGCGATTCAATAGAGACTGTCGAAGAACCTGAGAACTCGAGTTCGGGGCAGGGGAGGTCGAATGCAGAGCCGTGGGGCGCATCAACCGGTCCGAGCAAGACTTCTGGCGGTCCTGGTGGCCTGCCTGCTCGCTCTCCAGTGTGGAGGCAATGAGCCGGGCGCCTCGAGCTCCGGAGCCGGTCCCGACAATGCGACCCTCGGGGGGGGGGCTAAGCGGTAACTTCAAAGCCACTCCGGTCTCCCTCAGCCTCATCACCCCGGCCGACGTGCGCAGCGGTTTTCTCGACGTCACAGCCGTCTCCGAAGCCCAGAGAAACGCCATCCTGGCGCGCAAGCTCAGCCCCGAGCGGATCCAACCTCGTCACACCAACTCTCCGCACCTGCGCCAATTCACCGTTCACCAGGTCGAGAACCAGGCGACCCTCTATTACGTGCTCAACCAGCTCCAGGGCACCGCTCAGCCTTACGTCGCCTACACTCCCGAGGCCGCTGGCTAGTTCCACGGAGGCCGCCGAGGAGACCGCGATTGCCGGCGGCGGTGCTGGCGCGACCGCCTCGGGGGGTACCGGCTCTGAGGGTCCACTGGCACTGGCTGAGGTCGAGCTGAGCCTGGACAAGCCAAACAACAGCTTTCTTCTGCGCGGAGCAGGCCAGTCCAAGCAAGTCACAGTTCGGCTGAAGAAGGTCCCCAGCCAGCTCGAGGAGATCGAGGTCGAGGCCGTGCTAAGCGGCAATCAACGAGCTGACGTCGTGCTCCGCAAAATCGGCACCAAGAATGGTCTCTCCACGTTCCAGGGCAGCCTGGCGCTAGTCGTTGGCACTCCCATGCCGGGCACGAATAACAAAATCTTTATAGAAGAGAAGCGTGATAGTTTCACACTTTTCGATATGTCCGGTATGGGAGAGCAACTGCAGGACTCTCGGGAGTATCAAGCCTGGCGACTGGCGTTGCAAGAGAAACAGTATGGGTGGGCGCGCGACTCACAGGACACCACAAGTTCCACTCAGGAGAAGCGATTCCAATTCGATACTCCCTGTTCATTGGATGGCTTCCGGGCGGCCGGATTTGAGACCCTCCTCGTGACCTACCGGAAAGTCGTTCCATCCAAACGATGCTGGCTGAGGGTGAAAAACCAGGCCACCAGCCTCTACTTCAGCGGCGAGGGATACCACAACCATGGAATACGACTGGACTTTGCCAGGATCTTCATCCGCCCGGAGATCGGGGGCTTTCTGCCGTATCCAGCCCCGGACCCGAAATATTCGAGTTACAAGAGCGTCACCTTCAGCCCGGATGATTGGAATGACGGTCTCAGGACGGTCATCTTCGCGGGTTGCTCGGTCCTGGACGTGGGCAACTTCAACGACTACAAGAACTTCGACACAGCGAATCCTGCCCCGGGTCGGGCCTTCTACGAGTCCATGCCCTCTGGCTCGCTGCTTCTCGGCTACGGCGCACCGGCTCCCCATGGAGGCAAACCGCCGGAGGCGCCCGTCTATTTCCCTTTGCCGCCGGTCAACACCGACCGGCAGGTCCTGATCGATTACAAGAGATTCCTGGCAGGTCAAGGCGTGGACCGGAACGGGAATCCCATCGTGGGCTTGACCCGACCGATGGCCTGGCTGCTCGCCAACGCCTCCAACGCGGACCGAACCTGCGACGATGCCTGCGCATTGGAGAACGATTATTACTACTTCATTAAATTTAAAACCGATTGGGCCAGCAATGAGAGGCTAAATGAAGATCGAGAGATCTGGCGAGTCTACCGACTCTACTGGACCTCGATCGGCTCGAGACAGTTCGGAAAAATTCCCCTGAGTCCGTTCGGCAAGGAGCTGCTTCGCGAACTGCCCGACGCCAGGAAGGAGGACGTCAATGCGATTTAGACTCCTGCTCGCGCTCTTGATCATTGCTGGCCTGATCCGGCCGGTCTGGGGGCAACTCCCCGAGACGACCGACTATGACTCCGACTTCGGTCCCCTGGTTCGCGAGCCCATCTTCGCCAGCGCCAACGCTTCAATAGAGGTCCACGACTGGAACGGGGCCATGGCCAAATATGAGCAAGTTGCGGTCGAACATCCCAATACCGGCTATGAGGCCGCGGCCCGGATCCGCATGGCCAACATCTGGTACCAAGCAGGTCAGCTTGATCGGGCCCGGTCGGAGACCGATCAGGTGGTGGCGCGCTTCCCGAACTCGAGCTACTGGTTCATCGCCCGCAGGCACCAGTTGCAAGACCGCGGTCTTTCCTATCGCGAGGCGACCGACCAGGTTTTGTCAGAGATTGGTGCCCCCTCGCTCGACCAGGTGGCCTCGAGCCAGGTCGACCCCGCCTTCACCGAGGACTCTCTCCCACGTTACTACCGCTGGTACGCTTGCAAGGCCTATTCCTTGATGTTGGTAAGTCGCTCCGCGCCCCCGGTGGAGCTTCTGAACAGCGTGCGCTTTCTGCGCCGCGCTTTCCCTCGAACCGAGGGCGGCGACCAGTCACACGTTCTGGTTGTCCAAATGATGGGGTTGCCCGGAGCGCCACCTATGCCACAGGGAATGGAGCCCGAGCATGTCCCGCCCGTCATCCTCTCGCTCCAGCCGGGGCCCGGCCAAGTCGCCGATGGCTCGCTCGTCATCCGGGCTGGAGACGGCAACATGTGGCAGCAGCAGATCGACATCGAGGAGATCCAGCTTCTTGTCGATGGACAGGATGTCACCCGACAGCTCCTGTTCGACACCGACCTGACGCTCGATCCGACCCGACCGCACTTCGAGATCCTCACGATCCGCTACCCGCTGCCACCCGGCCTGGCGCCCGGAGCCCACTCGGCCACCCTGACAGTGGGCGACGATCCCACCATCAGTCCCAGCAACAAGACGGTCACCACCTGGAGCTTCGTGGTGCCGTCCTCCCAGCCGCTGAGCGTGGAGCTTGACGTGCTCTCAAAGCACGTCAAGCCGCACAAGAACGAGCAGGCCAGGGTGCGGGCCACCGCCACCAATCCGCCCACCAGCCTCAGCTACTCCATCTACCGCGGAGGTCAGGGTGGACCGCCACTGGGCTCACCCGTGCTGACAGTGCAGGACCTGCCCGCCCCGAGCGGAGCCCTCGAGCTGGTGTGGGACGGAACCGATGCCAGCGGCCAGCAGGTGGCCAACGGAAGCTACCTGATGGTGGTGACCGCCCGTGACAACGCCGGCCACGAGGCCTCGAGCTCGGCCCACCTGGTGGTGAACTTCCAGGGTGGCGGGCAGGGCGCGCGCTCGTTCTGGCAACTGGCCCTCCCGAGGTGGCTCTCCCCCGGCGATGCCCTGCGGCTCGCCTTTCCCATCCCGTGCCTGGGCGCCGAGCTCGCCGGGAATTACCTTTTCTCACCGGAGCAACTCTCGACCACCGGCATCGGGCTGTCGAACTGACTGGCAGTCGTGCGCCGACCACCGATTCTGGCGGCCTAAAACGAGGTTTGCGGTTTTTGCCCGCTAAAAGTCGAAGCGCTGGCCCGGCTCGGGCAGGATGAAGGTCACTCCCAGGTCGTTCTGAGCCTTCAGCTCAGCGGCGATCCGGGTCCGCGGACCCGGGCCTTCCTCCAGGCTGGGCTTGATGTGGGTGACGATCACCTTCAGTCCTCTCAGCGCCCTGGCCGGCTTCTTGGAGTCCACCAGCTCGGCCAGCTGGTGCAGCTCCTTGAGCATCCAGGAGGGCGTCAGGTGACCGAACAGCTCCTCGTCCTTGCGCCCGTCTGGATAGCTCACCTCCAGGAAGATGGCCCGCAGTTTCTTCTCGCGCACCAGCGGAGCCACGTGCTCCCAGACGGCTTTGAGGCGCTGGCCATGCTCGACCCCATCGGGGCCGGTGTCGCCGAAGTAGAGGGCGTAGTCGCCCTGGCAGCCGATCAAAAAGGCGGTGGAAGGGTAGCAGTTGCCGTGACAGAGCTGAAAAGGCCTCACGGTGAACTGGGCAACCTGGTACTCCTGGCCCGAGCGCACCCGCTGGTAGGTGTACTTGCCCAGCGGCATCATCCCCTCGGTCCCGAAGTTGGGCCACAGCTTCCAGTTGAAGACGTGGTCGCGCATGTAGTCGATGGTGGGGTCGAGTCCCAGAATGGGGCGCGACCCGTCGTCAGTGGAGTTGATCACCAGGCCGGCGATATGGTCGAGGTGGGCGTGCGAGATCAGATAAGCCCGGATGCACTTCTGCAGCACGTGGCCTTCCACCGAGAGCCTGGAGTCTTCGGGCACTTTGACGTCCTTGAAGCTGCCCTTTGATCTGGCGGTACGCAGGCCGGAGAGCAACGTGCCGGCATCCAGGCAGAGGTAGTCGGTGGTGCCCTTCTCGGCCAGAAGGAAGCTGGTCAGGTTGCCCTCGGCCAGTCCTCCCTCGGTGCCCAGGGCCACGGTGGTGAAGCGAGGGGTCGGTCCCCCGCAGCGCGGGGCGCCCAGTAGCAGGGCGACACCGAGGATGAGGTAGACAAGCCTTTTCATGCGATCATGGCTCCCCCGTGTAGTCTCTCCAGATGGAGGCAACGTAGTTCTGGGTCTCGGCATAAGGCGGCACGCCGCCGTGGCGCTCCACGGCACCCGGACCGGCGTTGTAGGCGGCCAGGGCCAGCCGCACGTCCTGGAAGCGCTCGAGCTGAGCAGCCAGGTAAGCAGTGCCGCCGGCCACGTTCTGAGCCGGGTCGAAGGGGTCGCTTACTCCCAGCGAAGCGGCCGTCTCGGGCATCAGCTGCATCAACCCCTGGGCTCCGGCCGGCGAGTGGGCGTAGGGGTCGAAGTTGGACTCGTGGCGGATGACCAGCTCCACCAGGCGCGGATCCAGGCCGTGGCGGGCGGCCTCGCTCTCGATGACGGCGCTGAGGTCGTGCTCACTCTCGCCGCCGCGCGAGTAGTAGTAACGCGGCGTGCCGCCATCCGGGGGGTGGAAGATGAACACCATGGCCGCCCCCTCGCTGTCGGCGGCCGGATCGGTCGGCTCCACCCGGCGCTGGCCTTCGGGCAGGCTGCGGTAGGGGACCAGCCCGCGAGAAAGAAGGCGGCTCAGGCCAGAGCTGTCGGATTCGGGCGCGGGCCTGGCGGCAGGGGGACGCTCGAGCCAGCCCAACGAGAGAACGCTGAGCAGGGCGAGAAACGAGAGGGGCCAGAGGTGACGCACGGGGCTCATAAGTCCTCCGATCGAGGGGGAAACTCCTGCCTGTGAACCTGATCGGAGTCGATGGCGGGGCCAGCGGAGTGCGCGTTTACCGCATCGCGCCTGAGAATTTTTCCATTCTCGAGTCTTGTGAAGAGCTCTACGCCGGGCGCGACTGGGTCGAAGTCTGCGCCGAGCTCCTGCGAGGCTTCATCCAGGGGCCCACGGTGGTGGGCTTTGCCATGCCCGGGGTGAAGACGATCGACCGGCGCGGCATCGAGCGATTGAACCACGCCGCCCCCTGCCCCGACTTCCTGGACCGCCTGGCCGAGCAACTCCCGGCTAACGCGCACCTCGGCCTGTTGGGCTCGGACGGCGAGCTGGCCGCGCTGGGCGAGACCGTTCCCCCCGGCAAGCTGGTGGGGGTGCGCTCGGGCTACTATCTGGGCGGGGGTACCGGCGTCTCGGAAGGACTTCTCACTGACGGCGTGGCCGGGCCCATCGCGCCGCGCGCCTGGGAGCTGGGCTGGGAGGGGAAGCTGGCCCCCTCGGCCTGGAACGCGGCCTTCCGCGCCGAGAAGGGCCGTGACCCCCGGCCCAGTCTGGAAGAGGAAGCCCTGGGAGGCGACGCCCTGGCCTGCCAGATTTTGCTGCAGGCGGCCCGGGACATGACCGAGTTTCTCCAGCTGCGCGATCTCAGGGTCGAGCGCATTGTGCTCGGCCAACGTTACGGCCGCCTGCTCGAGGGGCCCTTCGCCGAGCTGTTCCCGGTCCGCTCCAAAGTTGAGCTGGTGGGCTCGCAGCACCGGGCTGCCCCGGCCGTGGGTGCGGCCATGCGCGCTTTCTCCGACTTTCAGACCTTGTTCAGTCCTCTGAGCTAGCTTCGATCCAAAAGCCCAATCGGAGGGTCATCCCATGCTGGTTCAGCCTGCCATCCCGCATTTTTCCCGTTCGGTGGCCAGCGCCGCCAATAAAGCCGCGAGCGCCGCCACCGAGCCCCTCGACAACTACGAGCTGCCCACCCGCACCGACATGCTGATGCGCAAGTATTCGGGAGCCGCTACCGTGGTCGGCGGCGGCCTCGGGTTGGGACTCGGCGTGCTGCTCGACCACCTCGGTCCGGCCGCCACGGGAGTGCTGGGGGCCGCTATCGGAGTGCCCGTGGGCGCCATCGGCGGCGTCGTGGTGGGGGGCCTGACCGACCTCGTCTTCAAGCTGGCCCGCGGCAGCAAGCACAAGATGGGCGCGATCACCCAGGGCGGACTCATCCTGGGAGCCGTGGCCGGTGGGGTGGGCGGCTACATGACCGGCGCCAGTTTGGGCTTCCACCCGGCTCTCGTCCTGGCCCCCGCTGGCCTGCAGCTGGGCGTGCTGGCCCACAAGATGATGCAGTTTCAGGCCCGGGACCGCCAGTCACCCGTACGCGACCTCTACAAGACCGTCAAATCCGACCCGGCCCGCTACCCGGTGGCCAATGCCCGCCCGGTGCTCCAAGCCCTGCGCGACCTGGAGAAGAAGGGCTGGAGGATCGAGAAGACCGAGTCGGTTCTCAGCTACATCGAGAATCCGGCTCAGGTCGGCAACGTCTCGGTTCAGGGCAAGTCGAGCAGCCTGGCCAGCGAGGTGCCTCTGGACAAGGTGGGGCGCCTGCGCAACTGGGTGCTGCGCGAGAACCTCGATCAGCTCGAGGACCCTGCCCTGGCCGAGAAAATCAGCGGCGAGAAGTTCGTCTCCGACGCCGGCCTGGGCAGCATCCGGGGCTACTCGGCCCCCGGCGACAAGGATGCCTTCTGGCAGCTCGAGAGCCTGAAAGCTTACGACGAGCTGCGCGCCGGCCAGGGGATCAACCTCTGGCACGACGGCATCGCCTTCCGCATGGATCCGGCCCGCGGCATCAGCGTGGACGACTTCCTCAAGGAGTCCAAGGACCTCACCCGCATCTACGAAGAGTCTCTGGGACCGGCCTACCAGGCCGATACTCTCTACAAAGGCCAGGCCGAAGGGCTGTTCAACGGCATGCTGGCGCTGGCCGACGCAGGCGCCTTCCCCAGCGTCCAGGAGGCCGGCCAGGCCATGGGACGCTGGGCCGAGGCCAGCAAGAAGAACGGCGGCTCGAGCTGGGAGAACTCCGAGGCCCTGGTGAGCATTCTCTCGCGCACCCAGGATGCCCCCGCTCTGGATCGGCTGCTGACCAAGTTCACCCTGGGCGAGTCGCGCAAAGCGGTCGAGCATCTCACCGCCCGGGCCATCGACCCCCAGGCCAAAGAACGCTTCCTGCGCCTGGCTACCGGGGTCGGCGACGTGGAGCGGGCCGCCCGCCTGAACGCCATCATGGGCGGTCTCTCGGGCCCGGCCTACGACTCGTTCCTGGGCGTGGTGGACCACCTTTCCTCCAGCGCCCGGGCCCAGGACCTGCTGGTCGACTTTGCGATGCTGGCGGCTTTCTCCAACGGCCCGGAGGACCTGGCCCGCCAGGCCGCCACCTTCAGCCGCCTGGCCAGCGCGATGGCCGAGCGCGGCCAGGTCGAGCAGGCGGGGCCGACGTTCGCCGCCCTGCGCAGCCAGTCCAGCTCCCCGGCCGAGCTCGAGCAGAAGGTGGACGCCTTCCTCAAGAGCCCCACCCAGACGCCACCCCAGCAGCCCACCGCGGGCGACCCGGTCACGGTCACCCGCGAAGAGCTGGACAAGATCCTGGACAACTGGTCGGCCGTCAATGAAGCCAGCCAGACCCTGGAGGGCATGAAGGCCGACGAGCAGCGCACCTTCGTGCGCTTGCTCGGGGCCACCCGCGACGTGCCCACCGCCCGCCGCGGCCAGGCTCTCCTGGAGGGCGTGCCGGCCGACCTGGTGGAGAAGAACCTGGCCGTGGTCGATCAGCTGGTCAGCCAGCGCGGCGGCCAGGGCCATCCCGACGTCTTGCTCGACTACCTGACCCTGCTGATCGGTCGCCGTCCCGAGCAGAGCCTGGAGCAGGTGGCCACCGACTACGGTGCCCTGCTGCACGGCGTGAGCCAGCTCGGAAAACCCGAGGAAGCGGCCCCCACCTTCGCCTGGATCCGCCAGGCCCAGGCCGGCGGCAACCCGGCGACGACCCGCGAGCTGACCGACAAGTTCCTGCAATCGTTCCTGATCACCCAGGACGGCGAGAAGTCGCGCCACCTGATGCTCTCCGTCGAGAGCACCCAGACGGGCGTTCAGGAGACGCAGCAGACCGTGGTGGTGGGCGGCATCCGCATCAACAAGCGGAGGGGTAGCTAGGACCGAGGATAGAGACCCAGCGCCAGCTCCTCCGCCCAGGCTCGAAAGAAGTCGGCGGTGGCGTCCACCACTTCCTGGCTGACTCCTGGCACCGTGAACTGGTCCCAGCTCAGGTCACGCAAGATCCAGAGCAAGGTGTCCGGGCCGACGCCACTGTCCTTGCGGGCGCAGTCTCGCAAAGCTTGCTCCCGGTCGAGGCCCTGCTGGCACAAGAACCACACGTCTACAAAGTCACGTGGCTCCGACCTGCTCACCAGGGCACAGAGCTTGTTGACCAGGAGCTCGGTCGGAGAATCCAATCGTACGCCGTCACGCAGGTCTTTGTCGGGTGAAAGTTGAGGGACCCGGTCCAGAACCAGATCCAGAACGCTGCTCTCGTCAGCCCGTGCGATCCGGTAGCGACGAAACTCGGGTGTGCTCCTCAGGCCTCGAGCAGTGGCACCAACCTCGCGGCATACCTCTCCGACCAGGCGATCGACCTGCTCGAAGGCCTCGGGCAGGTCGGTAAAAAGATCCAGGTCATCCGTCGTCCGCGGGGCGCCCAGGTAACCGACCAGTGCCCCGCCGCCGGTCAGAAAGAATTCGCTGGAGCGAGTAAACCAGGCCCGCAAGAAGTCCGCCTGCAGCTTGGAAAGGCTACCGGCGGACAAGCCCGTGCTTCTCCCACACGCTCAACAGGTACTCCCAGAACGAACGAGCCCGACCCAGGTGCCTGGAGAGCCTGTCCCAGTGGGTCACGACATCCTCGGGCGTGACAAACTGCCAGACCTCGTGGACGCGGGCCTCGCGCAGAAGCCGGCCCAGGTAGACCTCCTGCAGGTAAGCCCCCCGCTCGCCCGCCAGAATGGCCCTCAAGTCGCCCACATTGAGGTCTTCGGACCAGAGGAAATAAGGGCGGCTTTCGGGGTCGGAGAAGTCGGTGCTGAGCGTCACCCCTCAGAGTTTCGCAGCCACGCAGGGAGTGCCTGCCAGCACCGCATAGAGCTCGTCGAGGGTCTCACAGCGCTTGACCCGGTCAAAGTGAGCGAAGTCGCCGTGCAGCGCGGCCAGCTTGAGCCACTGCTTGAGGCGCTTGAGGCTGAGGCGGACGGAATGTCCGAGTAACCGCCGCATCTGCTCGACCAGCTGCTGCATGAGAGAGCACCAGTTCCAGTCTCGCTCGCGATAAGACAGCCCGAGCTCGCGGGCGATCTGGTCAGACAGCGAGGGATTGGCCAGGGCGCCGCGGCCCAGCATGTAGTGCTGGCAGCCGGTCTCGTCGCGGCAACGGCGGAAGTCATCCAGTCTCCAGATGTCGCCGTTGGCGATGACAGGGAGGCCCAAGGCCGAGCGGACCTGGCCGATCGGCCTCCAGAACACGGGGGGAGCGTAGCCCTGCACCCTTGTGCGGGCGTGAATCGTCAGCCAGCTGGCCCCTCCCTCGGCCGCCATGGCGGCCCGCTCGTGGATCTCGTCGGGCGACTCCCAGCCCAGTCGGAGCTTGGCTGAAACCGGCAACTCGGGGGGGACGGCCTGCCGGACAGCCCGCACCACCGCTCGGATACGGGCCGGCTCTTTGAGCAGGGAAGCGCCGCCGTCATGGCGGTTGACCGTGGGAGCAGGACAGCCGAAGTTGAGGTCGATGGCCCGGGCGCCCGCCTGGCAGGCAGCTCGAGCCGAGAGGGCCATCCTTTCGGGGTCGCCGCCCAGGATCTGCACCTGGACCGGCAACCCGGTCGTAGTTCGGGCCTGGTTGGCAAGCTCGGGCACCTCGCGCAGGAAGACCCGGGCCGGAAGTACCTCGCCGCTGACACGCAGGAACTCGGACACCGCGTAGCTGAAGGCTCCGATCGACCCTTGCAGGGCCCGCATGGGGGCGTCGGTGATGCCCTCCATCGGGGCGAGCACCAGGGCGGGCCGGTCAACATGGATCAAGCTGGAGTCAGGCGGCCGGGGGATTCTGCCGGTCCTCTAAGGATTTCACCATCTCGACCAGCTCCTGAATGCTGTCCCTGGTTTCGGCAGCGTGGTTCTCCAGGCCTTCGCCCTGAGCGGTGAGGGCCGCCTGAACCTGGCCGAAGGAGGCCTGAACCTGGCGCAGGGAAGCCTCCACCTGCATGATCGACAGGCGGGCTTGATCGAAAGACTGGTCCACCCGCTCTCGCTGGGACAAAATCACGCTTTCCAGGTGGCGATAGTTCCGGTCCACCTTTTGCTCGAGACGCTCGCGTCGTCGCCGCAGTTCTTCAGGGCTCATCAATGCATTAAAATTCGGCGCCAACTGGCCAGCCCTCCTGTCGCAGGGTCTTGACCGATCCGGACAACAGTGAAATCATGCCAGTCGTGCCCAGCACCCTCTCGTCAACCGAAGTGGACCAGACCAGGACCATCGTGGCCGAAGAAGCTCACGGCCGGCTGTGGCTGCTGGCTCTCGGGGCGCTGGGAGTGGTCTACGGCGACATCGGCACCAGCCCGCTCTACTCGCTGCGCGAGTCCTTCCTGCCCCATCACGGGCTGGCCGTCTCCCCCGACAACGTGCTGGGGGTGCTCTCGCTGATCTGCTGGTCCTTGATCACGGTGATCTGTATCAAGTATCTGGTCTTCGTGGTCCGGGCCGATCACCACGGCGAGGGCGGCATCCTGGCCCTGGCCGCCCTGGTAGGACGTTCGCGAGCCCGCCACTGGAAGGCCTACCCCTGGCTCGCTCTGCTGGGACTGTTCGGCACGGCCCTACTGTATGGCGATGGGATGATCACCCCCTCCATCTCCGTTCTCAGCGCCGTGGAGGGGCTGAGCGTGGCCACTCCGCTCTTTGATGCCTACGTCATCCCCATCACCCTGGCCATCCTGATCGGATTGTTCTTGGTGCAATCGCACGGCACGGGCCGGGTGGCCGGGGTGTTTGGCCCCATCACCCTGCTCTGGTTCTTGACCCTGACCTTGCTTGGTCTTTACCAGATCGTCCGCGCGCCGGCCGTGCTCAAGTGCCTGAGCCCACACTACGCCCTGAGCTTCTTCCTCGATAATGGCTGGTCGGCTTTCCTGGCGCTGGGCTCGGTCTTCCTGGTGGTCACCGGCGGGGAAGCTCTCTACGCCGACATGGGCCACTTCGGGCGCTCCCCCATCCGCTGGGCCTGGTTCACGCTGGTCTTTCCGGCCCTGCTGATCAACTACCTGGGACAGGGCGCCCTGTTGATGCGCGACCCTTCCGCCGCTGACCATCCTTTCTATCGCATGGTTCCTCCTGAACTCCTTTACCCGGTGGTGGGCCTGGCCACTGCGGCCACCGTGATCGCCTCCCAGGCCCTCATCACCGGAGCCTTCTCGCTGACTTTGCAGGCCATCCAGCTCGGCTATCTGCCGCGCATGCAGGTGGAGCACACCTCGGTCAGCGAGAAAGGCCAGATCTACGTCCCTTTCATCAACTGGGCCCTCATGCTGGCCTGCATCGGCCTGGTTCTCGGCTTCCGCTCCTCCAGTAACCTGGCCGCCGCTTACGGCTTGGCTGTCACGGCCACCATGCTGATCACCACAATGCTGTTCTATTCCCTGTTGCGCTCGGCCTGGGGATGGAGTCGGCCGCGCGCCGGGTTGCTATGCGGTATCTTTTTCGCCGCCGAGCTGGCTTTCTTTGCCGCCAACGTGCTGAAGATCGCCCACGGTGGCTGGTTTCCTATCGTGGTGGGAGCGCTAACTTACCTTTTGATGGCCACCTGGAAGCAGGGGAAAGCGGCCGTCACCAAAGCCCTGGTCGATCGATCCCTGCCTCTGGAGCGTTTGCTGGCCCAGTGCGACACGCGCCCTTACACTCGGGTGGGTGGACTGGCCGTCTACATGTACAGCCAGCGCCACGGGTCACCCCCGGCTCTGGCCAGCAACCTTCACCACAACCAGGTCCTCCACGAGACCAACCTGTTCGTTTCCGTGGTGGTGATGGATCAGCCCTGGGTCCCGAGCGAGCAACGCTCGCGCGTCCTCGGGCTGGGTCACGGCTTTTATCGAGTCCTGCTCCGCTTTGGCTACATGGATGCCCCGGACGTTCCGGCTGCCCTGAGCCAGACCCGTATCGATGGCGAGCTCTTGAACGTGGAGCAGGCGAGCTACTTCCTGGGACGGGAAACGCTGCGCCCCCGGCAGACACTCCGGAGCGGGATGCCCTTGTGGCGGGAGCGTCTTTTCGAGACGATGAACCGCAATGCCCAGGACGCGACCTCCTTTTTTCGCATTCCCCCTGACCAGGTGGTCGAGCTGGGGACTCAGGTCGAAATCTGATTTGCCAACCGGTCCAACCGTTCACTAGCGGCTCTCGGTAGTGCAGAGTTTCTAAATCATGCTTGTCCAAAAAGAAGTAAATTCGTAACGACTCGCTCGGGGTCGGCTGCCATAATGTGCCCGTGAAGATCGAGCAGACGACTGCCATGCTGCCCGTCGGGCCGACGCGCCCTCCGCTGTCGGCCAATTCCCCCGCGGTGGAGCCGCTGGACGCTTTCATGCAAAGTCGTCAACTGCCCGCGCCCAGCAGTGGTGGCGTTCTGGACAAGATCAGCCGATTTGGCCGAAAGCTCGCTGCCATCGGGCGCACCACGGTGAAGGTGGCCCCCTCGCTGGCTACCCTGGTGGCCGCCTGGCAGGCTTCCCGGGTAGAGAGCTGGCTCCCGGGCGGGCGCGATCTCAGCGCCGTCGATTGGCTGCGCTATCGCACCCCCGAGGTGTGGGCCGGAAGCACCGCAACACTGCTCGAAATGGGCGGTCCGGCGGTCGAGGACGCGGTTGGGCTATCGCTGCAAGAGATGATGCAAGTGGATGAGCATCTCTACAAGATGTTGTCCCCCGGTCGCGACGGCCACGGTTTCAAGCAGGCTCCGGATTTTATCAAGCGCCTGGCCGAGGATACCTTCAGCGGCCCCAACAGTCCTCGCTCGGCCTACGTCTACCTGGGGGACGAGCGCGTGGGAGAAGCCCGCGAGATGATGGACTTGTGGCGTCTTTCGGTGCCCGCTCCGCCTAACCCGTACCAGCCCGGCGATGACCGCCACTTCGTCTGGGAAGCCCTGGTGGACAAGTCCCAGTCCGGCAAGCTTCCGGTCTTCGTGGACCTGGACAATGACGTGCGCTCCATGAGCAACTCCGAGTACCTGGCCCGCGAAACGGTGAATTCGCTGGTAGAGCGCTCCAACAACCTGGGAGGCTACACCGAGGCCAACCTGTACTATGGCTGGCTGGCCACGCGATTGAGCAGCTATTACAACACACTCGATCCCTGGCTCAAGCGGGAGAACCCCGAGTTGCACCAGACGGTGGAACAGATCAAGGAGAACCTGACCCCTGGCTGGTTGGGCAGCGAAGGGGGCATCGGCCCCTATCCCTCCTTCCCCAAGGTCGACCAGGCGCTGGACCTGATGAAGGGCCTGCTCAAAGGCCCCAAGACCGAGTTTGCCGACGCCGCCATCGCTATGGATCGCGATCTCCTGACGGGGGTCCAGAGCCACTGGATCAAGCTGCTGCGCGAAACCGGCGCCAAGGGTCGGAGCCACATCCTGACCACCGCCGCACGCACCTGGATCCAGCTCAACCTCAAGACCCCGGCGGCCGAGCTGACCCCTCCCCGGGCTCCCATTCTCAGGGCCCTGGAAGGCCCCCCCCCTCGCACCACCATTCGACCGTATGACCGGGCCATCGCCTTTGGCGAGGTCGTGGACCACACCCTGCGCGGCCTGGGCATCTCCGAGCGTCGCACCATGCTGACCGAGGTCAAGGTGGCCATTCAGACCAGCCGTCCCCAGCTCGAGGAGCGGGAGCAGCGCCTGCTCACCGCGCTTGGCAGCGACTACAGCGGGGTCGATCTGGACAACATTACGGCCAACTCCGCTGGTCTGGCCGAATTGAAGGCGCTCTGGGCAGGTTCAAAACCCCTCCCGCCGGATGTGCTGGCCGATGTGGGCCGCCACCTGAGCCTGCTCGAGTGGATCACAACTGCCGACAAGCGCTACGGGGACGTAGACCCGGGCGTGGTCACGGCTTCAGCCGACTTCAAGGATGACCCCCTGGGAATCAGCGAGTATTTCTGGCAGGACCGACCTCAAAGCGTGACCGGTCTCAAGCCGGGGCCGAGCCAGGTAGAATGGCTGGGCAAGGGAGCCGACACCAACGGCAAACTGGTCTCGATCGTACTCGAGGGTGGAGGTGGCAAGGGTTTCGCCTACGTCGAGTGCCTGCGCCAGTTGCGCGAGTCGCTCTCCAACTCCAACGGGCGCTTCGGCATCGACGAGTTCGTCGGCACCTCGGCCGGAGCACTGACAGCAGGCATCCTGGCGGCCGGCTACACCACTGAGGAAGTAGGCCAGATTCTCACCAAGCTTGATTTCAAGAAGTTCAACTCGGACGCGGTCTGGATGATGGGCGGGGTAGACCCCAAGGTGCGCGGGATCAACCGCACAGGCCTGTTCTCCCAGCAGAAGATGTACATGGTCTTCTACGACCTGCTCTCCAAGAAGCTGGGGGTCGAGGGCCGTCCGGTGCTCTTCCGCGATCTTCCCTACAAGCTCAAAGTGACAACCAATGCTCTGAATACCGACATCCCCCCCACCGACCCGCTGTACAGACTGATCGATGGCGACGGGCGCATGGTGCTGTCCAGCGACACCACCCCCAACTTTGACGTGGTGGGAGCCATCATCGCCTCTGCAGCGGTGCCGGCTTTCTTTGCAGCTCCCCAGATGGAAGTCTTCCGGGCCATCGAGACCGAGCCCGGGCAGTACGACGTAAAGCGCTCCCGCATTCAATTTGTGGACGGCGGACTGACCGACAACTTGCCGGTTTCCTCGGCCACCCAGACGGATGAGACAGCACTGGCCGTGCTGCCAGCCAAGTTCGAGGCTGTCGACCCGGCCACCGGTCAGAAGGTCAGCCTGTCCACCTTGAACTTCGACCCCAGTAACCTGCCCCTGATCGACGCCGAGAACGCCAGGAACTACCAGCGTTTCTCCGCCCAACTGGGGGAATTCCTCAATCGCACCCAGGCCGACCGGTTGGTGCTGGCCATGAATCTGGCCTCGGATCAGGACAACCCGGCGGTGCTCGGAAAGACCCGCGACCGCACCCAGAGTCTGATCGAGATGGCCAACCAGGTGGGAATGCCGCAGCACGACGGTCATACGCTCTTCGGAGAGCCAGCCGGATTCTGGGCCCGCAACCTGCAGGGTGGAGCTTTCAAAGCCTTCCTGGATGGCCGGACAGGGACTGACGGCCAGAGGTTGGAGTGGTCGCTCTCAGGCAGCCGCATCCGGGTCGGCAAGACCGAGGAAGAGGACATCATCGACATCGCCCGGGGAGCGGGCGCAGCCGGGCTGGCCACCGAGCGCCCCAGCCACGGTTTTGAGCGCTAACTGGTTAAGAATTCATGGCACAGTCTATGGGTGGGACTTTACAGTGAAAGCGCACAGTTTCGATCAGGAAACTGGACGCGTAACGTTCAAGTGAGCGCGCACTGACATCCTGACATTCTGGAGGTCAGGGCCCACTCATCCGCGCCTGGCTCGGAACGCCCTGCAGACGATGCAAGAGCCCCCGGCTGGTGCCCACCAGGAACGCATCCTGGTTCAGGGCCGCTACGACCGTGGGTGAATCGCCTCCTTGCAGCAGGGAGAGGCTGCTCAGGAGCCGCTGCTCGGTCAGGTCGTAAAGTCGGGCCCAACCGTCCGCCAGAGCCAGGGCTTGCTCACCCGAAGACGAGATGGCCACGCCCGCCAGTCCCGCCGAAGGACAAGCGGTCGCATCCACCACCTCTCCCGTCTCCAGACGCCAGCGCACGATGACCTCGTGATTCCAGGCCACCAGCCAGGGATCGCGCACCTGATGGCGATCGAGCATCGAGGTCCAAAAGTAGCTCCGCTCGGTGACGCCATCTCGCAGCCTGGCGAGCCGCAATCCCCCTTCCGGCACGGGCAGGAGAAGCTGGTCGGGGCCGACCAGAACCACCTTGGGAGCCACCAGGTCGAGCCATTCGGTCAGCGGGAGATCGCTCTCGAGCTTCCATTGCGGATAGACCAGCAGCTTCCCGAACACAAGTCGGTCCTCAACCAGAAAGGCCATGTTTCGCAAAGGGGAACGAGCCAGCACCGATCCGCCTTCCAGCTCCAGGACCACCAGCTCGGTGCTGGTGCACCATCCAGCCAGCCGTCCACCCGGCGACAGTCCCAGCTTGGACAGATTTCCGCTGGAACGGTGACGAGCCAGCTCAACGCCCTCCAGGTCGCGCACCACCAGCTCGTTGCCTCCGCAAGCCAGAACCCGGCTCGAGCCCACGACCAGCTCCTCCAGAGGGATGGAGCGCCACAAACGGTGCTCCCCTCGCCACAGCTCCAGGCCCTGCCAGCAACAGAGCCGTAGAGCGCCGCCCGTAGAGACTCCGGGACCGAACCAGGTCTGGCCGCTGAACAGAGCCTGGGGCTCCAGACCAGGGCCCCCAAACAGAAGGCCAGGGCTCAGTTGGGTCTCGTCGGGGCGCATCCGGTAGAGGCCCTCGGGCCAGCTCGACAAGAGCCACTGACCGTCCGGGCTGAAGGCCAGGGCCAGGGGCTCAGAGCCAGCAGCTGCGCTCCAGAGCGGCTCCCCTTCGCGGCTCCAGACCTCGACCCGGCCGGGGCGAGCCAGGGCCAGCTGGTTGCCATCGGGAGAGAAGGCCAGAGCTCCGACAGCACCCTGGCCTTCGGCGCTCCAGAGATCCGAGCCGTCGCGACTCCACATCGTGATGAGCCCCTCGCCCCCGCCACTGGCAAACACCGCCCCATCCCTGGCCACGGCCAGGGCGCTGGTGCTGCTGTGGGCCTCAAACTCGCTGTCCAGGACCCAGCTCTCAGCCTCGCGCCGAAGGCGTCTCAGGGTGACATCCTGACCTTCATCGCTGCCAACCAGAAGCACGCTCGCGTCGGCAGTCAGGGCCAGGCAGAGCACCCGGGTCGGACCGACCTCCAGCCGCTCCAGCTCCTGGCCGGTGAGGGCCAGCCTCCACGAGATCTCGGGCCCCTGGGCGACCGCCATCCACTGCCCGTCATCGGAGAGCAGTGCCGGCTCCGAGCGTGCGGCTCCATCCCCCCAGGTGGCTGTAACCTCCAGCTTCATCCGGGCGGGTTCGGGGACAAGCCCTGCAGGTCCTTATACGGCTTGAACCGAACTTCCGGGAGTATGAACGCCGGTGACCTCCGGGGCGTCAGCTCCCTCCCCGCTACTTCCCCTGTCCGCTCTTCTTCCACTCCCACCCCGGCCACGGCCCCCGAGCCCAGCGATCAGACCGTTCTGGGCAAGTCCCCTCCCCCGCTCTCCGCTCCGGCCGCTTCTCTGGCGCGCGGTTACTACAACATCTCCATGCGTCTGCCGGCCACCCTGGTGGGCGGCCTGGGTGGCTACACCCTGGCCCTGGTGCCCGAGCACGAGGTGAAGGAGGGCCGCTGGCAGCCGGGAGCAGACAAGAGCACTCTGGCCGTGCCCGAGCTCCGCTTCGCGGATGTCTCTCCGGCCCCGGCCGACAACCAGGAGAAGGCCTTTGTGCCGGTCGTCTTCACAGCCGAGGCGCTGGGGCTGACCGAGGCACCGGGGACGGAGTATTTTATCGGATCCGAGGGCAAGGTGGCCACCTCGCGCACCCTGGAGCAGGCCCTGCAAGACGCTCGTAAAGCCGGGCTCCCCGAGGGCCAGAGCATTCTCAACGTGTCCCTTGGCTTTACCGAGGCGCAGGCCAGCCACCTGGAAGGCTCGACCCTGGCGTTGATCCCCAGCTCCGAGTTGCATGAGGGGGTCTGGAAGCCCGCCTCGCCCGACTCCCAGGCACCCGCTCCGCAGGTCGACCGGGCCATCGCCCCGGTGGCCGACGCCATGGGGGGAGTGGTGGTTCACTCTCTGGTGACCGGGCCCGGCACCCTGCTCGACCAGGACGTGGTCGCCAGCGAGCTGGCCTATCGTAACGCCGGCGCCCTCTTACAGGGAGGGCTGATCGCCGAGGACCACCAGGCCCTGGAGTCGGCCCTCAAGCTCGACTGGGTCAGGGACAAACTCCAGGCTCAAGGCGTCGACCCGGTCCACGGGCGGCAGTGCCTGTTCGAGTACCTCAAGGCCATGCACACGGGGGGCATTTCCGTCGAAGCTCTGGGCACCGAGCAGAGCCGCAAGGATCTGGCCACCGGCGCATTCCTGGCCAACGCGATGATCTTCTCCAAAAGCTATGAACAGCACGGTCATGAAGCTTGCGAGCAGGTCAAGGTCGCCCTGGCCAACAAGCGGCCCGAGCTGCTGCTCGGAGAGGACGGCCAGCCGTTCCTGCCTGAGGCTGATCTGGCTCTGCTGCAGGTCGGAGTGGCCACCAAGATCGACCAGATCGATCCCTTCCGCGCTTTCGGACAGATCCGAGCTGCCGGCGAGAATACCAGCTTCGACGCCCTCATAGGAATCCAATCGCAGTTGGGACGACCCGAGCCGGGCTCGGACATGGAGCTTCTGGCGGCTGCCATGGGCCGACATCAGCAGATTCCCGCCGAGCAGGGACCGCATTTCAACCTGCACTCGCTCAAGGACGTCTCCGACCAGATGATCGATCAGCTCCAGGGGAAGAGGAACGTGAGCCGCCTGGTGCGGCTTGCGATGGCGGCCGTCTGGTCAGCGGGGGCGCTGGTGTCTGGATTCTATCCCCTCTTTCTGGGGGCCGCTGGCGAAGTGGGGGTCGGCCTGGCCAACGAGAAGGTCATGAGCAAGCAACTTGAGACCGAGAAACGGCTCAATCAGGTGCTGGCCAGGACCATCGAGGCCGCCAGTCAGGAGGGGGAAGGGGCCCTGGTGCGCTCCATGGCCGAGGCCAGTAAAGCGGCTAGCGGACCACCCGGGTAAAAGGTTTCCCCTTCTCGTCCACGCCGCTCTCGAGCACTGTGCCTTCTTTGGTCACCTGACGCGCCATGGGCTTGCCTGTGACCGGATCGTTGAGCACGCCCGCATTGGGATAGCTGGGAACGGGAGCTGCCAGCGGCCTGGGTGCGGCCGCGCGAGCCGGGCTGCGCGAAGAGGGAGCCGCTCCGGCGTCTGGAGCCGAGAAGTTGAACCTGGCCTCCGGGGCACCCGCTGGCGGGCGCGTGGCGGCGGCTGAGCTCGATCCGCTCCCACCGTTCGTGCCTGCGCCCCCCGGGGTCACGGCCCCGGGCTCGACAGCCGCTTCGGGCGTGGCAGTCGTGGGGATGGCCGGCGTTGCCCCGGTCTTTTGCCCCTCACCGGCCGGCGGTTTGGAGCATCCCACTGTCAACATCGCCACACAGGCCAGAACGAGCACCTTGGACATAAGACCTCCTAGAGATTCGTGGATTCTTCCCAGCGCAGAAAACGAAACACCCGGTTCGGGTCGGCCGTGGACGTATCCAGATCGGCCCGGATGGTGGCCTGGGCACTGGGACTGACCCGGCTTCCCACCACCCCCACCGAGGTGATGCGCAGCACGAAGAAGGGGGAGCGTCGGTGGGTCTCATCGATGGAGACCGTGTAACTGCCGACCACGGTGGCGCCATCTTTGACGTCCTCCGAATAGGTAAAGATGGTCTGGTCGTAGGAGGACTGGGGAGGAAAGCGATAGTCCTTCTCCAGTTTGACCCGTGCATCTTCGATTCCGGCTCGAGCCAGAGCCCTAGCCTGGGCCGCCTCGAGCCCTTTGGCGGCGCCGCGGTACTGAGCCACCCGCGAGCCCAGATAGGCCATTCCGGCCACAACCAGGATCACCGTGATCAAGAGGGCCGCGATCATGATGAAACCCGGACGACGGCTTCTCAAGGGACCTCGGGCAGGGCACGCGAGCTGAGCGTGCGGACCAGTTTCTCTTCCTGCACGGAGACCACGAGCCGATAGGAGCCATCGGCCAGGGAGTCGCAACGGAAACCGCTCACGCCTTCACACAGCGACTCGCTGCTGGTGGGAGCCCCTCCGGCCGGGCCGACCTCGCGAATGAGCCGACCATCGCCCAGACTGCGGTAGCAGACCTCGAGCAACAGGGCCGGAGGATAGGGATCGAAGGCGACCGGCACCGGGGACGGGATTGGCCTGGGCAACCAGGCCGAGCTGTCAGGATCGGTGGCGCTGGGGTCAAGCTTGCGAAAGCGCAGGTCAGTCGCGCTCCCGCCGGAGACGGGCGTGATCACGGCAATGGTCTCGCGCAATTCGCCCACGGCCCGCTGAATGCCCACCTGGGCGGCCAGCCAGGTGTTGTCCTTGGCGGCCGAAAACTTGAGCACCCGAAAGTAGCCTACCAGCAGCGAGCCGCAAAGTCCCAACAGCATGCCCACCAGGCCCAGTGTGATCAGGGCCTCGAGCAGACTGACACCGCGCCGTCTGCGATCACTCATGGCTGAAGCGCAATGGGCGGAGAGTAACCGAAGGCTTCCTGACCCCGGAACACGGCCCGCGCCACCACGACCACCTGCCCTCCCGAGTAGGCCGGGGGCTGAGCCGGGATATTGATCACATTCCTCATCGTGGCGCTCCGGCCATCGACACTCTGAAAGGTGGTGGCATTGCCGTCTCCGGGCTGGATGTACCACTGGAAATACAGGTCTTCGATCGGCTGATCGAACTGATCGTAGGCCACGACGCTGAAGGGCACATCCTGGTCGTGGGCGACCAGAGGCGGAATGGGTGGCGCCGTGGGAGTCACCACGATAGGATTCAGGTTGCGAAAGCGACGGGTTGGAGTGGCGCTGGCCGCGGGATCTCCGATCAGAGTCAGCAGGCTCAAGTTGCTGGTGCCCTGATCCCAGGTCACGGTCACTTTGACCTGTTTCATCGAACGCGGCATGGGACGCGTCTGCGCTGTTGGCTCGTAGCCCTCCGAGGGGGAGAACACGGTCAGGTCATTGACCGTGGCCGACACCTGATAGCCCGGAAAATCAGGGTCGGTAGCAGCCGCTGTGAAGGAACTGAAGTCTGCAAAGCCATACTGCGTGCCGGAGCGGTTGCGAGCATGGGCCCGCATCTCTTCGATGCGCCGCTCGGCGAGGACGACCGCCAGGTTTCGAGCCTCGATCCGATGCACGTAACGCAGACCGGTGTGAAACAGGGTCGCCACGATCAAAAAGGAGGCGATAATCAGGAAAATCGAGATGAGCGCTTCGACCAGGGTGAAGGCCCGATTTCGCAAAGCTGCGACTCACGGACCCCAGGAGGGGTAATTGATGTACTCTTTGTAGGACGTGATCTGCTTGAGCCCCCCGGTGCCGAGCGAGTTGAGTCGGTAGAGGTTGCCGCGCCCGAGGACAATTTCCGAGCCATCCGGCGAGAAGGAAGCCATATTTCCGGTGAGGGGCTGAGGGAAAGGAACCTGAGTTCCGTTGCTGCTCATCCGCAGCAACTGCCCACCCTTGTGATACAAGATCGCATCGTTGGTTGAATCAGGGCACCAGGATGGATTATTGACGTCGGTGTAAGAGCCCCAGTTCGATGTCATCATGCTGGCCAGGATTTGCTGAGGAGCCCCCTGAGCGCTATCGATGGGAGCCACCCAGATTCCGTTTTTCCCGGCAAACTGGCTCTGGTAGACGATCTTCTGCCCATCGGGAGACCAGCTCGAATTATCCCAGCCATATCCTCCCACGGCCACGACATCCAGATCCACCCGGTTGGCGCCGTCGGCGTCGATGACGGACATCGTAAAATCGCTGTTCCTCAGGCCGATGAAGGCGAGTTTGTCGCCCAGGGGCGAGAAGATGGGCAAGATGCCGAAGTCATTGTAAACATGGCGCGCGTCAGTGCCGTCGATGTTGGCCACGTAGAGGCCGGAGGGGTAACCGTTCGCGCCCACTTCACACCAGGTGATCTTGTTGCCGTCCCGCGAGACCGAGGGTGCCGGAACGAAGGTATTACGCTGGATCACGGCCCGAGCCTCCCCGCCATCGGGGTCCATCACCATGATGTCGTAACCACCCGAGTAGCCGTTGGTGGTCGTGGTGGTGGCCTGGCGCTGGAAGCAGATGACTCCAGGGGGGCTGATGCCCACGTTGAACGAGGTGGGAATGGCTGGTACGGCCACCTGACCGGCCAGGTTGCGCACCGAGCACATCAGAGTGAATTGCTGTCCGGGAACTGCCAGGTCGGGAGGCCGCCACTGCCAGTAGCTGACCCAGGCCTGCCGAGCCGAGTTCCACTGCATCTTCTCCTCCCCGGGGTAGGAGAAGGTACCATCCGGGCAACTCCACTGTAAGAAAAGCTGCTGCCCGGAGGGGTCGTTGGCCGTGACCACCAGGGTCACGTGACCATCCTGGGGCACCATCACGTCCACGTTGGGGGGGAGAATGCTGGGGTCGACCTTGGGGTAAACCTGCAGGTCGGCCACCACAGGTTGAGCGGTGGTGCCCGGGTCAAAGGGCGGCAGGGCGGCAGGGGTCGTCGACGTGCTGATCGTTGGCCCGGCTACGAGGCTTGGGTTCCCACCGGCAACTCCTGTCTCCAGGCTGATGGCACCCGAGGAGCTAACGCTGACGGTGTAGGCCTCGCCCAGGGCGTTGGGGGCAAAGTAGGCCGGCGGGCTGACGGGGGGCACGCCCGGAGGCTGAGAGGCCGGTCCGTACTCGACACCGGCCGCCACCAGCACGTGATAAGCACCCTGGAAGTAGGGCAGCCCGTTGGTGACTACCCCGCCCTCGGGGGTGAAGACGAAGCAGTAGTCGTCTTGCATGGTGGCGTTCAACCAGCTGGTCAGGTTGATCTTGCCGGTCTTGGTTCCCGGTAACGTGGGGCTGCAGGTCAGCGTTCCCGAGCTCTCGGGCCAGGTGCCGATGAAAGCCACGGCCCGAGGAAACTCGTCCTTGAAGTTGACCACCCGGGACATGCGCGGCAGCTCGTTGCCGCTGGCCACGTAGAAGCCCTGACTGTGAGGTCGGGTGCGGCCCTGACTGGGGAAGCAGACGGCTACGGGAACCTGGTTGGCCATGGCTTCCTGGCGGGCCAGGCGCATCTGGTCGGCGATCACGCTGGCCAGCCCCCGAGCGTTGGCCTTGCCGGTGGCTCCCCTCAGGTTGAGCAGCGAAAGGGCCATCACCAGGATGACGATGCAAGCCGCCACCATGAGCTCGATGAGAGAGAAGCCGCGTCGAGTTACCCCATTAACAAAATTGTAACAAAAAAGACCGGCCGAGACAAGTAGTACTTTTGGCTCAGGCTCCGAGCTTGTTGAGGAACCCGTAGAGGGGAAGGAAGATGCTGAGCACGATAGTTCCCACCACGATCGCAACCCCGGCCAGCATCACCGGCTCGAGCACGGCGCTGAATCCCTCGATGAGATAGTTGACTTCCTCGTTGTAGAACTGCCCCAGGCGAGCGAACATGGCGTCCAGGTTGGAGGCCTCCTCGCCGGCGCTGACCATCTGGATAACCGAGGCGGGATAGAGATCGCGCCGGGCCTCCAGGTATTCCGAGAGCAGAGAACCTTCTTGCAAGGCGTTGCTCATGGGGATCGAGTCCTGGGCCAGGAGGGGGCTCCCGCTGGCATTGGCGGCCAGGCGCAGGGCCGGGACCAGGTCCACTCCCACCACCAGAAGCGCGTTCATGGAGGAGCAGAACCGAGCCATGGCGGCCTGGCGCAACATCTGTCCAAGCACGGGAACCAACAGGGCGGCCCGGTAGAAGCGGATGCGGCCACGCTCGGTGGCAGCCTGATCGCGCAGGAAGAAATAGAGAGCCGCACCGACTCCCAGAGCGACCATCCAGGCGCCCGGATTGCGGACAGCCTCGGTGATCAGCATGACGATCTTGGTGATCAGGGGCAACTCCACTTGCATCTCGTCAAAAATCTTCACGAACCCGGGCAGGATGGAGTAGAACAGACCGAGGGTCAAAACCGTAGCCAGGATCAGAACGAAGATCGGATAGGTGAGAGCCGATTTCACTTTGCGCATGAGCTGGTAGTCGCGCTCCATCCACCCGCCCAACATCTCCAGGTTCTCGGCCAGGGCGCCCGTGCTTTCGCCGATGCGAACCATGCTGACGTACATGTGGGTGAAGACGCGCGGCACCTGCCCCAGGGCCGAGCTCATCATGTGGCCCTCCGAGACCCGTTTGTAGATGAAGTCGATGACGTCGCGCATGCGCGGGTCGTCCACCTGACCGGCGAGGGTCTCGAGACAGCGCGTGATCGGAATTCCGGTGCGCATCATGGCGGCCATCTGGCGGGTGAACATGATGAGGTCGGATTCCCGAACCCTGACCCGGCCGAAGAAGCGAGCCTGCTCGGACCGTTTCTTCTCTTTGTCGGGGGCGCTCTTGGTGCCCGGTCGAGCCAGGGTCATGGCAGGGTTTTCGCCTCAAAGAACCGTTTCTCCCTGCCGCAGGGGTGAATCGTCAGGTCGGCAAACAAGCAGACAATGAGCCAGGCGCAGCGGGTCGGCCGGTTCCGCATCCTCTCCCAGGAGGGAGCCGGGGGCATGGGGATCATCTTGCTGGGTCAGGACGAAACTTTGGGCCGCAAAGCCGCCATCAAGTTGCTCAGCCCCGAGCGACTCAACGACCCCAAGGCCGTCATCCGCTTTCAGCGGGAAGCCCAGGCCGCGGCCCGGCTCAAGCACCCCAACATTGCCGCTCTCTATGAGATGGGCGAGCATGATTCTCGCCCTTACCTGGCCATCGAGTGGGTCGAAGGTCAAAGCCTGGAGAACATCCTGCGCCAGGGTCCCCTGGCTCTCGAGCGGGCCGTGCTCATTCTCGAACAGGTGCTGGCGGCGCTCGATTACGCGCACGCGCAGGGGGTGATCCACCGGGACATCAAGCCCGCCAACCTCATGCTCTCGGCCGGCGACCGGGTGACGCTGGTCGATTTCGGGCTGGCCTTCCTGCTCTCTGAGCCCGGCATCACCTCCACCGGGGTGCTCTTCGGCACACCCCTCTACCTGGCGCCCGAGATGGCCGGCGAGGAAGATGTGGACGGGCGGGCCGATCTTTACTCCGCCGCCCTGGTCTTCTTCGAAATGCTGACCGGCGCCCCGCCCTTTCCTGCGGCCACGCCCGCCGAGCTCATCTCGCAGCATCTGCACGCACCCCGACCGGTGCTGAGTGAACGCAAGCCCGAGCTTCCCACCAGGCTCGACCCGGTCTTGCTCAAAGCCATGGCCAGGGAGCCGTCCGACCGCTATCCTACCGGGCAGGCCTTCCTGCGGGCGGTCAAGAGCGCCCTGGGAGCTCTTCAACCAGCGGCGGCCACGCGCCCCAACTGGCCATCCGTCGTGGCGGCAGGCCTGGCCTTACTGGCCACCGGGCTCTGGGTGCTGGCCCCCAGGAGCCTCCCGCTCGCCTCTCCCCTCCCCCCGCGTCCTCGGCCCGCCGCGCCCGAGGACTGGGCCCAGCCGGGCGGCGATGCCTCGCGCAGCTTCACGCTCAGCCAAGAACTGGCTCAGCCCAGGCAGCGCTGGAAGGCCGACGCCACCGGGGCTCAGAGCCTGCTGGTGCACCAGGGCACCCTGCTCGTTGGCCTGGCCGACCGCGTGGAAGCCCTCGAGGCCGATTCCGGGAAAACTCTCTGGAGCCACCCCGGGGGCGATCTGCAGGCCGTCGCCTGGACCGAGCCACCTCTGGCCATCGTGCAGCAGGGCAGCACGATCCGAGCTCTGAAACTCCCGGACGGCCAGGAAGCCTGGAAGGCCGAGCTGGGCGCTCCTGGTCCGGGCGCCGTCCTGGCGGACGACGGCTGTCTGTACGCTGGCTCTGGCTCTTCGCTGGCCTGCATCCAGGCCAGCGACGGCGACCGCCTGTGGACGCTCGAGCTGGGTCAGCCCGTGCGACTTGCTCCGGTAGCCCGCAATGCGGGCGCCTTCGTGGCTCTGGAGAACCAGGTGGTGGCAGTCGACTCCTTCAGCGAGAAGGTCGTCTGGCGCTGGAAAGCTCCCTCCTCCCCCAGCGCCCTGACCCTGACTCCGGAAGACACGGTGCTGGTGGGCTGCCAGGACGGCCAGCTGGTCAGTCTTCCCATGCTCTCTGGCGAGCCGTACTTTGAAGACCAGCTCGACTCGACGGTCGTCAGCCTGGCGGCCACTGCCGGAGTCGCAGCAGTCGCCTGCAAGGAAGGGCAGCTGGCACTCTATCCGATGCCCAGCGGCGAGAGGCCGATCTGGCAGGTCGATCTGGAGGGCGAGCCGATGGGGGTCTTGACCGACGGCCAGCAGGTCCTGGTCACCACCCGTCAGGGTGAGATTCAGAGCCTCAAGGGCGGGATCATCGGGTGGAAAGTGAGCCTTGCGGGGGTCTGCTCGCTCGCTCCGGTGGCCGCCGGAACCTGGCTCTACACGGTCGCGGGCAACCAGCTGCAGGCTTTCGCCCCCTGAGCGCCCCTCAAGCGTCCAGCTAGCTGGCTCCCGGCCCCCTATGCTGGGGGCACGGCAATGAAAACACGACGCGAATGGTTCAGCCTGGCCGGCATCGCCCTCGGGGGTGTGATGCTGTCCAATTGCAGCCCCGCCAGCCCCTCGGCGCCGCTGGCGGTCATCGCCCACAACCGCGCCGCTTTCGGACCCCGTCCCGGAGAGCTGGAGGGTTTCGACTTCCCCGACTTCGTCGAAAGCCAGCTCCATCCCGGGCAGATCGACGACCGAGCCTGCGAGCGGAAGCTGAGCCGGCTCTCCACTCTGACCAAAAGCTTCCAGCAGCTCTATCGAGAGCACTGGGACGAGGTCAGCGACGAGCCGAGTGACGAGGAGTGGGCCTGGCTCGAGCTCCCCTACCACCAGACCGTGCAGGCGACCTTCCTGCGGGCCCTCTACAGCCGCCGCCAGCTTCAAGAGGTGCTGGCCGACTTCTGGCACAACCACTTCAGCGTCTACGGCCAGCATGAGGAGATCCTGCCGCTTCTGCCGGCCTATGATCGGGACGCCATTCGCCCCCACCTGCTGGGGAACTTCCGGGCCATGCTGGGGGCCGTGGCCTCCCATCCGGTCATGGCCATCTATCTCGACAATCGCTCCAACGACCTGTCCGGTCCCAATCAGAACTACGCCCGTGAGCTACTCGAGCTCCACACGCTGGGGGCCTTCCATTACCAGGGGTCGCGTGACCCGCACATGGTCGCCCGGGGCGACCAGGGAGTGGCGGTCGCCTACGTCGACAACGACGTGCTGGAGGTGGCTCGCTGCTTCACCGGCTGGGCGGTGGACGAGGAGGATGGCCGGTTTGGCTTCGAGCCCTCCTGGCATGATCGCTCCAACAAGCTGGTGCTGGGCCGCTACCTGCCCCGCGACGGGCGCGATGTGGATGCGGTGCTCGACCTGCTGGCCGAGCATCCCGCTACAGCCCGCCACGTGGCCCTCAAGCTCTGCCGGCGACTGGTGGCCGATGATCCCCCTCCCGATCTGGTGACCCGTATCGCTGACGTCTTCTGGACCCAGAGAGGACGTGACGACCAGCTGCGCCAGGTGGTGCGAGCCATCTTGCTCTCCAGCGAGTTCGCCCAAACCTGGGGAGCCAAGCGCAAGCGGCCCTTCGAGTTTACCGTCAGCCTGCTGCGGGCCCTCGAGGTCGAGACCGACGCGATCCCGGACGACTTCCTGGCCCTCTACGACCGGATGGGGCAACCCCTCTTCGGCCGTCCCAGCCCTGACGGCTATCCCGACCGGGCCGAAGCCTGGCAGCATGCCGGCTCGATCCTGCTGCGCTGGCAACTTGTGCGCGGCTTGCTGGAGGGCGATCTGGATCTGTCAGTGGACCTGGCTCCCGGAAGGGACTGGACCGAGCGGTTGCTGGGACGCCCCTCTCACCACCAGGAGCTGCTCCAGGGGTTGAGCAGCCCGCGCGAGGTGGTGGCCCTGCTGGCCCTGGGGGCCGAGTTCCAGATGCGCTGAGAAAGGAGCAACACTTTGTGCGCCGTCGAACTTTTCTACAAGCCTCATCGGCCGCTCTGGCCCTGGCCGCACTGCGGCCCCGAGTGGTGCTAGGTCAACCGCGAGCAGCCGGCGAGGTCCTGGTCGTGATCTGGCTCAGGGGGGGATGGGATTCGCTGTCCGCCTTCGTCCCTCGAGACAGCGCGCCGTATCGCCAGGCCCGCCCGAATCTGGCCGTGCCACGCCCCCTCGAGCTGGAGGGGCCGCTGGGTTTGCACCCGGCCCTGGCCCCCCTGAGCGAGCTTTACCAGGCCGGTCGCATGGCTGTGGTGCCGGCCGCCGGTCTGGCCAGCGATACCCGCAGCCACTTCCAGGCCACCGCCTGGATGGAGGGAGGGATTCCCGGGCGCTCGGCCGCGACCGGCTGGCTGGCTCGCACTCTGCGCGAGCTGTGCCACGAGCCGGACGGAATTCCGGCCCTGGCCATGGGATGGCCGGGCCAGGCCTTGCAGGGATATGAGCGCGCCCTGGTGCTCGACGACCTGGACGAGCTCGACTTCAGCCTCGACAGAGAGGACCTGGCCGCTCGACTGATGGATCCGCCCTCGCAGCAAGCGCTCAAACTGCTGCGCCTGGTGCGCCGGGTAGCCGATCGCCCGGACAGCTCTCGGGTCGATTATCCCGAATCGGACTTTGGCTGGCAGCTCAGCCAGGCAGCTCGCCTGATCCGTTGCCCCGAGCTCTCGGTTCGGGTGGTGACGCTCGACCTGGACGGATGGGATACCCACGCCTACCAACCCGAGCCCCTCAAGGAGTTGCTGGCCGAGTTGGCGGGCGGCTTGCGGGCCTTCCACGACGACCTGCAGGAACGCCCTGTCACGACCGTGGTCATGAGCGAGTTTGGCCGTCAGCTGGCCGAGAATGGCAGCCAGGGCACCGAGCACGGGCGAGGTGGTGCCATGCTGGCGCTGGGGCCGGGAATCCGAGGAGGTCTGTACGGGGATTGGCCCGATCTGACTGGCTGCACCGACCTGCCGGTCACGGTGGACTTTCGCCTGGTGCTGGCCGAGCTGCTGCAGCGCCGCCTGGGCTGCCAGGCCCTCGAACGTATCTTTCCAGGCTTCGGGAGCTTCCAGCCACTGGGCCTGGCGACCCCGTGACGGGCCAAGTAGGGTCCCGAGGGGGAGGTTCTCGAAAGCGGGCTCGTGAGCGAGTCCGCTTTCTTCTTGGAGGGGCAACAGCGACACGAGCTGGGCCCGATGGAGGTCGTGATCGGGCGCGAGCCTCCGGCCGACCTGCGTTTTGGCTATCCGCAGGTTTCCCGCCGCCATGCCCGTCTGTCCCGAACCGACCGGGGCTATGCCATCAGCGACCTGGGCAGCCGCTTCGGCACCTTCCTGAATGGACGCCCCGTGAGCGCTGAGCCTGTAGCGCTCCAGGATGGCGATGAGCTGGTCCTGGGAGGGACGCTGTCTCTTCGCTATCACGACCCCTCCGAGACCCGAGGGGGACGGCGCGTCGGCCGTCTCAAAGGCGTCTGGATCGATCCTCAGAACGAGGAGGTGTGGGTCAACGGGGCGCAACTCGTCCCCCCCCTGTCGGCGGCCCAGCTCACGTTGCTCAAGTTGCTCGAAGCCCGGCCCGGGGTCTTCGTCAGTCGCGAGCAGGTGGTCAGCGGGGTCTGGCCCGAGGCCGAGCTCGAAGGAGTCAGCGAGGAAGCCGTGGACGGGCTGATCAAACGCCTGCGAGCCAGGCTGCGCGAGGGAGGCGAAGAGCAGATCGAGGTGCGACGGGGTCGCGGTCTGCGCCTTCTGTCGGCAGGTCCTTGACCGGGCCCAGGTTGAATTTCCCCCCCACGATGGCGGCCCGCAAGACGGTAGCGAGAAGGAGAGCACGCGATAGCGCTCGAGCCGCTCGATCGCGACTGTTGCTGCAGAGGCAGGAAACCGATCGCGTTCGCCGCCAGCTTGCTCAGAACGGCCAGATGACCGAGCTGGAGAGCGAGCTGCTTCTCTCGATCGCCAGGCGCGACCAGGAAATCGCGTCTCTCAAGGCAGAGCTGACTCGCTGGCAGGAGCAAGCCGAGGCCGATCGAGATTTGACTCGAGAGCTGGCCGAGCAGAAGGCGAACCTGGCCCAGCTCCAGCTCCAGGCTCAAGCCTGGCTGCAGGGGGAGCGCGAGCAAGCCATGGGCCAGTCTTTGCGAGACCTCGAGGAGGCTCGCCGCGAGCTGAGCGAAGCTCGGGCCAGGCTAAACGATCTGGAGCAGGTGCGGTCGGCGAGCCTGGAAGCCCGCCAGCGGGCCGAGGAGCGTAGCTTCGAGCTGGAGGCCCTGATCCGCAACCTGGAGGCTCGCGCAGCTGAGCTGACCGCCCAAAGCCAGGCCAGTCAGGAGCGGGAAACCGACCGTGTCTATGCCCTGGAGGCCAGGCTGGAGGAGAGCCGCCAGCAGCTGGCTCAGGAGGCGGCCCGAGCGGGCGAGCTGGAAAGCAAGCTGCACCAGCTCCTGGAGATCAGCGAGCAGCTGAGCGCCTCGCGCCAGGCCGAAGATGAGGCCTTGCAGGCTCTGCACCAGGCTCGTCAACGGGTGCTTCAGCTCGAAGCCGAGCAAGAGGAGCTTTCTGAGGGTCTGACCCGACTCGAGTCCGAGAGCCAGAGCGAGCTCGAAAGGATGCGAGCGAACCAGCAAGCTGAGCTCGCGCGCATGAAAGCCCAGCATCAGGCAGCTCTCGAGCTGGTCCAGGCTGAGAGCCAGCTGCGTCTCGAGCAGGAGATGGCCAAGAATGACGCCTGCGTGGCCCAGCTCGACCAGGAGCTCAACAGACGCGACAAGCGCATCGCTGATCTCGAACGCAGGCAGCCGCGCTGACACAGCTGGAAATCCGGCCGCAAACCCCTCCTGGTGTCAGTCCCTGACGACCTGGCGCATCAGCTGGCCCTGCTGTCGTGGTGGGAGTGAGCTACCCGCTACGCCTCGTCCTCAGGCAGGTAGGTGCCGTTGCCGTTGACGGCTCCGGGCTGGCCGGCGACCAGGCCGCCGTTCTGGCTGCGCCTGACCTTGACGCTGAAGGTCACCAGTTCGTCCGGGGCGTGGGCCGGCATCTCCACCGGCAGTCCGGCTACCGTGGGGGCGGGGTTCTTATGGCTGGTTCTGGTTGACTCCACCTTTAGCTCCCGACAGGATGTATCAGCCTCATTGTAGGCCCACTCAACCCGGGTCGACACCACCGGTCTGTATCCAGAGTGTTACTTTTGTTGCCGGATCATGAACAATCATGACCAGCTCCGAGGAACTGCCGGCCACGCCACGAACTCGGCCCAGGTCCAAGAAAGGAGGCGCGTTTATGCCGAATCCGCGTATTGAGATGGTGACCGACAAGGGCACCATGATTTTGGAGCTCTTCGACCAGGAAGCGCCCGGCACGGTCAAGAACTACCTCGACCTGATTTCCAAGAACTTCTACGATGGCCTGACCTTCCACAGGGTGATCGATAACTTCATGATTCAGGGTGGATGCCCGCTGGGTACCGGCACCGGAGGACCTGGCTACAAGATCAAGTGCGAAACCAAGGGCAACCCTCACAAACACTTGCGCGGTAGCCTTTCCATGGCCCACGCAGGACCCGACACGGGCGGCAGCCAGTTCTTCATCTGCCACTCACCCCAACCCCACCTCGACGGAAAGCACACCGTGTTCGGCCGGGTAGTGGAAGGGTTGGACGTGGTGGACAAGATCCGCCAGGGCGACAAGATGCAGGTCGTCCGCGTCCTGGCCCCCACGGCCTGAAACGGCTCACTCCCTTGTGCGAGCCACAGAGAGTCGCTCTCTCTGTGGCTCGTTGATTTCCCATGGCAAAGAAGTCTCGTCCCGCACCTCAAGCCAGCGTCGAGGCACTCGATACCCTGGTCCAGCAGTTCAGCCAGCCGCTGGCCTTTCTGCGCGAGCTGATCCAGAACTCGCTGGACGCCGCCACAAACCGGATCGAGGTAGAGGTCGTTTACGACGAGGGGGAGTCCTGTGCCCGGGTGCAAGTCACCGATTGGGGCGAAGGCATGAACCGCGAGGTGATCGACACCCAGCTGACCCGCCTGTTCAGCTCTACCAAGGAGGGGGATCTCACCCGCATCGGCAAGTTCGGTATCGGTTTCGTTTCGATCTTCGCCCCCAATCCCAAAGCGGTCGTGGTCGATTCAGGGCGCGACGGCGAGTACTGGCGGGTACTGTTCCACCCGGACCGCAGCTTTGAACGGCTCCAGCGCCACGAGCCCATCGAGGGGACCCGGGTGACCAGCTACATTCCCGTCGCGCGCAACCGATTCGACAAGTTTCGCCAGGAGTGCCTCCAAACCGTGGTTTACTGGTGCAAGCATTGTGATGTCGAGATCCGCTTCAACGGTAAACCCATCAATCAGCCTTTCGAGTTGGGACTGCCGGCCGAAGTGCGCCTGGAGGTGCCTGGCAGCGAGGTCGTGGCGGCCCCCAGTCTCGACGAGGAGCCGTTCTATGGTTTCTACAACCGCGGACTGACCTTGCTCGAGGGCACAGGCTCGCCTCGCCCGGGAGTGAGCTTCAAGCTGCGCTCGATGTATCTCGAGCATACGCTGACCCGCGACAACGTGGTGCAAGACAAGCACTACGAAAAAGCCATGGCAGTGCTGGATCGAGCCGTGACCAGGCTGCTTCCGGTCCGGCTCTTTCAAGAGCTGGCCAGCCGCCCGGACGACGTCCACCTGTGGAAGCTGGCAGTCGACCTGGCCGGCCGCCACAAGGATCTCCCCCCAGAATGCCTCGAGCTCAAGCTCTTCCCGAGCCACGGTGGCATGCTCGCCCTTGGCGATCTGAAACGTGCTTCCCAGGTCGCCTGGAGCCCGTCCTCCGGCCCGCTGATCGAAAGTCTCATGAGCCAGCGGGTGGCCGTGTTGACGGGTGAAGCCCCCTGGTCCCTGGAGCTGGCTCGCCAGTTCTTCCAGGTGCCCCTGGCCGAAGAGCACTGGTTTCTGGCTCAACCACTCGAGCCAGGCGATGACCTGGCCCAGCTTCTGGAGGTTGCCAACCGGCTTCTGCCCGGACCCAGGCTTCAGGGTGGCGACTTCAGCCAGTGTGGCCGCCTGGCTACCCGAGTCAGCTTGACCTGCTCGACGCCCGGAAGAGCCGAGCCCGTCGGGAAAGGGGGCAAGCAAGTGCTGGTCAATCTGCAGCATCCCCTGGTGGAGGACCTCTCCCGAGTGGTGACTCGCGATCCTTCGCTGGCAGGCTATCTCCTGGGCCGAGCCGTATTGCTGGAAACCGGGCGCAAGCTCGAGCGCCAGCTTTTGCAGGCGGCAATCAAACGGAGGCAAAGCCCGTGAGCTTGCTGGACACCCTGCGCCAGGCCGGGCGCTTCGACTCGCGGGGAAACTTCACGCTCGACGTGGAGAAGGCTCGCTCCAAGATGGCCCGCTTTCAGCTGACCGATCCCGAGCGTTACATCCTCGAGCTGATCGCCGCAGCCTTCGCGGGGGGAAGTCCGGAGCTGGAAGTCGACCTCACCCCTGATGGGCTGGAGCTTTGCTTTGGCGGCACCCCGCTTCTGAGAGCCGATCTCGAGAACCTGGAAGACTATCTGCTGGTGGCCGAGGGCACGCACCCGGCCCTGCGCTACCTGGCAGTGGGCCTGAATGCTCTCAGCCGCCTGCAGCCACGACGCGTCCTGTTGGAGTCTCCCGCCGGGGTCGCGCTGGAGTTGCGCGGTCAGAAACGACAGCTGGTGGCCGGCTCGTACACCCGGCATCGTCTCTTGATCGAGCGGGGGGGCGGCGTGCTGCGCAAGGCCAGCTACTCGAGCGAGATCGAGCTGACAAGGAGCCACGCCCGCTTCTCGCGCCGACCGGTTCGACTGGAGGGACGGTTGCTGAGCCAGCCCGCCGCCACGGAGCTGCTCTCATGCGATGAGTCGGGCGAAATCTTCCTGGTCTTGCACGGAATCATCCGCCAGCAACTCAGGCCCGCTCTCCTGCCGGTGCGGGCGGTGGTGGAGGATGACCGCTTCAGCCTGAACGCTTCCCATTCGGCTGTGGTGGAGGACACCGTCTACCAGGAGGCGCTCGAGAAGGTCGAGCAGGACACTCTTGAAGAGCTGGCTCGCCTGGCTGAGCGTTGTGGGTCTGATGCCGAGCTCCTGCAGCGCCATCGTCTTTTCTTCCTGAGTCTGGGCGCCTTGCGCCAGAAGGGTCGCTGGCGCGAGCTGGTGGATTGCCTGCCCCTCTTCCCCGGTCCCCACCAGCTTCGTTACAGCTACCGCGAGCTGGAAGAGCAACGCAAGCGGCTCGGCTACGTGCCGGTGACCCAGATGCGCCTGGCGTTCGAGCCGGAAGGCCTGCGCATTCTCTACCTCGATGGCCTGGAAACGCGGCACTTCCTCGAGAAGCGCGAGATGACCTTGCGCGACGTGCGCGAGGAGCTGCTCGCCCAGGTGACAGCCCACAACAATCGCCTTCGCTGGGAGAGCTCTCCGCGACCGCGCGAGCTTCCCGCCGACGAGTATGCCGTCCGAACGACGGCTGAGAGCCAGGGGGTCTTTCTAGCCGTCGGGATCCCTTATCAAGCCTCCCCAGAAGGCTCGCACCTGCACGTTCTGCTGCAGGGCAAGCTACTGCGCAGCTCCACCCTGGACAAGCTCTCCTTCGTGGCCGTGCTCGATTTCGATGAGGTCAGCGTGCTCAAGGACTTCAGCGGCCCCGATCCGGACTGCAAGAAGTATCGCCAGGCCTGGAGCCTGCTCAATAAGAAGGTGGTCGAGCTCTACCGCCAGCTGGCCGAGACGGCGGGTCAGGACGCGCGGGTTTACGATCAACTGCTCTTGAGCTTGCTCGAGGACCCTGCCAGGTCGCCGGCTGCCCGTCTCGAGCTGCTGCCAACCCTCACCGCCAGCCGAACCAGCCTGGACAGCCTGCGCCGGCAGGCGCGGGTGGGTGTCGTCTCCACTCACGCGCCGGCCCTGGCCGACAACCTGCCCCCCGAGGCGGTGCCCGACTATCCCATCGTGCGTGCCACCGCGCCAGTACAGTCCATGCTGCGCGAGGAGCTGGGGCTGAAGTTGTTCGACGCCCGTCCCGTCCTCGACAACCTCAACCAGCTGGCTTTCCGGCTGGCCAACCCTCGCCAGGCTCGTCTGGGCCAGGCTCCCCACACCCACGCCTTCAGCTTCGACGACATCAAAGGAGAGCTGCGCCTGCGCCAGGCCGGCAATCCCCCGCGCGCCCACGTAACCGTTCTGCGCCAGGGGGTGGAGCTGGAGGAGCGCGGCTTGCAGCCTGCCATCTGGCCTTTCGACGCCATCGTGGACAGCCCCCGGCTCAGTCCCACCCCGGATTGGAAGAGGGTGCAGAGCGATCGGGCCTGGCAGGAGGTGGTGGACCGGTTGCGCGAGGCCGAGCGAGACGCTTTCGAGCGGCTGGCCAGCGAGCTGAGCAACGCCCCTTCCGAGCTTCCCGGCTGGGAACCGGCCCTGCTGCAAGCTCTGGCCCGAAATCCAGAGCTCGCTTCAAGAGCTTCCTCACTGGCGCTCTTTCCCAGTCGCGGAGGCACGGAGCGGATGGCGCTGGCCGAGCTGGAGGCAGAGCTGCGCCAGCACGGGCGGCTTCTGATGACCGAGAGAGACGGCCCCACCGGTCCGCGTGTTCTCTTCAAGCCGGACCGATCCGCGCTCGAGAAGCTCTTGCCGGAATTGCAGCTCGAGCTTTATCAACCGCCCTTGCCGCCACCCGTTCCCCGGGTTGACCTGAGCGCACCCGAGCCCACGACCGGGGCTCCTTCCCCGGACTTCTCGAGCCTGCGCCTGAAGGAACCTCTTGAATTGAGGCGCTCCCTGCCAGGCCCCCGATTCGGCGAGGTCGGACTGAGCGAGGATCAGTTCACTGGAGTGTTGGAGGTGGCCGGAATGGGCACCCTGCCCGGCCTTCTGCCAGGGCCGGCCCGGGCCATCGTGGGTCCCCACGGGCTGACCCGGATGGCCAATCGCAAAATCAAGCGCGACGCCACCTTTCAGGCCATGCTCGAGCAGGTGCGAGCGGCCCTGGGCGAACTGGCCCTGGAGGCGGCACGCCAGGCCACGCCCGGCAGTGCCCGCGCCTGGATGCTGCTGCACCTTCTCAGCACCAACCTGCCGCGCCCGGTGCTCGATCAGCTTGCTACCCTGCCGTTGGTGCCGATGCACTGCGCCCCTCCACTCAGCTTTCAGGAGTTGAAAGAGAGGCTCAAGCTGCACCCGTCTGTCCCGGTGATCGAGCCAGGTTATCCCTACGCTCCCCTGGGCGACCGTCCCGTTGTCTGCGCCGGCCCGCGCGAGCGAAAGCTTCTGACAGGGCTGGTCAGCCGCCCGACGCACTCGGATACCGAAGAGCTGATGAAGGATGAGGTTCGCCGAAAGAACCGGCGCCGGGCGGCCGGCCTCAAGGTTCGCCTCCCGGCCTGCCTGGTGGAGGGAGAGTTGCAGGGCTCAGAGCTGACCGGTCGCCTGGGTCTGCCGCGCTCGCCCAGGCAGGCGACCATCATTTTGCTCGACGGCGAGAGCCCCCTGACCGAGATCGGTGGGCACGGGCTGGCAGGATGGGTCAAGGGTCGATTCGAGCTCTCCGACCTGCACGATTCGGTCAAGCTCAGTCGCGCTCAAGTCAAGGAGCTGGCCGCCTTCCGGGTGAGCCTGATCGACCTCCTGGCTCGAGCCTACCCGGGCCAGCCCGATCAGGCCTCGCGTCTCATCCTTCTGGAGTTCTTGGCATCCCACCGGCGCGATCTGGGCTCCAGCAATCCGGTCGGTCGAGCCCTGGAGCAAGTCCTGCCCCTGAGTCTGTTTCCCGCTGCCGGACGTCGGCTGGCCTCGGCCTCGGCCCTGCTGGAAGAGGCCTCGCGCGGCAAAGTAGCCTACCTCGAGCGCCCGGGCTCACCGACCACCGGGGAGCCTTCGGTCCTGCCCGTGCTCAAGCCGAACAGTCTGGAGTGGGAGGCGGCCGTGGCCCTGGTCGGCAAGTCGCGACTCGAGCGGGTGGAGGTGGCGACGCTGGCCGACAGGAGCTTGCGCCTGGTCGCTTCCGGTTGGCACCGCGTGCTGAGCGGGTTGGACAAGACGGCGGATGCCTTCTTCAAACGAGCTTCCAGCAGCCTGTCGGGCCTGGAGCAGCTGGTACCGGACACGCGTCCGGCCAGAAAGGACCGGGTCGAGCGACGCGGGCGCAAACGCCAGGAGGAGAGCCTGAAAGATACCCCGGAGCGGCGCCTGCTCGCCTCGCTCCGTCGTGAGTTCAGCCTGCTCTGCCCCGAGCGTCCTCGGGGACCCTGGCTGCAACTGGTCGAGCGTCTGGGCAGCAACACTCTGTGGGAAGCCGATCTGCTTGGTCCCGCCATCCTGTGGAAGGGGGAGGTCCCGATCTTGAACTGGACCGACCAGGCGGTCAGATACGCCCGGGCCCACCACAGCCAGGACCCGGGTTGCCTGGTGCTGCTGGCGGCTCATCTGTTTTGCGAGCTGAACCAGGCCCGGCCGGACATCACCGACGAGCACGAGATGCTCTTCTTGACCCGACTGGCCCGAACATTGAGGAGCTCTTACGATGCGGATCCTGAGACTCAAGGGTAAGCGGCTGAGTCGCTATCTTCCTGAAGCGCTGGCCCTGCACCGAAAGGTGCTCGGCCCCCTGAGCCAGCGGCGACTTCGGTCCGTGCTGCGGGGGCGGCCTCGCAAGCTCTTGCTGGTGGCCCTGGTTCAAGGCCGGGTGGTGGGTTACAAGTTCGGCTACGAGGAGCGACCGGGCCGATTTTACTCCTGGATTGGCGGGGTGGACCCGGACTTCCGGCGTCGCGGCATCGCCCGAGCCCTCATGGCCAGACAGCACCGCCTGCTGGAGAGGGCCGGCTTTCGCACGGTGCGAAGCCAGACCCGCAACCGATACCCGGGCATGTTGATCCTGTCCATTCTCAGCGGCTTTGAGATCATCGGCACCCTGGCTGGTCCCGAAACCCGAATCGTGCTGGAGAAAAAACTTGGCAGGAGCCCCGCGCTCGACGGCCAAAGCTGAACGCCGCTTTGAGACGTGCATTCTGGCTCCTGGTGTGCAGCCTGCTCCTGGTTCCAGCCCTGGCCCAGGAGCCTCCCCGGCCCTCGGTGGCGCTCACATTGGAGGAGGCCTCCCGGCTCGCGGTGGCCCAGAACCCGGCCGTGCGGGCAGCCCTGGCCCGGGTCGAGCAGGCCCGCGAGGAGGTCGATGTCGTGGCCGCCCCGGCCCGGCCCCAGCTGACCTTCTCGGGCAGCCTGGTCCAGATGCGCCAGCCGGCCGGCCCACCGGTCAGGGCGAACTTTCAGGGTCTGCCGGTCACCACCGAGTTCCAATCCGAGCCGGTCGACTACGCTCAGGGCCAGCTCGATCTCTTGCTGCGCCAGCTCCTGTTCGACTTCGGGCGCATCCAGGCTCACATCGATCGGGCCCGGGCCAGCGGCGACAGTGTAGCCCAGGCGCTCGCCACCTCGTCCCAACAGATCGCCCTGCAGGCTCAACTGGCCTACCTTGACGCCCTGGAGGCCCGCGCCCGCGAGCAAGTGCAAGCCGAAGCGGTGGAGCTGGCCGAGACCCAGCTGGCCGCCAGCGAGGCCCGCTTTGCTGCCGGCACGGCCCCGCGAGCGGATACCGTCTACGCCCGCGTGCCGGTTTCTCGGGCCGTGCTCGAGCGCACTCGCAGCCGGCTGGAGGTGAGTAATACCCAGGCCAGCCTCAACCGGGTGCTGGGCCTGCCTCAAGATACGCCCCTGGTGCTGCAAGACCCGGAGAAACCGCCCGAGGTGCCTGGCGACCTGGCTGCCTCGGTGGCCGCCGCTCGTAAGCTCCGTCCCGAAGTGCTGGGGCGCCAGTTCGAGCTCGAGGCCAGCCAGCACGCCTTGCAAGCCGCTTTGCGCGACAACAACCCGGGAGTGTACGCCAGCGCGGATATGAACTCGGTGGCCTACAATGAGAACGCGTTCCTGCCCGGCAGCGCCGGCTGGCGCTTCGGCCTGGAGTTTCGCTGGCCCATCCTGGAGGGCAACCGAAAGGCTCACCTGGTCACCCAGGCCGAGGCCCGGGTTCGCGAATCCGAAGCCCTGCTCGAAGATCAGCTCGCCGCCGTCGAGTTGGAGGTTCGTCAGGCATACGCAGCCGTGGAGACCGCCACGGAGGCCTACACGGCGGCAGGGGTCGAGGTCGATCAGGCGCGCCTGGCGATGGAAATGGCCCAGGGTCAGTACCGAGCCGGGGTGGCCCCCCTGCTGCAGGTCACCGAGTCGCAGCAGAGCTTTCTCAGGGCTCGCACCGACCGGCTGGCGACCTACTATGGCTACCTCCGAGCCCGGGCCCGCCTGACGCACGCCCGGGGCGAGCTATTGCCCGCCCAGCAGGCAGATGAGACTCTCGCGCATTGACGAGTGCGATGCCGCGACGAGGTTAATGTGCTCGTACTTTGGTCTTGCACATTAACCACTATCTGACGAACGCGCCGGAACTGCGTTCCAGCGCGTTGTAAAGTGCAAGACCATAGGCCTTGCACTTTAGAAGCGGGCCACCAACGCTCCCCGGGCCACCCGCAGGGTGCAGGGTGTGGTGCCGGCCAGCTCACCGTCGATCTGCACCTTCACCGGCGGGTCCGTCTCGATCGAGAGCTCGCGGAACTTGTGGTAGGCGATTTCGGGAAAGCGAATGTGCACTCCCAGCACCGCTCCCAGCAGGTGACGCAGGATGCCGATGATGTTCTCGTGGGGAAAGATGCACACATCCAGCAAGCCGTCATCGGGCGAGGCCAGGGGCGTCAGGCGGACCTGCCAGCCGTAGGAAGGGATGTTGCCCACCAGGATGAGCCAGAAACGGTGCTCCAGAGGCTTACCGTCGAGCAGGATGCGGGCCTTCATGTCCAGGCGACGGTACTTCATCGCGATCCGAAGGCCGGTCAGCACATAGCTCAGCCCTCCCAGCAGGCTCTTGTCCTCCTGCGAGACCTCGGCCACCACCTGGGCATCCAGCCCCAGCCCGGCAAAGCAGAGAAAGTAACGCTCGTCGAGCTGGCCCAGGTCGAGCACCCGTGGAGGTGTGGCCACGATGTGCCTGCAAGCGGCTTCGATCTGCAGGGGAATCTTCATCTCCTTGGCCAGCACGTTCTCGGTGCCGATGGGCACCACGCCGAAGGCCACCCCGGTGCCGGCTACCCCGTTCACCACCTCGTTGATGGTGCCGTCACCCCCGGCGGCCACGATGGTGTCGTAGCCCTCCCCTACCCCCCTCTTGGCAGCCAGGAACCCGTCTCCCGAGCCTCGCGTGAGATGGATGTCGCAGGGCACGCCCATCTGGTGGAAGGTGCGCTGGATGATCTGAGCCGGGGTTGGCCCCAGGAAGGGGGTCCAGTGGCGATAGCCGGCCATCGGATTGACGATGGCGAGGATCCTCATCGAGCTGGCTTCTTGGAACCACCGGAGGTTCCTCTGATCCAGGAGCCCGGGAAGAACTCCCGAACCTTTGACGACAGGACTGCTATCGAGTCAGTCCAGAAGGAGGGGTCTATGAGCGTGAAGCGTGCTGTGATTGCAGGAATGCTCCTGGTCAGCGTCTGGTGTCCGGCCTGGGCCAGGCCCGACATGCCGAAGGAAGTCCGCCAGACCAACTTTAACGCCACCCTCATCTGCAACTCGCCCGAAGAGCTGTCGGCCCGTCTGGGCGAAATGGCCCAGAAGCACAAAGCCGTGGTCAACAACTTCAACCTCGACTCCAGCAGCTCGCAGGCCAGCGCCAACCTGCAGTGCCCCCCGAGTGAGCTAAATGGTCTGATCGCCGATCTGACCAGGCTCGGACGCGTGGAGAATCAATCTCGCTCCAGCTCCGACTACACTTCCTCCTACCGCGATGCCGCCAACCGGGTGCAATTGTATGAGGCGGTGGCTCAGGTGCCCCTGGACACCATCTTGCGCCAGGCCAATCTCAGCCCCACTGACCAGGCCCTGGTACGGGCCGAGCTCCAGCAGATGATGCGCGAGCGCATCCAGAGCTACCAGTCCTCCATGCAGAGCTACCTTGACTACAACAACAAGGCCCAGCTCTCGATCCAGTTTCGCTTCTCCCCCGCCGAGGCCGCAAGACCGGTGGCCACCCCGACTCCCGGAACCACGCCCGAGGCCTCGACACCCGCGCCCACTCCGGCTGCCCCGGTCAACCAGGGAACCCTGCTTCCCCTCTACCTGCTCGGCTTCGTCAACCTGACCTTCCTCTGGCTGCTGGCCCGACGCGGTCCGAGCGCGCCGGCCGTCACGCCTGCTCCTCCCGGCACCCACGACTGATGTCGGGGCGTTGCCTCATTTGCTCTGTGCGCCTCCCCGGCCTATACTGGCCGGGTGAAAGAGCGGGCTGACAAACTCCTGGTCGCCCAGGGCCTGGCCCCCAGTCGAGAGCGGGCCCAGGCCCTGATTCTGGCTGGCACCGTCTACGTCCGAGGAGTGCGCGTCGACAAGCCGGGCCAGACTCTGGCCCCGGACCTGGAGTTGGAAGTGCGCGGCTCGGATCACCCCTACGTGAGTCGCGGCGGCCTGAAACTGCAACGGGCCCTGGATGTCTTCCAGTTGGAGGTATCCGGGCTGGTCGCCCTGGACGTGGGTGCCTCCACCGGAGGATTCACCGATTGCCTGCTGCAGCGGGGAGCCAGGCGCGTTTACGCAGTGGATGTCGGGCGCGGTCAACTCGACTGGAAGCTGCGCCAGGACCCACGGGTCGTGGTGGTGGAGCAGGTCAACGCCCGTCACCTGGATGCAAGTCACGTGAGCGAGCCGATCGACTTTGCCTGCGTGGACGTTTCTTTCATCTCGCTCGAGCTGATCCTGGGCCCGGTCCAGGCGCTCCTGACACCGACCGCCCACCTGGTGAGCCTGATCAAGCCCCAGTTCGAAGCCGGACGGCAAGAGGTGGGCAAGGGGGGCGTGGTGCGCGACGCCCGGATCCATCAGCAGGTGCTCTCCCAGGTGATCGGGTTCGCCTCAGGCCTCGGACTGGGCTGCCAGGGGCTGACCTGGTCTCCCGTTCGCGGGCCGGCCGGCAACATCGAGTTTCTGGCCGACTTCCTCCCGGGAACGAGTCAAGAGCACGACCTGGAGACCTGCGTGCGTCAGGCCTGGGAATTCTTCCGGGTTTCAAGCTGAGCAGGCGGCAGGGTTTGGCGTCGCCGCAGCAAAAGAAGCGCTCCAATCGGGCCGAGAGGTCCGGCCGACAAACCTTTGGTAGTGTCGGAGAAGCTAAGCTCTCTCGCCACCACAAGAGGTTGCTTACTGCGGTCGAACTTCTACAATCTGTTTGGGCGTCGCGCAACTGGAATGCTTTGTCAAGGAGTTTCCGGCTGCGCTCCTGGCTTCGGCCTCGGCAAGGGTTGATCGGGTGAGTAAGGAATTCAACATCGGGCTGACCGTGGTCTGTCTTCTGACAGTCCTGCTCGTGGTCGGACTGCAAAAGCAAGACACCCGCCCTGACCCTTTCAGTCCTCGCTACAATTTGCTCTTCACCCACGTGAGCGGTCTTCGCCCCGGGGATCCGGTTACCGTGGCAGGCGTGCAGGCCGGTTTCATCGAGAAAATCGACTTCGCCAGCGAGGAAGAGCGCCGCCAATTCGAAAGGGACGGTCTACAGCCCCAGGTCAAGGTGACCGTCACCTTCAATCGCAAGGTGCGCCTCACCGAAGGGGCCCGCTACCAGCAGCGCTCCAATCTTAAAGGCTATCGCTGGATTGAAGTCATGCTGACGGGCGAGGGTCAGCCCCTGGCCAGTCAGAGCACCATCTCCGGAGAGCAGCCGGCCTCCAACGAGGATCAGCTGACCAAGACCCTCAAGACCTTCAAGAAGCTCAACGTTCAGACGGCCGAGATGCGCGATCTGGTGGAGGACGAGGAGTTTCGCCGCAACGTCAAGGACATGGCTTCCAACATGCGATTCTACTCGCGCGAGTTCGCCCGCACCAGTGAATCGGCCAACGAGTCGCTGCAGAGCATCGATCGGGCTCTTTCCGAACAGGAAGCCAGGCTGCATGGCCAGATCTCCCGTATCGACGCCCAGGTCGGGCGGGTGCGAGAACGCCTGGTCTCCATGACCCCTCAGGTGCGCGAATCGCTCGACAGTTACCGGTCTCGGATCCACAGGTCATCGGGCGAGCTGGCCACACTGCTCAAGAAAGTGGTGCGCTACTCCGAGCAAGCCGAGCAGGTGGTGGACGAGATCTCCAAGCGGTATCACGATACGGTCGTTCCCGAAAAGATTATCGCCACCGTGCGCGAGTATTCACGCAAGCTGGAAGACATGGCCCTGCTGGCTGAAGATATGCACACACTCAGCTCGGATCCGCAGGTCCAGGCTGACCTGCGCAAGATGGTTTCCGATCTGAGGGCGCGCTCGGAAAAGTTGAAGAGCGACGTCGAACGCTGGGAGAAGCTGCTCGACGAATTTGGTCTCTAGGGTGCGAGCCGTCGCCTCAGGCGCAGGCCCCCTTGGAGTGCTGGAGGCGGCAGGCTCTGGGCGGCCCCTACCCCCGCCTCCGCCACATCATGGCTTCAGAATTTCTGAACAGGGTTGCGCGCGGCTGGACAACCGGGTTGATGGTCCTGGACGGGGACGCACGTGAGCGACCAGGGCTGGTCGCTGCCCCGGGCATCGCTGGCCGTGCGAATGTTGCAGGGGGTCGTGCGTCTGACCTACCGCTTCCCCTGGACCGTCCTCATCGTGGCCAATCTGCTGGCCCTGGCCAGTCTGATCTACGCCTCCAGCAGTCTGGAGTTCGCCACCGACCGCTCGGCCCTGGTCAACGAGAACGAAAAGTACCTGCAGTTGCACCGAGAGTTTCGCAAGGAGTTTCCGGTCACCGAGGACATCGTGGTGGTGATCGAGGGCGGCAACAACGAGCAGCGTCAGCAGTTCGTGGACGAGGCTGTACGACGCCTGCTGGCCGAGCCCGAGCTGTTCCAGGACGTCTTCGGCAAGTTCGAGCTCCCCTTCGTGCGCACCCACGCCCTGTTCTACTTCGACCTGGCCGGGCTCAAGGGTCTGGTGCAAGAGCTGGAGGACGCCCGCCCCCTGCTCAAGGCCCTGGGCAGCGAGGGCGGGCTGGCCAGCTTGATGGAACGATTCAGCTCGCGCGAGGAGGCCGGCCCGGAGCAACTGGCCCGCATGCTTCCCTTTCTCAATGAGGTCATGGAGCTCTTGCTGGAGAGCCTGCAAACCAGGGGCCGCTACAGCTATCGCTCGCCGTGGCAGAGCGTCTTCTTCGGGGAGGTGCCTCAAGACGCTCCCCCCGAGCTGAGCTCGAGCGGCAAGACGACCATCTACAACACGATTCGAGGCGGGGAAACGTACTTTCTCATGGTCCGTCCCAGGGATGGCGGCGACCCGGAAGCGAGCGTCAAGCGTCTGCGCGTCTTGATGCGCGAGGTCGTGCGCAGCTTTCCGGGGGTGCACTCGGCCATTACCGGCGAGACCGTGCTCGAGATCGACGAGATGAACTCGTCCATGAAGGATGCCTCCTGGGCCACCAGCCTCTCCCTGGTGATCGTAGCCTTCCTCTACATCTACTCCTTCCGCGAGCTGACCCGCCCGCTGATGGTGGTCTACATCTTGCTGGTCAGCCTGGCCTGGACGCTGGGCTACACCACCCTGGTGATCGGCCACCTCAACCTGCTCACGGTCACCTTCGGGACGATCCTGGTGGGGCTGGGAGTCGACTTCGGGGTCAACTTCCTGCTCCGGTACCAGGAAGAGCGGCTCGACGGACTGCCTCCCCTGGAGGCGATGCTGGCTACCATGCAGGGCACAGGGGTCGAGAATTTGACCGGTGCGCTGAGCACGGCGGTGGCTTTCTGGGCCATCCGCTTCATGGACTTCAAAGGGGTGGCCGAGTTAGGCGACATCTCAGGGGCCGGCGTCATGCTCTGCTTCGTGGGCATGCTGACCATGCTGCCGGCCATGGTCTTCCTGCGCGAGCGTCATTTCCCGGAGAAGTTGCGACCGCTGGTCAACCCGCACGGCATGGCCGCCCGAGCCGAGGAGTGGCTGCTGCGCCACCCCTGGTACGTGCTGGTGCCCTCCATCATATTCACTTTGCTGTGCGGCTTCCGACTCACTGAAGTCCACTTCGACTACAACTTGCTGAACATGCAGGCCCAGCACCTGGAGTCGGTCAAGACCGAATTGCGCCTGATCCGCACCGCTGAGCACTCGGTCATCTTTGCCATCGCGACGGCCGACACGATCCCCGAAGCAGAGGCCAAGACCAGGGCCTTCAAAGCCTTGCCCACCGTGAGCGTGGTCGAGTCGTTCCTGCCTCTGGTGCCGGCCGACTATGAGGCCAAGGTTCCCCTGGTCAAGCGCGTCGAGCAGCTCATGCGGGGCATCTCCCTGCCCGTGGTCCCTTCCGACCCGCCGGGAGCGAGCAGCCTGCGGGGCATGGCCAATGGCTTCCTGGAGCTCGAGGAAGCCTTCAACGCCGCTTACCCCCGCCTCAGGCGCGACCGGAACCCCGAGGTGCGAGACCAGGCAATCCGCTTCCGCAATGTGCTCGATCGGCTCTTCAACACCCTGGAGCAGATGGGCCCGGGCCCTATCATGGACGGTCTGACCACCTTCCAGGTCGACTTTTTCAGCGACCTGCGCGAGATGATCCTGTTCTTGAAAGACCAGCGTTCCGAGCCCCCCATTCGCCTGGCCGATCTTCCCGAGCAACTCAAGCTGCGCGGTCTGGGTCAGACCGGCAAAATCATGTTGCGCATCTACCCGCGCTTCAACGTCTGGGAACGAGAGCCGCTGGACCGATTCGTGCGCGACGTCCAGAAAGTCGACGCGCGGGCGATCGGAACGCCCATCATGGTCTACCACCACACCGAAGCGATGAAGCACGCCTATGAGGTCTCCGGCCTGTATGCCTTCTACGTCATCTGCATCCTCTTGTTCGTGCATTTTCGGTCGCTGAGCGACACCCTTCTGGCCCTGCTGCCCAAGGTCATGGGCATCGTGTGGATGCTGGGGCTGATGGCCGTTTACAAAGTCTCCTTTAACCCGGCCAATTTCATGGCCCTCCCGCTGGTGCTGGGCATCGGCCTGGTCTTCGGCATCCACGTGCTCCAGCGGACCCGCGAGGAGTCATCCAATGCCGTCTTCACCCGCTCGACGGGCACGGCCATCGTACTCGACGCGCTGACCAACGTGGCCGGCTTCGGCGCTTTGATGGCCGCCCATCACCAGGGCATCGCGAGCCTGGGCTTCGTGATGACGGTGGGAACCATCACCAACATGGTCACCTCGTTGCTGGTGCTGCCGGCGGTACTGCAGGTGCTGCGGCGCCATTCCCGCCGAGACGATTAACGACCACCAGCTAAAGCTGGTGGATTTGAGTAAACGACTCAAGTCGTTG
>BTUM01000020.1:0-107286 GCA_045863235.1 Candidatus Xenobia bacterium | reverse complement strand
CGGAGCGGAGCCCGGAACATGCGTTCGTCATGATCCGGCTCGGGAGCGGATCATGATCCGCCTGCGGGGCGGAGCCCGGAACATACGTTCGCGGTGGCCGATCAGTTTGCGATGGGCCGAAAGCGCCGGTAGACGTCGAGCACCCACTTGAAGCCCGGGCGCTCGGCCAGCGACTCGCGCAGTTCCACCAGGGCCGGGGGCCACGGCTCAGGCAGCGGGTAGGAGAACTCGGGCGGCCGGATCAGAGCCGTCATCACCGCCGCCGCTGTCAGGTCGGCCAGGCTGAAGCTGCCGCCAACGTGGAATCCGTCAGCTGCCGTATCAGCCTCCAGGCGATCGAAGTAGCCCCCCAGCGCCTGACGCGCTCGCTGCACCGGCTCGGGCCGAATCTGCATGTTGGAGAGAAAGAGCGGACGCATGACCGGCCAGAGAGCCCTCCAGGCCAGCCGGGTGGCAGCTCCAAAGCCATCGGTCGCCATGCGCGCGCAGGCCGTCGCGTCGCTCATGTAGGTGGACCAGAACAGGCGCCTGAGCGCTGGCGCCACCTCCTCGTCGTAATAGTCCTCGATGGCCAGCGCCCGCTCGCGCAGCACCAGGTCGGCCGGGTAAAGGGCGGGCTCGGGATGGAGCCGCTCCAACTCGGCCAGGATGGCTGTCGAATCTCTGATGGCCCGGCCGTTCAGGCGCAGGATGGGCAGTGTGCGCTTGCCGGTGAGAAGCAGGGCGTGGGGCAGATGGAAGCCGGGCGGCAGGGCGCGTCGCCGATGGGGAACGCCCTTGTAATCCAGCGCCCAGCGCACTTTCTCGCTGTAATGGGCCACCCGGAAGTGATAGAGAGTTGGACAATCCATGTGAACACTGTTCACTTTACAGGGTTTGCCCGTCGATTGTCAACCTCAGCGACGGCCGCCGCCGCGAACCCCTCCCATCCCTCCGTAGCCAGGGTACCAGTAGTTCCCCGTGTCGTAGTAGAAGCCGCCCTCCATCCACTGCCAGGTTCCCGGATACATGGCCTCGATCTGCTTCTGCTCTTGCGGGCTGAGACCGCGCCAGGCCGAGAGGGCTACCCGCTGGGTATCGGTGGAGCCGATCAGGTCGCCCGAGTCCACCGCCCGTCGGTAGCGCTCCAGGCTGTCGATCATGCGCTTCATAGCGGCGTTGACTTTGGGAGCCTGAGGCTGAGCGGGGGCAGGCGCGGCCCACTGTTGCACCAGCTGCTGGTTGGCGCTCTGGCGAGCAACCGTGACGATCTGCTGAGCCAGCTGGTTGATGCACTGGGTCGACAGCTTGTCGGCCATAGGCTGCAACTGCTGGTCGGTCGGATAGCTGCCGGCCGGAGTGCTGCGCACCACCGAGATCGGCTCGTCCACGAGCACCTTCCGGTCGCTGGCCTGGTAGGCCCAGAGGCGAGCCGCGCCCGCGATGGTGAGCACGCTGTCGGCCCCGTTGACAAACTCGGGCGTGAAACGAAGGCTCAAGAACATCGCATAATCGGCCCCATAGGCGGCGCACAGGCGGCCGGCCTCCTCCACCGAGGGCGGCTGGGTGCCGGCCCGGTATTGCATGCCGCTGAGGTCAGCCTCCCGGGCCACGATCACATTGGCCTTGGGAGCGATCTTGCGGGCCTGATTGATCAGCGCCTGACTGAACTCTTTCTCGGAGCGGGGCTTGAATTCGCCCTGGATCAAGACGGGGAAGAGAAGGACCTTCCGGCCCTGGTTGCCTTCCGCCGACGGCGCGGGAGCTACCAGAAGACTCAGCAGTAGCAGGGCGAGCGATCCGAGTAAGAAACGTTTCATGAGAATACCTCCTGATAGGCCTCAACCGAGGGCCGGGGGCGGTTCGGAAGATCCAGGGAGGCTCCTCCTGGTCCGAGAAGATCAGCTGTGATCCTGATCATTGCCCCGCGTGCCTTCGCTGTTAAGATGTAACTCTGAAGGTTTGCAGGAATTCACAGCTACAATGTGCCGCGGAGGAAGACAAACGGTGCCCAGAGCGACCCCCCCCCGCAAGGGCCGGTGCTACCCGACCGGGGCCACCCTGACCGCCCTTGGGGCCAATTTCTCGGTCTTCGCTCGGGGCGCCGCGGGCCTCGAGCTGCTCTTGTTCGACCGGGTGGATGACCGCCGACCGGCCCGGGTCATTCCCCTGGGCGGCCGCACCTATCATTACTGGCATGGGGAGGTGGCCGGCCTGACCCCGGGGCAGATCTACGCCTACCGAGCCCGCGGGCCCGAGCAGCTGGGCTACGATCCCCAAAAGGTGCTGCTCGATCCCTATGGACGAGGAGTGGCCGTTCCGCCCGGCTACGACCGCGAAGCAGGCGCTCGCCCGGGCGACAACGCCGCCACGGCCATGAAGAGCGTGCTCATCGATCGGCGCGCCGCCTACGACTGGGAAGGAGACGTTCCCCTGGGCCGGCCGTTCTCCCAGACGGTCATCTACGAGATGCACGTAGGAGGCTTCACCCGCCATCCCAACTCAGGCTTGCCGGAGCAGCGGCGTGGCACCTACCTCGGGGTAGTGGACAAGATCCCCTATCTCAAGCAGCTGGGCGTCACGGCGGTCGAGCTGCTGCCGGTCTTCCACTTCGACCCCCAGGCCGCGCCCGCCGGTCGGCCCAACTACTGGGGCTACCAGCCGGTCTCGTTTTTTGCGGCCCATCCCGGCTACAGCCAGGGCGACCCGGGCCAGGAGTTCCGAGCTATGGTCAAGGCTCTGCACAAGGCTGGCATCGAGGTTCTGTTGGACGTGGTCTACAACCATACCGCGGAGGTGGGAGAGGACGGTCCCACTTTCTGCTTCAAGGGGCTGGACCGGAACACGTACTACCTGACCGACCCCTCCGGCAAGCTGCTCGATTACACCGGTTGCGGCAACACCATGAACGGCAACCACGCGGTGGTCCGTCGCCTGATCCTCGATAGCCTGCGTTTCTGGGTGCAGGAGATGCACGTGGACGGCTTTCGCTTCGACCTGGCCTCCATTCTGGCCCGCGACGCCCATGGAAAGCCACTGGAGAATCCTCCTATCCTGTGGGACATCGAGTCCGACCCGGTGCTGGCGGGCAGCAAGCTGATCGCCGAGGCCTGGGACGCGGCCGGCCTGTATCAGGTGGGCAGTTTCGTGGGGGACAGCTGGAAGGAGTGGAACGGCAAGTTCCGCGACGACGTGCGCCGCTTTCTGCGAGGAGAGAACAACACCGTGGCCCGGGTGGCCGACCGCCTGCTGGCCAGCCCGGACGTGTTCGGTCACGAAGAGCGAGAGCCCGAGCAGAGCATCAACTTCGTGACCTGCCACGACGGCTTCACCCTCAACGATCTGGTCAGCTACGATCACAAGCACAACCAGGCCAATGGCGAGGACAACCGCGACGGCAGCAATGAGAACTTCAGCTGGAACTGCGGGGTGGAGGGGCCCACAGGCGACCCGGCCATCGAAGCGCTGCGCAACCGCCAGTGCAAGAACTTCATGGCCCTCAACCTGATGGCTCTGGGCACGCCCATGCTGTTGATGGGAGACGAGGTGCGGCGCACCCAGCTGGGCAACAACAATGCCTACTGTCAGGATAACGAGATCAGCTGGTTCGACTGGAGCCTGGTCGAGCGCCACGCCGACCTGCTGCGCTTCGTCAGCCAGCTGGTGGCCGCCCACGTGGGCCGGGACGCCTCGGCCAATGAGGGGCTGACCCTCACCGAACTGCTGCGCCAGGGTCGGGTGGAGTGGCACGGAACCCGGCTTTCACAGCCTGACTGGCGGGACATCTCCCACTCGCTGGCCTTCACCGCCCGGCTCGCCGATGGCAAGCGGATCATGCACGGCATGCTGAACGCTTACTGGGAGCCCCTCGAGTTCGAGCTACCCTCGCGAGGGTGGAAGCGCTGGCTCGATACCAGCCTGCCCTCGCCGGACGACATCGGCCCCTGGGAGGAGAAGCCCTCGCTGCCGGGCTCCACCTACCGGGTCGAGGCGCGCTCGGTGGTGGTGTTGATGGATTTTCTCTAAATGCAGAGAGGCCGCGCTGAACGCTGCCTCTCTACCCGAAGACCGTCAGGGAGCCGGCGGCTGCCCCGCGTTCCCGGCGGCGCGGAAGTAGTCGTCGATCTTGTAGAAATCCTCCACCAGCGCCTTCAACTCGGTATCGCGCAGCGCCACCATGGCGCGCTGGGGCTTGGCAGCTCCGCCGGTGGCCGACATCTGCAGCCGCCGGTCGGCGAGATCGGTCTCGCCGATCAGGCTGAGGCGAAGGGTTGCCACGCGGTTCTTGATCTGGTAGCCCTTGACGGCTCCTTCCATCTCGAACTCCCGCGGCGCCAGGGTGGCCCACTGGTCGCGGGCTTTGATCAGCTTTTGCTTGAGCTTGTCCCAGGTGGCGGCGTTGGCATAAAAGCGCACCTCCACACCGTTCTGTACGAAGTAGAAACCCACCACGGGCTCCTTGTATTTGGTGTGGCAGGCCACCAGGGTGAGGGTGGAGCCCTGCTCGTCGGTCAGCTTGGGGGCTGCCCCCAGAACGGTGAGCCCGTCGTAGGCCGGGCTGCCCTGAGCCAGGGTCGGCGCCATGCCGAGCAGTAGCAGAATCAGAGCCAGGGAAAAGTTGCGCATCAGGCCTCCTCGTTGGTGTCTAAACATCTCAAAGCTCCGCTCCCTCGGGCGCACCAGCCCGCTTCATCATCGTCTTGGTGGGCCAATATCCCTGCTGGACCGTCTTGCACTCGCTGTCTGCGCGCATGCCTTTGATCGCCCGCGGCGTCTTGCGCATCTTCTTGACGATGCTGGTGAGGTAGCCATCGGACATGTGCTTGCAGCCGCCACAATCCAGGTGCTCCATCCTCCACAGGGCGTAAACCTGGGCCGCCAGGCGCGGGCTGTCGAGCATCGGCAGGAGGATGTTGCCCACCTCCGGAGCCTGGACGATCTGGTCGAGCTCAACCAGCTCCTCCGGCTCGGGTTGGCTGGGGTCGGCGAGGAAGACTGCGACCGGGGCAATGCGAGCCAGACGCTCCTCGTCGTAGTATTTCAAGAAGGAGTGGTCGGTGGGGATGTTCTGGTTGTCAAAGAGCACGGCCCGGTTCTTGAACAGCGTGTCATACTGCTGCTCGGTCATGAGCGGGAACATGTTGCCGGAGGCATCGCCTCGTACCATGGCGCGCATCTTCAGGACTTCATCCTGCTGCTCACCCAGAATCTTGGACATGGTCATCCAGGCAAACTTGCAGCGACGAGTTCCGCTCTCTCTAGCTGACACTCCGCCCTTATACCAGATGTCGTAATCGAGATCGGAGCCGGCCAGGGTGGCCGTGTTGAGCACGATGTCCTGCCCGGCTTGAAAGATCTCAGGCTGGGTGTCCTTGTCATCGAATTTCAGCTCGGGTATGACGGCCGCGGCCGAGACCTCGCATCCCATGCTGTGGCCGGCGATGTTCAAGGCCGCTTTCGGAAATCGCTGCTGCAGGGCGAGCAGCACCTGGCGCAGGGCGTTGCGTCCGGTGGTGTGGGCCTGGGGGATGGTTTCGAAGTACTCCCCCTCCATCCCCAGCAAGCCGCTCTCGACCGAGGAATCCCACTGGAATCCAACCACCACGGCCTTCTTGCCGAGCTTCTCGAAGGCGGCCTTGAAGCGGGGGCCGAGCGTGTTGTACTGCTCGGTGCTGGTGTCACGGTCAGTGGCGAAGCCGTGCACGATGACCACAATATGATCCGGATTGGAGTTCTCGGCGGCGACCTGAGCCACCACGTCGGCCACGGCCTGGTCACTCAGCTTGCCCGTCGTATCCACCCAGACCGGCACGTATGGGGTCTGAGCCGATACGCCAGGCGTCAGGCAGGTCAGCAGAACAAGAATGGCCAGGACTCGATTGAATGCGAACAACAAGGAAGTTTCCTCCTAGGGCTTAGGAGCACAGACCCCGCGTGCTCGACAGAGTTTTGACCGCGGGAACTACCTTACAGGGGGGGACTCTTCCTGCAGATCAACCTGTCGTTTTGTTTCGTCTTGCTCAGTTTCCGCCCGGCTCTTCGAGCTGGCCAACCTTCGATGGACGAGATGCTTGTAGATCTCGCTCATCAGAAAATTCACCAGCGCATAGATGATGATCAGCTTCTGAGGCTGAGCGCGCACCAGCGTGCTGAGGAAGAGGGCCAGGCCGAGGTTTCGGTTGGCCGAGGCAATGGCCATGGCCACCCGTGTCTCAGGCGCGGGACCCCCCAGGAAGTGGCCGATCGCCAGTGAGACCACGGACAGAGAGAGGAGCGCCCCCCAGCTGCCGGCAGCGAGCTCGAAAATGTCCCCGGCCACCGCCGCCAGGGTCAGGATGACCAGCAGCAACATGCACAGGTTCGCCGCCACGCTCAGGGGTCGGCTCAGGCGGGCCCTCAGCTTCGGGAATCGGTAGGTCAAAAACAAGCCCAGTGCCACCGGGATGACCTGCACGGTGAAGACCTGCTGAGCCACCTGCTCGATCGGGATCCAGGCCCGCAGGCCGTGCAGGTGGGCCATCAAAATCAAGGTCAGGGGGGCGGTGATCACTCCCGCTCCCGCCACGATCAGCTGCATCGCCATGGCGGTCGAAAGCGGGCTCCCCAGTTGGACCGCCCGCTTGGCGGACATGGGGGCCCCTGGGGAACAAGCCATCAGGGCCAGAGCGACACGGGTCGGCCAGGGAATGCCCTCGATGAAGGTGAGCAGGGTGGCGAAGGCGGGAACCAGCACGAGCACGGCCAGCAGGGCGCGTGCAATCAGGGGAAACTGCATGGCCACTCGCAGGACGTCTCGGAAGCTCACGGTGACGGCCGCGTCCAACAGCGACAAGAAGATCACCAGGCTGGGAAAGAGTTGCGCCATGCCCGGCCATTCCTGGCCGGACAGAAGGCACCCTCTTTACAGCCCCTCCCGAGAATGTCACCATGCGCCCCATGCCCTACCATCATGGCGATCTCCGGGCCGCGCTGATCGAGGCCGCCACCTCCCTGGTGAGCGCGCACGGCAGCGAAGGATTCAGCCTGCGCCAGGCGGCCTCGCTGGTGGGGGTGGCGCCCAGCGCCTGCTACAAGCACTTCGCCGACAAGAGCGAGCTCCTGGCCGAAGTGGCCCGGGCAGGCTTCTCCGGCCTGGCCGGGAGCATGGAGCATGCCCTGCGCGGCAGACGCGGCGTGGAGGCTCTGGAGTCCATCGCCCTGGCCTACGTCGAGTTCGCCCTGGAGGATCCGGCCCGCTTTCAGGTGATGTTCGGCCCCCACGGCGCCGGCTCGGACCGCCCGGACTCCGGTCGCGGGCCGGGCGGGAAAACCTCGTTCGAGCTGTTTCGCCAGGCGCTCGACGGCCTGGAGGCCGAGGGCGCTTTCCGCCCCGGCGCCCGCAAGCAGGCCGAGCTGCCCCTGTGGGCGGCCATGCACGGGCTGGCCGGCATCCTGATCAGCCGCGCGCTGCCTCAGCCAGGCTCGGTAGCCGTGCGGCCGGCCGTGCTCCAGGTGGTGCGCTGCTGCCTGAGCGGGTTGCTCGCTGGTTGACCGTGTGCCAGCCCGGGCGACGCCGGGGGGCACGGGCCGTGCCTGCCAGGCGACACGCCTCGGGGTGGGGGGACCCGACCATTCCTCACCGAAGCGCCCGGGAGTGCACGGCGAGCTGCAAAACTTGCTCGATCAAATCCGCCAGGGTGGCGAGGTGGATTCTGCGGGCGAGTTCACCATCGACCAGTTCTCGGCCGCTCGCAAGCTGGCGCGCACCCAGTTCCCCACCCCCTACCTCTACGCCGTCAAGCTGGTGCAGTGGGCGGTCGCCAGCGGCGCTTCCACGGTGCGCATCCGGATCTGGCCGAGCTCCTTCGAGCTGGTGCACGACGGCCTTCCGATCGGGGAGCAGCTGGGCCAGCTCGTGCGCTGGGCCCTCTCCTCGCCTACCGGCAGTGAGCGCCGCTACGTGCACCTGGCCTCAGCCATCCTGGCCCTGCAGGCCCTGAGGCCTCGGCGGGTGGACATGATCAGCCAGGGGCAACGTTTGCGCGTTGCTGGCGAGAAGGATCAGCTCCAGTCAGTGCGGCCCATCACCAATGATCGCTTCAAAGTGAGCGGGCTACCCTTCAAGACCAACACCGACTCGGTGGGGCTCTTCCTGGAGCCCAACATATCGCTGGTGGGGATGGTGCGCCCCGAGGTGGGATTGCTGGTCCACCACTGCGCCTATTCGGAGATTCCCGTCTACCTCAACGGCTCCCCTCTCTGCCGGGCCCTGCTCGGCAGCCGCCAGCACGCCCCGCGCGTCGTCAAGGGCCGCACCCGGCTCTACATCCCCTCGGGCTCCCACTCCATGCCCCTGCGGGTGGCCCTGATGCCGGCCGGCGATACGGCCGGCATCTCGGTGCCCGGGCCCGAGACAGGGGGGGTTTTCGCGCGCGGGCGCTTCTGGATGCGTTACCAGCCTGAGGATTTCCAGCCCATCGGGCAGCCCAGGGCCTGCTGGCCCTCACCGCCCGATGCGGTGCCGCTTCCCCACATTTCCCTGGCCGACTTTCCCATGTTTCGCGGCTGGGCCATCCTGCTCGACTACAGGGGGACCTTTGAGCACGCCCTCACCGCCGCCTTCCGCTCCAACCTCGTCCAGCTCGTGCAAGACGGGGTCATCATCGAGACCGTCCAGCCTCGCGTCAACGAGAGCCGACTGCACGCCGAGGGGATCGTGGCCACCGGGCTCTTGCCACTGGATCTCTCCCACTTTCGGTTCGTGCGTAACGAGCAGTTCATTGCTCTGATCGAGGAAGTCATCCATCTGCTCGAGCTGGGTCGCTGAGGATGACACTACCTGTCACCTGGCCCGGATAAGCTGGCCTCATCAGTCTCCGGGCCTCGTGGGGAACCGGGTGACTGAAGCCTCCAAATGAAGGATAGGGGGAGCGCCGAGTGCCAGCGCCATCAATCGCAGGGAGGTATCGAGATCTGCGCCCGCTGTTTGGGCGCCTGGAAGAGCTCAGAGCGCAGATGATGTCAAGGCTCGTCGACCGGCACCTCGGCCCAGATGACGCCCCGCAGGTCTCCCACCTCGAAGCCGGTGGCCCGGTCGGTGGGATAGAGCCGCTTCAAGGTGGTGCGAAGCTCGGCCGGCATGGCCCCGGGGTCGCCGTGACACTGAAGGCAGAGCGACTGCGTGCCCAGCGGGGCGATCACTCCCACTCGCCCCTGCAGAGGCACGACCCAGACGGGAGCCTTCTCGGCCGGCTGGGAGGCGAACTGGTCGAGGTATGTCTGGGCCCACTTCGGGGTGGCGTTCTTGGGGTTTCGCAGGCGATGGCTGGTGCGGCCGACCGGGAAGCCGACCGCGCCGGTGGTCAGGCGCGGCGCTTCCTCGCGGCAAACCTCGATGGCCAGCTCCGGGCCGCCCTTCTGCAGGGCCTGGCCCAGGCGACCGAGCAGCCGCGTCTTGACTTCCTGGAAGGCGTCCAGGGCGCGTTGAGTCGGCGCCTTCAGGTCTTCTGGAGCGGTCTCGGGAGTATAGGGCTGGGCTCCGGCCGGAAGCGCAACAGCCAGCAACAGCGAGAGAAAAATCCTCATGCCACGGGGTTCGAGCGCCCCCGAGGGGCAACCTGCCCCGGGCCGCGAAGGCCGAGCAGGTGAGCCCTTTCCTGGCACAACTCGCCGAGCTTTGCCGCGCCCATCCCACGCGCGCCAAGTGGGTCTTTCTCCCCTATCGCAGCCTCAAGTGGACCCTCTCCGAGGCCCTGCTCCACCAGGGGACGAGCTGGGCCAACCTGCGCTTGCTCACCCCCTTTGAAATGGCCCTCGAGGCAGCTGCGCCCGACCTTCTGGCGGCCGGGCTGAGCCCCAAGCCCGAGGGGCTCGGGCCAAGCCTCATTCACAAGCTCATGCTCGAGCTGTCCCCGAAGACCCCCCGCCATTTCGCCGAGCTGCTCGAGCAACCCGGCATGGCCGAAGCCCTCTGGACGGCGGTCAGCGAGCTGCGCATGGCCGGCCTGACCCATCGCGAGCTGGGCAAGGCGCTGACCGGCGCCAAGCAAAGAGAGCTGACGGCGCTGCTCAAAGCCTATGAGAAGTTCCTGAAGGCCCGGGGCCTGGCCGACCGCGCCACCGTCTACGCCCGCGCCAGCCAGACTCCCGTGCAAGTCAGTGACCTGGTGCTCGAGTTCCCCTCCACCGTGTGGGCCCCGCTCGAGCGCGCCTTCCTCGATCGGCTCCCCGGCCAGAAGCTGCGCTCCCGGGCTCCGCAGTTGCCGCTGCCCCGACGGCTCGCGACGAGCCCTCGCCAGGCGGAGCAACCCAAAGCCACCAAACCCCGATTTTTCCGCGCCGGACGCCGCGACGCCGAGATCATGGAGGTCTTGCGCCGCATCGGCTCGCTCAAGCTCGATCAGGTCGAGCTGGCCTGCGCCGATCCCGAGTCGTTCACCCTGCTCAAGGACAAGCTGGCCGGGCTGAGCCTGCCGGCCACCTTCGAGCGCGGGCTGCCGCTCTCGCTCTCTCGTCCCGGCCAGGCTCTGCTCGGCCTCTTGACCTGGATCGAGCAGCGCTACTCGGCCTTCGACCTGCGCGAGCTCTTGCTCTCGCGGCTGGTGCGTCCGCCCGATCTCGACCCCTCCCTGGCCGGCTCGCTGCTCGAGCGCTCCGAAGCCACCTGGGAGCGCGAGACCTACGCCACCCACCTGGCCCGCCTCAAAGCCTGGCTTCTGCAACGCGGGCAGAGCGAGCAGGCCGGGCAGGTGGAGCAGCTTGGCAAGTGGATCGCGAGTCTCTTTCGACGCCTCCCGGTCGACGCGCGTCACACCGCCGACTGGGCCACCTGGGTGCGCGGACTGCAATCGATCACGGACGAGCACGTCACCAGGCGCGGGCCCGAGGACCACGCCGCCCACCAGCGCCTCACCCGCGCTTTCGACGAGCTCTTGATGCTCGAGGGCCAGCGCTGGAGCGTGGAGGAGACCGTGCGCTGGCTGCGCCAGAAGCTCGAGCCGCTAGACTATCTGGGCGCGCGGGCCCTGCCGGGGCACCTGCACGTCACCACCCTCGACCGGGTGGGGCTGACCGCCCGTCCCCACACCTTCGTGCTGGGCCTGGAGGAGGGCCGCATCGGTCTTGGAGCCGTGGAGGACGCCATCTTGACCGACGAAGAGCGCACCGCCCTCCACCCCGGGCTGGCCCTCTCGCACGACCGGGGCGCAGAGCGCCTGCACCGCATCCGAGAGCAACTGGCCAACCTTACCGGGGCGGTCACCCTCAGCTACTCCACCCGCGACCTGCGAAGCGGGCAGGAGCTTTTGCCCTCATGGCTCTTTTTTGAGGCCGCCCGCAAGGTGCACCCGCTGAAGAGCTATGAAGACCTCGAGCACTGGCTGGGCGAGCCGGTGGGCTACGCCAGCCCGGAGGTCGCCGCCAGCGTGACCGAGCGCTGGCTGCTCGACCCCGACCCGGCCCTGGAGAGCTTCCCCAATCTGGCCGCCGGCCGCCGGGCGGCCGAGGAGCGCGCCTCCGACCGTTTCACCGTCTACGACGGCTATGTGCCTTCTGCGGCCGGACGGCTCGATCCCCGCCGCACCGGAGAGCCTGTCTCGGCCAGCCGGCTCGAAGGCCTGGCGGCCTGCCCCTTCCGCGACTTCCTCGAGCGCGCTCTCAGGCTGCGACCGCTCGATCTGTCTCGCCCCGACCCCGACCGCTGGCTCGACGAGGCGGCCCGGGGCTCGCTCTTGCACGACCTTTTCGCCACCTACCATCGCGAGCTTCGCCGGCGCGGGTGGCGACCCGACAAGGAGCGCGATACGCCCCGGCTCGAGCAGCTCCTCGAGGAGGCGCTGGAAGCGTTCCGGCGCGAATATCCTCCTCCTTCCCGGGCCGTCGAGAGAGGCGAGACGCGCATGCTCAAGCGCGATCTGGAGTGCTTCTTGCGCCTCGAGCTGAGCCATCCCGAGCGCACCCCCATCGGCTGCGAGGTGGCCTTCGGCCAGGACGGGCTCGAGGACGAGCCCCTGGCCCGCGCCGAGCCGGTCAAGGTCATGAACCTGCCCCTGCGGGGGCGCATCGACCGCATCGACCGCCTCGGGCAGGGTATCGAGGTGGTCGACTACAAGACCGGCCGCCGGCTCAAAACCGTGGATGGGGCCGTCTTTCAGGGAGGGCGTCTGCTGCAGCACGCCCTCTACGCGCTGGTCGCCCAGGAGCTCACCGGCGAGAGCGTGCGGGGGCTTAGCTACTGCTTCCCCACCACGCGCGGCGAGCGGCCCTGGCTCTTCTTCCCCTCCCCCGACGCGGCCCACCTCGAGGCCCTGCTGCAAGACGTGCTCGAGCCGCTTGAGACGGGCGCCTTCCTGCACACCGAGAGCCGCAAGAACGACTGCACCTATTGCAACTTCCAGAACGCCTGCCGGGCGAATACCGACGAGGCAGCCAGGAACAAGCTCGCAGGCCACAACCCGCTGCTCGACTATCGCCGGCGGGCCGCCGAGGTGCCCTGATGACCCTGCCCGACCAGAAAGCGCGCGAGCAGATTGCCAGCGATCTCGCCTTCAACTTGATGGTGGAGGCCCCCGCCGGCTCGGGCAAGACCCAAAGCCTCTCCTCGCGCATGGTGGCCGGACTGCGCTCCGGCCGCTACCGGACCGGCGAGATGGCGGCGGTGACCTTCACCCGCAAGGCCGCCTCCGAGCTGCGCGGCCGCCTGCAGCTCGCGCTCGAGCAGGCCATTGCCGAGGAGCCCTCGCCCCTCCTGAGCCAGGCCCTGCAAGAGCTCGACCGCATGTTTCTGGGCACGGTGCACTCGTTTTGCGCCTCGCTCGTGCGCGAGGTTCCCGTCGAGGCCGGCATCACCCCCGGCTTTCGCGAGACCGACGAAGCCGAGGATCAGACCCTGCGCAACTTCATCTTCCGCCGCTGCCTCGAAGAGCCCGAGGGCGTGGCGGTGCGCCGCGAGCTGTCCGAGTCGGGGGCAGCTCCCGAGGATCTGCTCGACGCCCTGGCCATCGTGTGCGATAACGGCGAGGTCGACTTCCCCCCCGGCAACCATCCCCGGCCCGACGTCGAGGCCGCCTGGAAGGCCGTGGACCAGTTTGCCGAAGAGATCGAGGGTCTTCTTCCCCGGAGCGTTCAGGCCGTCCACACCACCTGTGAGCTCTTCAAGCGAAGCGATCAGTTCCTGGGCAAGAAAAGTCGCGCCTCCCGCGATCTCTTCAACCTGGTCGGTCTTCTGTCGCTCTTTGAGCGCGAGCCCAAATCGGTGCAGAAATGGTGGGGCGAGAGCCCGGCCGAGCGGCGGGCCAACTGCGACCGCGCCCTGGCCCGAGCCAACGCCTTCCGAGAGCAAATCGCAGAGCCCTTCCTGCGCGACTGGAAGGCCTTCCTCTACACCCTCTGCACCGGCTTTCTCCAGACCGTGCGTGAGCGCTACCGAGAAGAGCGACGCCGCCGGGGGCTGCTGAACTTCAACGACCTTCTGACGATCGCCGCCCGACTCTTGCGCGAGCGTCCCGAGGTGCGCGAGCGCCTGCAGCGCCGCTACCGCTGGCTCTTCGTGGACGAGTTCCAGGACACCGATCCCATCCAGGCCGAGGTGTTGTTCCTGCTGGCCGCCCGACCGGGGCAAGAAGAAAGCGACTGGAGCCAGCTGGAGCTGCGCCCCGGAGCCCTCTTCATCGTGGGCGACCCCAAGCAGTCGATCTACCGCTTCCGGCGCGCCGACATCGAGACCTACAACCAGGTGCGCGAGCGCATGGACCGCACCGTGACCCTCAGCGCCTCCTTCCGCTCGCTGCCCGGGCTCTGCGAATGGACCAACCGCGTCTTCAGCCGCCTGCTGCCTGAAGAGCCTACCGACGAGCAAGCCGCCTTCTCGCCCCTGGTGCCGGTGAAGACGGGCCAGGCCCGGCTGTGGCGCAGCCCGGTTAGCTCGGAGCGATACTCCCAGACCAGCGACTGCGAGGCTCCGAAGGTGGCCGAGTGGATCTCGGGGGCCATCGCCTCAGGCGACTATCGCGCCGGCGACTTCCTCCTGCTCACCATGAGGCGCGAGCACCTCAGCCTGTACGCCCAGGCCCTGGCCGAGCGGGCCGTGCCCTGCGAGGTCACCGGCGGTCACGCCAGCGCCGACGAGGAGGTGGGGGCTCTCTTCGAGCTCTTGAGCGTGCTCAGCGACCCGCAAGACGAGGTGAGCCTGGTGGGCGTGCTGCGCGGCACGCTCTTTGGGATCGACGACGACACTCTCTATCGCCACCGCCTGCAGGGGGGCGCCTTCTACCCATCTGATCAGGGCGAGCGGGTGGTCAACCAGGCCCTGCAGCGCCTGCGCGCCATGCACCAGCTGCTCGGCCGCCTGCCCATCGGGGCCGCCGTGGAGAAAGTGCTGGAAGACTCCGGCCTGCTGGCCCTGGCGGCCGCCCGACCGGGAGGCGCCGCCGAGCTCTTGCAGATCGCCGATGCGCTCCGCCTGGCCTGCTCGGAGGGCCTGACCTTCTCCGAGGCCCTGCGCGGGCTTCTCAGCGTGCGCCAGGAACGTCCTCTGGCCCTCGATTGCGGACGCTCGGACGTGGTCCGGTTGATGAACCTCCACCAGGCCAAGGGCCTGGAGGCCCGGGTCGTCTTCCTGGTGGCCCCCACCGGGGGCTTGGCGGTGCGGGCCGACCGGCGTATTCTGCGAGCCGAGGGGGGCGCCCGGGGATTTCTCACCATGCGCAACCAGTATCGCATCTTCGCCCAGCCCCCCGACTGGCCCGAGCACGAGGCGGCCGAGATCGGCTATCTGAATGCGGAGCGGATCCGCCTGCTCTACGTGGCCGCCACCCGGGCCCGCGAGCAGCTGGTCGTGAGCCAGTGGACCGGCACTCACGGCTCGGCCCACCGCCCCTGGGCGGCTTTCGACGAGTTCCTGGGCGAAGCCGACGAGCTGCCCCCGGCGCTCGAGCCGTCTCGCCCCCGCAAGCGTCGCAAGCACCCCCCTGTGTGCGACTGGGAGAGCGCCCGCGAGCTGAGCTGGCGGCGTACCTCGGTCACCGCCAGCAACCACGAGGAGCGCCTCCAGGTGTGGAGCGCGCCCATCCCCGAGGAGGCCCTGAGCAGCGAGCGTCCCGACGCGGGTGCCGCCTGGGGCGAGCTGATCCACCGGCTGCTCGAGCAGCTCATGCGCAAACCTTCACTGGGCTCGGACGAGTTGGCAAGACTGGCTCGCTGGTTCACCTTCGAGTCGCCGGAGTTGAGCCAGCTGATACCGCTGGCCCTGGAGACGGTGGAGCAGGTGAAGACGACCCCCTTCTGGGCCCGGGCCATGCAAGCCGGCCAGCGCCTGGTGGAGGTGCCTTTCGGGGCCCGGGTGGAGGACCGGCTGATCTTTGGTGTGCTGGATCTGGCCCTGCAGCAGGAGGAGGGGTGGGAGCTGGTGGACTACAAGACCGACCGCAGGAGCCTGGACGAGCTGGTGGCGCGCTACGCAGGTCAGGTGGAGCAGTACGCCGAGCACTGGGCGAAGCTGGCGCCCGAGCCGGTGCGCTACGCCGGGCTCTACGGAATAAGGGAGGGGAAGTTAAGCGAGGATCTGGCCCACGGCGGTTGAGCTAACGCTCCCAGACCACGGCGGGCACGACCCGCTCTTGAGGACGCGCGCCTCCGTGGGCCCGGTCGCCCTCCTCCACCCCCAGAAAGCCGTGGTCGGCCAGCAGCAAGATCCGGCAGCCGGGCCGGATCAGGCGCAGCAGCGGCACCAGCCGCACGCGTGCCTCGCCGAGCAGCTCCTGGTAGAGCGGCCAGAGCTCGAGGCTCGACTCGTGGCGCCGCCGATCCACGAAGGACAGATGCAGCATCAGCACCGGCGGGGGCGAAGCCAGGAGCCCCTCCACCCGCGAGCGATTGCGCCTGTCATCGGCGTTCTTGACCAGCACCACGGGACGAGCGAGCAAGAGGCCGTCGCTGCCGGGCGGAGCTTCCTCCTCGCCGCCTAGCAGGGCCGAGCGGGCCTGCGTGGTCACCGTGGGGAGCGGCGAGAGGGCCAGCTGCTCTTGCGCGGGAGCGCCCAGCTCGGCCTCCACCAGGCCCCTCATGAGATCCCACAGGTCCCAACGCAGGGCGTCCACCACCAGCACCACCAGCGGGCCGTTCCAGCTTCCCGCCAGAGCGGCGGGGGCCTCCCCGAGGCCCAGGGAAGGCAACTCACAGCCCTCCAGCAGAGCCTCCAGGCGGGCCGAAATGCCCGCTTCCAGCGCAGGCTCGAGCAGGCCGGCGGCAAGATCGAGGTGGCGGGCGCAGCCCCACTCGGGCAGCAGGCGGGCCACGGTGGGATAGTCGCTCGACTCGCAGGAGAGCACCTCGGCGGCCAGGCGGGCCACCTCCAGGTGCTCGAAATCAATGCGCGGCAGCTCCAAAAGGCGGCGGGCCACGGAAGGGTCCTCCAGCGCCCGGTACAGAGCTGATCGACAGAGGCGCAGCGAGACTTCTGGAAAGATACGCTCCTGCAGCGCTCCGGCGACCGGATCGAGAGCTGACACAGGCAAAACCTCGGAAAGCCGCGCGTAAGCCTCCTCGGCCGAGCCCGAGGGCGCTCCCGCGTCCTCGAGTTGGAAGCGCCGCCGCAGCTCGCGGCCCGCCTCCAGCGAGTGCTGGGCCAGCCAGGCCGCAAGCCAGGCCCCCAGGCCCCGCTCGGCGTCAAGCCCGTACTGCACGTGCACCCAGCTGTCGGGACGTAGCGAGCCCGCTTCCAACCACTCCTCGAAATGCTGGCGCAGGCGAGAGAGCGGTAAGCGCTGATCCTCCAGGCGGCGCACCAGATCTTCCAGGCGACGAGGCGCTACCAGGACCTGGCCGGTCAGAGCCCGGCTCAAGCTCTCCACGGTGGGCCCGTCGACCAGGCCGGCAAGGTGCGTGGACAGGCGCGTCCAGGTTCCCTCCAGGGCGGGCTCGGCGGCCAGCTCGGAGGCCGCCGCCAGCACCTGCTCGAGGCGGGCCGCGCGGGCCTCCTGGCCTACCTGGCGCAGGTTGCGCACGAAAACGTCCAGCCGCTCGTGGGCCTCGCACAGAGCCTGGCAGGCCGAGACCAGGCCCTGACGCACCTGCGGTCCCGGGTCCTCCACCTCGGGCGGGCTCTGGCCGGGCACGAAGCCACAGGCGCAGCGCACGCCCAGGAGAAGCTGCTCCTCGAGACGGTGACGGCAGGGGCGGGGGAGCTCTTCGAGGAGGTGCTTGAGGGAAGCGGCGCTGGGACGCGCCTCCAGCCCCAGCACCGGGCCCAGGGCCTCCACCGCAGCCCATTCGCCCGTGGCCAGAAGGCGCTTCTTGAGGCTGAACACCTCGCCCGCATAGAACTCGCGGTGCGCCTCGGTATAGCTCTGGCGATAGGTTGCCTCGCGCTCGGAGAGCTCGAGCGAGAGCTCCTCCCAGCGCTCGGGATGAGCGACCAGCTCGCCCAGGCGAGAGCGCACGTCGGGCGCTTCCTCCCAGCGACGCCAGGCGGCGGCGATGGCCCGACCGTGACGGCGCAAGAGCTCGAGCCACAAGGGCAGCTCGCGAAACGCTCGCTCGAGCTCGGCCACGTCCTGCTCGAGCAGCCGGCGCAGGCCCACGGCGGCCCCGGCCGGTGAGCCCACCGCGGACAGCATCTGCTCGACGCGACGGGCCCGGGCGGCCAGCTCCTCGAGCGGCAAGGCCGGGCAGCTCGGCAGCTTGCCCGTGAGCGCGTGCAGCTCGTCAGCCTGCTCGCGCAAGGCGCTCAGGCTGGCCAGGGCGCTCTCCCACAGGGTGCGAAGGCGCGTCGGGCTGAGAGGCAACAGGCTCTCGCCTGGCCACAAGAAGGCCAGCTCCCCCAGGCGCTCGAGCTGGCTCGCCTCCAGCATCTGGGCCTGACCCAGCGCCTCCACCCGGGGCTGCGTCAGGTCACGAATCGAGCCCAGGCGGGTAGCGCGGTCGTTGACGTAGGGGGTGACCCGACCGGCCTGGATCAGTCCCGCCGCCAGCAGCGCGAACTGATCCGCGAGCAGCCCGAAGGGACCCTTCTGCAGGGCCCGTCGCAGCTGGCTCAAGGGGATCTTCTGGTCGGGGAGCAACCGGTCGAGCAGCTCGGCCTGCACCGGAGAACCGATGGGGTCGACCTGCAGGGCGTAGTGGTCGCTCGCCTCCTGAACCAGCCCCAGAGGCTTGAGCAGGGTCTCAATGAGAACGTCGGCCTGGCCGGGACGAGCCGCCCGCCCTTCGGCCAGGAACTCTGCCCAGAGGCGCTCGAGGGCCTTGCGGGTGAGAAGGTCGGTGAAGGGAGCCACGCTGGCAAAACGGGGATAGAGCTCGGCCAGGCGGGGCTTCAAGAGCCGCGCGAGCACCTCGCTCCACTGCATGGGGTCGCCGGCCGGAGCCTTCTCCTCTGCCCCCACCCGCAGCACCCGCCCGGCCGCGTAGAGGTCGGCCAGGGCTCGCTCGAGCTTTCGCTCCAGCTTCTCCAGGTTGGCCCGCACCAGGCGGGCCGGATCGTGCTGGCCCTCCTCCTCGAGATCGTGGGCCACCCGGCGGTGAGCCAGCACGTCGCGGGCCAACTCGCTCGCCTCGGCGTCGGGCGGGGTCGGCAACCAGAATAGCACCGTGGGCGCCATGCGACTCTGCCGGGCGTGCTCGAGCAGGGCCCGAGCCGCCTCGCCCTGGCCCTCCTCGGGCAGGCCCAGATGGACGGCAAAGTCCAGCGAGTCCTCCTCCAGCCGGTTGAGGGTGCGGATGAACTCCTGATAGGGAAGCGCGCGTACGTCCAGCCAGCCCGACAGGCCCTCGCGCACCGAATTCTCCCACTTGAGGGTGCTCTTGCGCAGGCCCGCGTACTCGGCCAGCGGCAACTCGTTTCGCTTGACCAGCGAGAGCAGCTGGCCCCAGTCGCCCACCTTGTCGGGACGAACCGCTCGCAAGCGCCGGCTGAGCAGCTGGTTGACGTTGGCCTCGAGATCGAGGAAGTACTCCTGGCCTCGCCGGGCCACGAACGAGGACCGGGCGATCAGCACTTCGAGCACGTTCTCGCGCAGGTAGTCCACGTTCACCTGGGCCGACAGGCGGCTGATGCGCCGGGCCATCATACGCGCAAGGCCAGCCGCGTCGCGGGCCACCGGGGTCTGGCGGGCCTCGGCCAGAATCAGGATCTTGACCGCCTGCTCGGCCATCTCGCGCTCGCGCGGTTGCTCGAAAAGACGAGGGATCTCGCCCGCAAGGTGAGCCCAGACGGTATCGCGGTAGGGTGAGAGCTCGCCTATCTCGCTGAAACGCTCCTCGAAGTGGTCAAAGATGGTGTCCGGCGTCAAGAGCCGGTCCAACGGCTCGCCGAGCAGGCCGCTCTCGCCCTTGAGGGGGTTGCCGGCCAGGCGGGTATGCACGAAATCCACCACCCCGCGGTGACGCGAGAAGATGGGCATCAGACCTTCGAGCAGCTCGAGCGTGGCGGGGTGGACCGGGTAGGTCTTGAGGAAGCGCTCGCGCGAGATCAGTCCGGGATAGGCTTCCTCCAGCTCGCGCCAGAGCCGCTCGAGGACCTCCTCGGCGCCCGGCTTGCGGCGGATCAGGCGACCCTCCACCAGGTCGGAGACGTGGCGGGCCGAGAGGGTGAAGCGCAGGGGATAGCGCTCCTTGATGCGCAGGTAGGTCTCCTCCTCGCCGTAGCCGAGCTCTTCGAGCGACTGCTGCAGCGTGGCCACCACGAAGAGCGGCATCTGCTGGGCCCACTCGCCCAGAAACTGCAAATAGCGAATGTCCTCGTGGTAGCCGGCGCTGTTGCCCTTGGATCGCAAGAACTCGGAAAGCTCGTCGAGCAGCAGCACCAGGGCGCGCCCCTGGAGGTGCTCTTGCAGGCGGTCCATGGTCTGGCGCCGGTCGAAGCTCAGCTGCAGGGGGTTCTCGGGCAGGCTGCGCAAGAGCTCGAGGGCCGCCCTGGCAGCCTCCTCCTCGCCCAGCTCCTCCCAGCCCGGCAGGGGGTAGTGGGGCAGGATCAAGAGCCGGAAATTCTCCAGCAGACGGGTGCGGTCGGCCAGCACCGGGCGCGTCCCGGTGGCCGAGCGCAACGCCTCCTCCACGCCCAGCATCACGATGCTCTCGAGCGGCGTGCGGTTGCTGTAGGCCGTCAGGGGGATGGGCACGACCAGGAAATCGCGCTCCACGGCGCTCAGGCCCTCGGGGAGCCGCTCGCGGGCCAGGGGATCGCGCTCGAGCAGGCGCTGCAGGAAAGTAAGGCAATGGGACTTGCCGCTGCCGTAGTGGCCCTTGAGGAAGGCCCCCAGCCCGGTGGGTTGAGCCAGAGCCGGCAGCAGGCGAGCGAAGAAGGCCTCCACCTCGCCGGTAAACACGAAACTGCCCAGCAGCTCGTCGCGAAGCTCGGCGCGACCGGCGTCCACCAGCTGAATGACGGTGCGGATCGGGGGAACCTCGATGAGGTCGCCGATGGTGCGGGGAGCCTGGGCCGCGGGCTTGCGAGCCATAGGCTCAGCGCTTTAGCTTTTCCGGGCAGGAGTTCCTTTCTGGTCAAAGAGTATCGGGCTCGACTCCTAGCTCGCGCAAGCGCACTGCCAATCGATCGGCTCGCTCACGCTCGTGCTCGGCCCGCTCACGCTCGTGCTCGGCCCGCTCACGCTCGTGCTCGGCCCGCTCCCGCTCTTGCTCGGCCCGCTGACGCTCCTGCTCGGCCAGCTCGCGCCCGGTCGGCAGCAGTTGTCCCTCCCGGTCGCACCAGCGCAGCCAGGTTGAAGTCATCCCTTCGTAATTTCCCTGCCAGAGAGTCAAACCCAGCCCGATCTCCTCCAGCCACGAAGGGTCGAGCACATCGACGTAGCGCCCGGCGTGAAGGGCGTAAACGCGCAGGACGCGCTTGCTCAAGAAGTGGCAGGGGTCAAAGATCACGCAATACGGGACCCCGGCCTGAGCATAGCGGGAGAGCTTGTCTTCCTCCCCACCCTGGCGGTTGGAGACCACCTCAACCACGAGGTCGGGAGGCTTGCCAAACTCCCAGATCATGTACGAGCGGTTGTGATCCTCCCACCAATCGTCCCGGACCTCGGCGTCCAGGCTGATGATGACATCCGGCACCACGGCTTGCTCGGAGACCTTGTAAAAGAGGCCGACATCAGCGCCCGCCACGAACGGACGCGTCTGGCCGGCTCGAGCCCAGGAGGTATAGAGACTCTCGGGGAGCAGACGTATCTGGCGTTCCTGGAACCAGTTGTCCACGGGCTCATCGTTCTCCGTGATCAGGTGCGAAATGTCAGGGCGGGGCGCAAGCTCCTCGAGCGGCCGGGCGGCCTCTGCCATGGCGAATCACCTCCAGCTCAGCTTTTCCACGCCAACCGGCGGGGAGCCTCCTGCGGCGAGCCGAGCGAGGGGCCCTCGGCTATCTCAAGGCTCCTCGACCGGAGACCCGGGCTTGCGAGCCTTCTTCTTGGGGGTGGTCTTCTTTCCAGCCCGGAACACGCTCATGTAAGCGCCCCACAGCCCCTTGTTCTGAGCGGCGCGCGCGGAGATGTAGCCGTGGGCCAGCTCGCGCTTACCGGCATCGCGGCAGGCGGTGAGAAAGCCGTTGAGGACGGCCCGGTCGTCGGGCACCTTCTCCAGGCGCAAGCGCAACAGCTCCATCGCCCGCTCCGACTGGCCCCAGTCGCGGCTGGTCTTGACGAACGAGTTGACCGAACAGCGATCGTTTGGTCGCAGCTCGATGGCCCGGGCCAGGTAGTCCAGCGCCTTCTCGGGCTCGCCAAGATCCTTATAGACGTAGCCCACGTTGGCCAGGTAGTAGCCGTTGCCGGGCTCGCGGCGAGCGCACTCCAAGAGCAGCTCCAGGGCCCGAGCCGGCTCATTGAGCTCACGCAGGCTCTGAGCCAGCCTCTCGCGCAGGCGCAGGCTGTCTTTGTGGCTGCCCAGCGAGAGCAGCGACTCGAGCTCGGAGGCCATCACCTCGGGTCCCTCGTGCTTGAGACGCAAGACCACGTAGTCCTCAAACATAGGTCGGTGGTCGGGAAAGCGCTCGTGGCCCCGCTTGAGGAGCGAGAGCGCTTCGCCCTCGGGAGCAAAACGAGCCCGCAGGCGATACCACTCGGCCTCGTCGCGGGCCAGGCGCTCGAGCATGGGTCCGATGCGCTCGGACTGGTTGTCAGACTGGAGAAAATCGGCTACCCGCCGGGCAACGGCCACCGACAGCTCCGGCTCGCCGGCCAGCTGGTCGAACTCGAGCCTGGCCTCCTCCAGCCGTCCGGCGCCCTGCAAGAGCCCGGCCAGCAGGGCCCGGCCGAAGAGAGGCAGACGGGGAAAGCGCAGGCGGGCGTTCTCGAGCACCTCCAGGGCCTCGGCCGCGCGCAACAGCCGGGCCAGGGTGTCGGCGTGATTGACGGCCAGATCGACGGTCTCCACTCCTTCTGCTTGCAGGGCCAGCACCTGATCGAGCGCCTCCTGGTGGCGGCCCTGCTTCTTGAGGTAGAGAATCGACTGGCGTCGCTCGTGGTAGTCCGGACTCACTCCGGACGATTGGCTCCGGGGGAGGACACTCCTGCCACAGCTGTCCACGGAGACGTCTGAAAGGAGCGCCCTATTCGGAGCTGTCCACGGCCGCAAGGGGCGCCTGAATGTTCGCGAGGACGAGCAATTCGGCCGGCCGGGCGGCTTGCGCCGTCGTCGGTCTTCGAGCCGCCGGCTCCGGTACAGCCCCCCCGTATTATGCGCTGATCCCCAGCGAAAAGAAGTTGGCCATGAAGTCAGGGAACGTGATGACGAAGACCCCGTCATCCTTGCCGTCGCTGCCCGGCTCGGTGTTGCCCCAGGGGTTGCGCAGCGTCAGCTTGTCCGACCTTTCGTCGAAAGACAGCACCGTATAGGCGTGCCCGGCCACGAGGCCTTTCATTTTGGGTTGCACGCAGCCGGCTTCTACCAGGCGGCCCTCTTTGAAGGCCTGGATCAGCTTCAAGCGGATGTCGCCGGGTTTGGCGCCGCTGAGAAAGATCCCCTCGGCGCGGCCGTTCTTGGAGAACGGGTCGAGGCCGGTATCCACGCTGCCCATGTAGCCGGGCTCCATCGGGTTGGGGCCGCCCTGGTTGGTGAGTTTGGCGTAAGCTTTCTCCAGCACGGTCACCCAGAGGCCGTTGGATTGGGATGCGACCGCTTTCTCGGCGTCCGTGAGGGCGGGGACTTTGACCGGGGGCTTGCCGGGGAACGTGACGGTGTAGGAGCCGTCCGGGTTCTCCTTAATCATATTCTTGATGGCCCCGGGGTTCCTGGAGGCCAGGGCCACGACGGCGGCCAGGAAGAAGCAGTTGCCGACCTGCCCTTGCTTGACGCTGCTCGGGTCGGGCATCCCCTCGAAGAGCTGGCTGCTCTGGCCCTCGATCTGCTTCTGGAAGTGGTTGTAAAGCCTGGCCGCCTTCGTCATGAAGTCGGCGTTGTGACCCTTGCTGATGCGCTGGTGCTCGGTCATGTCGCGCCTGCCCAGGCGCTCGAGGTCTTTCAGGCTGACGCCCTTCTGGTCGTAGGGACGGTCGCTCTCATCGTGGCTGAGCCACTGGATCTGGTCGCCATACCGGACCAGCACGTTCAGAGCGGCGGCATCCTTGCCTTTGATGGTGGGGTCCTTCATTGCCTGCTGAACCTCGGCGTGCGACAGGATGCCGTCCTTGTTCTTGTCGATCTTCGCGAACAGCTTCTTGAGTCGCTCGGCGAGATCGGCCAGCTCGGGCGGGGCGGAGCTGGCCGCAGGGGCGGCGGCAGCGGATCTGTTGGCTTTAACGAAAGCAACGCCGGCCACGGTCGCCTCCGGGCCGAGCTCGGCGGTGGAGGTAGCGAAGTAGGCCTGCAGATTGCCGTCCACCGCGCTCTCGTCCGATACCCGGCTGGCACAGACAGAACATATGCTCGGTTTCAATACCGGCGGTATACTCTCTGTTCGCCTCAAGCTCGCAGACGGCAGCCTGGTGCTCTATGTGCACGGCCGAGCATGTGGCCGGCTTCTCCCTCGACCCCGGCACCCGGTTCCCCACTCTCGCCGGCAACCCGTTCTCCGGCTTCGACAGCCCGGGCGCGCTCGACCACTCCGAGCTGCTCGCTTTTCAGCTGCTGAGCGCACGCAGGTCCAACTCCGCCAAAAACCGAATTAACCCCGATGGCATCGGCCAATTCCCCAATCGGTCCCCTGGCCCCCCTGCCGTCCTTCACGGGTAGTACCGGCAATCGCGAGCACGAGGTGCCGGACTCGCTCTGGGTCCGCGACTCCCTGGGCTCGTCGGTCACCGCTCCGAGCGAGAAGCTGCCGTCCTTTCTGCCAGAAACCCCGACCGAGCCGAACCCGAGCGAGCCGACCGCCGCTCCCGAGCACGTCTGGCCTCGCGACGGCGCGGTCCGGCGCACCAGCTTCAGCGACCTGCTGGGCGAGGGCTTTCTGCTGAGCGGCGGGGAGCAGTCCCACGGCACGGGGCCGTCCCATCTCGACCTCCTCAAGGAGATGATGGCCGTCCAGCAGCGCAACAGGCTCCACCAGAAATTGAGCTTCACGGCAGAGCACACTCTCGCGCTGACCCCGCCGACGGTCCGCCCCTTCGGCCCCGACCTGCTCTCTCTGATGCCACCCATCGCCCCCCTGGCCCGGCCGCTGCCCGTCTACTCGCTGGATGAGCTGATGACGCGCGGTCTGGAGCCGCTTGGAAAGCTGTTCAATCGCGACGGCCTCGAGCTCGGCATGATGGATTCCGAAAGAACCCCCGAGGCCGTCCTGCTCAAAGACCCCGAGGCGGTGAATCGCTGCCAGACGATGGTCCTCGAGCAGCTGGCCCGGCTCGGGCCACTCGACAAGCGCGAGCTGGTGCGCCTCACCGGGTTACCCGAGGAGCTGCTGGAAGTGTTCGTGGACGTTCCCAACACCATCCTGAAGGGTGCGGCGGACTGCCAGGCCGCCACGCTCCGGACAAGTCACTCGGCGGTGCTGCATCAGGGCAAAGACGGCCGTTTCCGCCTCTCGAGCCCGGAGGATCAGCGCACCCGTCGGGAGGCGGCGCTGACCGAACTGGCCGGGCATATCCAGAAGGCCCACGGGGCCCTCCAGGAGGCCCGCGAGAACCCGTCCGGGGACCCTCTCGAGCAGGCGGGGCAGGTGGTCAGAGCGCTCCATCCCATTCAGGGCTACCAGCAGGCGACCTACCGTCTGGTGCAGAGCGATCTGGCCTTTCCCAAAGGCTCGGTGGAGCTTTTCGAGCGACGTCTGCAGCAGGAGTTCGGTGGCCTGGCCGGGCTGCAACTTGCCGATCTGTACAGCTCGGATACCTCCAAGCTGCAAGAGGCTCTGCATGATGCCCGCAGCTCGCCGTTCGAGCCAGGTGATCTGCTCGAGCCCCTGAAAGAGGCGGTCGAGAAGGAATACCGCCGGGCCAGCGAGCTCAACGATCCCCGCATCCCGACCGCGGAGCGGATCGCGGCCGAGCGGGCTGAACGCGAAGCCGATCTCTCCAGCCCGGAGAGTTGGGCCAACTACCTGCAGTCCGAGTACCGCCTTCCCCACAAAATCCTCGAGCATCTCGCGAGCGTTCCCGAGCCGGGCAGGGTGGCCGAGCTCCTCCCCTTGCCCGACCTCTCGCCGGAGGTCGCAGGTCCGGTGCGCGACTACCTCAAGGCCACGGTGCAAGATGACGCCACCACTCGCGAGGCGGCCGTGCGCACTCTGCTGCGGCTGGGTACCTCCGGTCAGCTGGGACGGGTGGAGCTGGACGGAAAGGTGGAGCCCGCGACGAAGGTGGGTCGCACCTCGGGCTCGACCGGCGGGGGCGGCAAGCCGCTGGCCCGCAATCCCTACTGGGTGGCGATGACGCGCGATGCCGAATCGGTTCGCAGGTTGTTGGGCATCAGCCAGGAGGCTCAGTTCCACGCCGGCCCCCTGAGCGCTCAGCAAACGAGCCTGCCCGTCACCAACGACCTGATTCTGGAGGACCTCCTGGTGGCCAGAGTCATGGGGCAAACGGAACGAGTCAGGGAGCTGCAGGCGGAGGCGCTGGGGCTGGTTGCGCTGGCCGAAGCCGGTCGCTACTCGCACCGCTGGGAGAGCGATCCGCTCGGGAAGGACTTCTCCTCCAGCCCCATCCCCGCCGCCACCGGGCTGGGGTTCGGGCCGATCAACGACGCCCGCGAGCTGGGCCTGATGACCACCTCGGCCCTGGCCTGGGCGCGTCTCAACGGTCGTCCGCTGCCTCTTTCCCCTGAGGATTGCGCCCAGGCCCTGGACTCCCGGCTCTGGTTCGAGCAGACGCTGCCCCTGGACAGCGAGGGAATCGACTTCGCCCGGTTGGGGCGCCTGGCTCTGAGCGGGGTGAAGAAGCCGCCCCCCGAGGAGCTGAACGACCTGCTGGGCGTCAGCCCGGAGGGAATGAGGATGCGCGTGCAGTCGGTGCAGAGCTCCAACGCTCCCTGGGTGGGCGCGATCGCCGAGCGCACCGGCGAGGCCGGACTGCCCCAGGCTCTCTGGAGGCTGCTCGAGCGCCTGCCAGAGAAGGCACTGCCCGATCCAGCCCAGGGGGAGACCTTCGCCAAGCTCCTGAGCTTGCACGACGGGGACAGCTCCAGGGCTGGCCTGGATTTCGCCCGGGTCGAGGAGCGCGTGGCTGCGGGCGAGGAGCGTCAGGCTGTGCTGCACAGCCTCTTCGGTCAGGCCTCCGGCGTCCTCCCGACGGCTGCGGGCGGGATCGCCCAGCTCGATTCGGGCCTGGCTATCGGCGGCACGCTCCTGCGCACGCGACGCCGCACGTAGGGCGATTGACGCTCTCTCCAGCCAGCCAGGGAGCCGCCCGCCGCTCCTGTGCTCGCTCTCGGGTATTGAGCAAACCACCCCCAGGTCCCGCCGTGTCCAGATCGGCGTCGGACCGGGTGCAGCCAGACGTTCGAGAGCGGGCTACGGCCTGCAAGCCGGGCCATGGGTCAGGGTCTGGACGGAACCCAGGCAGCCATGGCGGTCTGACGGCTTTAAGCGGCCTTTCAGGCCCGCGGGGCACAATCGGTCCATGCAGGTTGCACCGGCACAGCTTTACCGTTCAGGGCTCGCGACTCGCGCCTCCACGCCTCACGAGGTAGCGGCGGAGCTCGAAGCCCTCGTGGTCAAGGACCAGGCGCTCGTCCACACGCCCGACCCCGACGGCCTGAAGCTGCAACCGGGCTACGAGCCATTGTTCTTGCAGCAACCCGGAAAGGCGAAGGGCACGGTGTTGATGTTCCACGGGTACAGCGCCGGGCCGTGGCAGTTTCGCGAGTTGGCCGGACGCTTCCACGACGCTGGCTACAACGTTCTGGCCCCGCGCATGCCGGGCCACGGTTACGTGGGGACGGACGGCCTTCCCACCGGTGTGCGCATCCCCCGGATGGGCCAGCCCGGGGCCTGGGACCGGTTCATCGACCAGACCTACGCCCGGGCCGCCGGCCTGGGAGCCCCCATCCACGCCATCGGTCTCTCGGGTGGGGGCAACGTGGCCCTGCGCATGGCCGAGCGACACCAGCTGGCCGGGGCGGCCGCCATGGCCCCCTATATCGGTGGGGATCTCCCCCACGGCATCCTCTTTGCCGTCTCGGACATCCTCGACCACTGCACCTTCGGGTTGTTTGGCCGTCTCGTGCTCGACCAGATCCCCTACAACAAGAACGTGCTCGAGTCCAACGACCCCACGCCACACACCCAGGGCTCGCTGGGCCAGGCCCGGGCGATGCGCCTGGTAGGCAACACGATCAAGAAGGTCAGTTGCCCGGTGCAAATCCTGACCACCGACGGCGACAAGCTGAGTGGCACAAAGCGGGTGGCCGCCTTCTTGGAGCGCTGCACCAGCAGCAACGGCTGGTATCGCTTTGGTCCCTCCGAGCAGGTGCCTCACGCAATGTTGAGCCCTCAGCAAAACCTCAACACCGCAAGCGTGAGGACCATTCACGACATCCTGTTCAACTTCGTGGATCAGGGCCAGTTGGCCCAGCGCCGGACGGTTTGAGATGGCCGACGCGACCGTCGATCCGACGCGCGCAGCTCGCCTGCTGACCCGGGAGTTCGAACCCGGGCGCCGACTCGAATCAACCAGCCATGCTTCCTCACCGAGCGACTCGGTGGTCATCAAGGGTCTGGCCAGCGAAGCCTGCGTGTCGGACGATGGCCGCTTTGTGGCCTTCGCCGCTCAGGCCAATGGGCGAGACTGGTACCACAACGAACCGGGACGGTTGCGCTACGACATCTTCCTGAAGGACCGGCTCAACGGAGAGCTGCGCCGAATCAGCAACGGTGTGGATGGGGCAGACCCGAACGACTCCTCGTTCGGAGTGAGCATGTCAGCCGATGGCCGCTACGTGGCGTTTGCCTCCCGGGCCTCCAACCTGGTCGAGAACGACACCAACCGTGCCACGGACGTCTTTCTTTACGACCGCGAGAGCCACCAGACCCGGCTGGTCAGCACGGCTCAGAATGGCACTCCCGCCAACCTCTCCTCGTTCGCCCCCCGAATCTCTGCCGATGGTAAGGTGATCGCCTTCATCTCGACAGCCAACAATCTGACCGATGAGCCGACCGGGTGCAACGAGAAGGTGGTCGTCAAGGAGCTCGCGACCGGCCGCGTCGAGGTGGTCAGCCGCCCCACCGGTGGCGTGAGCCAGCACGGCCTGGCCGAGCAGATCAGCCTGTCGGGGGATGGAAGCCTGGTGGCCTTCAACTTCATGGGCCGATCGCTGGATGCTTCCGTTCCTCAAGCGACAGACGCCTGGGGGCATGAGAAGTTCGACCCGCAGGTTTATCTCCACAATCGCAAGACCGGTGAAACACGCCTGGTGAGCCGGAACCAGGAGGGCCAGGCAGCCGACGGCCGTTGCATCGATCCGACGATCTCGCGCGATGGGCAGCGCATTGCCTTCGCTTCGGTAGCGAGCAATCTGACTGCCGGCGACGCAGCCGGAATGATGGCCGTGTATCAGGCCTCGCTCCTCGGAGCGCTGGAGAGGGTTTCCGGTGACCAGCCCGGCAGCGCCCCGACCTTCTCGGGTGACGGGCGCTGGATTGGCTGGGAATCACGGGGGCAAATCGAGCTCCGCAGCCAGGAAGGTGAACTGCTCACGGTCGACCGCCCGCCGGCTCAGAAGGAATACCCCCTGGAAGGTCCGCCCGTCAACGTGGCTCCTCAGCTCAGCCAGGACGGTAACACGGTCGTCTTCCTGACCCGCGAGCGCGATCGCGACACTCCTGATGGAATGCACTCGCACATCCACACCTTTGACTTCGAGCACGCCCGGGCCCAACTGAACTGGGTCGGGACGCCAGAGCAAGGTTCCGCCACCGTGTCCGCCGGAGCGGACGCGGTCGTGATCGGCGGAGTGAGACTTCGCCGTCGCGGTGCGGGGATCACGCCGAACTGACGATTCTGGCCAGTGCCCGTCGGGCCACCGGTCTCATCACATAGAGCGGCATCACTTTGCGCACCCGATGGCGCCGCTTGTAGAGCTGGGTGATCCAGACCCGAACTGTCCGATCCTCGCGGACGGCTCGAAGAAAACAACGAGCCTCTTCGCTCCATAGATCGCCGAACTGCTCCCAATATTCAGTGTCAGGCTGCGAGACTCGAGGCCCTCCCCGAAGACGGGGAAGCAGCGTGCAGGCGGGCCAATCGTTGCGGGCGATGGCGCGCAGCAAGACCCCCAGGCCGGCCAGAGCAGCCCCCTGCTCGAGCCAGGTGACGGCCTCGTGATAATGCCGTCTCCAGTCACAGTCGGGCAGTCTTCGGAATTGCTGCCGCGCTTGCTCAAACTGACCGGCACGGTGGAGAGCGGCTCCCAGCGCCTCGCGAGAGGCCGGCTCCGGACAGACGCGAACTCGCTCCTGGAGAACCTCACAGGCCTGCTCCAAAAGGCCCCTCCGCTCCAGGACCAATGCCAGCCCTTCCAGGTCTTGCAGATAGGGACGGACTTCCGGCTCGTCTGGACGAAAGACCCGCCGATTCGTGGGGAGCCGGTGCCAGTCGAGCCGAGCAGCGGCTCGATACGCCTTCTCAGCCCCCTTCCAGCGTCGATGGCGGGCCAGGAGCTCAGCTTCCAGCCTCCACAGCCCTCCGTCCCAGGGTCGGAGCCGCTGCGCCCGACGCAGCCTCCCTCGGGCCGCCTTCGGGTCTTCCTCCTCGAGGGCCGCCGAAGCAGCCAACTCGCTCTCGACTCCCTCTGCCTCCACCGGAACGCTCTCAGCAAGTCGCTGACCCAACTCGTGAAGGTCCGAGCCGGCCAGTCGCAAAACCTCAGGCTCCGCCTCGCTCACCAGTCGGCGCAATCTGCGGATCGCGCGTCGAAGCTCAAGAGCGCGCCCGGCATCTTTCCCGGACTCCACCAGGGGAGTGACTCGTTCGGTCGCGCGCTTGCCTGACTCCAGCCCTGCCCGTACCCTCTCCTCAGGACCACCAGCCTCCTGAAGCCGCTCGAGCAGCCGGGTCAGCCTGCCCCTCAGCCCATCCCAGTCCAGCGCCAGGTGAGGGAACTGACCCTCGACCTTGCCCCGGAGAGCTCGCCATCCCCGCGGCTCAAGCGCCTCCACCACCTCGCCTACCCCGTCAAACCGATGCAGGGCCAGCTGGCAAACGCGACTGCCGCCCTCGCGGTAGGAGTGCAACAAAAGGAATCGGCGACCGGTCTGTCTCACAAACATGCTCTAACATCCTGTAGTGTAAAAATAAAAACCAACACTACATGATTTTGGAGCGACTTGAGCAGTTCCTGCGCGTCCCGACCGGATTCGAGACAGAGGGGCACCGGCCGGATTCGAGACAGAGGGCACCGACCGGATTCGAGACACAGGGCACCTGCCGGATTCGAGACAGAGGGCACCGGCCGCGTTTTGTGAATGAGGTCCAGGCGGCGAGATGGGCGGTTCCAGGTCGGCAGGACAGGCCCGGCAGGTCGTCCAGGCATCGTAAGGGTCGTCCGCCTCGCGCGGCAGCCAGACAGGTCAGCCGGACTAGAGCAGGCCGGTCGGTCGGACAGGCGTCGAATCTCAGGCGTGCCAATCACTTGCCACACTGCAGTGTTAGACTCCGGGTATGCGCCAGCACGCTCGACTCAATCTCCTCTGGGTGCTCCTGACTGTTGGCCTGGTCGCTCTGACCTGCTTGAAGCTCGGCCGACCGGAAAGAGGTCGGAGCCTCACGGTGGGACGAGTGGGAGTGGGAATGACGGACGAAGAGGTTCGACGGGTGCTCGGCCCTCCCGTGTCGGAGGGTCAGGGGGATCCGCTCTTTGAGGAAGCACTGGACACGATGCCCGAGATTGGCTGGTGGCTTAACTACGAAGACCCGCCTTGCCTCCAGCGAGGTGACTCGCCAACCTTGCCCGCCGTCCATCTCAAAGCGCACGTCGGCCTGGATACAAGAGGGGGACGCGTGGTCTTCATCGCGGGTTCGTCCGTCGAATCCCGTGGTCGGGAGATTCTGAGTCAAACCAGCAGTGCGTCTGAAATCACGGCTCAGTTGGGACCCGCACGAATGAGCTGGAGTGCGGATGCTTCGTATCACCATCATCCAGGCGTGCTCGTGCGAGGCGGCACCGGAGTGAGGAACTACTACCTTCGCGATTGGGATGCCGTGGGTCAGCGCCTGGATCGGATCAACCGCAAACGGGCTGAGCAGGAGTTCGCTCGCATGCAGAAGCCAGCTCGCCGCCCTGGTTTGAGAATTCCCCAGGATGTCCTGACCATCCGCGAGGTCTATCTTGGAATGCCGGTGACCGATCTTGTGGGGCTCGGACTTCCTTACGAGGTGAATCCTGGAGTCGAGCCGTGGCGATGCTACTACGAGCTGGGTGACCCCCGGCCGTCTCAATTCGGGCAGGTCAGTGCTGCCTGCAGGAACGACGTGGTTACCTTCCTGTCAGGGTATCAACTGGAGCGGGGTGGATCCGTCATGCTCCTTCGAGGGGATCCTCAGGACAGGATCTCTGCGGCCCTGGGCCCACCGGACTCGGTTCGCCATCGTTCCATGGTCCCTTACCAGGGAACGATCTGGACTTATTCCGACCTCAGCCTCGAGATCTGCGTGGACCCGGATGGGATCGTGCAGCAACTCATCCTCGACCGGGTCAAGTAGGAACCGGCCCGGCTCACCCGAATTCACAGTCTCTGTGATCGCTGACCTGATCGGGCTGGGAATGCTGCTGCTCCTGGGCCTTGGCATCGGGCTGAATCCTTTCCCGCCCGGACTGGGGAGTTGGCCGGGGATGTTCATGCGCGCGCGCCTCTTCATTCTGATGGTGCTCATCTCGATCAGCATGCTGTTTGGCTGGATGCAGCTCTACGCCGAGCACGGCCTACGGGGCCTGACGGAGGATGAGCCGACGCCCCGACCGGTCGAGACGCTGAGCCCGTGAACCAGAAGCGCGCCAACCTCATCCTGATCGTGTTGCTGAGCCTGGAGGTGGCCCTGCTGGGCGGGATGATGCTCCAACTGGGGATGCGCCTCCTCACCGAGTCCATGCTCAAGTCGCTCCTGGGCTCTCTGGGAATTCACCTGGCGATTTTCCTGACCGCTGGGGTGAATCTGCTCCTGGTGCTGCTCTTCGTGGGGGGCCTTGCCGTCCTGCTCCCTCAGACCCTCTTCGGGCCCACGGTGGCGGCCGACCGGGACGAGCCCGAGGGCTCAGAGTGGCGCTGGCTGCTGCGGGTAGCCGGCGCCCTGGGCATCCTGGCAGTGCTGATCAGCCTGCACACCTATGGCCAGCCAGGGGCCATCCCCCCTCAGGCCGTCAAATTTGCCTACGGGCAACTGGGCACCACGGTGCTCTGGTCAGCGCTGGCCTTCGGGATGGCCTGGCAAGCTGACCCGCTGGTGCCGCGTATCCCCACCCCCTGGGAGATTCCGCCGGGGCGCCTGGGCCAGATGGTGTGGTTGGCTCAACACCTGGTGATGGCCGGTCTGCTGGTGGGGCTGACGGTGTATGCGCTGAGCGTATCCAATGTGCTCTATCTGCTCTCAGGGGTGCACCCCAGCCTGTCCCAGCCCCTCTATGCCCACGGTTTCAAAGCGGGCATCTTGCTGGCACTGCTCTTCACCCCCGCCACGCGCGGTATGCGAGCGCCTCTGGTGGTGGGCTTTCTGGTGGACTGGCTGGGCCCACTGCTCTTCGCGAGCTGGCTGGTGCCGCTGTTCCAGTTCCTCTCCATCACTGCGGCCACAATGCTCACCCGGTCGCCCTTTGTTGCCGCCTGGCGCATGAGCACGGGCATGTGCGCCGGGCGCCTGGCCGGCCGAGCGATCGGCTTCCTGCTGCTGGGGGTCGAGGGGGTGATTGTGATGGAGCCGCTTTGCGAGGTGACGCTCGGGGTTCTCAGCTCGCCGCGGGCTGAGGAGAGCTGAGCAAGAACTGGTTCCACTGTTCCTCGCTCATTGCCGGCAGCGGCGCCACGGCGGGCACCTCGTCTTCTTCGAGTAGCTCGCGCACCAACCGGTAGCCCTCGCCGTCCACGCGCTCGAGCCGACCATGGCAGAAGTTCTGGTGCATCTGCCAGTACTCGCGCTCATCCAGCCCACCCAGCCCGCGCTCTTCGGCCAGTCCGCGCTCGATCAGGGGCACCAGGGCCTGGTCGGGCACCAGGTAGGCAGCCACGCTTTCGGCCAGATACTCCGACGGGTCCTGTTTGGCGTAGTCGCGCACCACCTGATTGGTGTTGGCCGCCAGGGCGTGGGCCCCACGCCATTCGGGGGTGCGGCTCGGCTCGCCCATGGACATGTCCAGAGCGTGCGCGAACTCATGCAGCACGGCGAACGGAGTCAAGTTGGAGCGATTGAAGCCCAACACGTTGGCTTTGGTGTTGTAAGCGCCCAGCGTATCCGGGTTGGACAGCGTGGGCAAATAGCTCGGGACGCCTTCCCCGGCGGCGAAGTCGTAAACCTCGATAAGGGTTCCGTAGGCCTGAACCCGCTCCAGGGCCTCCAGGGGGTAGGCCGCCAGAGCCTCCACTACCCGCTCACGTGAGAGCTCGTCTGGGGCTTTGCGGATCATCGCTCGGATGACCGCCTCCTTCTCGGGAGTGACAGGGGCGAGCTCGACGGTGTCGCCGGAGGGGACCGGAACAGCCGCCCGCGGGGTTACAGTGCGTTGAACGAGCGAGACGAAGGAGTCCTGGATGCGCATGCCCGGAGAATAGCCTCATAGCGGGCCTGAAGTCATAGACAGGCTGTTACCGTCTGGCTCGCGCCAGGTAGCAGGACTCTCTGGCTCGTGTCCGTTTGGCAATGTTTTTTTAACATTTGGACCCTGACTTTCGACCGATCGCGCGGGATACTTCATACAAAGAGAGAGAAGTCAACATGAGGAGGGTCTCACCATGGCGGGCGGCGGATTTACGATCTTCAATGACGGCAACTTTCGGATCGGGCTTGGGGACGCGAACCGGGACGGCAAGCTCGACTTCGACTTCGGACTTCGCTCGCAGCAGTATGGAGGCGGGCCCTTCGGCTGGGGCCACCAGGGCGCCGAGATCGGCCTGAACACCCAGCGCGGCGTGTATGCCGGGGCGGATTACTCCAACAACAACATGTTCGGCTCGCAGGCGGGCTACGGGCGCTTTTTTGGCGACGGGGTCGAGACCGGCCACGCCAGCCGGGACTTCTTTGGCAACTACAACCAGACCTACACCAACACCGGTAACCACGGTTACACCAACGCCAACGCCGGCGGGAATTTCTACACGGGCAACTATTATGCCAACCAGACCGACATGAATTACTGGGGCTTCCGTCAGGATGCGGTGATGGGCAACACCTGGAGCGGGGCTCAAATCGGGCAGCATTCGGCCGGCAACGCCTGGGGCCAGACCAGTTGGGGCACCTACAACCCCGGCTTCGTTCCCAGCTATGGCGGGAACTTCTACCAGGGTTCGGGCTGCGGCTGCGCGGCCCGCTTCATGCAGTTCTAGTTCGCCTTGCAGAACTATGAATCACCGGCCCTGGCGACGATTCGCCGGGTCTGGGCCGCCTACCAGGAAGGGCAGGCCACCTCGGAGGACGTCCTCGGCGTCCTTTCCCAGGTGGCCGGTTTCGTTCAGTTCGAGCTGGCTACCCTGGCCGATCAGGCAGAAAAGGGGGTGGCCCGGGCCGATGATCCCATCTATCGCCAGATCGTGACCGCCTTCCAGAACCACCTGGCAGCGGTCGAGGTGATGACCTCCGAATTCTCCCTGGAGGAGCCATCGGGAGCCGAGTTCGCCCGAGGGCTGGAGCTGGCGAAGGCGGCCAACGACCTGATGCTGGATGCTCACAGCCAGGCGATGGAGCACATCGAGGCCATGGGCCGAGTAAGCTGCATCTTCTGCAGCCACGACAACGAGCGAGGAAGTGATCGCTGCGCCAAGTGCGGGCGCAACCTGCCCGCCTCGGCAGACGAGCCGGAGAAATCCTCCTTCGCGGCCGTCAACGCCGAAGGCCTGGAGGCGGGAGGGCCCAGGGGCTCCGAGGTCACCGACAACTACGTGGAGGTAGCCCGGGCCCTGCAAGCCTGGCGCCAGGATCAACTGGACGCAGACGGCCTGCTGGCGGTGCTCGAGGAAGTGGAGAAGCGCTCGCGCCATCACCGCGCTGAGCTGGTGCAGCAGCGCGAGATGGTGGGTCTTGCCCCGGAAGAGGCCCGCGAAGGACTGCTTGGAGGGATCGAGCAAACCGAGGAAGGGCTGGTCGAAACCCTGGCGGCCCTGGAGAAGATGAAGCTGGCCTTCGTCAAGGAGGATGATACCTACCTCGAGACCGGCCTGCACGACCTGGAGAAGGCTGCCCGCGCGCTGGTGCAGGCCTTCCACGCCTCACGCCAGGCAGCCGCCTTCCAGAGCTAGTCGCGCTTGATCTTCAAGGGCGTCCCGTCGTCGAGCTTGAGCACGATCTCGTCGTCGGGCAGGATGTCGATCAGGGTCGGGCGTTGAGGCGCATCCTTGTCAAAGAAGCTCTCGAGCTTGTCCCAGTGCTCGTAAATCGATGTGCCGGCAGTGCAGGCGATGCCCACCGCTCCCAGGGCCACCGGAGCCTTGGGGCCCATCAGGGCTGAGACCAGCAGCAAGCTTCCGCAGCCGACCTTCAGGCCGCCCACGCGCACCTGCTTCTTGGCGTTCTGTCTCAGCTGCTCCAGGGTGTTCATGACCTTGGAGTAGTCCTCGGTGGCCCGCTCGAGCTCGGCTCCCGTGAGAGTCCCCCTCAGCTCTTGCATGCGGGCCTCGGTGACGGCGATGGCGCCCTCCACCAGCGAGCGGTTAGAGGCTCCCTCGTGGATACCCCAGCCGCCATCCACGATCTCGAGGGTGGCAGCAACGCCCAGCATGACCTGAGCCACCTTGGCGGCATTCTGGGCGCCCTTGCCGGTCTGCATGGCCTCGGCCCCGATGCTGCGCGCCTGCTCACCCAGGGCGCGCGCCTCGCCGGCGAGTCCCGCGGCCTGGGCCAGGTTGCCGGCCCGGGCGGCAGCTTCCGCCCCGGCCTTGGCGGCCAGGGCAGCCGAGCCCAGAGCGTGGGCCCGCTCGGCCAAGCTCAGGGCGGTGGCTCCCTTGATCATGGCCACGCCCGAGACGGCCGCGCCGCCCACGTTGGTGAGCTGCGTCCCGGCTTGCAGGAAGGCCTGCGCATCCTCTTCGCCGTCCAGGATGTCCGGGTTATGGGCGGCATATTCAAGGATAGCCATGATGACCGGGTGCTTCTGGGTATAGCCCGGCTCGCGGGCCTCCAGGTGATTGACGATCGCCTGGTAGCGCTCCTGGGCAAGTTGCAGCTTCTCGGGGTTGTCCACTCGCATGCGGTGGTCGCCACCCGGTTTCTCGATGTGCAGCGTCCCATCAGCCTCGCGGGTGAGGCGGTAGTCCTGGCGGCCATCCACCTGGAGCACGCCGCCTCCCGCCGAGCGCATGACCTCGGACTTGCCACGCTGGCCCTCCACGGTCATGCGGCCCTCGTCGCGGACGGTAACCCGGCCGATCAGGCGCTCGCCCTGCCCGATGCGGGTCTGGGTAATGCCTGGATACAGGACGATGTTGTCCTTGCCGGGCTGAGCAATGGTCAGCGTGCCACCCTCGCCGCGGGTCACGGTATAATTCGCCTTCTCGCTGCTGACCCGGATCTGATCATCGGTGCGATCGAACTGAGCCTTCTCACGCCGGCTCAACTGCTCGATGTGTTCTCCCTGGTCGGTGAAAACGTGACGTTTGGTGGAGCCCTCGGTGAAGTGCACGGTATTCCCGAAGCGTGAGACCGACTTGTCGCGCCCGTTGTTCACCTCCACATCCACGCGCTGGAACTGGCTCAGGGCCGGGGTCCAGCCATGGGCGTCGGTGGGCAGGTAGGAAAGGTTGCCATTGGAGTCGTGGAACAGTCCGTCGCCCAGGTAGACCCCCACCTCCGAGTAGGGGACGTGGGTGACCTCGTCATTGGGGCCCTTCTCCGTCTGGGCGATCAGATCGACCCGGGGGGTGCCGTGGGGCACGACCACCACCTTGAAGTCGTCGGCTTGCTGGGTCTGGTGAGCGACCTGCGCTGCCAGAGCGGGCACGGCAGCACCAAGGCCGGTCAACCCACTGAGGCAGAGGCAGACCGCCACCACCGACTTCCGGTAGGGGGAAATCTGGCAGACCGGGTCAGTTTCGATGGTCTCAGCGCAAGGTGGCTGACTCAGGTTGACCTGGTCAGGTGACACCAGAGAATACCGGGCTCCGGGCGGCGGAGCGCCCTGCAGGTTGGCGCGGGTGGGTAAAGTTGCCAGAACGTTCATCACAGTCCTCCCTCCGTCCGTCCAAGCTCGCGGGCCTGGCTGCGCTGAACCATGAGCAGGCCAGCGGCATCATCCAGGGTGATCTCGCCGGCTTTGTAGCGGTCATAGAGCACCGCTCCCTCCTCGGTCAGGCGCAGGCGCTGCTGCACCCGGGGATCGTCGGTCTGGTGAGCCTCGATGCGGATGCGCGAGCGGTCGTGCTCGAAGAAGCGGGCATACATCTTGCCATACTGCTCTTCGTAGCGACCCAGGTCGCGCAGCTCGTCGCTCGAGTAGCCGTCCTTACCGTAGGCGGCGCGCATCTCCTCGTAACGATTGGCAGCACCATTGAGCGCCCTGAACTCGTCGCGGGTGAAGCGGTTCTGGCGCATTCCATCAAGCATCAGACCCATCTCCAGCGTGGCCTCGCCCTCGACCGGAACGGCTGGTTTCGGCTCCTCGAGCCGGGGCGCATGCGGCTCGCTCACAGGGGGTTTCGGCTCCTCGACGCGAGGCGCAGGAACCTCCGAACGGGGCTCGGGCACGGGTGGCTTCGGCTCCTCGACGCGGGGCGCAGGAACCTCCGGACGGGGCTCGGGCACCGGCGGCTTCGGCTCCTCGACGCGGGGCGCCTCCGGTTTGGGCTCCTGGCGAGGCTCCGTCGGCTCCTGGCGCGGCTGGCCCTGGCCCCGCTGGTCCTGCTCGCCGCGATCCTGGCGCTTGGAGGGCAGCACCAGCTCTCGCCCGGCTCGAACCGAGTCGGGGCTCTGCAGACCGTTGTCAGCGGCGACCCGGTCGAGCATGCTCTTGCCGTCCCGGTCCTTCGAGTGGATCTCCCGCAAACTGTATCCCTGATTGACCAGGACACGCTCCACGGAATCGTTGGGACCCTTTCCCCAGGCGTCGATGGTGACCCGGGCCGTGCCTTCATTCTGGGCCTGCGCCTGGTTCTGGGCTTGAGGGGACGGGGAAGCCTGGGCCTGATCCTTCACCGGCACCACCAGGCTCTGTCCCGGCCGCACCAGGTTCGGGTCGGCCAGGTCGTTCACTCCCGCCACGCGCTGAATCAGCGAGCGGCCCTGGGAATCCTTGCGGTAAATCTCCTCGGGGGTGTAGCCCTGGCTGGTGAGAATGCGCTCCACCGAGTCGTTGGGGCCCTTCTTCCAGGCATCCACCTTCACGTTCGCGCTCTTCTTGGCGATGTCAGCGTAGGGGTTGACCGGAGCGCTCAGTTCCACTTCATCCTGGACTCCCGGTCGAGCGGCAGGGCTCTCGAGAGTCGTCGAGGCCGCGTTCGCGGCCGGAACGGGCGCAGTGGCCTGCGCCGCAGGCATGGCATGCCTGAAGTCAGTGATCGTCCCCACATTTGCCTCCAGCCCACCCGAGCTGCGCGCATGTTTGCGTCTTTCCCGGGTTGGAGCTTCAACCTACCAGGGCGGGCTGAAACAAAACGGAAACGTTGATGCGACTTTGTTCATCGAATCGGATTGGGGTTGGGATAGCTGCGAGGGATGATGGTCACGTAGCGTTCGTGCGAGTTTTTGCGGTCGCTCACTTTCAACCGTCCTGTGTAGGACTGAGGCTGCTGGTTGTAGTTTACCGGCAAGAGGGGCGCGGTCACCATGAACACCGCTGACCTCTCGCCCTTTGGGATCACCAGCTCTCGGGTCGAGAGACTCAGATGGTCGGCGCTGAGATGCACCCGCAGCTCCTCGCGAGCCACCATCTCAAGCTTCACCTCGACCTCGAACGAATCGCCCTCCCAGACCGTGGAGGGTGTGGGGCCGAGCTCGAAATAGCCGCCGATCTGGGCCCCCGCCAGGGCGGTCAAAAGCAAGAGGAGGGTCGTCAGACGCTTCATGAGGCCTGGTTCGCCCAATCCGAGCAGGACCCCTGGAACGCGGTCATCGGGGAAAATCTCACTGAGGCCGGCCCGTCGATCGAGTAAGCTTGGCTTACAGGTTCTCCGAACCCGCACGAAGCCGGAAGGCAGCGTCGCCCTGACCCGGAGAACCTACATGGGAGCCCAGAAGGCCCCCCGAGCGACGGCCCGAAAGGGGGGGCATGTTGCAGCGGCTGTTCGGCCCGAAAGAGCAGCAATGCCTGGTCTACCCGCGTCCCAACCAGACGGCGGTGGTAGCCCGCCGGCGCACGTCACAGGGCGGCTTCGCCAGTTGCGAGCCGGTGTTCAGCCTGGGTCCCCGACCTTACCCTGCCGACCTGGGCAAGGCCGTGCTGAAGGCCCTCAAAGGCGGCAAGGCTCCCAGCACGTTTGTGGCCGGTCCCGATGAGCCGTGCCTGGTCTGCCAGTCCAACGGCGGCACGCTGACGGTCGAAGGGCAGGCCGTAGAGGCAGATCCGCTCCGGCTCGGCCTCTTGCTCTTGAGCCTGGCGGCCCGTCCGGCTGAGGGGAGTCCCATCCCGCAAGAGCCGACGCCCTTCCACCCACCCTGTGCCTGGCTGGCGGCGGCCTGCGAGAGCGAGTTGCTCTTGTGCGAGATGGGCCTGCGCCAGGTGCGCCCGGTCTCCTGGCAAGAAGGCCTCGCTCAAACGCCGGGCCGGGTGTTCGTCACCCCTCGCCTGGAGGGTTGGAGCCTGGCGGTGGGGCTACCTTACCCGGACCCCGAGGCCGAAGTGCAATCCGATCCGCTGCTGCTTTACCTCGAGTCGCTCAGCCAGCGAGCCCACAAGGTCTGCTATTTCGCTTGCGACCCGGGTCAGGGGCTGTTCGCCTGGGCCCGTACCGAGGAGGGCACCATCGTGCGCGCCTACGCCTACCTGGGCGAGATCGGCACCACCTTGTGGCGGCTCGGTCACGTCACCGAGGCCGAGCAGAGCCTGCCAGCCTTCTTTGACGAAACCAGCGACGAGGCCGAAGAGCCCGGCTACTTCGAGCGCACCGATCTCACCTATCCGGATGAATCCAGCGTGCTGGCCATAGCCCGCGCCTGGGCCCTGGATCCCACGACTTTGAAAGGCGAGCCCTCGACCGGCTGGTCCGGGGCCCTGAGTGTGCAATGACGGCTGTTTCTTTGTCGCAATGCGACCTCTGGCGACTGCAGGAGAACCACTACCGCAATCTGGGCGTACAGGCCTGGAACGAGCGAACCCCTTACTATGTGACCAACAGCACCGTCATCGCCGAGGCCTATGCCGACTTGATCCTGGCCATGCTGCTCGATCGGCCTCTCGAGCATCCTGACGAGCCGCTCACCCTGCTCGAGGTGGGCACCGGCACCGGCCGATTGTCCTTCTACCTGGCGCGCGAGTTGGAGCGCAAGCTGGCCTACTTTCCGGCTACCCGCAGCCTGCGTTTTCGCCTGGTGCTGACCGACCTGGCCGAGGCCAACCTGGAGTTCTGGGAGCAACACGAGCGATTGCAGGGCGAGCGCTTCGACTTCGCCCTCTTTCGCGCGGGTGAAGACCCGGTTCTGAAGTTGCGGCGCTCGGGTGAAACCATCCAGAGCTTCGCCAATCCGTTGGTGGTGATCGCCAACTACTTCTTCGACTCCCTGGCCCAGGACGAGTTCCGTGTCAAAGACGGCGTTCTGGAGGAGTGCCTGGTGGAGCTGGTCCGTAAGACCCCCAACCAGGAGCCGCGCGATGCTCGCGATGTGGAGGTGGTGCGCAGTTACCAGGCGATCGACCCGACCACCCGATACGCCGAGCGCAACCTCTCCGAGCTGTTACAGCACTACACCCGCACCGTCACGAAAGGGTCCTTCACCATTCCAACAGCCAGCCTGGCCGTGCTGCGGGGTCTGCGCAAGCTGGGCCGGCTGATCCTGCTCAGCTCCGATCGCGCCTTTACCAGCGTCGAGCACATGACCCACTATCCCGACCACCCCCTGCAACTGCACGAGGGAGCCTTCTCCCACCTGGTCAACTACCCGGCCCTGACGGGCACGTTCGAGCAGGCCTGGTTGACCAGCCACCGCTACCTCGACAGCTTGCAGACGGTCTGCGCCCTCGACCTCGAGGGCGACTTCCCGCACCTCAACTACGCCTTTCGCGAGCGATTCGATCGGGTCAACCTGGTCAACACAGCCAATGAGATGTTCGCCCTGGTGCGCGACCGCTCAGACAGCTGGCGCACCGCCCTGCCGGCCTTCGTGCGCCTGAACCTGGCCGACCCTCAGGCCCTGGCAGCCTGCGCCAACAAGCTGGCCGGAGTCCTTCCCCGGCTCAACTTCAGCGAGGGCAGCGACCTGGTCGAGCTCCTCGGGCGGACCTGGGAGAACGACTACCACTTCCCGGGCGGTCCGAACCTCACGTTCTGGCTGGGCCACCTGAGCTACGGCATCGGGCGCTTCGAGCCGGCCCTGGACTTTTTCCAGCGCACCATCGACCGCTACGGCCGCGACGAGGTGCTGCTCTTTCTCAAGGGCAACTGCCTGGACGCTTTAGGGCGCCGCGAGGAGGCCTGCGAGTGCTACCAGCAGGCCCTTTCCATCAAGCCGGACTTTTTGGAGGCTCGGAAGGCCCTTTTTGAGGCTCCGCAGGGGGCTCCTTAGAGGGCTCTCTGGAAGGGTCCTTACCAGGCGGCACGCTCTGGTAGGGAGGATAGCCTCCACCGGCACCGGGGCTGTCCACGGTTTCGGCAGGCGGATACCCGCCACCAGCTCCCGGGCTGTCAATGGTCTGGTAAGGAGGATAACCGCCCCCGGCTCCCGGGCTGTCGGTGTCCACGGTCGATTCCGGAGGATAGCCCCCACCGGCGCCCGGGCTGTCCTGGTAAAGCCGGACCAGAGTTTTCTCCTTCTTGACCTTCTCGGTGGCTTCCTCGAGCTTCTCGGGCTGCTCGAGCATCTGGCTCAAGGAAAGCCCGCTGGCGGCCCGCAGGATGGCCAGAGGCATATTGCCCGGCAACCCGGCCGCAAAGTCGAGCCCGTAGGTCTCGCGCAGGGTCTTCAGCTTGGTGTCGCCGCGCTTGACGCGAAAGCGCCCGCTGGCGGTTCGGGTGCGCGAGAGCTGCACACCGTCCTGAGGCTCTTTGTCACCGGAAGGTGGCAACGAGGGCCGGTTCTTGGGCCGAGCCGGCTGCGAAGGGTTGCTGGGGTCGATGGGTCGCATCAGCCCACGATCCATCCCACGAAGGTGCCGGTGCCCGCGGCGCTGACCACGGCCGGCCCGGACAGGCCGGCCAGCGAGGCGATGGTGGCGCCGAGCACGGCCCCACCGGCCATGCAAGCGGCCCGGCGGGGATTGTCAGCCACCCAACCGGCAAAGGCTCCGATTCCGGCGGCCGAGAGCACGGCCTCCCCGGGAACGCCGGCCAAACGGGAGATGCCCGCTCCGAGAAGGGCCCCACCGGCCACGTGAATGGGGGTCTGATACTCCTTGTAGAACTTCAGGAGGGCGTTGTCCTCACTGTCGTCCTTCGGAGCAGGCGCCTGCTGGGGTGCAGAGTTGGCGCTGGCGGGCGCCTGGAAGCGCTGGGGAATGGGGGTGGCTCCGGTCAGGGCGACGTTCATGGTATTCAGATCCCTCCGCTCTCTTGTGCCGCGCTATCGTGCCAGGAGATCCTGAAAAAAGTCTGAAAAGCGGCCCTCGAGAAAAGACGCAATGGAGTACGGAGCGATATTTGACATGGATGGCGTGCTGGTGGACTCCCATGAGTCGCACTTTGCCGCCTGGAACGAGCTGGGCCGGCGCCACGGCGTGCCATTCGAGCTGCCGCTCTTCGAGCGCACTTTCGGCTCGCACAACGCCCAGATTCTCCCGGTCTGGCTGGGCCGCGAAGTGAGCCAGCAAGAGCTTGAGAGCCTGGCCGGCGAAAAGGAGGAGCTGTTTCGGGCCCATGTCCGCGAGCACATCCATCCCCTGCCGGGAGCCCGTGAGCTGGTCGAAGGCCTGGCCAGAGCCGGCTTCAAGCTGGCGGTGGGCTCCTCGGGTCCGCGCGAGAACGTGGAGCTGTTGCTGACCGGGCTGGGCATCCGCCAGTACTTCGACGCCCTGGTCACGGGGGATGACGTAACCGAGGGCAAGCCCCACCCGCAGGTCTTCTCGCTGGCCGCCGAAGCCCTGGGCCTGCCCCCGGCTCGCTGCCTGGTGGTGGAGGATGCCCCGCAGGGCGTGGAGGCAGGCTTGGCGGCCGGCTCGCTGGTGGTGGCCGTGACCTCCACCCGCTCGGCCTCGGATCTTGCCTTAGCCCACCGGGTGGTGGATTCGCTCACATCCCTGAACCCCAACCTCTTCCAGGAGTGGCTCGATGGCTGGAAAAATTGACGATCTCCCGCTGGCCTGGCTCACCCCGCCGGAATGGGCCGAGCAGGCCCTCTCCGACGTTGTGGCCCTGCTCAACGACCACGCCCACCTCGAACGCAAGGCCGCCAGCAACGCGCTCTCCCTCCTGAATCAGTGGCCCGACGCCAACCCTCCCGACGAGTGGGTCAACACGCTCACCCTGATCGCCAAGGACGAGGCCGAGCATCTGGCCATCGTGACGCGCCTGCTGGCCCGGCGCGGAGGCGAGCTCTCGCGCCTGCACAAGAACCGCTATGCCGCCGACCTGCGCAAGGAGATCCGCCTGGGCCAGGGCCGCGACGAGCTGGTCGACCGGCTGCTGATCTCATCCTTGATCGAGCTTCGTTCGTGCGAGCGCTTCCATCTGCTCTCCGAGCACGCCCCCGACGCCGAGCTGGCCAAGCTCTACAAGAGCCTGTGGGCCTCCGAGCACGGACACTACAAAGTTTTCCTGCGCCTGGCCAACAAGGTGGCTGCCCCCAGGCGGGTGCGGGCGCGCTGGCAGGAGCTGCTCGAGGCCGAAGCCCGTATCGTGCGCTCGCAGCCCCCCGGCCCCTCCATGCACTCGGGCATCGGTCAGGCTTCCTGATCCCCCGGGCGCGGCCATCGACCCCCGCCCGACTGCCGAGCGTTCGGTCGGTCCCGGGGTGGCGGAGGGTCACTCCGACACTGGTATAGCTCCGAGACCACAATGTATTGTGCAGGGCACGCTTCGACACCACCACCGGTTTTGCGTCAGCCTGCTCGTGGTTTGGCTCGCTCATGGAATCTGTAGTGTAAGATCCAAAACTTACACTACAGATTTCTCGAGCACACAGAAGAGGGGTCCCTGACCGGCAGGGCGTGGCCAGGAACTTTAACATCGGTTGCAGTCCGGTAACATGAATTTCTCCCGGGGGGGCGCCGACCGGTGCTATCCTGAAAGCCTGGATGGAAGCGACCAGCATCACCAGCACCACAGCTTACAAGGGCGTGCCCGGCGTGCGCTATGCCCCGCCGGAGAGCGGGCCGGCGGACGCTTACCTGCCGCAGCCCGAGACCGACGAACAGGAGCCTGAGCAGAAGGGCCATCGGCTGCGCAAGCTGGCGCTGGGCTCGATGCTGGCCCTGGGCGTGGTGGGCACGGCCGCGGGAGCGGGAAGCTATGCGCTGGCCCACGCGCCAGTGTGCGCCCAGGCCGCTCCAGTGGCTCTGACCGAGCAGGGACTGTGCATCTCCCCCGAGTTGGGGGTGAAGGGTGCTCACGCCTGGCGCATTCTGGAGGGCATCCCCTCGCTGCCCGACGCCGCGCGCAACCTGGAATCGTCGCACAATCAGATCACCACGACGGACGGCCGCCCGGGCTGGCAGGCGGTGGACGGTGGAGACCTGAAGGTAGTCACCTGGAACCTGCACCACGAGCGCAGCCGCGATGCCGACGGGGCCAGGCCGCAGCTCGACGAGATGATCGCCGCCATGAAGGATCGGCAGGCCGACGTCTACCTGCTCCAGGAGGTCTCCCCCGGCCACGTGGACGAGCTGGTGGAAGGCCTCTCGATGCACGGCTATTATTCCCAGACCACGCTGCTGCAGGGCAATCTAACCCTGGTGCACCCCGACCTTGAGGTGACGGCCCATTCCAACCGGGTGCTGCTCAACGACGGAAGCGGGCTCCAGGAGCTCAAGGAGTGGGCCCTGCAGGGCGACGGGCAAGAGCCGCGCAGCCTTCAGACCGTGGAGGTCCGCCTTCCCGGCGGGCGCGAGGCGCTGCTCTGGAACACCCACATGCCCACCCACAACTATACCGACGCCCAGCGAACCGAGGCGCGCGAGGCAGTGATGGACGAGCTGGCGCGTCAGGCCGAGCCCGGCCAGCTGGTGGTCGGAGGGGGCGACCTCAACGGCGGCGCGGACAGCTCGCTGGCCAATGAGCTGCGCCAGGCCGGCCACGAGGTGCACGCCTTCCACATCGACTTCGTCAACACCAAGAACGCCGCCGGCCCAGCCGAGTTCGAGGGATTCAAGCTCCACGACGCGCACGGCGTGCAGATCTCGGATCATCCCATGGCGGTGGCCGAGGTACCCGTCTGACGCTCCTGTAACATTCCCACAAAACCCTGGAGCGCGCGCTGGGATAGACTGGCCCAAAATCCGGGGAGTCATCACGCCATGCGCATCACCGCCACGCCCTACCAAGTTCCGTCCCGCCTGCCGGCGGCCAGCCTCGGCGCAGCCCGGGGAACCTGGTGCAACGGCTCGGACGGCCGGCGGGTGGCCGTGCCCGAGGGCTGGGACTGGGCCGAGGGCCGCGACGGACGGAGGGTGGCTTACCCGGCTGAAGACGACGTGACCTACGGCCGCGACGGGCGCAAGATCGCCCTGCCCCATAACTGGGACTGGACCGATGGGCGCGATGGCCGACGGGTGGCCATCCCCCCTGGCGGCGACTGGACCGAGGGGCGTGATGGGCGCCGCATTGCCGTACCCCAGGGCTGGACCTGGACCGAGGGTCGCGACGGGCGCCGCGTGGCCGTTCCCTCTGGCGGCGACTGGACCGAGGGCCCGGACGGGCGCCGCGTTGCCATTCCGCACGGCTACACCTGGACCCAGGGCCCGGACGGACGCAAGGTGGCCGTTCCTCCCGGAGGGGACTGGACGCTGAGCAGCGATGGCCGCAAGGTGGCCATCCCGCCGGGTTGCGACTGGACCCAGGGCTCGGACGGCCGCAAGGTGTGCTACGGGCAAGCGGTGGACGACCTGGTGGACTTCCTCTGCCGCCAGCAGGTGGCCATCGAGGACTGAGCCCGTGCTCATCGGCATGGTCCATGCCCTGCCCCTGCCCGGCTCGCCCCGCTCCCAGGACGGCGTAGAGCGGCTGGTGGAGCAGGCGGTGCTGGAAGCTCGCATCCTGGCCGAGACCGGCTTCGGCGGGCTGATCCTGGAGAACATGCACGATACGCCCTACGTGCATGGCCAGCACCCCCCCGAAACCGTGGCCGTGATGACCCGCATCGGCATCGCCGTGCGCCAGGCCGTGCCCGAGCTTCGCATGGGGGTGCAGATCCTCTCGGGGGGTGCCCGCGAGGCGGTGGCCGTGGCCCTGGCCATCGGAGCCGAATTCGTGCGGGTGGAGAACTTCGTTTTCGCCCATGTGGCCGACGAGGGCTTGCTCGAGCGGGCCGAAGCCGGTCCCCTGCTGCGCTACCGGCGCGCGATCGGGGCCCAGGGCGTGCAGGTCTACGCCGACATCAAGAAAAAGCACGCCTCCCACGCCCTGACCGCCGACCTGAGCCTGGCCGAGGCCGCCCGCGGGGCCGAGTTCTTCGGGGCCGACGGGCTGATCGTCACCGGCACCTCGACCGGCCAGCCCACCCGGCCGGAAGACCTGGCCGAGGTCAAAGCCGCCACCGGCCTGCCGGTGTTGGTCGGCTCAGGCGTCACCCCCGACCAGCTCTCGGCCCTGCGGGCTGCGAACGGACTGATCGTGGGCTCGTGGATCAAGCAGGGCGGCCACTGGTCCGGGCCGCTCGACCGCGAGCGTTGCCTCAGGCTGGCCGCGGCCTACTCGGCGATCTGCCAATAGCCCAGCTCAGCTCGCTCCGGACTCGGCCAGCACCGCCTTCACCACAAAGCGCTCCGACCCGCCAGCTTCCCCGGCCTGCAAGGTGACGCCCTCCGGCTCCACCGCGCCGGCCTGCAGCACATCGTCGAGCACGGTGCGCAGGGCCGCGAGGTCCTCCTCCTTGCCCACCACCTCGAGTCTGGCGATGGGCCAGCGCAGGTTCTTCTTGCCCTCGGTCTTGGCCATGCGAGCCTTCTTGAGCACTTCCACGGCACAGGCATAGGCCTGCGGGTGCTCGACGCGTCCGCCGGTGGCGAACTCGTCCTCGGACGGCCAGGCTGCCTTGTGGATCGAACCGGGATGGCGCCACGACCAGATCTCCTCGGTCACGTACGGCATGGTGGGCGCGAACAGGCGCAGCAATGTCTCCAGGCCAAGCTTGAGGGCGGCCAGGGCCGAGCGGCGGCCAGGCGAGTCTTCCTCTTCGTAGCTGCGGCGCTTGACCAGCTCGACGTAGTCGTCGCAGAAGTTCCAGAAGAAGTCCTCCGTGGCCGAAAGGGCCCCGGCGTAGTCGAAGCGGTCGAAGCTCTCAGTGGCCTGGCGCACCAGCTCGCTCAGGTTGGCGGCCATCGCCAGATCGAGCGGGTGAGTGATCTGGTCCGGGCCTCCCGCCCTGGCGCCCGAGCGCTCCATGACCCCCAGCACGAACTTGCTGGCGTTGAACAGCTTGGTGCGAAGCTTCGAGCCCTGCTCCATCACCTTCTCGTCAAAAGCGGTGTCGGTGCCCAGGCGAGCGCGGGCAGCCCAGTAGCGCACCGAGTCAGAAGAGTGCTTTTCCAGCAGGTGCCCCGGGGTGACCACGTTGCCCCGGGACTTGCTCATCTTCTTGCGGTCCGGGTCGAGGATCCAGCCGCTGATGGTCACGTTTTTCCAGGGAATCGTGTCCTCGTGCATCCAGGCCTTCACGATGGTGTAGAAGGCCCAGGTGCGGATGATCTCGTGCGACTGCGGGCGCACATCCATCGGGAACAGGCGCCCGTGGCGCTTGGGATCGATGCCCCAGTGGCTCATGATCTGAGGGCTCATCGAGGAGGTGGCCCAGGTGTCCATCACGTCCGGGTCGCCGGTAAAGCCGCCCGGCTGGTTGCGCTGGGCCTCGGTGTAGCCCGGGGGCACGTCCGAGAGCGGATCCACCGGCAGACTCTCCTTGCTGGCGTAGATCGGCTGCTGGTGGTCGGGCTGGCCGTCCTGGTCGACCGGATACCAGACCGGGAAGGCCACTCCGAAGTAACGCTGGCGGCTCACCGCCCAGTCCTGGTTGAGGCCCTCGATCCAGTGCTCCACCCGCAGGCGCATGTGACTCGGATGCCACTCGATCTTGCGGCTCATCTCGAGCAGCTTCTCCTTGTGCTCGAGCAGGCGGATGAACCACTGCCGGCTGGACACGAACTCGAGCGGCCTGTCGCCCTTCTCATAGAACTTGACGAACTGCTTGGTGGGGCGCGGCTCCCCCACTCCGGCCCCGGCCTCGGCCAGAAGCTCCACCACGCGGGCCCGGGCCTTCTTGAGGTGCTGGCCGGCCAGCTGATCGTAGGCCACCTGGGCGGCGGCCGGATCGAGGCTGCTGAAGGGCTCGGTGCCGAAGGTCACGGGCAAGAGCGTGCCCTGCAAGCTGACCACCTGCTTGAGCGGCAGGCCCGACTTCTTCCAGAAGTCCACGTCGGCCGAATCGCCGAAGGTGCAGACCATCAAGATCCCCGTGCCCTTCTCGGGGTCGGCATGCTCGGCCGGCACGATGGGCACGGCGGCGTGAAAGAGCGGGGTGATGGCTCGCTTGCCAAAGAGCGGCTTGAAGCGCTCGTCGTCGGGGTGGGCGGCCACCGCCACGCAGGCGGCCAGCAGCTCGGGGCGGGTGGTGGAGATGACGAAGTCGCCGCCCCCCTCGACCTGAAAGCGGATGTCGTGGTAGAAGCTGTCCCGCTCGCGGTCCTCCACCTCGGCCTGGGCCACGGCGGTCTGAAAGTCGATGTCCCACATGGTGGGCGCCTCCACCTGGTAGACCTGACCCTTCTCCACCAGGTCCAGGAACGAGAGCTGGGAGATCTTGCGGCAGTGGGCGTCGATAGTAGCGTAAGTCTCTCGCCAGTCGACCGAGAGGCCCAGCCGGCGCCAGAGGGCTTCGAAGGCAGCCTCGTCCTCCACCGTCACCAGGGCGCAGGCTTCGATGAAGTTGCGCCGGGAGACTTCCTCCACGTCGTTGTCAGGCTTGTCGCGCCGGGGCTTCCATTCGGGGTCATAGGGCAGGCGCGGGTTGCAGCGGATTCCGAAGATGTTCTGCACCCGCCGCTCGGTGGGCAGTCCGTTGTCGTCCCAGCCCATCGGGTAGGCGATGTTCTTGCCCCGCATGCGCTGGTAGCGCACAATCAGATCCTGGTGGGTGTAGGAGAAGACGTGTCCCACGTGGAGCGAGCCGCTCACCGTGGGGGGCGGGGTGTCCACCACAAACGTTTCTTCGCGCGAACGGGTGGGATCCCAGCGGTAGATGCCGGACTCCTCCCACAGCTTCATCCAGCGCTCTTCGGCGGCATTGTGGTCGTACTTCTGGGGGATCTCGCTCATAAGCCGGGCGCTTCGCGCGGTGCGGCTGCGTTCCCTCGTGAGCCGGGACGCAACGGATCGTCAGGGTGCCGCACTTCGCCGACCCTGACCAGCTCGAGGCCCCGGCCGCTGTCCACCCGACCAGGACCACTCCGGGCGTTTCGCAGAGATCTGGGCCACGGTTCGCTCATGGAGGGCTTTGTCGTCTTCAGAGATCTTTGAGAGCAAAATGATTGGATCAAGGGGTGCAACTGAGCGTGGCAACCTGTCGCGAACCTTCCCGTGCGCCTGCGGGTCATTCACCCGCCAAGCCGCTGCCTGCGCGAGCGGCCCAGGTGACGGGCGACGTGCTCTGCCTGATGGACCTGGATGAGACCACCGCCGCCCTGATCGGCTCCACCGACCACAGCGCCGTGACCAGCATGGGAATCCTGGACGGCCTCAAGGTCATGGGCCTGGGCGCGGCTCGCTTCAACAGCGGCCACGTGCGCGGCGATCGCGAGGCGATGTTCGACGGCGTGGCCCGGATGGGCCTGGGGGCGGGCAGTATGCTTCCGGGCCTCCTCGGCAACGGCTTCGTGGGCGCCATGGGCCTCTATCTCGCCGTCCAGGGTGTGCGCCACAAGGACACCGCCCAGACCATCGCCGGAGTGCTGCAGATCGGCGTGGCGGGAAGTTTCGCGGCCATCGGAGCCGGGGCCGGGCTGCCTGCCCAGGCCGCCATCCTGGCCTTGCAGGTAGGCAAGATCGGCACCTACGCCTACCATTCCAAGAAGCACGCAGAAGCGGTAGCAGCCGGCGACGTCGACCGTCTGGGCCGTTTCATGCACGGCATCCTGCACCGCAATGACCACTGGGGCAAGGTCGACGAGGAAGGCCGTGGCAAGGTCTGGACCGACAGTCCGGGAGGCCGCTACGGCAACTTCAGCAACCTGGGCCTGGTGAGCCAGCCCATCTCGCTGGCCGGGACCGAGAAGCCTGAGCTGGCCTTCGACCTGCGCCACGACCTCGAGCCCGAGGCCGACTTCCTGCACGTGGAAGCCCGGCCCAAGGACGGTCAGTGGACGGCCGTGGAGCGTGTGACCGGCCGCTCCGACTGGCGCGAGCACCGCCTGGACCTGTCGGATTACCAGGGTAAGACAGTGGAGCTGCGCTTCCGGGTGCAGACCGACGCCAGCCAGACCGGCGAAGGCTGCTTCCTGGACCGCGTCCGGGTGGAGGCACCCGACCGCACGGTGCTCGTTCCCCTCAAGCCCCAGCGTGGAGACCTGGAGGAGTAGCAAACCTCTCTCAACTCAGGTTCTCCAGGTCGGCCAGATCCTGATGCCGTCCGGAAGCTCGCTTGTTCGCCTTCAAGCTCTCCAGGTCGATCAGATTGATCGGCACCCCCTCGAGCACAGTCCGCACTCGCTTCGAATAGCAGTCTTCAAAGTCGACACCGCTCGGGCTGGTCAGGAGGTCGATACGGTTGGGTGGGTGACCGAGTTGAATGACCACGTCCGGCTCAAGGAAATCCTCCGCTTTGATGCCAAAGGAGGCAAAGCCGAACTCCTGGAGACAGTGCACGAGCCTTCGGGCATTCTCGGCTGAGGGCCGAACCCAGAGGTCAATGTCTTTGGTGTAGCGAGGATGGCCGTGGGCCGCCACAGCGAACCCTCCAACTACGAGATACTCAACCTGGTGAGTCTCGAGTAATTGTAAGAACTCTTTCAAATCCTGGCTCAGACCCATAGCGCCACTCGTGATAATCCCTCCGAATCTCGAGCAGGGCCTCCAGGCGCTCCTCCATGGGGCGCGACTGCCAATAGGCAAAGTCGGTCGGCTCTTCCCCCATTTTGAGCTTGCGGACAACCCGGGCGATCTTCATGCTTTGAGGCTTCGACAGAAGGTGACTGCTCACCTTGACCAGGGTCCACCCGGCGGGCCGCGAATCCATCCCTCTTGAGCGGCAAGAAAGTCATTCTCCTGCTGGTCGGCTTTGCTCTTCTGATTGTGCTGGGCGGGCCCTATCTGGTGAGCAAGGTCATCTTACAGCCCGGGGCGCGCGAGCGGGGCCAGCTGCTGGCCTGCCAGACGGCGCTGATCCGGATCCAGCGCTGCCTCGAGCTCTATGCCCGCGAGCACGAGGGGCACTTTCCTCCCGACTGGGAGGCTCTGGTGCCCTACATGCAAGCCCTCGACCCTGAGCATCCCCGTCAGCTCTGTCCCGCGGTCGGCAAACCGACCTATCGCGAGGGCTACCAGGTCAGCCCCGACCAGCGCTCCTGCACGGTGGTCTGCCGTGGCCAGAACCATCCCGGCGTGCCGGCCGACTTCCCTCGCTGGTCCACCCGGGAAGGCCTGCAAGAGCGTTGAGCCTGCCGCTTCGTCCCGGTGCCCGGGTTGCCGTGGTCTCTCCCTCAGGTCCGCCCGACCGAAAGAAGCTCGAGCAGAATGCCGAGCTGATCGCCAGCTGGGGTTTCGAGCCGGTGCTGCCCCCCGAGCGCCGGGAGCTCTACTTTGCCGGCTCGGACCAGGAGCGCTTGCAGGAGCTGCAGCGGGCGCTCCAGGACCCTGCCATCGACCTGGTCTGGGCCAGCCGTGGCGGTTACGGCACCGCCCGCTTGCTGGGCCAGCTCGACCCTGGGAACCACCCCCGGCCGGTGGTGGGCTTCTCCGATCTCACCGTGCTTCACCAGGCGTTGCACCGGAAGGGCTGGACCGAGCTGGTGCACGGCCCGGTGCTGCACAGTCTGGGTCATCACCCCGACGAAGAAAGTCGGCGGGCCCTGAAGAGCCTCCTGACCGAAGATACCGTGCCCGATCTGGCAGGCCGCACCGTGGTGGCGGGTCAGGCTGAAGGCCCCCTGGTGGGCGGCAACCTGTGCGTGCTGGCCAGCCTGTGCGGAACGCCCTTCCAACTCTCGGCTCGAGACTCCATCCTGCTGCTCGAGGACGTGCACGAGAAGCCTTACCGCCTCGACCGCTATCTCGTGCAGCTGCGCGAGTCGGGCTGTCTGGACGGGGTTCTGGCCGTGGCCCTGGGCAGCTTCGAGGACTGTGCTCCCAGCGCGGACGAGCCCTGGAGCGCCGAGGAGGTGCTCGAGCCCATCCTGCGCGGGCTGGGGGTCCCTCTGGTCTTCGGGCTGCCGGTGGGCCACGGGGCGGCCAACCTGCCCTTTCTCTACGGCGCCCGCTATCGACTGCAGGACGGCTGCCTGAGCCCTGCGAACCGCCCTCGATGACGCACACCGACCCCGCTGCCCAGAAGGCCGCTGACACCTTCCGCTCGCTGCTGGAGAAAGACCCCGCTGGCACGCGCCAGGAGCTGGAGGCCGTCCGCGAGCGCCTGCGCAAGGCCGGGCTGGTGGTGGGGGATCGTCCCATCCCGCTGAACTTCGCCCCCGCTCTGGTGAGCCGCTCGCGCCTCGAGCCGGTCAACCGCGAGATGGCCCAGCTGCTCAAGATCCTGATCCGCCTCGAGCCCATCCTGCATCGTCCCCGCTGGATGGAGCTGCTGGGCATCTCGCCCCAGGAGCGCGACCTCATCCGGCTGCCGGCCAGCCTCCCCCACGGCTCCCACGTTTCGCGCGTGGACGGGTTTCTGGGGCCGCCCCAGAGCCCCGACGACTCGGGCTACCGCATCGTGGAGCTGAACATCGACAGCCCCGGCGGGGCCGCCTTCATGGACGCTTGCTGGGACATCATCTCCCAGACCGAGACCTGGAAACAGTTTGCCCAGCTTCACCCGGGCCACTATCTGCCCTGCGACCCCAGCATTCTGGAAGTGCTGCTCCGCTCGTGGAAGAGCTGGGGGGGCTCGGGCAGCCCCCGCATCGCCATCGTGGACTGGGTCACCGTCAGCACCCACGCCGAGTTCGCCCTCCTGCGCGACCACTTCAAGGGCCACGGGATCGACACCGTGGTCTCCGACCCGCGCGAGCTCGAGTTCAAGAACGGCCGTCTGCTCGACTACGACGGCAAGCCCATCGATGTGGTCTACCGGCGGGTGCTGGTCGAGGACCTGCTGGCCCGGGGCGAGGAAGCGCAGGCCCTGCTCGACGCCTACCGGGCCGGGGCGGTGTGCATGGTCAACCCCTTCCGGGCCAAGCCCCTCACCATCAAGTCGCTGCTGGCCCTGTTCCATCGCGAGGAGATGGAAGAGCTGCTCGATGCCGACGAGTTGCAGTTCATCCGCCGCATCGTACCCTGGACCGCCATCGTAGAGGACGGCCCGGTGGTGAGCACTCTGCTCGAGCGCCGCGAGACTCTGGTGCTCAAGCCTGCCGATGGCTGGGGTGGAGACGGAATCTACCTGGGCTGGGAGCTTTCCGACTCGGATTGGCAAACGGCCGTCCAAACGGCCATCAGCAAGCGCTACGTGGCTCAGGAGCGAGTTTTCATCCCGCAATTCGAGTGCCCGGTGCCCTCAGGGGAGGGCTGGGAGTATCAACCCTTCCGGGTGGACTTCGATCCCTACCTGTTCTCTCAGAAGATCGGGGTGCCCCTGATGCGCCTGTCGGGCAACGACATGCTCAACATCAAGACCGGAGGCGAGCTGGCCGTCACCTGGATCCTGTGGGGTTAACCTCGCCTCCCCCGACCGAGCAGGGAAGTTGGTCTCATTGCCTAACCCGGCCCTTCTGATGCGCCTGAGCTCCGCCTCACTCCTGCTGTTGCTGCTCTTGCTGGGGTGCTCCTCGGCTGGCCCCCGCTCGGGAGGTGTGCCGGCACCTGCCCCCGGGCCCCAGATGGTCTCGGTGCGAATGGCCCTCGACCTGCCCCAGGCTCGCCAGGAGCGAGCCGGGGTGGCCACGGTGCACACCGAGGTGGCCGCTCCCGACCCGCCCTTCAACCTGGTGGCTGGACCCATCGTCACTCCGGTTCCTGAGGACGCCCAGAGCGTGACCGTCACCTTCCAGGTGCTGCCCGGCACCTTCCGGCTCAGCGTGTTCGGCCATGACGAGGTGGGCAACAAGATCGCCGAGTCGGCTCCGGTCAACATCACGGTCACACCCGGCCAGGTGCTGACTCAGAGGATTCAGCTCCTCAGTCTGGCTCCCCCGGCACCACCCGGCCCGCCGAATCCAGCGGTGTCTCCGACCGCAACCTCTCTGACGTTCGCCGTCCAACCATCAGTACAGTCCGCGGCCGGGACCGTTTTCTCCGCCCAGGTCGCCGTGCTCGACCAGAACGGGAACCTGTTCCCCACGGCCACCTCCCCCATCACGCTCGCCCTGGGATCCAACCCCACCTCGACCACACTGCTGGGCAGCCCGACGGCAACCCCGGTGAACGGCGTGGCCGTGTTCTCCAACCTGGTGGTGGCCGCGCCTTCGACAGGTTACACCCTGGTCGCAACCTCAACTGGCCTCACCGGGGCCACCAGTGCCGCCTTCGAGATCACGCCTCCTCTGCTTCAGACCCTCGCCGTAACCCCCAACCCGGTGGCCCTGGTGGGCCTGACCCCGCAACAGCTGACCGCCACCGGCACCTTCTCCGACAATAGCTCGGCCGACGTAACCGCCAGCTCGACGTGGTCTTCGGACAATCCCGCCGTGGCCACCGTGACCCCGACCGGCCTGGTGAGCGGCACGGGAACTCCCGGCACGGCCAACATCTCGGCCACTCGCGATGGCATCACCGCCAGCGTGCCGGCCACGGTCGCGGTGGGAAGCCTCCCGCCCGGCAACCGCGCCTTTTCCACCCCCAACCAGGCCGACAGCACCATCTTGCTGGACGTGAACGGGGACGGGCGCGACGACGTCATCATGACCGGCCCCAATCCGGCCTCCCGCGCCCTGTTCCAGCTCCTCACCCAGGCCGATGGCACGCTGGGCGCGGCCTCGACCATCTACACCGATCCGACCAACAGCCTGAACCGGCTGATCAAAGGGAATCTGGACAACCTTAACGGCATCGACTTCGTGCTGCTGAAAAACGATGAGGTCACCGTCTTTTTGAGCAATGGGGCGGGTGGCTTTGCAGCCACCGACGTGGCCACCCTGATCGGCGGCAACATCTGGGGAGACCTGGGGGATATCGACGCAGACGGCGATCTCGACCTGGTCACCAACGTCGGCCTCAATGACCTGCAGACCCTCTTCAACAACGGCGCCGGAGTCCTGGCTCCGGGAGCAACCATCGCTCTGGGGGCAGGCGGCCAGGGCGTCACCCTGAGCGACTTCGACGGCGATGGACTCGCCGACATCGGCGTGGTGGTCTTCCCCCACATCCGGGTGTATCCGGCGGGTGCCGGCGGGGTGTTCGGCCCCTTCACCAATTTCGGCATTCCGCTGGGCGGAAACGGCCTGGACCTCAAGTCGGGCAACCTCGACGGGGTCAACGGCAATGATATGGTCTTCAACGACTCCATCAACCAGAACATCTGGTTGATGCTCAACGACGGCACCGGCAACTTCCCGGCCACCACGGCCATCTTCAACTCCCCGGGCGTCTTCCGGCTGGGTCTGGCCAATGTCGACGGGGTCAACGGGTTGGACATCGGAGTGACCAACATCTTCCAGGACAGCCTGACCGTACTTTTCAACTCGGGCGCGGCCACCTTCACCGCCTCAAGCCCCACGGCCATCGCTGGAAGCGCTTCCGAGTTCGATTTCGGGAATCTGGACGGCCTCAACGGCCCCGACGCGGTGGCCGCCAGCGTCAGCATCATGGAGCCCGGGGCCAGTGTCTTCCTCAACCAGGGGGGCGGCTACCTGGCTTACCCCTTCGTGCTGGGCCCCAATGAAGGCACCAACTACTCCGTTCTGGCCGACCTCGACGGCAGCAACGGGCTGGATGTGGCTTCGGTCAACTCGCTGCAGAATCGGGTGGAGGTGATCTTCAACCAGGGCGGGGGCACCTTCAGCGCCTTCAATAACTTCCCCGTGGGGATCAACCCCACGTCCGTCGTGGCAGCCGATTTCAACCGGGACGGACGAATCGACCTGGTCACCGCCAACTCGGTCGGAGCCGATCTGTCGCTGCTCTTGAACAACGGGGCCGGCTTCAATCCGGCCGTTCCCATCGCCATGCCGGGTGCGCTCAACCCGACCGTGGTGATCAGCGCCGACTTCGATGGGCTGAACGGGCCCGACCTGGCGGTCATCGACTCGCTGCAACTGGTGGTTCGCGTCTTACTCAACAACGGCTCGGGAGGCGTTGCCGCCCAGAACACCTTCGCCGTCGGCAACGGGCCCAGCTTCGTTCAAGCAGCCGACTTCGATGGGGTCAACGGCCCCGACCTGGCGGTGGCCAACGCCGACGACGACAACCTCAGGGTTCTGCGCAACAACGGCGCAGGCACCTCGTTTGCGACCACGGTGTTGGGCCTGGCTGGAGGCGTCAGCCCGACGGGACTTGCCGCGGGCGACTTCGACGGGGTCAACGGGCCCGATCTAGCGGCCTCCAACACCGGCACCAACAATGTCAGCGTACTGCTCAACCAGGGGGCGGGCACATTTGCCGGAGCGGTCAATTTTCCGCTGGTGGTGGGCGGTGGCCGGCTGGTCGCGGGCGATCTCAACGCCGACGGGATCTTGGACCTGATCACCGGGCTGGAGAGCCTGCAGATCCTGGTCGGACAGGCCGGGGGAGCATTCGCCGCCCCTCTTCGCTACGCCCTCTCCAATCCGGGCAAGATGGCCATCGGCGACCTCAACGCCGACGGCATCAACGACATCGCCGCCCCGGCACCCGGCAACGCCTCGGTTCCAGGCAAGGTCATCTTGATCTTCGGACAATGAACCAGGGGAGGAACGCATGCTCAAACGACTGACCCTCATCGTTCTCTTGCTAATCGGCATCGCCAAGGGTGAACCGCAGGATCTGCGCATCGTGAGCACCAGGGCCTATGCCCACGGAGATCTCGACCGGCGCATCTACCTCGAAATCAAGGTGCGCAACAACGGCAAAACGACCGATCGCGACAGCCTCGTGACCATGAAGTTCCAGCCCCTGGCTCCCATCGGCTACAAGGCCTCCGGCTTCGAAGCCTACTACTTCCATGAAAGCGACATGGAGGTAGGCGAGCTCAAACCCGGGCAGACCCGCACCCTGGTCTATGCCACTCCCTACTTTGCCGCCCAGGACTTCAGCCAGTCCACGGGCTCATTTCCGACCTTCGTGCAGTCGCCCGGCAGCGGCAGCACGCAGGGCAACGTGCGTTACTGGGCCAAGGTGCATTGAGCCGGCGCTCGACAGATTGTCTTGCGCGCTCTGAGTCTGAAGAGGTCAACGCGCGGGATCAGGCCGAGGCTACGGGCAGCCAGTGGGCCGCCAGCTTGCGCAGACGCTCCAGCTCATCTCCCTTCAAACCGTAGGTGTCGTAAGCCAGAGCCAGGCGCCCGTCAGCCGAGCGGAATGGGTCGGCGAAGACGCAGCGGTGCACGGTCTGGCTCAGGTCGGCCCCCCGCTCCTCCCCGAACCAGATGCGCAGCTCATCCTGCTCGTGCGAGATCCAGGGCCACTTCTCGTGCTGGTAAGCCTGCAGCAGGCTCTCGGGAGGCAGCAGGTTGCGAACGCCCACCAGCCGCCCGTCCGGTGAGGTCATCCAGTCGTAGACCAGGACCTCGTCCATGGCATCATAGACCCGCTCGCCCTGCCTGAACGAGTGCCCCAGGTCGGCCGAGGGTGCCAGAGCCAGGCTGCGCTCAGGCTCGAGAAAAACCACCAGGTAGGAGCTGGCCTCGCTGAGGCGGGCCACCGCCTCGCTCTTGGATTCCTCCTGGTCGGCATCATCCACCGGGTAGACCCAAACTCCGTCCATTCGAGCTACTCCTTCTCTCGGCGCACCAGCAAGGACTGCACCGCCATTCCGGTCACTTCCTCCACCTCGAAGTCGAGGCCTGCGTACTGCACCCGATCCCCCGATTCGGGCACCCGGCCCAGCTCGGCCATCACCATACCGCCCACCGTTTCGACCTCGGGATGCTCGGGGATCTCCCCTCCGAACTCTCGCCGCAGGTCGGTCAGCATCAGATCGCCTCGAACCCGCACGGTTTCGTCGTCGAGCCGCTCCAGGGGGGGCGTCTCCTGGTCGAACTCGTCTTGAATCTCCCCCACCACTTCCTCGACCACGTCCTCCACCGTCACCACGCCGGCCATCCCGCCAAACTCGTCGAGCACGACCGCAAACTGGGTGCGGCCGGTGCGGAAGCGGTTGACCATGTCCTCGAGCGGAGTGGAGGCAGGCACATAGAGCACTGGCCTGAGCACCGCCCGCAGGTTGAAGGGGTGGTTCTGCACCATCTGGCGGGCCAGGTCCTTGATATGCAAGACTCCCACCAGGTGATCCATATCGCCCTCATAGACCGGATAGCGGGTGTAGCGGTGCTCGTGGATGGCCCCCAGCACCTCGTCCTGGTCGGCCTCCACGCTCAAACCGAAGACTCGCGTGCGGGGGGTCATCACCCGGCCCACGATGCGACCCTGAAAATCAAAGATGTTCTTGAGGAACTGCTCCTCGGTGCGCTCGAGCAGACCGCCCTGGTGGCTCTCCTCCACGACCTGCTCGAGCTCCTCGGGCGAAAAGAGCCGACCCTTGGGGTCCAGCGAGTGAGCACCCAGCAGCTTGAGCAGGGCGTTGCCGGCCGCGTTCAGAGTGACCACCACCGGAAAGAAGAGACGCTCGAGCAAGCTCAAAGGCCCCTGCAGCGTGATGGAGGTCGGCACGGCATAAGTGAGGGCCAACGCCTTGGGGACCACCTGCCCCAGCACAACGTGGGGGCAGGTCAGCACCAGCAAGGCCAGCACAGTGGCCAGACCCGGAGTGGTGGGCATGGCCTGGCGAAACCAGGATGAGAGCAGCGGCTCACCGTACATGCCAAGACCCAGGATGACCAGGGCCAGCCCGACCTGGGCCGTGGCCACGAAACGGTTGAGACGGTCTCGATCCTTGAGCAGGGTGAGCACCTCGGTGGCCCCCCGTGAGCCGGACTCGGACAGCTGGGCCAGCCGCGCCTGGGGCACGCCCACCAGCGAGAACTCGGCCGCCACGAACAGGCTGTTGAGCAGCACCAGGCCCGCGATCACCAGCAGCCCGACAGTCACCTCCATCAGTCGTAGTGCTCCTGGAAGTGAGCTGCCTGCTCCTCGGTGACGGCCAGGCTGACGCGGGCGGCCCACTTGCCCTCCACCCGCTCCACCCGGAACGGGATCTCGGCGATGGTGACCTCTGCCCCCGGCTCGGGCACCTGGCCCAGCTCGGCCATCACCAGGCCGCCGACCGAGTCGGCCAGGTCCGAGTCGAGCTCGACGTCGAGCCACTCGTTGAGGTCTTCCACCAGGACGTCCCCGGCCAGGAACAGTCGCCCCGAGCGCAGCTCGGCGGTCAGCTCGGGGGGGTCGAACTCGTCCTCGAAATCGCCGAAAATGCGCTCGATCAGGTCTTCCAGAGTGACCATGCCGGCCGTGCCACCGAACTCGTCCACCACGATGGCCATGTGGTAATGCTTGCGCTGCAGCAGGTTGAACAGCTCGTCCACAGGCACCGTCTCGGGCACGTAGGGCACCTTCAGCATGACCTGGGAGACGTGCTTGACCTGGCCCGGAGCGCGGCTGAGGCAAAGCAGGTCCTTGAGGTGCACCACCCCCTCGATCTGGTCAGGCGACTCGCGATAAAGCGGCAGGCGCGAATAGTTGGACTCGGCCAGCAGCTTGAGCAACTCGGGAATGGGCAACTCGAGCGAGGCGGTGAACATCTTGGTGCGGGGAATCATGGCGTGGCGGGCGTTGAAGTCGCGCAGCCGGAGGGTGTTCTCGAGCAGGCGCTGCTCTTCTTCCTCGAGCAGTCCCTGGGCGCCGCTCTCCTCCACCAGGATCTGGATCTCCTCGGGCGAGTGGACGTGGGTGTTCTGCCAGGCGGCCTCGCTCAAGCCCAGGCGGGCCAGAAGAAAACGCGACACCCGATCATAGACGAAGGTCAGGGGCTTGAAGAGGGTGGTCATCTTGCGCATCAGGGTGGAGGTTCGCACGGCCGCCTTCTCGGGCTCGAGCAGGGCCAGCGACTTGGGCACCAGCTCGCCCAACAAGACCAGCAGGGACATCATGGTGGCCAGCACGATGGTGACGGCCAGAATCCGAGCGCCCATCTCGGAGAGCTCGAAGCGCTGCCCCAGCCAGGGGTCGAGAGGCAGGGCCAGAAAGGCGTAACCCCAGTAGCCCAGGACCAGACCGGTGAGGCTGATGCCCACCTGGCAGGCGGACACATAGGCCGCAAACCGACCGGCGTCCTGGGTGACCGGCAGGAACTTGGTGGCGGCCCGCACCCCGTTGGCGGCCAGCTGAGCCAGCCGGTGACGGCGGGCCGAAACCGCGCCGATCTCGGCCGCCACGAAGAAGCCGTGCAGCAGCAGCAGAGCCGGGATACCCAGCAGGATGAGTCCCCAGCTCATCGCGACCTACCGACTATGGGAGGGTCGGCGTTCAACCAGGACTACCGACCGGCTCCAGAGCGAGGCTGGGCAAGACTTCGGCGGCGTAGAACTTGAGGAACTCGGCCTGGTTGCGGCCCACGTTATGGACGTAGACGCCATCGAAGCCCTTGGAGTAGAGGTGGTTGATCAGGTTGATGTGGTCCTCGGCCTTCTCGGAGATGAGCACCCGGCCTTTGAAGTGCTCGGGACGCACCATGCGGGCGATGGCCTCGAAAACCTCGGGGGAGCGCACATCGGCCTTGGGAAAGTTCATCCCTCCGTTGGGCCACTCGCGCACCGCGTTGTCGGTGGCCTCCTCCAGGCCAGGTGCCCAGGAGACGTGGATCTGGATCAGCCGCGGCATCGCCGCCGGGTCCTTACCGGCCTCGCGGGCCCCTCCCTCGAACTTGCCCATCAGCATCGAGAGCTTGTCGTCGGCCGCCCCCACCGTGATCACGCCGTCGCAGAAGCGGCCCGTGTTGGCGCTCATGATGGGGCCCGAGGTGGCCACCAGGATGGGCGGCGGGGAGGGCGGCAGGGTATAGATCTGAGCCGATTCGAGGGTGAAGTGCTTGCCCTGGTGTTTGACCACCTTGCCGGTGAAGAGCTTCTTGATGATCTCGATCGACTCGAGCAACTTCTCGAGTCGCACCGGGGGCTCCGGCCAGTAGCAACCGATGACGTGCTCGTTGAGAGCTTCTCCGGCCCCCAGGCCGAGCCAGAAGCGCCCCGGGTACATGGCTTCGACCGTGCAGGCCATCTGGGCCACCAGGGCCGGATGGTAGCGATAGCCGGGCGGCGTCACTCCGGTTCCGAAGGGCAGCGAGGTGCGCGCCCCCAGCGCCCCCATCCAGGTCCACACGAAAGCGCTGTGGCCCTGCTGAGGGGTCCAGGGGTGGAAGTGGTCGCTGGCCATGATGCTGCCAAAGCCGAGCTGCTCCGCCTGCTCGCACCAGACCAGCATATCGTTGGGGTGGAACTGCTCGAACATCGCGCAGTAGCCGAGGTGCTTCTTCTTGATCCGATTCATGCCGACTCCCTTCGCCCGGTCAACGAAAGAGATCCTGCTCGCCGGGGCGGATCAGCTCGGCCGCGCAGCCCGTCGAGCCGCTCAGCTCGAGGCCGCGCACCAGGGCGGCCGGCACGCCATCGGTCTTGCCCATGACCAGCTCGGCGGCTGCGGCCACCGCGTCGGCAGTCGCCATCAGGCTGGCCTCCAGACGATAGCCGTGGGCGTCGGTCCGGCCGCGATGGTCGGTAAAGGGCGCCATCCCCGCCAGGCCGATGGCCACGTTGACGATGCCCAGCCGCCAGGGCCGGCCGAACGAGTCGCTGATCACCACCGGTAGGGAGAAACCCAGAGCCGCCTCCAGCGCCTGGTAGAGGCGGCCTGCCGAGGCGTCCGGGTCCTCCGGCAAAAGACAGACCGCCTGGCCTGGCACGTTGCTCTTGTCCACGCCGGCGTTGGCGCAGACCAGCCCGTGGCGGGTGCGAGAGATGATCACCGGGCCCTCCATGCGCAAGATCGAGCCGCTTTCGCGCAGCACCACTTCCACCTGGCGGGGGTCCTTGCCCCAGGCCCGGGCATGGCTCTCGGCCAGGGCCGATGGCTGCACCTCGGTCAGGTCGACCAGCCGTCCTTCCGCCTTGCTGAGCACCTTGTGGGTCACCACCAGAACGTCGCCAGGCCGAGCCAGCCGCGCGAGCAGGGGGGCGAGCAGCTTCGCCACGTCCTCTCCGGCCCGAATCTCTGGAACTCCCCGGACGGGGATCAGTCGCAGCTCGTCCACGCCAGTTGGGGCAGGTCGGTGGGAGCATCCAGGTCGACCTCGGTGCCGCTCGAGCGGTGCACGCCCACCGTCAGGCCCCGACCCATCGCCTGGCTGAAGTGGCGCACGAAGCTACCCGGACCATACTGAAACATGAAGCTCCCGGTCGAGCGTAGAAACATTAGATTGGTGCCGTTCTGCTCGCGGTCGGGTGCCAGCAGCACCTCCTCAGGCCGCAGCAGGAAGGCGCGCACGTCCGGCTCGGTCAGCTGGGGAAGGTCACCCAGCGCCACCAGCAGCGGGCCCTCTCCCAGGTGAGCGCGCGCCTCATCCAGGGCGGGATTGAGGCCGCTGGAGCGCTGCAAGAGAAAGCTCACCCCCAGCCGTGCGGCTTCGGGCTCGAGGCGGCGGTCGGGACTGACGATCAGCACCTCGTCCACGCACGGCTTGATCGCCTGCACCACCCGCGAGAGCAGCTCAAGCACCAGCTCGCTGCGGTCGCTGAGCACCTCGGCCAGGCGGCTCTTGGCTTGCTCCAGACGGTTGACCGGGATCACGGCTCGAATCGACATCAGCCCGGGCTTTCGGGCCGCCCTTCGAGGATCCTCCGGGCCAGCTCCAGACGGTCTTCCGGATTGCGCATGACGGTGGGCAGGAACCGAGCCGGACAGGGCAACTCAAGAGCGCGGTCCCGATCGTCGCAGATCAGCTCGTCCAGGTGGCCCTGCAGGGCCAGGGCCACCCCCGCCGCCGAGACCGGGAAACCCAGCGAAGCCAGCATGGCCGCCGCCGGCCCTTTCAGGGCCTGCCCGGCGACGATGGGGCTGACCGCCAGCCGGGGCCGGGGCAGCCGCTCGGCCAACCCGCTCACCCGCAAGATCGGCAACAGGCTGACGAACGGGTTCGAGGGGGCCAGCACGGTCAGCTCGGCCTCGGCCAGCACCTGCTCGAGCTCGGGGCTCAGGCCGGGGCTGCCATCGAAGGCCAGCTCGCGCACCGCGGGCCGGTGCTTGTGACGCACGAAGTAGTCTTGAAAGCTGAGCCAGCCCTCGTCGGTGCGCACTCTGGTGGCCATCGGCTCGTCCGCCATCGGCAGCACCCGGCAGGTCACCCCCAATCGCTGGCGCAGCTCATCGGTGACCTGGGTGAGTCGCAGGCCCCGGTCCAGGGCCTGGCGGCGCCACAGATGGGTGGCCAGATCGCGGTCGCCGAGCAAGAACCAGGGGTCCTCCCCCAGCCGTTCCAGAGCCTCCAGGCAGTTAAAGGTCTCGCCCGCCAGGCCCCAGCCTCGCGCGGGGTCGCCCAGGCCGGCCAGGGTGTAGAGTACCGTATCCAGGTCGGGACAGATGCGCAGGCCGTAGTGGTCGAAATCGTCCCCGGTGTTGACCACCACGGTCAGCTCGGGACCGAGCAGTCGGGCCATCCCATCGGCCAGGCGCGAGCCGCCTACCCCGCCGGCCAGCAACACGACTTTCATCGGGGCGGCTTCCAGTCGAAGCCCACCTCCAACAGGCGCTGCACCAGGCGCGCGGTGGCGCCCCAGACGTGGGCCTGCCTGAGGCGGAAGGCGCCCAGCAAGAACTTCTGCTCGCCGAGCCAGCGCTCTTCCAGCTCGAAGACCTCCGGGTCAAGCAGTTGGCCCAGCGGGACGGAGAGGATCTCGGCCACCTCGCTGCAGGGCGATAGCTGGACCGGAGGGTCGGTCCAGCCCACGAAGGGGGTGAGCAGAAAGCCGCTGGGCGTCCAGACGTCGTCGAGCTGACCGAGCACCTCGACCCGCTCCGGCGCCAGGCCGATCTCCTCGTGACACTCGCGCAGGGCGGTGGCGCGAAGGTTGGCGTCGCCCTCATCCCTGACCCCACCTGGACAGGAGATCTGGCCCGGGTGCCGGCTCAGGTGCTCGCTGCGCCGCGTCAAGACGAGCTCGGGCTCGCTCGAGCCAACCAGCAGTAGCAGCACCCCGGTGGGGGTCAGGTCGGGACGCTGGAGCGTCTGGGGTCGGTATGGTGCGAGCCGGGTGGCCAGCCGCTGACGCAGAGAAGTTATTGGGCAGCTCCTGTCGTCGCTGATGTTTCAAACCGCAGAGAGCGCTGGCCGCAAACCCCTTTGTGGTGGCGGAGGAGATGGGCGTCGCGCTGGAATCTCTCCGCGAGTTCCGTGCAGCAAGAAGGGGTGGGGACGAGTTTGCAGGCCACGGCGCTTAGAAGTTATCCTTGCGACGACGTAGCTCGCCGAACACCTCGGCCGGCGCGGTCTTCCCCGTGAATGCCTGCACGGCCGGCACGTGCCAGCGCAAGAAGGGGTTGGTCTTCTTCTCCTGAGCGAGCTTGAGGGGGATGGTGGGCGGAGCCGTCTCGGCGGCGGCACGGGCCTTGTGGTCCGGATTGTCGGGCTCGACCGTCTCGGCAAAGCGCCGATTGTTCAGGGTGTACTCGTGACCGCAGTAGATCAGCGTCTCGTCGGGCAACTCGGCCACCTGGGCCACAGAGCGGTACATGTCCTCCATGGTGCCCTCGAAAACCTTGCCGCAGCTGTAGCCAAAGAGCAGATCGCCCGAGAACAGGTGCCCGCTGGGCAGGTAGTAAGCGATGTGGCTCCGGGTGTGGCCGGGAACCTCCAGCACGCGCACCGTATCGCCCCCGAACTCGAGGCTGTCCCCGGCCTGGAGAAAGTGGGTCAACTGGGGGATCCGCCCCCGGTCGCCGGCCGATCCATAAACGGGAATCGAACCCGCCTTGTCGAGCACGCCCGGATTGCCGTCGATGTGGTCGGCGTGGTGGTGAGTGTTCCACAGCATGACCGGCCTGAGGCCGAGTTCCTCGATGGCGGCGTTGACCGGGCCGGCCTCGGCCGGATCGACCACCACGCAGGTCTTCTCCTGCGTGTCTTCGATCAGATAGCTGTAGTTGTCTTGCAAAACAGGAATGCGGTGTACGGTGATTCGGCTCATCAGGCGCTGCCTGTTCGCCCCCTGCGCAGAGAGACCCTCCGCGAAAGGCTAAGGAGGAGTCAGCTCGATCAAGTCTGCCGAGCCTTAGCGAGCAGAGCGCGTCTGAGCACCCGCATCAACCCCGACAAAAAAAAAGTAAGCCCGCCCCCGGGCTTACTTCCTGGTCTTGAGGCTGAGCTCAGTCGCGGCTGCGCAGCTTGGAGAGCAACCGGAGAATCTCGAGGTAGAGCCACACCAGTGTCACCATCAGGCCGTAAGCCCCGTACCACTCCATGAACTTGGGCGCGCCGGCCTCGGCGCCGCTCTCGATGAAGTCGAAGTCGAGCACCAGGTTCAGCGCGGCGATGGCCACCACCACCAGCGAGAAGATGATCCCGAACGTGCCGCTCGAGTGAATCATCGGAATGGCGTTGGGCATCCCGAAGGCGCTGAACAAGATGGACACCAGGTAGAGCAGACAGATCCCCCCGGTGGCCGCCACGATCATCAGCTTGAAGTTCTCAGTGGCCTTGATGAGCCCGGACTTGTAGGCCACCAGCAACACGCCCAGGGTGCCGAAGGTGAGCACGACGGCCTGAGCCACGATGCCTTCATAGGCCTGGTTGTACATGGCCGAGATGCCGCCCAACAGCAACCCCTCCAGGGCCGCATAGAGGGGCGCCGTGACGGGAGACCACTCCTTCTTGAAGATGGTCACGAGCCCGACGATCAGCGCCCCCACGAAGCCAACGATGATCAGGGGTAGAACCACCGGGTTCTTGTCCAGGAAGAGCTTCCAGGTAAAGCTGGCGGCAACGACCGCGATGAAGAGCAAGATGGCAGTCTTGTTGACCGTGCCCTGAATGGTCATCACATCATTCTGGGGCAGGCTGAGCGTGCGCCATTGCTCAAAAGTCTTCTCGGAAAGGGCCGGGTTGCCCGAACGGAATGCTGTTCCTCGTTCCATAATGGTTCCTTTGCTTATGATTGTATTAGATTCTTTCGGGAGAACCCGAGCGGAGACCTTTCAGGGCATTTCCGGTTTGTACAGGGAGCGGACGTAGTGGACCAGATCCCAGGCCATCTCAGGCGGCATCCCGTCAAATGAGCCCATGGGAGAGCCTGGAATGCCGTGGACGATGGTGCGGTAGAGCGCGCGGTCGGAGCTTCCATAGCGGTAGTATTCCGGCTCGCGCAGATCGCGCGGGAGAGTCTTGACCCCGTAATTGCGACCGGGCATTCCCTCGCCAGTCATCTGGTGACATGGAGCGCAGGCATTTTGATACATCCTGCGACCCCGGGCCACCGATTCGGGACCGTAGTCCACCGAGCGGGCCACCCGACTCGCATCGGTAAAGCCAGGAAGCTCGGAGAGCTGCGCCGGAATGGGGTCGTCGGGGTGCTGGCGGCGCAAACGAACCGACTGAGGGGCCTCGGGTTGAGGTTCGGCGCCCGGAGGCGCGTTGTGACTCAACCGAGGGCCGGCTGCACCTTGCGTCGGGGAGCTCGGGGCGGCGGACGGCTGGCCGGCAACCGAGGGGGGAGCGGCTGGCTTGGCAGGAGGGCTCGAGCCGCAGTGGCAGGCAAACATGGCCAGGACAAGCAGCATCGTCCTCACCCTCCGGTCATTCGTCAAAAAATTCTCCCAACCTGGCATTGCGGCCAGGTTTGTGGTACAAATGAACCAAATGGTCCGCCTGCTACGACGAGGAATGGCTCTCATGCTCTCCATGCTGCTGGCCATGTTTTTGTTCACCGTGGGCCTCGGCTTTCTCTACTTTGTCGAGCGCGACAGCTACATGCAGCTTCGCTCCGAAAAGATGGAGCGAGCCACCTGCCTGGCCCAGGCGGGGGTTGACTACGTCTGCTGGAAGGACGTCCACAACCCGGACTTCTTCAAGTCGGCCCCTCAGACGCTCAGCTTGAATGCCACCGGAACCGAGCTGGTGGACATCGCCTATGACAGCAGCCTGAACCTCTATCGCTGCACCGGCCGGGTGGTGGACGCCATGGGCAATACGGTGGCCTCGCGAACGGTCGTCTTGCCGGCTGGCACCACCGCTGGCGGAGCCCGCCAGGAGATGTATGATGAAGGCCTGTAGGGGCGTCACGATCATCGAGCTGCTGGTGTCCTCCTCCGTCTTTTTGCTGATTATGGGCATGGTCTGTCAGGCGGTCGTGGTAGCCTACCGGGCCCAGAGCAAGACGGTGGACAAGGTGCAGGCCCGTCGCGAGGCGCTGACCATGCTCGGGCAGCTCAAACGCGAGCTGCAGACCACCCGACCCGGCATGCTGCTCTCGGGGGTGCCCCTGAACCCTGGCCCCGCCCAGCACCTGGTGCTGCGTCGCAACGGCCCCAACCAGACCCTGGTGCAGGTGGAGTACTGGCTGCAACCGCTGGGGCCCAACCAGCCCGCCGAAATCCGCAGGCTGGGGCCGGGCGACCCCTCCGGGGGACAGGTCATGGTGCGCAACGTGCGGGGCTTTGACGTGGTCCCGTCGGGCACGCCGAACATGGTCCGAGCCCGCGTCTGGGTGGCCACCCTGAGCGCCCCCATCGAGATGGAGGGGAGGCTACTGCAATGAGACGCTGGCGCGGCGGACTGACCATGCTCGAGATGGTGATGGCCATCGCCCTGCTCTTTCTCTCAGCCAGCTTCGTGATGAGCATGTTCATCACGGGGAGTCGCGTGCCGCAGCATGTCGAGCATAACCAGAAAATGGACATGCTGGCTCAGGCTCAGATGGACAGGGTCATCGCTGAAGGCTCCTACTTCACCACCACGGGCCCGTTTGCTTGCCCTACCCCGTTCACCGGGCAGGTGACTGAGACCAGTGCCAACTCTCTCGACTCGGACTTCGGGCCCGACGCCATTGTGGTGACGGTCCGGGTTTCCGACCCCGCCGGTCAGTTTCGCGAGCTCAAGACCATCAAGACCAACGCACCCCCGCCCGCCCCGGGCTACAGCTTGATCGTGAACAACCTCACCTGTCTATCGTGCCACTCCATGCAGGCCTACGGCGGAGGAGGGCAGGTCGGGTCCACCACCGGAGCGGCTCCCCCCTGGACCAGGGCCCAGCTTCAAGCCAACGCCAGCGCAGCCGGAGTCAGCCTGGACCAGTACATCCGGGACTCGGTGCGCAACCCCAACGCCTTTGTGAACACCGGCAGCAGCAACTACTACTACAACGATCCCAGCACCGGGCAGAACATGAGCTACATGACCACCTTCAACACGACTGCGCTCTCCGACGCCGATCTTGACGCGGTGGTGAACTACATGGTCAGCCAATTGCCTTGAAGGCGGTTGCGGCCAGTCACAAGGCTCCCCGGTCTTCCTGGTTCGACCTCGAAGAGCTCCAATTGACCCTGGCCGGGCCTGTCCCGGTGCGAGCAGTGGCCGTCCTGCTCCAGCAACTGGCCCTGCTGCTCGAGAACGGGGTCCCGCCGGGAGCTGCCCTCAACGTGCTCCAGGCTCAGCAGTCCCACCCTCGTCTGGTCAGAACCCTGGACGTCATCCTGGACCGGGTCTGTAAACACGGCTGGTCGCTCTCCTCATCGCTGGCCACCTTCCCGGACGTCTTTCCGCCCACCGCCATCATGCTGGTCAAGGCCGGCGAAACGGGGGGCGACCTGGCCGGACGGCTGCGCAAGGCGGGCGAGTTGCTGGAACGTTCGGCCAACCTCTCGGCACGCATCGGTCAGGCCCTCACCGGCCCGGCCATTACGATAGCCGCAGGCTTCCTGATCCTGCTCTGCATCGTCAAGTTCGTGATGCCCAGATTCCTGGGTCTCTATCACCAGATGAACCTGGAGCTCCCCTTGCTCTCCAAGATCGTCATCGGTCTGGTGGGGGCGGTCAACCACCCGGCCTTCATCGTCCTTTTCCTGCTCACCCTGGCTGTCCTGTGGCACTTTCGCCGCGAACTTTCCGAGCGAGTGTTCGAAATGGCTCTGCATGCCCCGGTGGTCGGACCCTGGATCGGCGTGGTGCTCTGCAAACAATTCTGCGACATCATCGCGTCGCTGCACCGCGAAGGGGTAACCCTGAACCAGTCCCTGACCATGCTGGCCAGGACCTCTCCCCACCGGCTTCACCGCCGCTACCTCGAGGCGGCTCGCGATCGCCTGGTGCTGGAGGGAAGCATCTCGCAGGCCGTCTCGACCATCCCGTATTTTCCGTCCATGGTCAGCAATCTCTGCCAGGTGGGTGAGGAAAGCGGCAGCCTGGATCTTCTTCTGGAATCGCTGGCCCGGCTGCTCGAGCAGCAGGTGGAAGTGGTGGTCACCCAGCTGGTCACCATTCTCGAGCCCGTGGTGGTGTGCGCCATCGGAGTGGTCACCGCCATCTTGTTCGTGGGCATGTTCTTGCCGGTCTACGGCGTGCTTTCCAGCCTGGGCAGCTGAGGTCGGAACTCGTGCTCGATGAAAAAACCTCAAATCGTGCTTCTGCTCGAACGCCGCGGTCCTTCTCCTGGCAGAGTGATGCAAAAGTGGCTTTTGCATCATCCTGCGCTCAACAGAATGTGTAGCAGGCTGATGCCCTACACAATGTCTTGTGGTGGCGGGAGCTCTGCTTCGACACCACAACCGGTTCTGCATCAGCCTGCCAGGCGGAGAGGTAGACCCTGGGAGCGGAACCCCTGCGCCATCTTGTGGCGGAGGCGGGGGGACGGATCGTAGTCCTCGAGAGAAAGGCTTGCCGGCAGGCCCTCCAGAACCTGTAGCCATGGCTTACAACCTGGACATGCCCCTCGAGCAGGCCATGCGTACCCAGCGAGCCCTGCGCCGCCTCAAGACAGACCCGGTCGAGGATGAGCTGCTCTTGCACCTTCTGGACCTGGCCATCCGAGCTCCCTCAGGCTCCAATGCCCAGGGCTGGGAGTTCGTGGTCGTGCGCGAGCGCGAGACCATAGCCCGACTGGCCCGCCTCAATCGACAGGCATTCGCGCTGTTTCGCATGCTCAAGCCACTGGCAAAGCTTACACCCACCCGCCAGCGCATGTTCGAATCGGCCCAGTGGCAGGCAGACCACTTCGAAGAGATTCCCGCCCTGATCATCCCATGCCTCAAGCAAGTCATCTGGCCTTTTCCCTTCCTGGCTGCCACCAGCGCTTTCGGGTCCATCTATCCGGCCGTGCAGAACCTTTTGCTCGGCGCCCGGGCCGCCGGTCTGGGGGCGGCCCTGATCACCATACCGCTGTGGAATCTCGGAGCGGTCCGCCGGGCGGTGGGGCTGCCCTGGCGGGTCACCCCTTGTTGCCTCATTCCGCTAGGCTGGCCCCTGGAGGAGTATACCCCCAATCGCCGCCGACCCGTGCGCGAGGTGGTCTCGTTCGAGCGTTACGGCCGTCGCCCGTGATCCCGTTTCAGGCCTGGTCGGACCAGCACCTGATCCCCCTGGCTCTGACCGTGATCCTGTCGGTGGCCATCCTGCTCTGGGCCAGGCGGCTGGACGAGCGCCAGCGCCTGCTGCCGGGCCGACTGATCGCTCTTGTTATCCTGGCCTATATCCTCACCGCTTACTACCAGCGCTGGAAGGACGCGGGCCTGGCGGCGGTGACCGAGGCATTGCCCTTGCACCTGTGCGACCTGGTGGTGTTGATCTGCCTCTGGGCAGTGCTCTCCCCTTCCCAGACAAGTTTCGAGCTGGCCTACTACTGGGGGCTGGCGGGAGCACTGCAGGCCCTCCTTCAGCCGGACATCTCCCAGGGGGTGGGCTTTCCCAGCTGGTACTACCTGGAATTCTTCATCGGACACGGGCTGATCTTCACGGCCGTCTTCTATCTGATGGCCGCCTACCGGCTCCGCCCGCGCCCCGGGAGCGTGCTGCGAGCCCTGCTCGCGCTCAACCTCTACGCCCTGATCGTGGGGGCACTGGACTTTTCCTTCGGCTGGAACTACGGGTACCTCTGCTCCAAGCCTGCGGGCGGCAGCTTGATGGACTACCTCGGTCCCTGGCCCTTTTATCTACTGAGCCTGGAGGTTCTCTCTGCCTTCAACTTCCTGCTCTTATGGCTTCCCTGGCGCGTGTGGGAAGGGGGGCGAGCTGAGAACGCGAATCTGCTCCTAACGGGCCCTTCTGCTCGAACTCCGCTTGAAAATGAGGGATAAGCTTTGAATCGCGCTCTGCGAGCCACCCTTTTCATCACTCTGATTGCCAGCCTGTGCCTGGGCCTGCTGGCCCAGCCCAAGGGTAAGCAAGACCTTTTCATCATTTCCGGCACCGTGATGGCCCTGGCTGAAGACCAGAACGGCTACCCGGTGCAGGTCGAGATTCAGCCCAATGATGGCGAGTCATACATCGTGGTCAACGATGCCACGGGAAGCCAGTTGCTTCGCTTCGTGGGCAGCTACGTGGTAGCCTCGGGCACCATCACGCTGGACAAGGACGGCTGGAAGAACCTGACCGTCAAGAAGTATCAGGTGACCGACGACGACGGCACCATCACGCCTGGCGCCGACGACGCTCCCCCCGCCCCCGCGCCTCCCACCCCGTGAGCCTCAGCTGTCCTCGCTGCCGGGTCAACCTGCGCGAGATCATGGTCGGCGAGGTGCAGGTGGACCTCTGCCCGGAATGCGATGGGGCCTGGTATGACGGGGACGAATTGGAGCGCCTGCTCAAGGCGCCTTATGCCGTTCTGGCTGCCTCCGACCTGGCCGTGGGCTTGATTCGGGACGTGCAACCTCCGGACGACCAGGCTCCTCCCCTCCCCTGCCCGCGCTGCCAGGGGCCAATGGAGCGCAAGGCCTTTCTGGAGGGTTGCCCGGTGGTGATCGACGGCTGCGCCGCTCACGGCATCTGGCTCGACGACGGCGAGCTCTCGAGCCTGTTCGAGTTCAGCAAGCGGGCCTGATCAGGCGGCGGGAGGGTTCTCGAGCCGGTCGAGCCGGCGGCAAATCTCCTCGATTGCGGCATCCTTCTGATCATTCTCGGCGACCACGGCTCCGTAGAGCAGGTCGAACAGAGACAGGCTGCTGCTCTGATAGGACAACATGGAGTCGTGAAGCCCTCCAGTGACTCCACTCTGGACGCGAACAGCCTGCTCAACCGTGCTCACAGCCTGCTCAACCGTGCTCACAGCCTGCTCAACCTTCTTCACAGACTGTTGGAGGGTGCTCACCGCCTGCTCAACCGCGGTCACTCGCCGGTGAAGACCGGTTGTCGCATCGTGGAGGCTGGCAATTCCCCCCATAAGCTGATTGTAGTCTTGTCGTTGCACGCGCCGGGCCTCGGCCACAGCTTTCTCCAGGGCCTGGATTCGCTCGTTCATCGTTCCTCCGCATGGTTGATTATAGCAACCATGCTAGCCGATCGGAAGGCAGCCTTCAGTGATCTTTGGTACCTCCCCGGGCCTGCCGCACGAGCTCGACCATGGCCTGGCGCACCTCGACGGAAGTCGTGACGAGTTGAGGAAAGTCCACACCGACCTCGGCCTCGTCCACACGCATCGTGAATCCCAGCGAGTCCACCTCGACCAATCGAGCCCGCTGGCCGGATACCCCGGCGAAGTGGCGGGCCATCAGCAGCATATGCTCCTCGTGGTCGTCGTTCATGTGGGCCTTGATGCCGGCTGCCAGCGCGGCTAGAGGGTCAGGCTCGGCCGAGACAAACTCTTCGCCGCTCACCCAGGACATGCGCCCGAACCCGCCCACATAGCGAGCCGACTCCACCACGAGCCGGAACCAGTGAAAATCCTTGAACCCGGCGTAGCGCTCGGCCTCGGGGTGGCGGGCCAGGAAGTCCTCCCGGCCGGAATCATCCTGCAGCAGCCGGCCCAGCAGCGTGACGCGTCCAGTGGCCAGCGGATCGACGGCCCCCTCCTCCCAGACCAGCAGGGAGGCGCGGGGATCGGCCCGCAAGTTGCGGGTGTGCTCGGCCAGGTCGCTCAGGAGCAACACCGGTTGACCCTGATGGGCGGCCACTGTCCCCAGGGATGTATAAGGGTGGCCTTCGGCCAGCGTGCCCAGGGCGCCGTGGGTGGCCAGCTCGAGCAAGGTGCGGGCCCGGACGGCGTGGCTCAGGCTCTTTCTGCTCACGCGGCCGGGCGGCCCTGGTGCTGACGGGCCAGATCGAGCAAGAAACCGTGCACTCCCTGGATCACCTCCTCGGGGGTGGAGGTACCGGCGGTGAGACCCACGGCCTGACCCCGGAAGGGCTCGAACCAGGCCGGGTCGAGGTCGGCCGCCGTTTGCACGTGCCAGCAAGGGATGCCTCGTTCGCGGGCCATCTGGGCCAGCGCCCGGGTGTTGTTGGAGTTCTTGCCCCCAACCACCACCAGGGCCTGAACCCGGTTGAGCAGGCTTTGAGCCGCGTTCTGGCGGTCTCTGGTGGGCTTGCAGATGGTATCCACGAAACGCACCTCCTGGCCCGGATGGGCCGCCTCGATGGCCCGTAAGATGGGGCCCACCGAGGCCGGCGCGGTGGTGGTCTGGCAGATCACCGCCAGCTTGCCGGCCGTGAAGAACCGCACGTCCTGGGGGCGCTCCACCACTGCGTATCGCTCCAGGTCGCCAGTGATGCCGCGCACCTCGACGTGCCCGCTCTTGCCGATGACCACCAGGAAGTAGCCTTCATCGCGCAGTTTCTCGGCCTGACGATGTACCCGCCGCACCAGCGGGCAGGTGGTGTCGATGAGCTCCTTGCCGGCCGCCAGCAGCTGTTTGCGCTCACGCTCGCTGATGCCGTGGGCGGTGACCATCACCGCCGGAGTGGCGGGGATCAACCGTCCGGTTTCGCTCATGGCCACGTAGCCCCGGGCCGCCAGACGGCTCTGCACCTCCTCGTTGTGCACCAGCTCTCCGTAAATCGTGACCTGAGATGGGTCAGCGAGCTCGTCGGCCAGCTCCAATGCGTCTTTGACCCCGAAACAGTAGCCCATCGCCTGGGCCAGGATCACCCGCATGTTCAGGTTTCCTCCACAGTGAACTTTATCGAACAAAGAATCGTGGCAAAAAAAACCTCAGGCCGGCATCCACCCCGCCGGCACTCCGGTCGGCCCGGTGGATGTCGAGCGGGCGCTGTTGGCGGCGTCCTGGACCACCCGCTCGAGCTCCTCGAGGTAGGCCAGAAAGCGCTCGCGACCTTCGCCGGTCAGGCGCACCAGCGTCTGAGGACGCTTCTTTTCATAGCCTTTGAAGATCTCGATCAGGGTGGCCTGGTGCAACACCTGAAGGTGCCGGCTCAGGTTGCCATCGGTGAGATTGCAGAGCTCCTTGAGGTGATTGAACAGCAATCCTTCCGGACGGGCCAGAAGCGAGGTCATGATGCCCAACCGGGCCTTCTCATGAAGGATCCGGTCCAACCCCTCGTAGGCATAACGCCCCTTGTTATCCATTGGTTCTCCTTTCCAGGTTCCAGTACAGGACCGTGGCCAGAAAGAGCTGGCCCAGCCCGAAGGAAGCCCCCATGCTCCAGGCCGCCAGGCTGGCCTGACTTTGAGCCAGGGCCAGCAGCACGCACCCGCAGACCAGGTAATAGAGCGCCACCCAGCCTACGCCGCGCGGCAGATAGGGCCGAGAGGCAAAGGCGCCCAGGCTGAAGACGAGAGCCCACAGGCCGGGCAGCAACGCCACGTCGTGACCGCGCGCGAAGACCAGAGTCAGGAACGCGCCGGCCACCAGGCAGGGGATGAACTGGCTCACCACCTGCCGGGTCATGCGCCGATCACGGGGAGCAAGATGCACGTGATAGTCGTAGATCATGTCCAGTCCCACCACCAGCACGTTGGCCACGCACACCGTAGCCCAGTAGCGCAGGAAGGCCGCCGGGGAGTCGGGATCGACGATCCAGGGTTGGGCTACGCTGGCCAGCAGGCCGATCATCCCGGTGAAGGCCATCGGCAACGAGCGGTAGCCGCGATAGACTTCCGAACGGGCCAGATGACCGTGGATCTCCTGGATCTGGGCCAGCGCCTTCTCGATTTCCAAGCAGTCAGTGCTCCCTTGATGACTTGAGTAAAAGTCTACCACAGGAACTTTGCATTGTAAAGCTCTCTCGAGAAATGATCGAGCGCTCCTGAGGGAGTATCGAGCTCCGGTCGTCGCTGAAGGGTCAGTCCAACCCCACCCAGACGCTCTTCACCCGGGTGTAGCTCTCCAGCGCGGCGGCTCCCAGCTCGCGGCCGAAACCGCTGAACTTGTAGCCACCGAAGGGCGAAGCCGGGTCATAGACGTTGTAGGTGTTGACCCAGACCGTGCCGGCCCGCAAGGCGCGAGCGGCCCGGTGGGCCTTCTTGATATCGTTGGTCCAGACCCCGGCGGCCAGGCCGAAGGGCGAGTCGTTGCCCACGCTGACGGCCTCCTCGAGGTCCTTGAAAACGATGCTGGAGAGCACCGGCCCGAAGATCTCCTCGCGGGCGATGGTCATCTGGTTGGTCACGCCGTCGAAGATGGTGGGCTGGAAGAAGTAGCCCTTGCCGGTGCCGATGTCCACCCGCTGGCCTCCGCAGGCCAGCTTCGCGCCCTCGCGAGTGCCCGCCTCGACGTAGCCGGTAACCTTCTCCAGCTGCGAGCGCGAGGCCAGGGGGCCCAGACGGGTCTTGGGGTCGAGCGGGTCGCCGGGTACCATCTTGGCGGCCCGGGCCACCAGCTTGTCCATGAACTCGTCGTGCACGCTGGCTTCGATGAGCAGGCGCGAGCCGGCTGCGCAGACCTCGCCCTTGTTGTAGAAGATGCCCCCGATCACGCCCCGAACGGCAGCCTCGAGGTCGGCGTCGGCGAAGACCACGTTGGGCGACTTGCCGCCCAGCTCCATGGTGACGCTCTTCATCCCGTCGGCAGCCAGACGCATGATGGACTTGCCGGTCTCCGTCTCGCCGGTGAAGGTGACCTTGTCCACCAGCGGATGGCGCACCAGGGCATCGCCCACCTCGCGGCCAGGACCGGTGACGACGTTCAGAACGCCGGCCGGGAAGTCCACCTCCAGAGCCAGCTCGCCCAGCTTGAGGGCGGTCAGGGGCGAGGTGCTCGAGGGTTTGAGCACCACGGTGTTGCCTACCGAGAGCGCAGCCGCCACCTTCCAGGACGCCATCAGAAGAGGGAAGTTCCACGGCACGATGCAGGCCACCACGCCCAGGGGCTCGCGCAGGGTGTAGTTGAAGTTGTTCCCGCGCACGGGAATGGTGTCGCCGTGCAGCTTGGAGCTCCAGCCTCCGAAGTATTCGAAGGTGTCAGCTGCAAACTGCACGTCCACGTGCTTGACCTCGCTGACCGGCTTGCCCACGTCGCAGGCTTCCAGCAAGGCCAGATCGTCGGCCTTCTCGCGCATCTTCTCGGCCAGGCGCCAGAGCAGGCGACCGCGCTCGGCGGCCGACATCTTGCCCCAGGGGCCGGTCAGCGCAGCATGGGCGGCCTCGACGGCCCGGTCGGAGTCGGCCTTGCCGGCCATGGCCAGCTCGGTGATGGCCTCCTCGGTGGCCGGGTTGATGGTGGAGAAGGTCTTGCCCTCGGCCGCCGCGACCCACTCGCCGCCGATCAGGAGCTTACCGGGTGACAGAGGAAGCTGGGTAGCGGTGGCCATGGCGTTCAGGCTCCTTTGAAGTTAGCGGTCTTCTTGTTCACGTAGGCCTGCAGCCCCTCGGCCGCGTCAGCCGAGCAGAACAGCTGCTGCTGGAGCTCGCGCTCGAGGCACAGAGCGCTCTCGAAGGGAATCTCCATGCCCGACTGCACCGAGCGCTTGATCCGGCCCACGGCGAAGCTGGCCTTGTTGGGAGGCAGGAACTGGCGGGCGTAGGCCATGACCTCGTCCATGAAGTTGTCCTGGTTGAAGATGTGGGAGATCAGGCCCATCTCCAGCGCCTCCTCGAAGGAGAAGGTCCGCCCGGTGGCCATCAGCTCGATGGACTGCGACTTGCCCACCAGCCGGCAGAGGCGCTGGGTGCCGCCGGTGCCAGGCAGCACGCCCAGGTTCACCTCGGGCAGCCCGATCTTGCCGGCGTCGGCCCGGGCCACACGGATGTCGGCGGCCATGGCGATCTCCATGCCCCCCCCCACGCAGTGGCCGTTGAGGGCGGCGATCACCAGCTTGGGAGTCTGCTCGAGTCGGTTGAGCGTCTCGTTGGCGTGCAGACAGAAGAAATACTTGAAGCGGGGGGTGACCGAGGCCAGCATCTTGATGTTGGCGCCGGCCGAGAAGAACTTGTCCCCGTGGCCGGTGAGCAAGATCACGTGCACGTTCTCGTCCATGCGAGCCTGGAGAATGCACTGGTCGAGCCGCTGCATCATTTCGTAGGTGTAGGTGTTGGCCGGGGGGTCATTGAGCTCGAGCACGGCGATGCCGTCCACGACTCTGTACAGGACGAGGTCCTCGATATTGGTGGTGGTCTGGGTGGACATGGGGTAGCTCCTCTCTAGAGATCTTTGCGCGCTGGCGCGGCGATGGGCCGCGGCAGAATGCGATCGGGAAACTGGTAGTAGTTGCCGGAATAGTAAAGCAAGGGATCACCCTCGCCGGGCACCGAGAGGCCGATCACCTCGGCCACGCAGATGTTGTGGTCGCCGGCCGGGTGGTGGTCGACCAGGCGACACTCGAGGTGAGCCAGGCAACCGGTCAGCAGAGGGCAGCCCGTCAGGGGTCCGGGCGTGTGCTCGAGACCTGCGAAGCGATCGGTATCGTCGGTGATCAGCCCGGCGAAGCGCTCGCTGATGTAGGCCTGCTCGCCGGACAGAACGTTGACCGCGTAGACCCCGCTGCTCTTGAGCATTTCGAAGGTGCGCGTGAGGTTCTTGGGACAGAACAAGATGAGAGGCGGTACCAGCGACACGGAGGTGAACGAGTTGACGGTCATGCCGTGAATGCGATCCTCGACCCGCGTGGTCACCACCGTCACGCCGGTGGCAAACTTGCCCAGGCACTTGCGAAAGCTGAGACTGTCAAAGGACATGAGGCCGCAGGTTTGGAGGGCCGCCGCGAATCTCCTGCTTTTGAAGTGCAAGGGCCTGTAGTCTTGCACTTCAAATGGGCTGGAACGTTGTTCCAGCCCATTCGTTCGATCAAAGTGCGAGCACTGAGCCCCCCGAGCGCCCCCCTCGCGCCCCCCGGGCGGCCGGTCCACCCATTCGGAAACCATGTATCCTGGCCAGAGGGCCGGGGCCCGGTGGCGTCGTATCACCCTCGGTTTATCGAAGGAGGGCAGGCATGGCAGACGAGGAGCAAAAGGACTCAATCGAGCACTGGACAGCGATCTTGATCGCAATCGTTACGGTGATCGCCGCGGTGGTAGCCTGGCGTGCTTCGGTGGCGGCGGACGGGGCGGGGGATGAAGATTATGATGGCCTGAAAGCCGTCGTCAACGTGCAGGAAGTGACCACGGTTGCCACCGTGGAGGCCTATCAGCACGCTCAGGCCTACGCCAATTTCCGCCGCTACGCGGAGATCTCCAACACCCTGGACGAAGAGCTGGCTGAGGCCAGCGGCAGCCAGGCGAAAGACCTCGAGCAACGCCAGGCTGAGGCCGACGCCATGGTGGACTCCAAACTGCAGATGTTTCCCAACAAGTTCATGGATCGAGAAGGCCGCTACAAGGCCGACGCCGAGGTGGGAGAGCTGGTGGCTGCGGCCTCGCGGACTCGCGACCTGGCTCCCAAACCCCACTTTGATCAAGCCGAGGTGCTGCGCACCAAGGCCGAGCGGTTGCTGATGGGGGTGGTCTTCTTGAGCCTCGGGCTGGTCTGCCTGACCCTGGTGGAGAGCCTGGAAGGCGGAGGGCGAACCGGCTTGTTGTTGCTGGGCGTCATCCTGGGAATCGGCGGAACGGTCTTCTCCGTTCTGGTGGAGGTTGGAAAGCTGTGACTGACCAGAAGTTCAGCCGGATGATCGCCTTTTTCATCGCCGTGGTGACCGTGTTCGCGGCGGTGATCGCCCAGCTCGAGACAGTGGCTGGAGACAACGACGACCGGGCCGGGCGCGATGCCCGCGCCGCCAGCGTGGAGGCCTTCGGCCTTCAGGTTCAGGGAGACTCCAAATCCAACTATCACTACTATACTTCCTACGAGCAGTACCGCGAGCTGGAGACCCTGCGCGACACGGCTGAGAAACGCGGCGATCAGAAGGCGGCCGAGCGCTTCGAGGTCATGCGCGACAACCTGCTCGACATCAGCCCGCTCCTGAGCGGCAAGGACCCGGAAGGCAAAGCCTACTTCGACCCCACGTCCGATGCCGAGCCCGACGTGGCCAGGTTCGAAGCCAACACTTACGTGGGCGAGGTGCACCGCCTGGACCAGGTCTTCAAAGCCGCCTCGGTGGTCAAGAATGCCTGGGACTCCAAGGCCAATACCTACATCGTACACATCACGCTCCTGGCGGTGGCGCTGTTCCTGTTCGGTCTGGCCGGCACCATCGCCACCCGGGCCACCCGGGGCATCTTCACCATTGGCGGGCTGTTCATCACGGGCATCGCCGTGCTGTGGGCCTTCAAGACCTGGAGCGAGCCGGTCTACGACCTGCGCGCTCAGGGCAAGGCCATCGAGCATTATGCCAAGGGGATGGCCCTGATGCACATGGACCGCCCGGAGGATGCCCTCAAAGAGTTCGATGCCGCCATCAGCGACGCGCCGCTCTACACCGAGGCATACCTTGATCGCGGCCGGGCCCTGCAGCAGCAGGAGAAGGCCGACTTGACCGCCGCACTGGAGAGCCTGCAGAAAGCCCGCTCGCTCGATCCCCGCAACTCGATGGTGTGGCTGGAGATCGGCTGGGTGCAGTACCAGTTGGGCCAGTTCCAGCCTGCCATCGAATCGTGCCAGGCTGGCCTGGCGGCTGCGCCCGACAGCCTCGACTGCCGCTTGCTGCTGGGTCTGACCTTGCTCGCCTCGGGCAAGAAGGCCGAGGCTACCGCCGAGTTCGACAAGGCCCTGAAGCAGGCTGCCGACACCGTTGCCGAGCTGACGAAGGCAGCCGGTGAAGTGCAGGCTCCCGAAGAGATCGTAGCCACGCTGGAGGAGGCCAGCGTCGAGTTGGACGGCCTGGCCACGGTCATCTACACGAAAAATGGGGAGCCTCCGGTCGACAAGATCGTGGGCGGCGAGGAGACGGCCAAAGCTGCCGAGGAGCTGAGCAGCAAGCTGGTCAGCTGGGAGCTGGCCCTGCAGGACACCGGCAAGCCCCCCGAGGGCGAGCTAACCGCCAAGCTATCCGAGCTCGAATTCGCGGCCATCGTCGAAGGGAAGACCGTGGAGCCTTTCGAGGGCAATCGCTTCTTGGGCCCGGCCTCGCAGATGGAGATGGGCTGCACCTACAGCGGCATGAAGGATGGCCAGGTGGTGACCACGCGCTTCTTCCTCGACAGCGCCGAGCTCGACTCTTGGCGCTGGACGGAGACCTGGAAGGAAGGCGCGGAGGGCACCATGGAGGACGTCTGCTACCCGGGCTACTCGGACAACTTCGTCTTCCAGCCCGGAGACTACGTGGTCGAGGTCTTCGTGGACTACAAGCTGGCCACCACCGGCGAATTCGTCATCGAGGAGCCCTGAATCCACGCTACAGTCCCGCGTGTTCAGAATCAGAACGCGCGGGACTGTAGGTCGGCTCAGGTCGGCGAGCCGACCAGACCCCGCGGCAGGCGCACCACGAAGGCAGCCCCGCCGAGCTGGCTCGACTGCTCGACGTGGATGCTGCCTCCGTGGGCGTCCACGGTTCGCCGACACACTGCCAGTCCCAGACCGGTTCCTCCTCGACGGGTGGTGACGAGCGGCTCGAAGATCCGCTCACGCATCGGGTCGGGTACTCCCGGCCCGGAATCCTCCACCCGCACCTCGAGCCAGGGACCGTTCTCGCGCAGGGAGACCCGCACGGAGCCCTGACCTCCCACGGCCTGGCTGGCGTTCAGCAACAGGTTCTCGAACAGGCGCAAGACCTGATCGGGGTCGACGTCAACGCGCTCCACCTCGCCCAGGTCGAGGGCCACCTCGACGCCCGGCTCACCGGCCAGGGTGCGAGCTGCCTGGTGTAAGATGGCGGGAAGGCCGGTGCTGACCCGATGAGGCTCCTTGCTGCGGGTGTAGTCGAGCAGGTCGTTGATCACGCTGTTACAGCGCGAAAGCTCCCGAGCCATGCGAGTGATCAGCTCCGAGCGCATCTCGGGGTCGGCCGTTTCGAGCAGGTTGAGAGCCATCTGCAGGTTGACCAGGGGACCCCGCAGCTCGTGGCCCAGGCTGCCAGCCAGCTGACCCAGGGTGGCCAGCCGCTCGCGCATCACCAGTTGCTCCTGGGCCTGCTCGAGCTGCTCGGTTCGCTCCTCCACCAGACGCTCCAATCGATCCACCAGACGAGCGTGCTCCAGGGCCACTCCTACCTGGTTGGTGACGGCCTGGAGCAAAACCAGGTGGTCTTCCGAAAGCGTCACTGAGCCGGCGCTACCCACCACCAGAACTCCCACCGGACCCAGCGGGCTGGGGACGGGCACGGCTGCCACCGACTTGAGCCCCTCGCGGGCCAGCCCGGCGGCCGAGTCCGGGTAATGATCGGTCGCCGAAGGGTCGAAGATGAGTGCCCTGTTCTCCAGCAGACAGCGCACGCTAAACCGGTCTTCAGAGAGCGAGAAGCGCTGCAATTCCTGGATCGTGGCCTGGCTGAGGTTGACGCCGGAGCCCAGGATCATCTCCTCGCCCTCGCGCAGATGGATGACCCCGATGTCCATGTGCAGCACCTCCACCAGGCGCTGCAGCGCGGTGCGCATGACTTCGGCCGGCTCATAGCTGTGAACAGTGGCCGAAATGACGCTGGCCAGGGCGGCCAGATCTCGAATCTCCTCGTGGCTCACGTGCCGAAGGAATTGATCCGGTCGATGAGCTGGCGGAGCCGCCCATATCGTCGCCGGTGGTAGCGAAAGACGAGCCTCGGCAGATGGACGATGGGCTGATCGTCGACCTCGTCGGGCAGGGCGCGCGCCTGTCGAAATTCCCCTCCCTCCACCAGAAGGTCGGCGAACTCGGCCTGGATCTGGGCCAGGTCCTCGTCGCTCAGGGGGGTTTCCAGGCGGATGACCAGCTCGTCGCCCACGTAACGCATGCTGTGGTAGCGACGGTAGAAAGTGGTGATCTCGTCGCAGGCCCGCTCCACCGAGTCGGTCACCAGGTAAAGATGGAGGTCTTCCTCGCTGATCATGCCGGCAGGCAGGAGGCGCTTGCGGATATAGCCGTCCAGATCGTTCCAGAATCCGGTCTCGGGCGGATGCACGAACAGGACCGGCAGGATGTAGGACTTGCCTGTCTGGATCAGGGTCAGGGTCTCGAAGCCCTCGTCGTGGGTGCCGAATCCGCCCGGGAAGCACACCACCGCATGGGTCTCCTTGATGAAGGCCAGCTTGCGGGTAAAGAAATACTTGAAGTTGACCAGCTTGGGGTCCCCGTCGATCACTTCGTTGGCGGTCTGCTCGAAAGGCAGGCGAATGTTGACCCCGAACGAGTTCTCCGCCCCCGCTCCGGCGTGACCGGCCTTCATGACCCCGTTGCCGGCCCCGGTGATGCACATGTAGCCCCGTTCAGCCATCATCCGGGAGAACTCCATGGCCTGCACGTAGTCAGGGTGTCCCTCGGGCGTGCGGGCCGAGCCGAATACGCTGACCTTGCGGCGTCGCCGATACGGCATGAAGACTTTGAAGGAGTAACGCATCTCCTTGAGGGTGGTGTTGATCAGCTTCATGTCCCCGCGGTCGGCACCGTCGCTGATCAGCTTCATGGCGCTGACCACGATCTGACGCAAGAGATCGGCTTGCGGCGAGGTCGCGTGATGCTCGACGATCCGCTCGACGAGGTCGTCGAGCTCCGAATCACCGGTTGAGTTGAATTTCGGCATAGGAATGCGGTGTCAACTATGCGCGAACGAGGGCCGTTTTCCTTCAGGCATCCGAGTCCTCGGGGTCCTCATGGGGTGGCCGCACGGCCGGGCTGCCACATTCAGGGCAACGCAGAACGTCAAGCAGCTCGGGCGCATCCTCGGACCAGAAGGGAAGGGCCCCTGGTGTGCCGTGGTAGTGCAAACACGAGCTCGCTGAGCAAAAAAGCACGTAGTTCCCGGGGTAGAGGCTCTTGACGACCGGCTGGCCCGGGGGCGGAAACGGGTCTTCTCTCCGCTTGTAGGTGCGCAGCACCAGTTTCTCTTTCTTATCCTGCAATCAAGGCTCTCCTCGCGATTCGATCACCAGCGTGCCGGTCAGGTCCAGGCCCAATGAGCCCAGCGAGGTGGCTCCTGCGGTGGCAGGAACGACCAGGGTGTGAGCCACCTGGAGCACCTCGGTGAAGCCGGGATAAGCGACGCCCTCCAGAATGACCTGCAGAGCGTCGAACGACTCGGCCAGCTGGCGATCCTCATGATAGCCCAGTTGAGAGAGCAAAACCAGGGGCTGATCGGGCCCCACCTCGTCGAGCACGGACTGGAGGGCCTGCCGGGCCGGAACCACCTCGATTCCGGGAGGCGCCTTGGGAGGACCCAGTCCCGCCACGATTACGTCCATCCCGGCTCGCTGCAGGCGCAGGTAGCCACACACCAGCCGGCTCAACTCCACCCCTTCTTGCTCTGGAAAACGCCAGTTGGCCGCCAGGAAAGGGCATCGCATGGCCCGGGCCAGCTCCAGGATGCCCCCCAGGCCCCAGGAAACTTCGTCCTCTCCGATGGCGCAAGCGTGGTAACCCAGGTGAGCCAGCACCTCTGCCACCGGTCGACCCTGAAAGCGCTCGGCCAGCTCGCTGCCGCGCGAGAAATTCCCGGTGTCCAGCAAAAGGAGCTCGGGCTGAGCGGCCCGCTCGCGCTTGACCAGGGTGGCCAGGCGGGGCAGTTGCTCCACGTCGCCGTGCAGGTTGCCGGTATAGCGAATCTCGAGTCGTTTGATCTCACCCCAGCGGATGGCAGGCTCCATGGGCCTTCGCCTTCGAGCTGCGAGCCGGATTCCTCCAGGGCCGCCCCCTGCGAGCGGCCCTGAAGGGCTTTCCGGGTCAGGTGGGAAACAGTGCCCCCACAGACGATACCGGAGGACCCCGTGGGCGAAGTCGACCTGTCAACCTATCTGAGCTATGAGAACGTTCTCACCACCAGCGAGAACAAACTCGTCTATCTGCTGGCCGAATTGCGGCCTACCGCCGAGGTGGGGGTCGGCTCGGCGGCTCTCAACCTGGCGATCGTGCTGGACAAGAGCGGCTCGATGTATGCCGCCGAGAAGCTTGACTACGTGATCTCCGCCGTCAGCCACGTGCTGGAGAAGCTTCGTCCCACCGACCTTTGCTCGGTCATCGCCTTTGCCGACAAAGCCCGCGTGCTGATCCCCTCGAGCCAGATCTACGACAAGCAATCGGCTCGCCGCATGGTCCAGAACATCGACCAGATCGACGTGGGCTCAGGCACCGAGATGCTGCACGGCATTCGCGCCGCGGTGGATGAGATCCGCAAGAATTTCTCGCGCGAGCGGATGAACCACATCATCCTGCTCACCGATGGCCTCACCTTGCACGAAAGCCACTGCAAGGAAGCCTGCCTGATGGCCGCCGCCGAGGGCATCTCGGTGAGCACCATCGGGGTGGGAGACGACTTCAACGAAAAGTTCCTCCTCGACATCGCCAACGCATGCCGGGGAACCTCCTACTACATCGACATCCCCCGCGACATCCCCACCATCTTCGAGAAAGAGCTCAAGGGCGTGCAGAGCATCGTGGTGCGAAACCCCGTGCTCGAGCTCAAGCTGGCCAAGGATGTCAAGATCCGGCGGGCTTACAAGGTCAAGCCGCTGATCAACGACCTGGGCCAGTTGGCCACCGTCGACCGCACCGCCACGATGACCCTGGGCGACCTGCAGAAGGACGAGACGACCTCGCTCTTGTTCGAGCTGATCTTGCCTTCGCGCCAACCGGGACGTTACCGCATCACCCAGGCGGCCCTGCGTTACGAGATTCCCGGCCAGCCCCAGCGGGTGGTGAACCAGGACGTGCTGATCGGCTACACCGCCGACTCAGCCCAGGCCTCCATGGTGACGCCGCGGGTCATGAATGTGGTGGATGCCATCAGCGTCTTCCGCCAACAAACCAGGGCCCTGGAGCTGGCCCAGTCGGGTGACCGGGGCAAGGCAACCCAACTTCTTCGCTCGGCCGCCACCCAACTGCTCGAGCACGGCCAGCGCGAGCTGGCCGAGCAGGCCCTGGCCGAGGCCCAGCGGATCGAGCGAGGCTCAGGAGCCACCGCGGCCGGAACCAAGAAGCTGGAGTACGGAACCCGAAAGCTGACGCAACTGCTCGACCAGGTGCCCATGCCGATGCCGACCCCTTCCCCCCAGCAGCAGGAGTAGCCCGGGTGGTTGGGTAAAGCGCCCGCAACGAAACCAAGGAGGAGTCAAGGGAAATGAAGTGCAGCGTCTGCGGGTCGGACAACCTCGACGGGTCCGCCTACTGCGAAGATTGCGGGGCTCGCCTGCCGGTCGGCGGAGCGGCTCCAGCTGCCTCGAATCCTCCGCCGGCACCGGCGTCCCCGACTCCGCCCGCCAGTGAGGAGGCCGAGCCGACTCCCGAGCCCTCAGGCGAAGGTGGGGTGTTGGTTTGCGCCAGCTGCGGCGCCGAGAATCCGAGCTACGAGGCTTATTGCGAAGACTGCGGAGCCAGCCTGTCGGGCACTTCGGGCGCCCCCGTGGTCAGCGTCTCCTCCGAGAGCGAACCGGTCGCGGTGGCGGCCCCGGCTGTCGCCCGCATTCGACTCTCTCTGGCCGACGGCAGCCGGGAGTTTCCTGTCTCCAAGGACACCATCGAGATCGGCCGCCGCTCGCCGGTTGACGGCATCTATCCCGACGTGGACCTGACCGACGTGGATACCGAGTCGTTCATCTCCCGACGCCATGGTCGGGTGCTCAAAGGCGAAAGCGGGGTTCTCTACGAAGATCTCGGCTCGTCCAATGGCTCGTTCTTGAACGATTCCCGCTTGCAGGCGGGGGTGCAGACAGCCCTCAAGGACGGTGACCGGCTGCGGCTGGGCAAAACCGAGATGGTGTTCCGCGCTTCATAAAGGGGGCTATCATGGAACCGACTGAAATGCTGGGAACTCTGCGGGGGGGCCTGGGGCTGGCCGGCAAATTGATGGGCAAGGGCGTGGACGAAATGTCCAAGGCCCTCAAGTCGAAAGACGATGGCTCTGAGACCCTGGAGAGCGGGCTCTACTTTCAACCCGACCACGCGCCCGAATTTGCTCTGAAGGCCACCTCCCGCTTTTTTGAAGCCCAGACCGCCGCCCGTCCCAGCGCCGGAGGCTTTCTCAAGAACCTGACCACCCCCGGCGGCGACAAGCTCTTCGCGGCTGCCTGTGGCCTGTTGATGCAGGGCGACCTGAACGGTTCCATCGCCCGCCTGCGTGAGACCATCAACAAGGACAGCACCCTGACCGACGCCTACTTCGTGCTGGGCACGCTGTTGCTCGAGCAGGGCCAGGCCAGTGAAGCCATGCGCCACTTCGACACCGCGCTTTTGACCCAGCAGCGGCTGGGCAAATCGCTGCGCAAGAACCTGCCCAGCTTCGGGGTCAATCTGTGGCTCACCCGCCGCAGCGTGTTCTGCCTGTTCCCCGACCTGGTGGGCCTGAACGTCCTGCTGGCCCTGAGCCAGCGCCAGGCCGGCAAGCTGGAAGACGCCGCCCACAGCCTCGAGCAACTCTTGAAGGTGTTGCCAGGCGAGCCGGTGACCAATTTCTTCCTGGCTGTCTTCCGGCTGGAGGAGGGCAAGCCACGCGAGGTCTACGAGCTGCTCCGCGAGTTTTTGCCCGATTCCAACCTGCAAACCGCCAATTTGCTCTTGCTCGGCCTCTCCTGCGCCGCCCTGGGCGACCCCATCACCGCCCGCGAGCTTTATCGCAAAGCGTTGCAGCAGGTCAGCCTCGACCCGATGCTTCGACTCGACCTGCGCTACGCGCTCGGCGATGCCCTGATCGCCGAGGGCTGGGCCCAGGACGGCAATCAGGAGCACGCCGCCGTGATCGCCGAAGACCCCGGCTACGTGCCCTTTGCCCAGCGGCTGGGGTTGAAGCTGCCGGGCAGCCAGCCGCCAGCCCAAGCCCAGGTTCCCGAGCCGAAGGTCACCGAGGACCTGACGCCCGAGCAAGCGCCCACACCTGAGCCGGCCCGGCCGCCGGTGCCGGTGGACGGCTCCCCCACCGTGGTCAGCCGGATCACCTCGCAAGATGGGCAGATCGACCTGGTGCTCGGGGACGATCCGGTTGTGATCGGCCGCGAGGAGGGCACCATCGTGCTGGCCCACGACACGGCCGCGTCCCGATCCCACGCCCGCATCAGCCGCGAGGGGGAGTTCTTCTGGGTGGAAGACCTGGGCTCGACCAACGGCACCTGGGTCAACCGGCACCGCATCACCAAACGGGTGGAGCTGAACGTGGGCGATCTCATCCAGGTCGGCGAGACACGCTTCGAGGTTCGCTAGGCTCTTCTGGCTCCAGCGGCTGGAAAAGGAACTAGAGCCAGTTTCAAGAAGCACCGCAGACTTTCCAAGGAGGCAACGCAATGAAGCTCAGATGGACTCACGCACTGGCCGTGCTTGCCCTGGTAGCGTTTCTGGCCCCGCTGGCCGACGCGGCCCAGGTATTCGTGCGCAACCGTGCGTTCAAAGACGTGGTCATCATCGGGGGAGAGTCCTATGTACCCGTGGACAGCTTCCTCCGCGCCGCCGGGTTTACATGGCAGCTCGGGAACGGTGAAATCATGATTCGCGAAGGACGGGGCACGGCTCCCGACCTGAGCGAGTCAGTGCGCCTCAGCTACGGTGGACGCAGCCTGGAGGTGGACACCGTCACTCGGGGCAACAGGCTGTACGCCCCCCTGAAACCGCTGGCACGCGGTCTGGGCTTCGTCGTCAACGCGAACAACGCGACGGGCATCGTGGACGTGGTCAAAGGCCATGAGATCACCGACGCCGAGATGGCCGCCGCCGCTGAAGTTGCCAAGGGCAAGGCTGACAAGGAAGCCGCCGCCCGGGCCGCCGCCGAAGCTCGCAAGAAGGCTCGCGAGGAAGCCGCCGCCAAAGCCGCTGAGGAGGCTGCCAAGGCCGAGGAAGCCGAGAAGGGCGAAGAGACCGGCGAAGAGACCGGCGAGAAGACCGAAACGGCCACCGAGACCGGCGAAAAGACCGAGAAGACCGAGAAGGGCGAGAAGGCCGAAAAGGGCGAGAAGACCGCTAAGGGAGAGAAGACCGCTAAGGGCGAGAAGACCGCCAAAACCGAAAAGGGCGCCAAGAGTGAGAAGGGTGCCAAGTCGGAGAAGACCGAGAAGACTGAGGAGCCGGTCGCCGCGGCCACTCCCAGCCCGAGCCCGGCTCCGGCCGCCTCTCCCAGCCCCGCCCCCGAAGCTCCCAAGGAGGCTCTGCTGGTGGTCCAGAACGAGGCCGCCAACGCCAACGACTACACAGGCGAGGTCACCATCACCGCTGAAGTGGTCAACAATGGCTACGCCACCGCCAAGGCCGTGTCGGCTCGCTATCAGCTGATCGGCCCCGATGGCAAGACCTGGGAGCAGGCCACTCTTTACGGGCCGAACCTCGAGCCCGACAAGAGCTGGTCCATCAGCCGCAAGTACAAGCACCCCGACGGCTCGTCCATGCCGCGCGGCAGCCTGACCCCGAAGTTCCAGCTCAACTACCAGAAGAACTGACAACTGCAGGGTTAGTTAGCATGGAAGAAGGCCGGAGGAGTTCCTCCGGCCTTCCTTCTTATGTCGAGCTGTGGACCTGGGGTCAGTTGCGACCCCGGCGGCCCGGTTTCATCTGCTCGAGCTTTTCGAGTTGCTCGGGCGTCAGAATCGTCTGCATCTTCTCGCGCAGCAGGGCGCGACGCTCCTGGTGGCTCATCCCCTCTGACTGCTCGCGAACCTCCATCATAGCCTGCTTCATCTGCTCTTTCTGAGACTCGCTCAGGCCCAGCTCGGCGGCCATCTTCTGACGGCGCTCGGCCATCTTGCCGTGACGCTCTTGCATCCTGGCATACTGCTCGGGGCTCAGAATTTCTTTCAGGCGGGCGTCGCGCTCTTGCCTGGAGAGATCCTTCAGGCCCTTGAGCTCTTCCTTCTGCTGGGCAGTCAGATTCAATCCTTCGCCCCGCCGGGATTTGGCCTGAGACTTGTGCTCTTGCAGCCTGGCGTACTGCTCGGGGGTAAGAATCTCCTTCAGGCGCGCCTCGCGCTCCTCGCGGGAGAGGTCTTTGAGACCCTTGAGCTGCTCTTTCTGCTGGTCGGTCAGGTTGAGGCTGCCCAGGAAAGCTCGTTTGCCCTCCTTGCCGCCCTTGACCCGGCATTGCTGGCTGGCCCCGGGGGGAGTTCCCTGGTCGTCGGGAGTCTGGGCGTAGGCCGACTGGCCGCCCAACAAGAAAGCCGCCAGACCCAGACCAAGCAGCGCCTTACCCATCAGTGACATCACAATTACCACCTCTCAGGAGTTTCGGGCTTTGCTTAGCCCTTCTGCTTGCATCCAACCGGTCACCCCACCCAGGGTTTCACCCCGGTCCAGCTTGAAGGTTTTTGCCCCCCCGTTTCACGAAGCCGCGGGCAGGCTCTGGGGAAGGTTCAAGTCGCCCGGCAGCGCAACCTGCCGGGCGTGCGCTTGCGAGTGCCAGTAATATTGTCGGAGGGCTCTCAATGATTTCGGTGAACGACTTTCGGACAGGCATCACCATCCAGATCGACAATGACCTGTTTCAAGTCGTCGAGTTCCTGCACGTCAAGCCCGGCAAAGGCTCGGCCTTCGTGCGCTCGAAACTGAAGAACGTTCGCACCGGCTACGTGGTCGAGAAGACCTTCCGGGGCGGCGAGAAGGTCCAGAGCGCCTTTATCGAGACCCGCCGCATGCAGTTCCTGTATCGCAACGACGACGAGTTCAACTTCATGGACAACGAGAACTTCGAGCAGATCGCGGTCTCCGCCGCCCAGATCGGCGACGGCGTCAAATGGCTCAAGGATGGTACCGAGTGCGATCTCAAGTTCCACGGAACCGAGATCCTGGGCGTCGAGCTGCCCAACTTCATGGAGCTCGAGGTCACTCAGACCGACCCTGGCTTCAAGGGCGACACCGCCACCGGCGCGGTCAAGCCGGCCACCCTCGAGACCGGAGCAGTGGTCAACGTCCCGCTCTTTGTCGAAATCGGCGACAAGCTCCAGATCGACACTCGCACGGGGGACTACCTCCGACGCGTCTAGGAAACTTCTGATGGGTCGTGTCCTCGTCTTTGGGGCCGGTGCCATCGGGCAATGGCTCGGGGCGGCGCTCGCTCAGGCCGGCGAGGAGGTCACCCTGGTCACCCGGGCCGCGGCCTGCAAGGCCATCAACGAGCGCGGGCTCCGCTGCGGGCTCAAGACGGTGCGTCTCAAAGCCTTCGAAGAGGCCCCCCCGGGCAGTTACGACCTGGTGCTCCTCACTGTCAAAGCCTTCGACGTGGCCGATGCGCTGGACATCCTGGGCAGCCGGTTGTCCTTCCAAAACGTCCTGACCATCCAGAACGGCATCGGAACCGACGAGCTGGTGCGCAGCCGCTTTCTCTCGGCCAACCTGATCGTGGGCAGCGTGACCTGCTCGGTGGCCTCGCCCGAGCCGGGCGTCCTGCACCCCGGCTTGAGTGGGGGGCTGGGCCTGGCCCCCTACTCCGACGCCCCCACTGCGCCCCTCCAGAAGCTCTTCGAGAAGGGCGGGCTCAAGGTGCAGGCCTGCCCCGACTATCGCTCCATGAAATGGTCCAAGCTTTGCCTGAATGTGGTGGGCAACGCCCTGGGTGCCCTGCTCGATTGCACCCCAACCGAGCTCTTCGGCGATCGCAAGCTGTATCGCTTCGAGGTGCGCTCCCTGAGCGAGGTGCGCAAGGTCATCCGGGCTCAGAACCTCAAGATCATCGACCTGCCCGACTACCCGGTCAAGAAGTTCAGCGAGGTGATGTTCTGGCTGCCCTCTCGCCTGAGCTTCCCGCTGCTCTCCGAGAAGATGTCCCGCGGCCGGGGCGACAAGCCTCCCTCGCTTTTGCTCGAGCTGCGCCGGGGGCGAGCCAAGACCGAGATCGACTACCTCAACGGGGCCGTGGTCGAGTATGGGAAGAAGCTGGGTATCCCCACCCCGGTCAACGAGAACCTGGTCCGTGCCTACCACGAGGCAATGGCCGACCCGGCCGCCTGGTGGAATCGCTGGCGGGGCAAGTCGCACTCGCTCGTGGCCGAGCTTTTGCACGAGCGGGATTTGGTTTGAATCAGCGCGAACCTCGCCGGCATGCAGGTTCCCCCAGGAAGTAAGATCGAGCTCTATGGGGACGCGCTCTACGTCAGCGCCCCGTCGGCCAGCGGACTGGCTGATTACAAACTTCTCTACAACGAGTATCCCGAACTGCGCGAGCAAGTGCAGATGCTGCTCTATGACCTGGTCAAACGCCACCAGTTCACGCTCTTCAAGAACGTGTGCGGGCGTTGTGGCAACTCCTGCAAAAGACCCGGCGTGGTCATGCGCGAGCAGGAGATCTTTCGGATCCGCACGCGACTTGGCCTGACCGAGGAGGAGTTCCGGCGCGACTACCTCGACCCAGCACCCAGTTGGAACAAGGGGGATGGGTTCATCCGCCTCAAGAACGGGGCCTGTCCCCTGCTCAAAGAGGGTGCCGGGGATACCATCGCGAGCTGCAGTGTGCACGACATCCGTCCGGCCGACTGTCGCCTGTTCGTCTCCAACTCGCCGGTCTGTCGCAAGGAGCCGGGCCGTCTGATGCAGGAGCTGGCCTGGATCCAGATCGAGCACGGCAAGATGCTGGTCTGCCTGATGGACGGCGAGCGTACCGAGCTCGAGCACGAGCAGGCCTTCATCGACGTTCTGACGGCCCAGCTCGAGACCACCGAGGCCACCGCCGAAGAGCGCCTCATGCGCGTGGCCAATCGCGCCTCGGGCATCGCCAGGGAAATGATCGAGGAGTTTCACCCTGCCAGAGTCGACCAGCAATTTCACGACAACGTGGCCAACCTGCGCAAGCTGGTCAGCGACCTGGGCTGCCTGGGAGGGCTGGACAAGCAAAGCCCCGACCTGCTCGAGAAGCTTTGGGCCGACCTGAGTCACCTCGAGGACCTGGCCGCCGGGCGGGTAGAGATCCCGGTGACCGATCTGACACCGCTCAAGAAGCGCCGCGGCTCGCACGTGCACTGGCTGCAGCTCACTGAAGATAGCGTCACAGCCTACTACGACGTGCCCAAGAGCCTGCGCCAACCCGGCCAGCCTGAAAAAATCCCCGTCTATCTGAGCCTGGGCTATTACCCTCAACTGCAGGACCGAGTTCAGGTTTTCATGCATGAGCTGCTCACCAAAGACGACGAGAGCTTCCAGGAGAAGCTGACCGAGGGCGATCCCCCCTGCTTCATGTGCGGCGAGTGCTGTCGCGCTTACTCGGTCGAGATCACCCCCTCCGACATCGATCGGCTGGCCGAGCACCTGAACATGACCCCGAGCGAGTTCGTGGAGAAGCACACCTCCCCGGGCCGCTTCAGCTGGAACGCGGGCAACCGTATCCTGGCCAAGTCCGACCACGAGCAACGATATGCCGGCCAGAACCCCCGCCTGCTGCCCTTGAAAGTGGTGGGCCACCGCGACCGAAGCTGCATCTTCCTCCAGGAAACCGAGCTCGGCTTCTGGCAGTGCGGTGTCTATACCCATCGGCCCGAAGTCTGCCGCCGCTACCCGTCCACCGCCTCGCTCTGCCGCCGCACCAACCAGCTGCGCCACTGGGGGCGTCAGGCTCGCAGCCTGGTGTGGGTGCTCATCGAGCCCAAGGAGGTGAGCGCCATGCCGTTTCAGACCGCCAGCCAGGGCGGCACGGCCAGCAAATTCGTACGCCGGAAGTGGCGCCGGCTCGACCAGGCGGCCCGGGCCCTCGAGCTCGAGGTCGACCAGATTCTCGACCAGGCCCGCCGCGAGCTTGAAGCCGCCGCGCCCGCCCCGGTCTGAGCTCGGGAGGACAGCATGGACGAATCTTACCCGACCAGCAAGCTCGAGCCGACCGAGCCCCTCCCCGCTCCCCCGGCGGCCCAGGAGACCGAAGAGACGACCACCCCGGTGCGTCGGCCCCGTCCCGAGGATGACATCGTGCCTCGCCAGGAGGAAAGCCCCGGGCCGCTCCTGCGCCCGGTCGAGGTCATCCCCTCGGGTGCCCCCTGCGCCGATGGAGCGGTGCTCGACATCCGAGGGCTGAGCAAGCGATACGGCGCCGTTCTGGCCGTCAACCAGCTGACCTTCCGCCTCTTCCCGGGGGACATTCTGGGCTTTCTGGGCCCCAACGGGGCGGGCAAGACCACCACGCTGCGCATGCTGGCCACTGTGCTCGCAAGCGACGGAGGCGAGGCCTTTGTCGCTGGCCACTCCCTCAAACAGGTGCAGGAAGTGCGCGCTCGCGTGGGCTACATGCCCGACTTCCTGGGCGTCTACGACGACCTGCTGGTCAAGGAATACCTCGAGTTCTTCGCCCGGGCCTACAAAATCTCGGCCCACCACCGCGAGTTCGTAATCAAGGAGGCGCTGGAGACCACGCGCCTCACCCACCTGCAGGAAAACCTGGTGGACGGGCTGTCGCGTGGCCAGAAGCAGCGCCTGGGGCTCGCTCGCCTCTTGATGCACGACCCGGCCCTCTTCTTGCTCGACGAGCCGGCAGCGGGTCTTGACCCGCGAGCCCGGGTGGAGCTGCGCGACATCCTCAAGGGCCTCCAGCAGCGCGGGAAGGCCATGATCGTCAGCTCGCACATTCTCAGCGACCTGGCCGACTTCTGCAACAAGGTGGCCATTCTGGTGAGCGGCAACCTGCTGGTCTTCGAGGAGACCTCCCGCCTGATCGACAAGCTGCGCGGCACCCGCCGGGTGCGTCTGCGCACCCTGGCGCGGGGCGAAGAGATTCGAAAGAGCCTGGAGAGGACCGAATCGGTCGAGAAAGTCTCCTGGGAGGGCGAGGAGATCGTCTTCGAGTTCAAGGGCCACGACCAGGACATGGCCGACCTCCACCGCAAGTTGATGGAGCAAGGCTTCCCGCTGATCACCTTCGCCGAGGACCCGTGGGATCTGGAAGACCTGTACCTGCAAATCACCGAGGGGGTCGTCACCGAATGAGGTGTCCCAAGTGCAGCAAGGTCGCCCTGCGCACCTCGCAAGACGAGGGGACCGGGTTGGCCATCGATTCCTGTCCCGAGTGCCAGGGCCTCTGGTTCGACGCCGGCGAGCTGCGCCAGTTCTTCTCCAGCAAGGCCCTGCAGCAGCGCTTCTTCCTGGAAGACCACGTGGAGCCGCTCCAGACGGTAGGCTACACCATCTCCACCCGTGCCCGCGCCTGTCCTCGCTGTCGAGTGGCTATGCGCGAGAACATGGTGGGGGACATCAACGTCGACCGCTGCGAGAAGTGCAACGGCATCTGGCTCGATCACGGCGAGCTGAAGCGCATCGTTTACAAGTACAAGCAGAACAAAGGTCTGACCGGGGACGAGAAGGTGGTCAGCGAGATCAAGGCCGGGTTGGAGGGCGAGCGCTCGTCGGCCCTGGGCAGCTTCCTGGGAGCGCTCAAGGGCCTGTTCCAGAAGTAGCCGTGTTCCGCGTCGGGCGGTCGATGCTCCAGGCTCGGCTGCAAGCCTCGTCCCGGCTCATGGGCCTGAGCCTTTCGGGGCTGATCCTGTTGGTTCTGACAGCGGCGTGCGGCCCCTCCAACCCTCCTCAGCCCCCCGCGGGCCAGCCGCCCCGGCCGGCGGTCTACCAGCCGGCCGAGGTTCCGTCGGAGGCCGGCTGGGGAGCCCTGCCGGGCGAGAGGCTTCCCGGCGCCCGACCGCTGGAGGTCAGCAGCGGGCCACTGTTGACCTACCGCCACGCCAATACGCTCTACCTGGTCGATCTGACCCGCTCGCTCAAGCCTGAGACGCTGCTCGAGCCGACCAGCCTGAACGTGCTCGACCGGCTCGATCACGACCACCTGCTGGTGCAGACGCCCGCGCTGGCTGCCTTCGAGATGTCCACGGGCCGCCTGCTCCCCCTTTCCGACAGGCGGGTCAAGCCGATCAGCCTGGACATCGATCGGCTGGTGTACCTGGATGGGGAGCATCTGGTTTGCCGCTCCCCGCACGAGCCGCCCCGAACTCTGGCCCGGCGCAAGATCGTGGCTTTCCTGGGTGAGGATCAAGAAGCCCTGTATGCCTGGACCGGCAGCGAGCTCTACCGGGTGGCCAAGAACGGCCAGGGGAAGGTCTCAGCGACGACAGAGGCGGTCGACGAGCTGCTGCTGGGGGGGCGCGCGGCTGCCAGCGTGGCCCTCTCGCCCGACCACACCCGGCTGGCCATCGGCTCGGCCGCAGGTGACGAAGGCCAGGTGGAGGTGGTGGAGCTGGCTACCAGCCGCCTGCTGGCCCGCCGAACCGGGCTGCCCCTTCGGCTCGATCCCCGCAGCCAGCAGCCTCCCCAGCTTCAGCTGGGCTGGATGGACCCGGACACAGTGCGCTATTCGGTCAGCGAGCTGACCCGCGAGCGCGACCCCGAGTTCTTCTCCGACCGTTCCCGCGAGCAACCGCTGGGATACTTTCGCTGGCGTGACCTGAATTTGACCACCGGCCAGGAAACCGACCAGGGACGGTACTCCCGGCTGGGGCTGCGCCACCGTCCCCCCATCCCCGAGGCCCGCCGCGAAGAGCGCGTGATGCAACGCGACGAGTTGCGTCTCTGGTTGCCCGATCCAACCCTGCTGGGCGCCTCGATCATTTCCCAGGACGGACTGTGGGCCGCCATGCGTCTCAAGCGCACCCTCTGCCTGCTCGACCGGGAGGGTACCTTGCACGAGCTGGCAGAAGGACCGGTCCGTGACCTGGTCTTTCTGCCAGCTGTGGGTCAGGTGCCCTGGACCCCGGCCAAGGAGGCCGGCACCGGCCGCTCGGGCCTCTTCTTCGAGCGCACGCTTCGATTTCACGAGGTGGGCTGGTAGATGACTCCTTTCTGCGCTGAGGGATCTAGCTCCCGACCGGCCGGGCGAGCCCGGTCGAGGCGGGTTGGCCCGGCTGGGCCACGAACGCATCCATGAAGCCGCTTAGAACGCTCAGCTCGGTCTGCGGGTAAGTCCCCACGATGCGGCCCAGGAAGATTCCATAAGAGGTCAGGCGCATGTCCTCGCGGCTGTTGCCGGTGCCCTCGGCAATGTACATCTGGTCCACGGCCGCGTCGATGATGGCCTTAGCCCGGGCCGGGTCGGTCTGGGCGCTGGCGTCGAGGATGGCCTGGCTGAGGCTCCCCAGATCCTGCGCGTTCAGGTCGCCGGCCACGCACTGGATACCCTGGTAGAAGGCGTTGCTCGTCCCCGAGCCGGTCGAGACATCGGGGTACTGCTCGTGACCCAGGGCGCAGCGCATCAGGAAACCGTTCTCGTGGATACCGATGTCGACCGCCGTCAGGAAGTGCCCGACCTGGTTGTGGCTGTTGGCCCCCCAGAGATAGCCGTCCTGCAGCTCGGGGCGGAAGCCCGAGTCGTTGAAGCCGAGGGCGAAGTGGGTCATGCCGCTGCTGCCGTCGTCGTTGGTCAGGTCCAGGATGAAATCCATGCGCTGGCCCACGGTGGTGCCCGGCAGGGTGGGGTCGGTCATCAGCCAGCGCAGAGCGGCGGCCGAGTCGGTGCTCTGCAGGTCGCGGAAGACCTGGAAAGCGGGATCAGTAGCCAGGCGGTTGCGCCACTCGCTGATGGTGATTCCACCGTGCACCTGTTCACCTGAGTCGGCGAACAGCTCGCCGGCGGGCACGCCGTCCAGAGCCCCACCCGGCCGGAGTGCCTGGGCGCGGAGAGCAGGGTCGAGCAGGACCTGCGGATCGACGGGCCCCACGCTGGTCTGGTCGGCTCGCACGAAGCGCTGGTAATCGCGGGAGCGGGCCAGGTAATCCTCCACCCGCACCGGCGGGTCGACCTGATTGGTGCCGTCAAAGGTCACCCACTCGCCGTCCTCGGAGACCGCCACAGCGTGGTTGGTGCCGTCGCTGTCGGAGAGGAGCTGAACCTGCTGGCCCGGATTGGCGGCTGCGTAGGTGGCCGAGCTCTCCCAGCAGTTGTAGCCATCGGAGGCGTCCAAGCCCTCGGTGAGGGCCGACCCTTCCCCACCTGTTTGTCCGATCAGCTCGGAAGGCAAGGTGCCGGCACTTGGAGGCTGCTCGTGCTGATTCTGGACGCGAATTTGGGCGATCCGGTTGTCGATCTCGGCAAGTCGAGCGCGCAGAGCGTCGATGCGGGCCTGGACCTCGTCTACCCGGGCCTGAGCGGCCTGAACCTCGGAGGATGCGGCCAGCTCTTGCTCGGTGGAGCCCTCGGGCAGGTTGCGAAGCGCGTCCAACTCGGTCAGGGCCTCGGCCACCAGTTGCTGCTGGGCCTGCAACTCGCGATCGATGGTCAGCAGCTCGGCACTCTGAGCCTCCTTGAGGGCATTCAGGCGCTCGAGCTCGGTGTTGGCCTCGGTCAACCGGCGCTGAGCCTCCTCCAGTCGGCGCTCGGCGGCGGCGATGTCAGCGTCGATCCCGGCGCAATCCTCCTCCTCGCCGAGGGAGGCTCGCTGGCTGCGCAGGGCGGCCAGGTCGGAGTTGGCGCTCTCCACGTCGGCCGTGGCCGCCTCGCGCTTTGCCTCCTGGACCGTGATCTCGGCCTGGGTTTGCTGCATCTCGGCCACTTTGCTGGCGCGCTGGCCGCGCAGGGCGGCCACCTGGGACTGAGCGGCCTGGTAGCGCTCCTGCGCGGCCCGGAAGGCCTCGCGGTCGCAGGCCGGCACATCGGCGCCCATCCGGGTCAGCCCGCGATTGCGGGCTTCGCTCAGCGCGGCCTGGACAGTGGACAGCTCGCCCGAAGCGGCGTCCAGCTCGCCCCGGGTCTCGGCCCGCTCGGCCTCGAGACCGGCTCGATCCTCCGGCAGGGCCTCGGAGCAGGTCGGAGGGGTGGTCGACTGGGGGCAACTGGCCTGACTTGCGGTGGAGGGGCCTGTGGTTGCCGGGGGACAACTCGGCTGACTTCCGGTGGAGGGGCCTGCGGTTGCCGGGGGACAACTCGGCTGACTGCCGGCTGCTCCGGAGGGCTCAGAGGATCCCCCGGAGGCCGACTCGGGCGTGCCACCGGCCGCTTTCGGCTCCTGGCAGGGAGCCGGAGGCTTCTTGAAGCAGCCCTCCAGAAACTCGACGATCCCGTCGACGTCGAACCCCACTCCCAGCAGAGAGCAGACGGCCAGAAGAGCGACCGGGTTGCCGTTCAGTCCCAGCTCGCAGAGAACCTCGCCCAATCGGGCCATCTCCTCCTGACTCGGAGGCTGGGGCTTTTGATGCTGCTCGCAGAACTGCGCCAGCAGGTCCTGGGCGCATCCCACCTGCTGCTGGTGCCAGCACGACTCCCTGACGGGCGGCAGCAAGCCGGGCAGAGGCAAAGTAGGCAGGTTGCAGGACGGGTTCTGGGGGAAGCTGGCGGGGTTGAAGCAGATCATCGGGGTCCTCCCTGGTTTTCTTGTGGGACCAGCTTACGAGAGGGACCTTTCGCGGATCTTTCGCAGGGAGGAGGCGCAGGGATGCGAACCGACCGGGTATGCCAAAGTATCGCCACCGCCTGCCCCAGCTTGACTCGGACCAGCTCTTCTTGACCGATGGAGGGCTCGAGACCACGCTCATCTTCCATCAGGGAGTCGAGCTACCCGAGTTCGCTGCTTTCCATCTCCTGTCCGACCCCGACGGCTACACCCGCCTGCGCGACTACTACCGCCTCTACGCCCGGCTGGCCCGCGACAGGGGAGTGGGCTTCATCCTCGAGAGCCCCAGCTGGCGCTCCAGCCCCGAGTGGGGGCGAAAGCTCGGCTACGACGGGGAGAGCCTGGCCCGGGCCAACCACCGCTCAGTGCAGCTGATGCTGGAGGTCCGTGAGGAGTTGGAGACACCCTCCAGCCCCATGGTCATCAGCGCCTGCGTAGGCCCTCGCGGCGACGGTTACCAGCCCGACCAGACGTACTCGGCCGAAGAGTTCGAACGTTACCATGCCGCCCAGGTCACGCTCTTCAGCCAGACCGAGGCCGACTTCGTCTCAGCCTTCACCATGACCACAGCGGCCGAGGCCACCGGCATCGCGCGGGCCGCTCGGGCGGTGGACATGCCGGTGGTCATCTCGTTCACGGTCGAGACCGATGGCCGGCTTCCCAACGGCCAGGGCCTGCAGGAAGCCATCGAGGAGGTAGACGGCCTGACAGGTGGCGCTCCCGCCTACTACATGATCAACTGCGCCCATCCCACCCATTTCGAGGCTGCGCTGCGGCCACGAGGCTGGGTGGAGCGGATCCGCGGGCTGCGGGCCAACGCCTCCACCCGAAGCCACGCCGAGCTCAACGAGAGCACCGAGCTGGACGAGGGCAACCCCGACGAGCTGGGCCGCCAGCATCGCGAGCTGCTCGCGCGTCTGCCCCACCTCAGGGTGATGGGCGGCTGTTGCGGCACCGACCTTCGCCACGTCCAGGCCATCGCCGGGGCATGCCTGGGCTGATCGACCGGCTGCTCGAGCCGGTGCTGGCCAACCTGCACCGCGAGTATCCGGGCAAGATCGTGCATTCGCTGGAGAGCGATGCCGACGCACGCCCCCCGCGCCAGCTTACGCCCCTCTTCTTTGGCTGCTACGACTGGCACTCGGCCGTGCACAGCCACTGGTGCGCCCTCTGCCTGCTCGAGCGGGCCTCCGCCGAGCTGGTCGAGCAGGCGCGCTCTCTTCTGGCCCTGAGTTTCACGGCCGAGAAGGTGGCCGGCGAACTGGCCTACCTGGAGAGCCGGCCCAGCTTTGAGATGCCCTACGGCATCGCCTGGTTGCTGCAACTGGCGGGCGATTTCCCCAACCCGGTGCTGGAGCCGCTCGAGCGGCTGGCAGGCGAGCGCTTCCAGGTCTGGCTCGAGAGCCTCCCCTACCCTATCCGCACCGGCGAGCACTCCCAGAGCGCCTTTGGAATGGGCCTGGTCTATGACTGGGCGGTGCGGCGTGCGCACCCGCTGCGCCAGACCGTGCGCGAGAAAGCCCTCCAATTCTACCGCTCCGACCAGCAGGCGCCGCTTGCCTACGAGCCTTCGGCCTACGACTTTCTCTCCCCGGCCCTGGCCGAGGCCGACCTGATGGCCCGGTTACTCGACCCCGGGGCATACGCCGACTGGTTGGAGGGCTTTCTGCCCGAGGTCGATCTGCGCCCCGTGCGCCCCGCCAGCCGCTCGGACGGCAAGCTGGTGCACTTCGACGGGCTCAACCTGAGCCGGGCCTGGATGCTGTGGGGCGTGGCCCGGGCTCTGCCCGAAGGCCATCCGCGCCGGGAGAGCCTGTTCGAGCGGGCGCGCGAGCACGGCCGGGCGGGCATGAGCTGGTTGGAGGGAGCCACATACATGGGAACCCACTGGCTGCCCAGCTTCTCGGTCTACTGGCTTCGTCGCTCAGGAGAACTTTGACAGGTAGTTGTAGAGAAAGCTCGAGCCGGTATCCTCGACCACGGTCATGTCGGGCGAGCGATTGAACACTTTGTGGGACAGGAACTCCTTGCCAAAGAGCTTGTGCGGCTTCATGTCCAGGTAAGGGGCCGCCCGGCCCACGGCCTTGTAGACCAGCTCCACGCAGCCAAACGACTCGTCGCTCTTGAGGTCGAACTTCGCATCGTATCCGGCACCCACGTGCCTGAGGGCCTCGTCGGCGGCCGCCTGGGCGTCCTGGTCCGTCTTGTAGGCCGGACGCAGGATGCGGGCGTGGTGGTTCTCAGCCAGCAGCTCATCCACCGGGCGCTTGCCCACGCCGGTTCCCCAGAGCGCCTCCACCACGTCGCCGTTGCCCACATAGACGGCCGTGTGCGTCCAGGCTCCACCGATGCCCAGCAGCACTTCCGGGATCTCGAGATCGAGCCACTTGTCATGATTGGTGATGACAATGTCGCCCGGCTGGAGCTTGGACTTGAACTCCTCGATGCGCTCGGAGGACAGGGTCTCGTGAGAGGTGTAGCCCACATCCAGCAGCCGGCCACTCAGCCTGGCCAGCGAGAAGCCCTCCGTCTCCTTGCGCATCCGCTCGCTGGTCAGGTTCAGCCCGAGCCGATCGAAGGTGGCGCCCAGGGAGGCTCCCGCGATGCCCCCAAGCATGCCGCCAAAGAAGCGACCCACGGGTACGACGCCCTGATACTGGCGGTTGCGGAACTCGACGAAGCCGCCGGCCGCCAGACCCACAACCCCCCCGATGATTCCTCCGAAGGGGCCGAGCGTGGAGGCGCCTACCTGGGCCCCGATCACGGTGGCCACGGTGGGCACGGCCAGACGGCCGAGCAGGGCCCCCACGCCCGCCCCGATGGTGCCCATGGCCCGCTGTGTGGGACTCTCGGGCTCGAAGCGGTCGAGCGGGCTGTACGGTCTGGCGGGCGCCTGAGCGGGCGGGGGCGCCGGAGCGGCGGCGAGCGGACGGACAATCACCCCAAGAGGATAGCCTGGGGAGCTGAAAAACCTCTGAAGATGCCCGACCAGCGCACCCACCGCGGACCACACCCCGAGGACGGTCGCTGGTTCAACGAGGACACCCTGCCCCGGCTGCAGCTCGCCACCGCCGAGCTGAGCTGGCTGCTCGAGCGCGGCTACTCGGGGAAAGCCTCGCTGACCCTGGTCGGCGACCGCCACGCCCTCTCCGAGCGCCAGCGCATGGCCGTCTATCGTTCCTCTTGCGCCCCCTCGGTGGCAGCTGCCAGGCGCAGCCGCATGGTCGAGGATCTGCCCGGACAGTCGCTGGCCATCGACGGCTTCAACCTGCTCATCACGGTGGAGGCGGCCCTTTCCGGCGGGGTCCTGCTGCGAGGCTGCGACGGCTGCGTGCGCGACCTTGCCAGCATGCATGGCTCCTACCGGCGCGTCGCGGAAACCGAGCGAGCCGTGGAGCTGTGTCGCCAGGCTCTGCGCCCCTGCCAGGGAGTGCAGTGGCTGCTCGATCAACCCGTCTCCAACAGCGGCCGCCTGGCCGCCCGGTTGCGCCAGGCCGGCTTCACGGTGGAGCTGGTGGCCAACCCCGACCGGCTGCTGGCCGAGAGCCCCGCGGTGGTGGTCAGCACCGACCGCTTTGTCCTCGACCGCTGCGAGCGCTGGCACAACCTGGCCGCCAGCATGGTCGAGGAGCTGGGCGCGCCCGTGTGGGAGCTCGGCGCAGCTACGAAGAGCGAGTGATCTCCGGCGACCACACGAGCCGCAGACGATGTTCGAGTTAGAGCCTTAGAACGCAGCCATTGTTTGCTTTCTGTTTTCGATTTTTGTACCCGGGTACATTTTTCGAAAGTTTGTTCGCAGGTTCCAGTTTCGGATCGGACACAGTGCGAGTGCCATCGGAAAGCCGGCGGCCATGTGCAGACCTGACGACCTGGTGGGGCCGGGGGGCGATTGCAGGCGGTTCCAGGTGGGGGGCCAGGAGCAGGCGAGGCCGTGGCGGTGCGGACCGGGCGACTGCAGGCGAGTCGAGGAGCAGGTGAGGCCGGGGCGGTGCGGACCGGGCGATTGCAGGCGAGATTGCAGACGAGTCGAGGAGCAGGTGAGGCCGGGGCGGTGCGGACCGGCCGGTTGCAGGCGGGGCCGGGGGTGCAGACGGTGCCGGCCGACCTGCTGCTTGATCGATCGGCCCGGAGTCCGGACGTTCGTCGGCGAACCCCTCTTCATGAGCTTCCTGCGAGGATTGGTCCGACTGGCGCTGGCGATGTTCTTTGTCTCCATCGGATGGCTTCACCTGGTCCGGCCCGAGCCCTTTCTCCAGATCATGCCCCCCTATCTTCCCTGGCACATGGAGCTGGTGCTCCTGTCCGGCGTGTGCGAGATCCTCGGAGGGGTGGGCCTGCTCATCCCGCGGCTCGCTCGAAAGGCGGCCTGGGGCCTGGTCGCGTTGCTGGTCGCGGTCTTTCCGGCCAACGTCTACATGGCCACCGACCACATCCAGGTGAACGGTTTTCCCCCCGAGCCCTGGATGGCCTGGGCTCGCCTCCCCTTCCAGGCGGTCTTCATCGCTCTTTGCCTGTGGTGCACCCTTCCGGAGATGCGTGGCGCGCGGACCCAGGGCCCCCAAGGGATTGCTGCGCGGCCATGAGCACGTTACACTGGAAAGCATGAGCGAAACGACCGAAGTCCGGTTCACCTATGACCACTACTGCCAGTTGCCCGAGGGCGACCGCCGCGAGCTCATCGAAGGAGAGTTTTACGTGACCCCGGCCCCGACCGAGAAACACCAGCGCATCTGCGGCAATCTCTACTTCGAGCTCCGCCTCTTCCTGGAGAAGCGCCCGGCAGGCCGTGCGTACACCGCTCCGTTCGATGTCATTCTGGATAAGTACAGCACGGTGCAGCCGGATCTGACCTTCATCTCCACTCGCCGGCTCGGAGTGCTCAAATCCGAAGGGCTCCGTGGCGCTCCCGACATCGCCATCGAAGTGCTCTCCCCGTCTACTCGCAGTCGCGACGAAGAGCTCAAGCGGGCGCTCTACTTCAAGCACGGCACACGCGAGCTGTGGTTGGTCGATCCCCAGGAAGAGCTGGTCTCGGTCTATTCCCGCCAGAAAGAGGGCCTGGAGCTCTGGCGCACCTTTTGCCGGGGAGACGAGCTGGCCTCTCCCTTTCTGCCCGAGCTTCGCATCTCGGTGGACGCCATCTTCCGGTAACCTGCTGGACTCAGCGAAGCCGCTGGCTCAAGCCCGGGGAAGCCTGCCAGCGCGCAATTGGGCCTGCGCGCGCCCAAGCAGGAAGACCCAGACGAGTGAGCTCATTGACTCGGTTGAGTCATTCCTCTGCGGGGCTACTCGGGGCGGGGGCATGCTGAGATTGCTTTGGCGATGGATCTTTCGGGCGTTCTGCAAGGAGCCCCGCGGCCTCGCCTCGTGACGTTTGACCGGCTGATCCAGGCCTACCTCGCTCAACGCCAGCGCGAGGGCGTGACGGCCTCGACACTCGTTCTGTGCACGCGCTGGCTGACACTGTTCGCCAACTTTTGCCGCGAGCACCAGGTGGAGACGCCGCTCTGGCTAACCCCGCCTCGACGAGTTCCAACACAGCCTGCAGTGGAGCCCGCGCAAAGGCGGCGGGTTCTTCTCGCCCAACACAATCGACCAGGCGCTCCGGATGTGCGAGCCTGCCTGTCGATCCGGGCTGGTTGATGCGCGACCCCACCGTGGAGCTGGTGCTGGGCCGGCCGATCCAGCCGCGCCAGCCGCTCCTTACCCGCGACCAGGTGCACCGTATCCTGAACGCCAGCGAGCGCACCTCAACCGGCCTTCGCAACCGCGCCCTGCTGGCGCTCCTTTCTACCTGCCCGTGAGCACGCGCCAGGCGACCATGCTCTGCGTCTCGCACCTCGAGCTACCCGTCGCAATGCACCTGCCGGGCCCGGACGGCTACCAGCCCTTCGACCTCGAGGAAGCGCTGGCCCGGCGCCTGGAGCGGTATCTGCGTCTCGCGCGCCCCGCGCCTGACGCTCGAGCGCGAGGCGCTCTTGGTAACCCGCCAGGGCCACCGGATGAGCTACAACGCGATGGAGAGGGCGTGTCACGAGCTGGGCGTCTGCGTGCGCACGCTGCGCCGCTCCTACAATGCCCACGCCCGCGAGTTGGGCCGTCGCATCCCCCTCTCCTAACCGTCCCCCCAGCCTGCCGCAAGGGTGTCGGCCCTGTCCATCGGGAACTCTATACGTGTGACGGCCTTCCCCAAAACCCATGTTCACTCTGGGAGCAATGCCTTCAAAATGTCCGTAAATGCATTTCAATGAAGACCCCATCGTTAGGTGACAACTTCAGACAGCCACTGGGCGCCAGGGCTGTCCGCGATGCCAAGGATTGCGAAGAGACTCGGCGCAGGTGCCCTAAGGCGTTAGATTTTCGGAGACCCACTTCTCTGCCTTCGACGCCCTATTGGCCTGGAGTGCGTTCTTGAGCTATCAGCGATATCGCGAAGCACTATCGTTTAGGTATGCTGAACCGTCTCGATTTGTTGAAATTTTGGAGTCTTTAATTTCGACAGACGAGACTTTCTTGCCTCCCTGGAGTGCAATCGCATCCTATTACTATGAGGACGGTGATACGGTCAGTCTAATGAAATTGCTTAACAGGATGGCCTCGTCACCACACGAGGACACACGCCGGGAAGTCCTCAATGTTCTCTGGCAACTGACTGAATCCAAAGACTACCGGCAAGACCCAAGCCACTTGACTGCAGTGCGTGAGATCTCCAGACAAGTTTTGGCGACCTTTGACCTTCCTGAGACAACACAACAAACCATAAATGAGGTCATCGTTGAGCACATCGATAGAGTCGAGAGTGAGTATGAGTCCCGAATCTTGGAGCTTAAGTCTCGTGGAGAGTATAGACCGCCATCGGGACGAGGATAGGGCGCAGCACCAATGGAAGACGCCAACTTCTTCGCGAAAACTCAAAGTGTTGTACTGCCGGTCCGCTAAGGGCATCGTGAACCCGCTCGGGGTCCGGTATGACAGCACGACCGGGCTGCAGTACATGATTCCTTCCTGGGGTCCTGGCCGTGGCCTTAAGGGAGCATTGACTGAGAATGAATTAGCAGAGAATCCATACATTCTGGATACAATTCCAGGAGCAATGTACTCCTCCACCACTTTTTGTGTGCCTCCATGTATCTCACCATGGCACCAGGTGAACACCTCAATTATACTTGAGCAGAGTTGGGTTCAGTGGCAGTAGACTTGAGCGCCGAACACGCTTCGGTAGGGATTGTTTGGCCTCCACAAATCACAATAGAGGGGATGACCATTGAGAATCCATAACATGCATATCCCCAGGAAAGCTCTGATCTTTGCCCTGGCAACCGTAGCCATGTCCTGGTTTTCCTTTTATTGGTTCTTAATGCGAGGGAGTGGTTGGCCTTGCTATCTAGCTCTGGCAATATCTTTAGTGTTCACAGGCCTCGCCGAGAAACCACTGCCTCGGAGAATCCTCACCGAGAGATTACTCACAACTGGTGCACATTTGCCATGGTAGATCCTGTTTTGTATAGCAGCTGCACAGTATTTTTGCCTACAGAATCCAAACTCTTGGTGAAGGCCATATATCGCGAGGAGGGCGCGGTATATCGGGCGATCCAACCTGGTGTGGCCCCAACCTTTGCCTGCGGGCCCTTGTGCTGGTATGATGCCTACAGGCAGCCAGCAATGGCGCCCCTGCTAGGGAAA
>BTUM01000019.1:0-113329 GCA_045863235.1 Candidatus Xenobia bacterium | reverse complement strand
CCCGTGTGGCCATTTCTGGCAAGCGATCAGGGGCCAGAAAGGATGAGCAGCAATAGTGAGGAACGGCGGGGCTCCGGGAATCGACGGGATGACCGTCGAGGAACTGTGGCCTTACTGCCAACTTCACTGGGCCAGGATACGCCAGGAGATCTTGTCCGGCACCTATATCCCCAAGCCCGTTCGGAAGGTTGAGATACCCAAGCCGGACGGCAAGGGCACCAGGATGCTGGGCATCCCGTGCGTTCTCGACCGATTGATTCAGCAAGCCATTCATCAGGCGCTCAGCCCGATGTTCGAGGTAACTTTCTCCGACTCCAGCTTCGGCTTTCGACCGGGGCGCAGCGCCCACCAGGCGGTGACGCGGTCCCGTGACCACATCGGAGCCGGATACGACTGGGTCGTGGATATGGACCTCGAGAAGTTCTTCGACCGGGTGAACCACGACGTGCTCATGGCGCGTCTGGCGTTCCGAATCGAGGACAAGAAGCTGTTGCTCCTGATCCGCCGCTACTTGCAGGCCGGCATCATGGAGGGTGGCGTTGTGTCGCCGCGCGTAGAAGGTACTCCGCAAGGCGGACCCCCTCTCCCCGCTGCTCAGCAACATCCTGCTCGATGACCTGGACAAGCTGCTCGAGAAAAGAGGACACCGATTCTGCCGCTACGCTGACGACTGCAACGTGTATGTGCGGTCGAAGGCCGCCGGTGAGCGGGTTTTGTCCTCTCTCGAACGCTTCTTGCAGCGGCGGTTACGGCTGCACGTCAATCGGGAGAAGAGCGCGGTCGATCGGCCCTGGAAGCGGAAGTTTCTGGGGTACACGGTGACGCCCGGGCGTAAACTGCGGTTGAAGGTAGCCCCTGAAAGCCTCAGGCGCCTGAAGGCGAAGCTGCGCCGGCTCTTTGGAACTGGTCGCGGCCAATCGCTCAAAGGAGCCTTTAAGCTCATCAAGCCGGTGATACAAGGATGGACAGCCTACTTCCGCTTGTCGGACGTGAAGGAGACCTTCCTGCTGCTGGACCAATGGCTGCGCCATCGAGCGCGGGCATTACTCTGGCGCCACTGGCGGCAACCGAAGACCCGACTCAAAGAACTCTGTCGCCGGGGGCTCTCCCCCGACGAAGCCAAGAAGTGCTCCAACAACGGGCTTGGCCCGTGGCACAACTCGGCGATGAAGCAGATGAACTTTGCAGTCCCGACGCGATGGCTCAGCGATTTGGGACTCGTAAGCTTTCTCGAGACTTACGCCAGGCTTGCGCCTTCACGATGAACCGCCGTATAGGTGACCCCTTCGTACGGTGGTGTGGGAGGTCGGTAGGGCAACCTACCGGCCTACCCGCTCGAAACGCGCGGCCCTCGACCTGGCGCATTCGTTTCGAAGCGCTCGGGAGGGTTGGGAGCCTGCCGGGAGCGGTCCGGCCGATCCGGTTAGCGCAGGGCGGGCTGTCGCCCACGAGCGCTCAGTTGCACCTGCTGACAGGCGACCATCGAGCGCAGCGCGCAGCACCGAGCGCAGAGCGTTCTTCTGCTCGTCGTCGAGCAGCGGGATCTGCTGCACCAGGCCGGCGAGCTCGGGATCTTCCTTGGCCCAGGACAAAGCATGTCGGCCTCGGCGGTCTCGACCAGATCCTCGACCGTGATCCCGAAGACCTCGGCCAAGCGCTCGAGAGTGGCGGGTCTCGGCTTCATCCGATCGTTCTTGAGGCGGTTGACGTGATTCTGGTGCATTTTGCGATGGGCATGGGTCCAAGGCCGAGGGTGAAAGTCCCTCACGAGCCCGACTGGAAGGAATCGAAAAGGGTGTGGCCAGAGAGTCCTTCTGAGTTTGAATATCAACAGAGGAAAGCCCAAGAGAACGCTGATTGGTTGAGTATAGTAGGCTGACAATGAACGGAACTCGTTACTGTGAAAGCGCTGCTCGTTGCGCTTGATCTGGCAACCCTTCGGGAAAGAGTGCGACCCGAGCCAAGGCAGGATCACGCGGTTGATGTTTGGATCGACAACCACGGTTTCCAAGTTACCAGGCTGCTGCCGCTTGGTCAAAAGCCACACAAAGAGGCCGCCGATCGTGCACACTGGGCGAGGGTCCGAGTCTCGCTAATGTGCTCTCCTCCTGATCGGGCAGGAGTTCCGGCGCGATGGAGAGTGCGTCAAAGGGCGTGGCGCTCTAGGCCAGCGCGTCGATGCCGCAAGAGCTGGAGAAGGCGTAGGTGCGGACCGGATACTCGGGCTCGGGCTTCACGAGAAGGGGCAGGTAGTCGAGCGGCTCGAGGGGCGTTTCTCCGGGTGCGACCCGCGACTGCAAGGAGATGTTGCGGTTGCCGATGTAGCCGCTCAGCATATGGCCATCGCGCTGGGTCCACTGGGTGAGGACCACCCGGTCGTGGCCGATGCGCCCTTCAATCTTGACGGTTGCTCCCCAGTTCGTGGAGCGGAGCTCGAGCGAGCGAGAACCGACCCAGCCCTCGGCCTGACGCCCTCCTTCAACGGGCTCGCTGGTCACGTCGTAGGAGCCACTGAGGCCCACCCCGGTGCAGTGACGCACCTGGTTCGTCTCTTCCACCCGGCCTTCGAGCATCTGGTTGCCCAGACAACCGGTCAGGTTGCGATTGCCCTGGCTGCCCCTGACGACCTCCAGGCTGAACTCTTCCCCCGAGATGCGTCCGGCCACCACGCCGGCAGGCCGAACCCCGCGGGGCGCGGCCATCAAGAGCTGGTTGAGGCGGGGTTCCGGGGGAAAGGGCAGTCGGGCGGCGTCCATCGGGGGTCATCCTAACATTGACGGGCCGGTCCACTCTTTGCCAGGTTGTTAACCCGCCACGGCCGAAGGCAGCCGGATGAGCCAGGCCATCAAACACGCCATTCGCCTTTTGAGCGAAGCGCGCCCCCTGAGCGCCGGGGAAGCTCGTGAGGCGGTGCTGGACATGATCGAGGGGCGCGCCGGTGAGGCCCTGATGGCGGCCTTCCTCATGGGGCTTCGGGTCAAAGGCGAGAGCGAGGAAGAGCTGCTCGGCTGCGTGCAGGCCATGCGGTCGGCTGGCCGTGCCATCACTCCCTCGCGGCGACCGTTGCTGGATACTTGCGGCACCGGAGGGGATGGTCGCTCGACTTTTAACATCTCCACCACGGTGGCCATGGTGGCCGCCGGCGCCGGGGCCACCGTGGCCAAGCACGGCAACCGCTCGGTCTCCTCTCAATCGGGTAGCGCGGACCTGCTCGAGGCCCTCGGAGTCCCCCTGCTGCAGGAGCCCGATCTGGTTCGCTGTTGCATCGAAGAGGTAGGATTGGGCTTCCTTTTCGCTCCCTTTTTCCACCCCGCTATCGGCTCGGTGGCACCCGTACGCCGCCAGCTGGGCGTGCGCACGGTCTTCAACCTGCTCGGCCCGCTCTCCAACCCGGCTCGGGCCGAATCGCAACTGATCGGGGTTTACGCCGAGCGCTGGTGCGTGCCCGTCGCGCGGGTGGCCGCCGAGCTGGGTGTGACCAGCTGCCTGGTGGTGCATGGCCCGGGGGGGCTGGACGAGCTGGGTCTGGAGGGACCCTCCCTGCTGGTGCGCCAGACCGAGGGCCAGGTGGAGACCTTGCGACTCGATCCGGCTGAGCTGGGGTTGTCGGCGGCTTCGCCCGAGGCTCTGCAGGGCGGCTCTCCCGAGGAGAACGCCGCTATCACGAAGGCGATTTTAGAGGGCGAGAGCGGCCCTCGCCGGGAGGTCGTGCTCCTGAACACGGCCGCCGCCCTGTGGGCGGGTCGCCTGGTCGAGGACATGCGCGAGGGGCTGGTGCGGGCCGGCCAGGCCATCGATTCCGGCGCGGCCTGGACCCGGCTCGAGGAGCTGCGGGCCTTCAGCCGTAAAGCTCTCGCTTGAGGGCCGCCAGGTCGGTTTTGGAGGCATGGCGGGGGTCGCGGGGGATGTGCTCGACCACGTGCAGCTCGTCCACCGGAACCGGATGGAGCGCGGCTCGCACCCTTCGGGAGAGGTCATCCGACCAGGGCCGGGGGGCCTCCACGCACAGCACGGCCCGGTTGCCCAGCAGCGGATCGGGCATGCCAAAGTAAGCCGCGTGGCGCACCGGCTCGACGCGCAGGGCGCGGATCTGGGCCGGCATGCTCCACTCCACCTTCTCCTCGCGCTGCACCCGCTCGGAAACCCGTCCCATCAGCCAGAGCCGACCCTGGCGGTCTTTCCGGGCCGCGTCCCCGGTGCGGTGCCAGATGCGGTCTCCCTGGCGGATCTTGCCCCGTCGGTCGCTCTCGGGGTCGTCGAGGTAGCCGGTCAGAACGTGCCGCCCCGCGACGGCCACCTCGCCCACCTCGCCGTGGGCTGCTTCCCAGTAGTCCAGGCCGCGGTAGTCGAGCTCGATGGGGCCGTCCCAGGGGCGCAGCAGCTTGAGCTCGAGCTGGGGTACCGGCGTTCCGACGCAGAGCCCTTCCTTACCTGAAGCCGAGGCCTCCAGCAGCTCCTCGGCGTCCAGCCCGGCGATCGGCTCGGCTTCGGTGGAGCCGTAGACGACGTGGAGCTTCCCCTCGATGCTCTCTTGCAGCTCGCGGGCCTGGGGGGGCAAGACCGGCGCTCCGCCGGTGAAGACTGCCCGCAGCGGCAGGTGGAGGCCTCGCTCGCGGCACCAGGCGCATAGCTTGCTGTAGAACGCCGGCGAGCCGCTGGAGGTGGTCACCCGCTCGCTCAGGATCTGGCGGTAGACCCGCTCGGGGTCGATGTCAGCCGGGCGACGCGGGTCGAAGTCGGGCAACACGCTGGTGATGCCGCTGGCCAGGTTGTTGAGCACGAAGATGGGCAGGGTGGGTAGATCCACATCCACGTCGCGCAACTTCATGTGGGCCGTCAGGGCCCGGTGCTGGGCCCACAGGAAACCATGCGTGCGCAGAGCTGCTTTGGGTCGGCCGGTGGTTCCGGTGGTGAAGGTGACCAGGGCCGGCGACTCCACGCTCATCTGGGCCACGGGTCGGCTGGGACCGGCCTGCTCCCACTTGCCGAAGGGACCGCCGACCATCAGCTGCACCGGGCAGCCGCGTAGTCGGGGGCTGAAAAAGCGCAGCAGGTGGGCCTTGGGGATGCCCAGGAAGGCATCCGGCATGGCCATCTCCAGGGCGGCCTCCAGGCGGGCTTTGTCGGCCCAGGCGTCGACGAAGACGGCTGTGCAGCCCAGGTGACAGGTGGCCAGCAGGGCGGCGTACAGATCGATCGACATGGGCACGAAGATCAGCACCCGCTGCCCCGGCTTGACCCCCTTCCTCTCCAGGCTGCCGGCCATGCGGGCCACCCGCTCGGCCAGCTCGCCGAAGGTGACCCGTCGGCTGCGCCGCTCGACCAGGGCCGGCCAGTCCCCTTGCTCGCGGGCTCGATCTTGCAGACGGGCGGCGATGTTGGGATTGAGTCCCTCCAGGCTGGAGCTGCCCGGGGGGGCGAATTCGCGGCCCTCGACCCTCATGCGGCCCCCCGGCTGTAGAGAGCGTAGCGGCGCCAGAGCAGGGCCCGTCCTGCGGAGGCTCGCTGGGAGACGTGCTGGGACGGGTTCTGGCTGTGCATGAGGGCGTGGATCACCTGTTTGAATCCGAGCTGGCAGGCGACCTGGTGGATGCGGGCGGTGAGCACGGTTCCCAGCCCCAGCCCGCGCCGATCGGGAGCGGTGGCCAGAGTCTTGAGCACCAACCGCCCGGGCACGCGGTCGGGATAGCTGAGCACGAAGCCAACCGGGCGGGGTCCCTCCTCTGCGATCAGGACCAGCTCGTTTCGCAGCAGCGGGGCCAGAGGGCGATACAGGGCCTTGAACTCGGCCAGGCTGATCGGCGTGAAGTAGGCGTTGTGAGCGAAGGCCTCCAGCGAGAGGCCGTGCAGGCTCTCGAGCTCGGATTCGAAGTCGCGCAGCGGGCGGATGGCGACGCGCCCGGCCAGACGCCGCTCGAGCCGCTCGAGCTCTGGATAGACGCGCTCGAGGTCCGTGGTCAGGGTGCTGGTGTAGTGCTGATCGGGGCCAAAGCCGGCAGCCTCGAGCCAGGCGGCATACTCGGGCGGATTGGTGGGCTCCCCCAGAAAGCTGTCCTGGGGGCCGTTGAGAGCCAGTCGGTAGCGCTCCCAGGTGGTACCGTCCATGGGGGCCAGCACCTTGAGAGCGCCCTGCTCGAACAGGGCCCTCGTGGCATGCTCGAGCACCGCCACGGCCGATTCCCGGTCGCGGGCCCCGAAGTGGCCCATCCGGCCCAGGCCTGGGAGGGGGAGCATGGCGGAAGTGGCACCGGCCCGCTCGGGGAGAAGCCAGCACTCCGTCTGGCTGCCTGGCTCGCGCAGAGCCAACTCCCCCCAGCGCGCCGTGAAGGGTTCCTCCCCGTACAAAAACCGCGTCACCTGCACGGCGGATGCTTCGCCTGCGGGGTGAGCCTTCCTATAAAACGGTTGTTCGAGGTATTGACCGGCAGACAAACTGTAGCATCGAGGAAACAACCTGTGGGGTCCGGGGCGGTTAGTCTGGGGCCCGTGAGCCTCCTTGCGGTGCAGGCCGCCCATACGCGTTGGATGTCGCCCGGACTGACCCGGCCGGCGGCTGCATCGGGCTCTTCCGAGCCTGCCGATACCTTCGCGCCGGGCTCGGTCTCGATGCGCGAGGCGGGCGGCGTGCTCTTTGGCGAGGAGAAGATCGATCGTCACAAGCTGTGGGCCTATCCCACCCAGGCGGCCCTGTTCTCGAGTCCGTTGCTGGGCAAGGATGGTGTGCTCTACGTGGGCAGTCACGATCAGAAGATCTACGCTATCGACGCTCGCACCTCCAAGCTCAAGTGGGCCTGTCCGGTGGACCGCGAGATCTGGGGCTCACCCCGGCTCAGCCCCGACGGCAAGATGCTCTACCTGGCTTCGCTGGACGGCATCCTGCACGCGGTGGATACCAGGGATGGGCAGGAGCGCTGGAGTCGCAACGTGGGCTGGCGCGTGGAGAGCACGCCCGCCGTGAAGAGCGACGGCACCGTGTTCGTGGGCTCGGCCTTCGGCACGATCCAGGCCCTGGATGGCAAGACCGGCGCCGAGCGCTGGAAGTTTACCATCGACGACACCGACCGCTCGGCCGACGCCTCCCCCACCCTGTCGGCTGACGAGAAGACCCTGTTCATCGGCTCGGGAGTGGGCCTGGAGGGAGCCCGGCTCTATGCGCTCGATGCCGAGAACGGCAAAGAGCGCTGGCACTTCGACACCAAGGGTAGCGTGCACGGTGCGCCGGTGCTGGCTCCAGACGGCAACACCTTGTACGTGCCCTGCGAGGATGGCAAGCTGTATGCGCTGGACAGCCGTAGCGGCCAGGAGCTGTGGCACTTCAAGACCGAGCGAGGCATCCGCAGCGCCCCCACGTTGGGAGCGGACGGCACCATCTATCTGGGCAGCGCCGACGGCAAGCTCTACGCGGTCGACCCTGAAACCCATCAAGAGAAGTGGAGCTTCGAGACGGGCGGCTCCATCTTCGGCTCACCCGCCGTGGGACCCAACGGGTCGGTCTACGTGGGCAGCCATGACCACCACGTTTATGCCATCGACGGTCAGAGCGGCGAGCTGCGCTGGAGCTTCGAATCGGGCAAGTACGTCAACGGCTCGCCCACGGTGGGGCCGGACGGCACCGTCTACGTGGGCAGCTATGACGGGCGGCTCTACGCCCTGGTGGACGATGCCGACCGAAAACGCGTGGAGGAGCTGCGCAAGCAACGCGAAGACGACCAGCAGATGGTGCTGCGCGAGGAAGATCAGTACCTGATCGTGGGCTCGGTCAAAGTCAAGAAGCGCCGATGAAGAAGGTGGTCCTGACGGGCGCCTCGCGCGGCCTGGGCCGAGCGATGGCCCGCAAGATTGCCGCTCTGGGCCATCTGGTGCTGGGCTGCTCGCGCACCGAGTGCCATCTGCTCAAGGCCCCCCACGAGATGGCCGTGCTCGACGTGGCTGACGGGCCGGCCGTGCAGCGCTGGGCGGCCAACCTGGTCGCCCGCCACGGAGCTCCCGACCTGGTGCTCAACAACGCCGCCTTGATCAACCGCAACGCGCCCCTGTGGGAGGTGCCCCATCACGAGTTCGCCGCCGTGGTGGACGTGAACATCAAGGGCGTCTACTTCGTCGCTCACGCCTTCTTGCCGTCGATGATCGAAGCTGGCCAGGGAGTGTTCGTCAACTTCTCCAGCGGCTGGGGTCGCAGCGCCTCACCCGAAGTGGCGCCGTACTGCGCCACCAAGTGGGCCATCGAAGGGCTGACGAAGGCCCTGGCCCACGAGCTGCCCTCGGGATTGGCGGCCGTCAGCCTCAACCCGGGCACCATCAACACCGAGATGCTGCAGAGCTGCTTCGGGGAGAGTGCTCACGGCTATGCAACTCCCGATCAGTGGGCCGAGAAAGCAGTGCCCTTCTTGCTGGAGCTGGGACCAAAAGACAACGGCAGGGCGCTCACCGCGCCGGGCTAGCCGTGCGCGGCCAGTAGGCGCGTACGCCCAGGTAGCCGCCGACCATGATCAGCAGGCTACCGACCATGTAGACCTCCATCAGGGGGTCACGGGCAGGCTGAGCAGCTCGAAATGAGGGGCGCGCGCGGGCATCAGGCAGCCCACGACCGAGAGCAAGCAAGTGACGTACCAGCTGATCTCGGCGAACTGCCCCCGACATCGTTGCGGGAGGAGCCGGATGGGGAGGCCCAGGCTTAGAGCCCCGCCCACCAGAGCGGCCAGCAGGCCGAGACCCACCGCCACCTCGCTGCGACTCTGGCGCACCAGGTAGCCGACAAGCATCATCGCCGTCCATCCCCAGGTCAGCGAGAGCGAGCCCGCAACCATCGCCAGCAGCTGAATGAGGAGCCCGCTTTCAGAACTTTTTGAGGGCTCCGGAGTACCTTCCACCGAAATGTCTCGGGAGGGTTCCATGCAGGTCCTCGCTTCCCCAACGGTCAGTCATCCTTCTCTCACTTCGCCTTCACGGGCTCAGTCCACTGCTTCCGAGGGGGATGCGGTCCGGCTGGGCGAGCGCCCCGAGACCGGCCCCAAACCCCCCTGGATCAAGAGCAAGGCCGAGACCACCGGCGAGCCGGTGCGCCAGATGTCGGGCTGGGCGCGGGGGGTGTGCCTGGTGCTGGCGGGGACCATCGGGGCGGTCAGCCTGACCGGTTGCTCCAAGCCCCCCGAGCCGCCGCCGGTCAGCGAGACCCAGACCCAGGCCCAGCAGGCGCTGGACAAAGCTTTCGACGAGGCCGATCAGTTGCTGCAGAAGAGCAAGGATGACGACGCCAAGGAGCAGGCGACCCGTCGGGTCATGAGCGCGGTGGGCGAGTACGCCCGCCAGACCGGGCGCAGCGCTCAGCAGGTGGCCAGCGATCTGCGCGGCTACATGGTCGAGCACCCCGTGCTGACCCTGAGCGTGGCTTACGCGGTGGGCGTGGGAGCGGGCATCGGCCTGGAGAAGCTGGGACTGAGCGACTCGGTCTCCACCAGCGTCGAGTCCATCAAGCAGGCGATCAAGGACCACCCCATCCTGACCGGTGTGGTGGTGGTGGCCGCGGCCGCGGCCGTGGGCTACGTGATCTACGAGGCGGTGCAGACCGAGGCCACCCCGGTGCCTCCGCCGCCCTCGACGCCCGAGGCCGAGAAGCTGCGCAGCGAGTTCGAAGCGCTCGAGCAGCAGGCTGCCCAGAGCACTGGCAACACCCGCGAGGACGCGGCCCGTATCGACCGCAGCCTGAAGGAGAAGATCGCCGAATACGCCCGCGCCACCGGGCGCAGCGTGGAGCAGGTCGGGGGCGAGATCCAGCAGTTCTACATCGACAACCCGGGCGTCTCGGCAGCCGTGGTTCTGGCTGCGGGCGTGGGCACGGGAGTGGTGCTGGAGCGCGCCGGCGTGCCCGCCACGGTGGCTCGAGCGGCCTCGGTGGCCCTGAACAGCTCCAAGGACGGCCTGGCCGGGGTGGGCGAGGCCATCAAGGAGCACCCGGTGCTGGCCACCGCCGTGGGCATCGGGGTGGCCGCGGGAGCAGGCTACCTCATCCACCAGGCGGTGACGAACTGAGCTGCAGGGCGGCCGCCACGGCGGTCGGGAGCAGTGTGGCCAGGGCCTGGCGGCGCACCATGGGATAGCCCTCGGGCAGACCGTAGCGTCGTCTCAGGCCGTGATAGATCAGGGGGGCGAGCAGCACCGCCGGCAGGCAGGTCCAGGCCGCTCCGCTGGCCTCAGGGTGCAGCCAGAGTGAGAGCGGCAGCACCGCCAGAGCCCCCAGCAGAGTCGCCTGGAACGGCTTTTCGGGCATCTCCAGGTAGATCAGGATGGCCAGCTGAGCCGCCACCGCACCCACAAAGGGGAAAAACAGGGGATCGCCGGGCCACTTGAGCCCCGTGGTCAGGGCATTGTTGCCCAGCAGCATCAGCGTGGGCACCAAGCAGACGTAGAAGACGGCCAGGACCTGGTGGCGGTCGGGAAATCTTCTTCGCAGCAACAGATAGGCCACCAGGGCGGCGAAGGGGGGAACGGCCCACAGCGGGCCGCCCAGGCTGAAGGATCCGAACAGCACCAGGCTCGCTCCCACCGCTCCCGCCAGCGAGAAGGTCCGCAGCTTCCAGGCCAAAAGCAAGGTGACCGAAAGGCACCCCAACAGGGCTGCCAGTTGCACCGTCAGGTGGGCCACCGACTTGTCGGTCAGCTTCACCAGCATGAAATAGCTGGCCAGGGGCACGATCAGGTTGTCGTTGCCCTCCAGGCTGATGGCCTCGAAGGCCGTCAGGAGGAGGGCCATGATCAGCGCCACCAGCACGATCAGCCGGCGATCAAGGTCGGTCATGAGCAGAAGGGGCAGGTGCACGCCCAGGAAGGTGGTCAAGAAAAAGACCGCCGAGCCCTCCAGGCTGCGGGTATCCTGCTCGACGGCGTAGGGATGGCGACCGTAGGCGGTGCCCACCAGGGCCGCCAGGGTATCCGAGAGCACCAGCGCGATGGCCGAGACCAGGTAGAAGGCGCGCTGGTCGGCTGACAGCCAGAAGAGCAGAAAGACGGCCAGCGGATAGTAGAGCCCGCCCTGCGAGCGCCGGGCCACGCCGTGCACACTGGAGAGCAGGCCCAGTCGGCGCGAGATCCACAGGATCCCTCCAAAGGCGCACGAGAGCGCCAGCACGGTCCAGGGGGAGGAAAGCAGCCATGGAAAGGCTGCCACCACCAGGCCGCCGGCAAAGTGCACGAACTTGCGGGTCAGCTCGGGGGGTGGGTGGAAGGCCCGCTTGAGCAGCTCGGCCAGAACGAAGATGGCCAGAAAGAGCCCCGCCACCCCCAGAGCCCGCAGTCCCTCAGTCACGCCTGTCCACCTGCAGGGCCTGGTAGAACCAGGCCCGGTCTTGCCGGTGCAGAGCTCGGGCCTCCTCTTGCAGGCGGGTGACCGGCAGGCCTGGCACGGCGCCGCGCGAGGCCAGCAGGTTCCAGTAAACCAGCCGGGCTGCAGGGCGGGCCTGAGCCACCAGCTCGGAGTAGACCTGGCGGTGCTCTTGCGGGGAGAAGTACTCGAACAGGTCGGAGAGGTTGAAGCCGTCAAAGGGCCCTCGCCCGGTGGCCTGGATGGGTCCGTGGAACGGCTCGAGCCGGTCCAGGCGGCCCCGGATGAGCTCGAAGTGCTCGGGTCTGAGATACCGCGGCAGGGCGTGCGGGGCGTAGTTGCCGGTCATGATGTAGGTGAGGTAGGGATTGTCCCAGGTGGGCACCCGGGCCAGGCCGTGCCGGGCGCGGGCCAGGAGGCGGCGGCCCACATGCACGCGCACGTGGCGCAGCAGGGCCGGGTCGCGGCCGGCCAGGCCCAGCACCTGGCGGCTGAAGAAGGCCAGGAAGAGGCAGCGCCAGGCCTTTTTGTCCCAGCGCTGCTCGTAGAAGCGTCGTTGCTCCTCGGGGCTCTTCTCTCGCAGAAGCGCTTTGCGGGTCTCGGCCGAGTAGAGCAAGGGGAGCACCCTGAGGCCAAAGAACCGCAGGTAGCGCTCGAACTTTCCAGCGTGGATCACGCCCCGCTCGATCCAGCGCATGCGCTCGTCCCAGAAGGCGCGCGTCTGGTTGCCAAGGCACAGGGCCCGGTAGTAGAAGCGACGGGCTCCCGACGGGGTGACTCCCAGGAAAGCCAGCAGCTCGGGGTACTCCAGGCGGGCGAAGGCGGCCCGGCGCAACTCCAGGCAGGCCAGCTGGGCACCCGAAAGATCGCAGGCCACCACCCGGGCGGGGTCGAGCGTCAGCAGGGCCAGGGCGTTGTCGCCCCCGGAGGCGATGGAGAGAAGGTTACCCTGGCGAGCCACCGGCTCGAGGGCGGCGCAGAGCACGTCGGCGTCCTCCCAGACGCTGGCATAGCGGATGGTGGAGTCGTTGAAGACGGTCACGTCACCAGCCCGGTGGTGCCGTCCATCTCGACGACCTGGCCGTCCTGCAGCCGCTCGAGCAGGCCCGGGATGCCCACCACGCAGGGGATGCCCAGCTCGCGGGCCACGATGGCCGAATGGCTCAGCAGGCTGCCACGCTGCACCAGCAGCCCCTCCACCACAGGAAAGAGCAGGGCCCAACCGGGGTCGGTGCGCTCGGTCACCATGATGTGCCCGCGCAGCTCGCCGGGCCGGGAAGGGTCGCGCACGATGCGCACCGGGGCGCGCACCCGGCCCGGACAGCAGCCCTGGCCGCGCAGCTCGCCCTCGACGGCAGCTTCGGGCGCAAAGCGGGCCAGGAATGGTGGCCCTACGGTCTGGAAGCGATCCGGGGGCGCCGGCTCGGAGAGGTAGCCGGCGAACTCGGCCCGGCGCTGCTGCACCACCTCGTCGAGTCGGTTGCTGGCGGCGGTGCCGCCGAAGAAGCCGAAGATCTCCTCGCGGGTGAGGTAGAACACGTCTCGTTCGTGCTTCAGCGCTCCCAGCCGGGCCAGGTGCCACCCCAGCGCCAGAAAGAGCCGCCGGATCAGCCCGAACACCCGGGTGCGCTCGAAGCGCAGGTTCTCCCGGTCGCGCACCCTCTCGCGCGCCTGCCGCAGCACGGCCAAGAAGATGCGCTGCTTCCAGCCTTTGAGCTTGCCCCGCACTACCAGCTCGGCTGCCTCGCGAGCTGCCCGCCCGCCCTGCTCGCGCGGGGGATGGTCGAGGTAGGCCCGGATCAGGGCCACCAGAGCGGTCGGGTTCTCGCGCAGGGTCTCGGTCTCGAGCTTCAGCTCGCCTACCGAGCGGTCGCCGTAGCGCTCCAGGTAATCGTGCAGGAAGCCCGGCTCGAGCCGCTCGAGCACCTCGCTGTCAGCGTGGCTTTCGAACAGCTGGCGAGGCGCGCGGCGGGCCAGCTCCATCACGGCCTCAGCGGGGCGGGTGGAGATGATCCCCCCCTCCCCGCACAACAGGTCGTTTTGCAGGGTGGGGGGCAGGCCGGGCAGCCACTTCTCCACCAGCCGGCCCAGCAGGCCGTGGAAGATCATGGCGAAGAAATCGTTCACCAGCGGGGCCTTCCACTCGCACAGAAGCTCTTTCTCGAGTTGTCGGTAGAGGGCGATCAGTTGCTCCGGGGTCCGTTTCTTGAGGTCACCGCCGCGATGGCGGGCCAGCACGCCCTCCACCCTCTGGTGGAAGTCCTCCACCTCCCGGCCCAGGCGGGCCTGCTCGTTTCGCATGGTCCAGACCATGCGAACCAGCCGGGCCAGGTCGCGCCACCGTCCGTGGGAAGGAGGCGTCACGGGAGGGTTGGGCAGCTTCTGGCGCACCCCCATCATGCGCTCCATGAAGTCGCGGTTGAAGCTGAACCCCGGCAGGAGGGCCAGAGTGCGATACCAGTTGAGCAGGTTGTAGTAGATGCGCCCGTGGATCAGGCCCAGCATGTTCTCGAAGATGGGTCGGCTGGCTTCCAGCACGCTCTCCTCCACTCCCATCACCCGGCAGAACTGGGGGTAGACGTGGGCGTAGACGCTGCGCGCGAAGCTGAAGGTAAGGGGAGTGGTCACCCCCGAGTAGCTTTCGATGATGTTGGAGTTGTCCCACAGCACCGGTTCCTCGGTAAGGGTGGTGATGGGGCGGCTCTGCAGCACTACCAACCGGGTGCCCACCAGGGCCCACTCCACGTCCTGGGGGCCATCCAGCTCTCGGGCCAGGCGCTGGCCCAGCTCGGCCAGGCGCAACGCTTGCTCGACGCCCAGGCAGGGGCCGGTCCGGGCGGCGAGGGGACGACGCACGGCTTTCCCCTGCTCGAGAACCAGCTGCTCGGACTGATCGCCCGGCAGCGATTCCAGCACCTTGCCCTGGTGCACCCTGTAGGTATCCCCGGTCACCTCGCCGCTGACCAGCAACTCGCCCAGACCCCGCACGGCGCTGATCACGGTCAGGTCACGCTGGCCGCTGACCGGGTCGGCCGTGAACAGCACTCCCGAGCAGTCCGGTGCCACCATCTCCTGGAGGATCACGGCCATGGCGGACAGGGCCTCGTCTCCGTAAGCATGCTGCTGGTGCAGAGAGGCGCGAACCTGCTCCACGGCGCTCAGCGCCCCGGTGGCTGGCACCCCCAGCAGGGTGCGAAACTGGCCCGCGAAGGAGCGCTGGCGGGAGTCTTCCCCCACGGCCGAGGAACGCACCGCCAGGGGAGAGCGGTCCAGGCCGGCCTGGCGCAGCACCGTTTGGAGGGCCTCTGACGTGGGCAGCGGAGCGCTGGACTTGAGCACGATAAAGCGGGGAACTTCGTGCCCCAGGGCTGCCAGCCGCGCCAGCTGAGCCCCTTTGCCCCCCAGCTCGCGAGGCTCGACCGGATCACCGGGGCGGTAGAATGCGTTCACAGGGTTCGGTTCGGGGAGCTTGCCCAGGAGATCCTATCGCTACGGTCATTGCTGTAAAAAAGCCCGCCGGAGCGGGCTTTCAAGTCTCAGCCGGCGTGCGCCATCGCGGGCGCACCGTGCTTCTTGACCGCCCGCTCGATGGCAGGGCCTGCTTTCATCAGGTCGTCGAGCACCATCGCCGGGTGCATCTCCACCGTGGCGTTGAAGGCCAGGAAGAACGGCTCGGCCAGGGCCGGGATGCAGGACTCGTCCTTGAGATCGGCCACGATCATGCCCGTGCGTTTGCCGTGCTCTTCAATGAAGTAGACGGCTTCCGGTTTCATGTCCTCCAGGATCGCTTTCAGCTTCATCGGTAGACTCCCGTCCATGATAGCGGCGTTGCCCGCTTCCATCGGGATCGATACTTTCATTAAGATACGCACTGTCACCAGATCCTTTCCAAACGATCTGGAGAAGGGAACCCCCCCTCCGATGCGCGCCACATTCCTCGACAAGGCCTGGAAGTCCTCGCCAGGCCGACGGGCGACGGGCGGAGGCCTACGATGGTTGAAAGGCCAGCCAGGGGGCCAGGCCGAGCAGGAGATACATGCCGATGGTCCACAGTCCCGAGGCAACTTCCACCGCCCGTGCCCGGTGCGTGGCCGGCTCGGCGCGAAATCGGAGCCCGGCCCGGCTGGCCAGCAGCCACATCCCCACCAGCACCCCGAACGAGGCTGACCCGGCTCGCACGACGTGCAGCGCGCCGGCCGCCGTCAGGGCCGTCAGGGCCAGCAGCCCCAGCCAGACGGTCGGGGCCCGCTTGAGTCCCCAGGCGCGGGTGTAGGTGTCCACCCCCACCCGCTCGTCGGAGGGGGCGCGCAGCTTTCGTCCCACTTCGATCACCGTGCCGTTGAGAAAGGTGACGATCAAGAACAGCTCCAGCCCCTGAGGGATCCCCCGCCCGGCTTCGATCCAGTCCAGCCCGGTGGTGTAGAAGTCGATCATCGGCATGATCAGCATGTGGCTGATCAGGTACCAGGTAACGTGAGCCCGCAGCCACGAGCGCACGAAGAACTCTTTGGTCATCAGGGCGGCCCACAGAGCCACCGCCAGGCAGGGCCAGAGAAGGCGCGGATCGCGCCAGGCGTTGAGAGCCAGGGCCAGTCCCAGCAACGCCAGGCCCGTCCAGCGCAGCTCGCGCAGGCTGATCAGACCGCGCGGCACCGGCAACTCGGGGCGAAACTGGCGATCGGTATCGGCGTCCTTGTGCTCGTCGAGCACCCGCAGCCAGAAGAAGAAGACCAGCGAGGTGAAACAGCCCACCGCGAAGGTCGGCCAGGGGACGAAGCCCGGTACCCCCCGGGCCACGCGCGAGTAAGCCGCGGCCGAGAAGGTGAAGACCGTGATCATGGGCACGTAAGCGGCCAGGGGAAAGCGTTCGCGAGTATAGGCCAGCAGTCGAGCCGGAAAGCTCAACGCTTGTGGGGACGACCCAGGCGCTCATGGGCGCCCGCGAACTGGTGGCTGCACATGGCGGCGCAGATGGAGATCTCGCCCGCCAGGGCCACTCCTGCGCAGATTTCGGCCAACTTCTGCGCTGTGCCGTCGCCGGTGCACTCGAGCAAGGCCAGACACTCGCGGGCCGTGGGCAGGCGCGTGCCGCCGCCCACGGTGCCCACGATCAGGTTGGGCAGAGTCACCGAGCAATACAGGTCGCCGCCCCGGTTCTCCATCCGGGTCACACCCACCGAGGCTTCACTGATGGTGGCCACATCCTGGCCGCAGGCCAGGAAGAGAGCAGCGATGCCATTGGCCACGTGGCCCGAGACTCCGATCGAGCCGGTTTGCACTCCCCCCACGAAGTTCATCAGCCAGCAATGCTGGATGCGCTCGGCGGTGGTGTGCAGGCCGCGCTCGACCAGACGGCGAGGGATCAACGTCTCGGCGATGACCCGCCGACCGCGGGTCAGCAGGAAGCTCTGAGCGGTGGCCTTTTTGTCGCCCGACATGTTGGCTTCCAGGAACCAGAAGCGGGGCTGCACGGGAGTGCGCTCCAGGATGTCCTGACAGATCTCGGCCGTGCACAGGGTGACCATGTTCTGGCCCGAGGCGTCGCCCGTGTAGAACTGGAAGATCAGGTAGACGTGGTTGGCCTCGACGTGGGTCACCAGGTTGAGCAGCCGACCGTGTGAGGTCCGGCCGGCCGTCACTTCCTGGAAGCGCTCGAGCTGGCCGTGGATCCAGGTGGTGAAGAGAGCAGCTTCGCGCAGCGTCTCGAAGGCAAAGCCCGGAGCCCGCTGCACCTGCTCGGCGGTCACCGCCGCGCTGGCCCCGCCCGAGCGGGTGATCACCCGCGCGCCGCGGTCGTAGCTGGAGATCAGGGCCCCCTCGGAGGTGGCCAGCGGCACGTAAAAATCGCCGCTGGCAAACATTCCCCGGATGCGCAGCGGTCCGATCACGCCGGTGGGAATGCGGGTATAACCTAGAAACTGCTCGATGTTGCCCTGCAGCTCGGCCGGGTCCGGCTCGGGAACCGAGCCGGTCAGGTGCTCGAGCTTCTTGCCGCGCTGCTGGAAGAAGGCCACCCGTTGTTGGCGCGCCTCCTCGCTCCAATCCCAAGAGCGAGGTACAGGCGGCGGCGGAGGGCTGAAGTCGGGCTTCAGTCCATCGAGTCGCGAATCGGGGTTGTCTCCCTGCGAAATGCGAGACATGATCTCACGGGCACGTTCCACCGACAGGGTCATGGCGGGCGACCCTTCGCCTTCTACGCCCCGAGCCCTCCGTCCAGTTCAATTTCAAGGGCACATGACTCGACTCGCCCCAGTCGCAGGGCGAAATCGACCAGTTTTTTTTGCAGACCGTAGCGTCGGGACAGCGCCCGATTCACCTCGGCCAGCTCGTCCTGGCCCAGGATGCGGGCCTGACCCGAGCGGGCCTCCGCCAGCAGGTGACCCGGCCGCAACGCCGGAGCCACCTGCACCCGGGTCTGGTTCCTGATCCGTTTGACTTTGCCCGAGCGCGCCCCCGTGCGCACGTAGAGCTTGCCTTCTCGCTCCACGAACCAGACCGGGGTGGTGACCGGCTGTCCGTTCTTGCGAAAGGTGGTGAGGGCCAGGAAGCGAGCCTCCTGAAAGGGGCTCAACCTTCCACGTAGGGGTCAGCCAGGCCCAGGGCGTCGTCGATGATGGCCAGGCCTTCCTTGACCTGCTCGGGGGTGATGCACAGGGGGGGCACGCAGAAAACCCAGTCCCAGCGCACGAAGGTGAACATCCCCAGCTCGCGCAGGCGGGCTGCCACCTTTTTCATCGGCTCGGTGAGGGGCTTGTTCCAGCCCTGCATCGGCTCGCGGGTCTGGCGGTTCTTCACCAGCTCGAAGAGCCAGAACAACCCGACACCCCGCACGTCGCCCACGCAGGGGTGTTTCTCGGCCAGCTCGCGCATGCCCGCCTCCAGCACCTTGCCCATGGCGGCGGCGTTCTCGATCAGGTTCTCTTCCTGATAGACCTTGATGGTGGCTACTGCCGCTCCGCAGGCCAGCGGATGCGAGCTGTAAGTCAGGCCGCACCAGAGCATGTTCTTTTCGAAGTGGTCGGCGATAGCCTCGCTGGCCACCACAGCCCCCAGCGGCACGTAGCCCGAAGTCAGTCCCTTGGCCATGACCATCAGGTCGGGCACCACCCCGTACAGGTCCACCCCGAACCACTTGCCGGTGCGCCCGAAGCCACTCATCACCTCGTCGGCGATCAGCAAGATGCCGTGCTTGTCGCACAGCTCGCGAATGCGGTGCCAGTAGCGAGCCGTGGAGGGAGCGATCAGGCCGCTGGAGCCGTTGTAGCCCTCGAGCAGGATGCCCGCGATGGTCTGGGGCCCCTCCATCTCGATGATGTCCTCCATCATGTCCACCACCGCCATGTCCCCTTCCTCGGGGGTGCAGTTCCGATAGAGGGGGCTTCGGTAGGCGTACGGCTCGGGGACCCGGACGATCCAGGGCATCCCGGGGTCGAAGGCCAGCCGGCGCGGGTCGCCTCCGGCCGAGGCGGCCGCGAACGTTCCCCCGTGGAAGCTGCGGAAACGGGTGATGATCTTCTGGCGCCCGGTCACCAGCCGAGCCATCTTCATGGCATTCTCGATGGCGTCGGCCCCACCCAGGGTGAAAAAGCTCTTCTTCAGCGTGCCCGGAGTGATCGAGGCGATCAACTCGGCCGCCTCCCCGCGCGAGCGGGTGGCCATCCCGGGATAGGCGAAGACCAGCTCCTCGGCCTGCTTCTTGATGGCCTCGATCACCTTGGGATGCCCGTGTCCGATGTTGACGTTCATCAGCTGGGAGGAAAAGTCGATGTAGCGCTTGCCGGCCGCGTCCCAGAAGTAGACCCCCCTGGCCCGGGCCATCGGGATGGGGCTGACATCCTGCTGGACCGACCAGGAAAAGAGCGAGTATTCCTTGTTCTTGCGGATGATCTCCGCGGCGTCCGCGGCCGAGCCGCTTTCGATGAGCGTCATGACTCCTCCAGTTGTTCAGGTTCCACAGACTTCAAGACTTCCCGAGCGCAGGGCCCCCCGGTCTACCTTGCCCAGGTGAGTGCGGGGGAGGCTGGCCGCGAACAGCACCCGCCGAGGGTGCTTGTAGGGCTCCAGCGCGGCCAGAACGTGGTCTTTGAGGGTTTGCTCGAGCTCGGGGCCGGTTGGACCTTCAGCCACCACGTAGGCGTGAGGTCGGATCAGCCCGTCCTCGCAGATCACGCCCACCACGGCGCACTCCTTGACGGCCGGATGGGTCAACAGGCAGCTCTCCACTTCCTGGGGGGCCAGCCAGCGCCCGGCCACCTTCAGCAACTCGTCCCCCCGACCGCAGTAGCGATAGTACCCATCCTCGTCCTGGCTGACCAGGTCGCTGGAAACGAACCAGGGGCCCCGCAGGGCTTCCTGGCTCTTGTCGGACTCCTGCCAATAGCTTAGTGCTCGCGAGTCCCCTCGAACCCAGAGCCGACCCACCTCTCCGGTTGGAACCTCGCGGCCCTCGTCGTCAGCTGCCTTGACCGTGAAGCCCGGCACGGGGCGGCCCAGCGTGCCGGGACGGGCCGCTCCGGGCGGATTGCTCAGGAAGATGTGCCACATCTCGGCCGTGCCCAGTCCGTCCAGCAACTCCACCCCGAAGACCTCGCGCCAGCGATGGAAGAGCGCCTCGGGCAGGGCCTCGCCGGCCGACGTGGCCAGGCGCAGGCAGCTGAGGTCCTGGTTGGCGGCCTCGGGATGGCTCACCATGTGGTTGACCATCGTGGGCACATTCACCAGGATTGTGGGGCGATGACGTGCGATCTGTTGGAACAGGACGTCAGCCGTGCACTTCTCGGGGAAGAGCACGGCGCTGGCCCCAACCGAGAACGGAAAGATGAGGTTGGAGCCGGTGGCATACCCGAAAAACAGCTTGGGCACGGAGAGGGTGCGGTCCTGGCGTTGATACCCCAGGAAGCGCTTGGCGTAGAGCTCGGTGGTGTTGTAGAAGGAGCGGTGACTCTGCAGAACGGCTTTGGGTCTTCCGGTGGTGCCGCCTGAGAAGAGCCAGATGGCCACGTCGTCGCGGTGGGTGCGATACTCGGGCTGGAAGTCGTGGGGTTGAGCGTCGGCCTGATCGGGGGTCACCAGGGGAAGCCGTCCCCCGAAGCTTTCCTGCCGGTCGCCCTCCACGACCGCCAGTCGCGCCCGGGAGTAGTCGACCATGGCCTGGTTCTCTTCGGGCGAAAAGCCCGGGTTGAGCATCACCACCGCCGCCCCCAGCTTGAGGGCCCCGAACAGGGAGGCCGCGTAGTCGAGGCCGTCGCTGAGACTGAGTAGGAGCCGTTGCTCAGCCTGCAAACCGTGGCTCTGGAACAGATTGGCCATCTGGTGGGAGCGCTGGCATACCTGTCGATAGGAGTAGCACTTGTCCGAAACGTAGAGGGCGGGCTGATCGCCCAGCCCTTCGCTCAGTCGGGCATCCAGGCAGTATTCGGCCAGGTTGAATGTCTCGGGAGGCGGATCAATCAGGCTTTCTAAGGACATCCTCGTCCTCCGTCATGGGCGGAGGAGGCACGAACCCGGCATTCTGAGCCAGGGTGGGAACCTCGTCCTTGACCGCCGGCGGGGGAGGCCCGGGGGCGGCGCGCTCCACCTGTTGGGGAGCGGAGGGGGGCAGCGCAGTCTCGGCCATCTCGCGGCCGATCTTGATTCCAGCTTTGCGCATCTCGAAGAGCCTCTGCTCGAGTGCCTGACCGAATTCCTCGGCCACCTTGAGGTGCTTGTCGGTGAAAGCTCCCGCCTTGATGCGGTTGTCGGCGTAGAGCAGGCCCACCACCAGCCGGGAAGGATGACGCAGCGGCAGACAGAGAATCGAGCGCAAGTTGCTGAGCACCACGCTGGTTCGATTGCCGAATCGGGGGTCGGCGCCGGCATCGAGCAAGATGATCGGCTTGCCCTCGTGGCGGACCGAGCGGAGCAACTCCTGACTGATTTCAGCCGTCGTGAAGACGGTTTCGGGCTCGATGCCGTGGGCAGCTTCCACCACCAGCTCATCAGCTTCTTTTTCTTGATAAAGGAAAAGGCACCGTTCCGCCGACAGATCGTCGCGCAGGAAGGCCAAAACCTGCTGGCACAAAGCCTCGAAGGAGTCGATGTGTGAGAGGTCCCACATACTCAGGGGCGATTCGGCGGGGTCGGGGGAGCCACCTTTCGGGAGGGGAAGGCGAGTTTGCACAGAATAGCCGGCTTCGCCCTCGCCGGTATCCGGCACAATCTGTTGGGCGGTCCGACTCGGAGGAAGTATGTCGTTGAAAGACGTGGGCAAGACCACACCAATCGTGGAAGTCATCCGCCGGGTGCTCGAGAAGCAGCAAAAGCCGATGTCCCTGGAAGAGCTGACCATGCACGTGATGGAGTCGTGGGGGCGCGACTTCCCGAACAATCCCTACGAAGACGTGAGCCTGATCTACAAGCTGGCCACGCGCGTACTGCGCTGTCAGGTGTTCTTCGATGAGACGGGGGGCGAGCCGCCCACCGTCCAGGCCGAGGATGCTCGTCCCGAGCCGATGAATCAGGTGCCTTTCCTGACCTCGACCCAGCTCAACGTGATCCTGGACCAACTCCGTCACGTCAAGCTTTCGCTGGCCGAAGTCCAGGCTGCGGCCGGCAACGGCAAGAAAAAGTAGATTCTCGAGCGCATTCTGCGTCGTCTGGAGGGTCGTCCTCTGGTCGATGCCCTGACCCGACTTCCGGCCAGCGACTTTGATTCGCTGATGCTGGCGGTATTCGATCAGCGTGCTCGAGACGGCCAGCCGGTCGAGCTGCTGCGCCGTTTTGAGGAAAAACAGGCCAGTCGCGTCCTGGGCCTGGACGCCCGGCGCTTGCATGCCGCTGAAGGGGCCTTGCTGGAAGCGGCTGAGCCTTTCGAGGCGCTGGGCCTGGGTCCGGCCCTGCCGTTTGGGGCCACCCGAACCCTGGGTGGCATTCACCAGAACAACGTCCTGAGCGCTGTTCGGGGGCTCGAGGTGGCAGGTGACCCCAGCCTGGCCCTGGCGCTCGAAGCGGCCCGGCGCCGACGTCACTCGCGTTCAAAGCCGGTCCGGTTGTGTGCCAGTCAGCGCGTGATCCGTATGCAGCCGCTGCCGGACCCCTCCTGGTTGCCTCACTTTCAGCTCTTTGCCGCCGTCACGGCCAGTCGAGGCGGAAGCATCCTCGAGGCGCTGCGCGAGCACGCGTCGATTTACCTGAGAGTCCTCGCACCCCGCGCCGAGCGGGTGGTGCTGGAGGTCAGTGATAGCCGTCGGGTGCTGCGCCTGCTGGCTGAGCAGGGGGTCGAGGTGCAGGGTCAGTTCAGGGCTCACGACCCGGCGTCCTCGGCCGCCTACCTGGCCGAGCGAGGGGTCGTTCTGCCTCGCGGCCGGGGCCTGGATGCTCGACTCGAGTCGGAGGTTCTGGGGCCCCTGGAAAGAGAGTTTCCTGCCCTGGAACTGGTCATCGACCTGGGACGCTGCGAAGGTCTATCTTACTACTCGGGTCCAATGTTGCGCATTCTTGCAGCTCGGGCCGCTGGACCACTGTTGCACCTGGTCGATGGAGGGCGATTGGACTGGACCGGGCGTTTGCTTGCGGATCGGTCCGAGTGGGTCCTGGCCAGCGGCATCGGCGTCGATCGGTTGGCGCAGTTTTTCTGAGGAGTTTCCGTGAACTGGATCACCGACTTTTCTCTCGGAGCGAGTTAAACTGAATGGGTAAGGTCCAGTTTAGAAGGCGCCGGCCCCCAGGGGGGAACCGGCGCCTTCCCTCATGATCGAGAAAGTTTCGCTATGTTTGTACGGTGTTCGGGAGGATCCCCGGGGGCAAGAACGAAATTCAACCTCAGGCCCGGCTTTGACGGGCGCAAAGAGGTGTTGCAACGCGAGTCAACAGCGTTTGTTCGTTGCCGTCGAGTTGGCTTCGGTTGCTCGTCAGGTGGAAGAGATTCAATCTCTTCTTCGGGCGGTAGCCGCAGATGTCAATTGGGTTCGGCCTGAAAATTTCCATCTCACCCTGAAGTTTCTGGGGGCCACCCCCGACGAGCGCATCGAGTCGATCCGGCAGGCTCTGGCCCGGGCCGTGAGCGGGATGGAGCCTTTCGAGGTCGAGTTGAGCCGGGTCGGCGCGTTTCCCTCTCCTTCCCGGGCCCGTGTGGTTTGGGTGGGGCTGGCTCCTGAGCGCCCGCTGGTGCAACTGGCGGGGCGTGTCGAGGATGAGTTGGAAGGGTTGGGGGTGGCTCGCGAGGAGCGGCCATTCGCGGCCCACGTCACGCTGGGAAGGCGGCGCACTCCGCGTCGCGACGAGATGTTGCAAAAGACGCTGGGTGAGCTGACCGTGGCAAGTGGCGCCCGGTCTCGGATCGCGGAGGCGGTTCTGATGCAGAGCCACTTGCGACCGGGCGGACCGGTCTATACGCCGGTGGCCAGGTTCCCTTTCAAAGGTTGATCCGTCGCACGGAGCGCGCAAAGTTTCAGGGTCGCGCGCGCTGGCAAAGCCCGGTCGCACCGGGACAACAGATGAGGTGCAACTGCAATGGATAAAGCAAAAGCTCTGGACATGGCCCTGTCGCAGATCGAGCGACAGTTTGGAAAAGGCTCCATCATGAAACTGGGTGATGCTTCGGCGCGCTATGAGGTGCCGGCCATCCCCACAGGCTCTCTGGCCATCGATGTGGCCCTGGGTATCGGAGGCATCCCTCGCGGTCGGGTGACCGAGATTTTCGGCCCCGAGTCGTCGGGCAAGACCACCCTGGCCCTGCAGGTGGTGGGCGAAGCCCAAAAACTGGGTGGAATCGCTGCCTTTATCGACGTCGAGCACGCCCTCGACCCGCATTACGCTCGTAACCTCGGGGTCGATCTCGACAATCTCTACGTGGCCCAGCCTGATACCGGCGAGCAAGGCCTGGAGATCGTCGAGACGCTTGTTCGCTCCAACGCGGTGGACGTGGTGGTGGTCGATTCGGTGGCGGCCATGGTGCCCAAGGCTGAGATCGAAGGCGAGATGGGCGACTCCCACGTGGGCCTGCAGGCCCGTCTGATGTCGCAGGCTCTGCGCAAGCTGACCGGCACCATTTCCAAGACCAAGACTGCCGTGATCTTCATCAACCAGATTCGCGAGAAGATCGGAGTCATGTTCGGCAGCCCCGAGACCACGCCAGGTGGCCGGGCGCTCAAGTTCTACTCCTCGGTGCGGATCGACGTGCGCCGCATGGATACCATCAAGCAGAACGGCGAGATGACCGGCAATCGGGCCAAGATCAAGGTGGTCAAGAACAAGTTGGCCCCACCCTTCCGTTCAGCCGAGTTCGACATCCTGTTCGGCAAGGGCATCTCGCGTGAGTCGAGTCTCATCGACGTGGGTCTCGAGGCCGGCGTGCTCTCCAAATCGGGCACCTGGTACTCGTACGGCGAAGTGCGCCTCGGCCAGGGCAAGGAGAACTCGAGGGCGTTCCTGGAAGAGCACGCCCAGGTGGCCGACGAGATCGAGCGCACCGTGCGAGGCATGCAGACCTTCAACTACCGCACCAACGGTGAAGCCGTGGAAGTCGAGGTCTAGGTGGGCGGCCGCAGAGCCTCCGCGTGGGCCCGACCGGCCCGCTCGGAGGCTGCGGTCCGTTCTCCCGAAGCCGAGCTCAGGTCCCTGCGAGAGCGCGCTTACGCCATTTTGTCCCAGCGGGACCATTCACGGGCCGAGCTGGCCGGTAAGCTCGGCCTCGAGCTCGATGCCCCCCTGCTCGACGAGTTGCAGCAGGCCGGCTATCTGGACGAACGGCGCTTTGCCGAGTCATTCGCTCGCTCGCGCCGACGACGCGGCCTGGGTCGCGAGCGCATTCTGGCCGAGCTGCGACAGCGGGGCGTGGAGCGGGAGCTGGCCTTTCAGGTCACCGAGGAAGACGACTTCGAGCAGGCCTGGGAGCTTGCTCGGGGTCGTCTGGCGCGGGGCAAGAGCGCCGAGCAGGTTATGCGCTTCCTGCTCCAGCGTGGTTTCGGCCCCTCCCTGGCGCGCAGGGCCGTTCTCCAGGTGAGCCGTCCCGAGGAATCCTCTGAAATGTAGAGCTGCGCGCGGAGGTCGGGCCCTGGGGCCGCTCAGAACAAGTTCTCTGCGCTTCGCTGAGAGGTCGGGGCCGCTCTCAGTTGCTGAGCACCATTGCGGTGGCTAAATTGAAGGCCAGCACCCCGGCCAGAATCAGTCCGAAGCTGAACAGGAGAGGGCGGACTCGCAGCCAGAGGGGTCGATAGGACGAGTACTGCAGCACCAGGTCGGGGAGATAGGCTGTGGAGTAGCACAGGTTCGCCAGGACGGCCAGCAGAACCAGCGGCAGCAACTGGAAGCGGAGCAGTTCCCCTCGGGCGGGTGTCCCAAGCAGGTCGACCCCCAGCACGATAGCGGTCAACACCAGGTTGTAGGCCAGGCGCCGGAGCTCCCAGTAGGCCAGACTGTTGTCCAGCACCGCTCGAAACCCGGGCGGAGGGGGGCCGGCTCGTTCGAGCAGACCTTGCTGGCGGGCCGAGTCAGCTGAGATGAACTCGCTTTGCCTCATGCCTTTGGTTGTAGCAATGTTACGGATGATTTTCCAGTTGCCGGGTAGCCGGCTCGGGGTCGGTGCGCACCACCCGCCGCAGCACCACGCCCCCGATGGCGACCGACTGGTCGGTCTCTTTCACTCCCGAGAAGTTTTCCGGGGGGCAGACCAGCTGGCGCACGCTCTGGGCTCCCTGCTCCATCTCCTGGCGCAAGATACCGGCCCGGTGCTCGAGAGCGGGAAACAGTCTCCAGGAGTCGCGGAAGAGGAAACTGTTGAGCTGAGGGCTGGTGGCGCAGCGCATGGCCAGCCAGAGGCCACTGAAGAAGCCCTGCTCCTGAATTCGCTGGCGCAAGGGGGTCTTGTCGGGCCCGATCTGCAAACGCTTGCCGTCGAAGTTGGCTTGCATGGGCAAAATCGAGTCACCCTGGAGCAGCGAGCCCCTTACCTCTCCACCCGGGCTGGCTTCTGCCCGGTAGACCTTGCCGCCGCTGGCGCACTGGAAGAGCCAGCTCCCGTCGGCGCGGTAACCCTCGCGGTGTGAGCCCAGCTGGACCCCATACTCCAGGCTATCGGGGTGGAAGACGGCCTCGGCCCGACTGTCCGATTGCAGCGCGATGGCGATGCTGCCGTCGCGCTCGCGACGGCAGGGGAACACGAAGTTCTTGTCCAGAGGTGCTTGCAGGTGGGCGCTCAAGCCCTGTTCAGTCTGCTCGATCACCACGGGCTCGGGCAGGTAGGTGCCGGCAGGCAGGATGGCCCGCCAGTTCTGGCCGCCACCTTCGAACCGCACGCCGCTGGGAGTTACCATGACCTGTCCATGTCAGCATGAGGGCCTGAAATTTCCCTGCAGGGCCGGTCCCCCCCGCAAGACGAACCGGCCATCCATGGAGATTCAGATCGATCGGAGCGGCCAGGTCCTGCGCCTGGAGGTTCCCGTAGCCAAGGGGTCGAGCGAGGAGGAGGTTGAGCTCGTTCCGGACCTGAGCGAGCTGGCTGGAAACGGCCACATGGTCTCCGCGGCAGTGCTGGCAGCCAAAGCCAAGGCCTTCGACGACGGTCTGATGGCGGCCGTCGAACTGGCTGCCGACCGGGGTGCGGGACGTCTGAGGGGGAAGAACGAGCTTCTGGCCGGTTGGCTGGAGCGCTCGATGGCCAAGAACGATGCCGCCTCTCATCTGTGGGTGAGCCTGCGACTGCGGGGGTTGCAGCCATCTGTCCCGCCCGAAGTCGAGCAGATCGGTCTTCCTGCCATGACCGAGTTCCTGGGCGCTCGCGAGCGCTCGCATCCACTCGCGTTCTACTGCTGGAACCCCGAGCTGGTGGGCATCTTCCGCCGTGACCGGTTTCTCCAAACTCCCCTCGAGTCTGGTCGGGCTCAGGCCCTGCTCGACAGCCTTGGCCCCGGTCGAGAGGTCTACGAGGCCCACCTGCGGCTGGCCGCCCGGCTGACCAATCCCCTGGTGCAAGAGCCCGCCGCCCTGGGGCGGCCGGGCGCGAACTGGGCCGTCTTTCCTCCCTCGCGGGCGTTGGAGACCGACCTCGCCCGGCGGTTGCTGGGGCGAGAACCGATCCCAGAGGGCTTTGGCCTCATCGACGAGCTGATGCGGCGGGTGGAGCAGGGCCAATTGAGCCTGGTCCCAGGTCCCGAGGATGGCTGGTATGCCCACCAGCAGTGGTGCCTCGAGCCCCTCCTGAAGCCCGACCAGGCGCTGGAGAGCCCCCGGGTGGAGCGAGGAGAAGGTTACCAGGCCTGCTTGCGCGAGCTGTGTCGGGCCGTCCTGGCCATGACTCGCGAAACACACGTCAAGCAGCTCGAGCTCCCCAGCCTGGGTTGTGCCGCCAGGCGGGAGAGGCCTCAGGTGCGTCCATCGCTCAGTCTTGAGCCATTGGTGACCTATTATCAGCGTCGGGCCGAGAGCTATGCCTTCGCGCGTCAGGTGTTGGGAGAGGCGTTCGGACGCCAGGCGCTCTCCGCTCTGATGGCTCGTCAGACCCGGCAGGGCCCGGTCGAGATGCCCCTGGGCCCGGAGCTCGACTTCATGGAGGCTTTGTTTCGCGGTTGCGCGTCTCAGTCGGCCTTCGAGGTGGGCTTGCCATGGCCCGTGGCCGACCGCCGGGTAGCCCAGAGCTGGCTGAAGAACCTGGCCGGTGACCCGGACGTGGGCCAGGACGTGCGCTGCCTGGTGCCGCTCTACTTCGACCAGCAGCGCCGCTGCCTGAAGGTGCTGGCCGTTCTGGGCTACGCATTTCGACCTCTGGACGTCTCCTATGTTCGCCCTCCGGCTGTCCCTGAGGGTGTTGAGGTGGAGTTTGCCAGGGATCGCGAGCCCCTTTTCTACCCGGTAGCGATTGAGGTCCACTGCCGGCGATTGCTTGACCGGGACGAGTTTCGCAGCCTGTGCGATCGGCATCCTCCCACGGTCTCTGCCCTGCGAGCCGCGCTCGAATCTCTTTGAGCGGAAGGAACTCATGCGGGTGAGCCGAAGGGAGCGGCGCCAATTCGGAGGTTGCTCATGCTTAAGGAATCCCTGCCCTGGCCCGAACAGGAGTTGCTGTTGGAGAAGCGGTCCGCCCCCCGGCGTCCGGCCGAGCGGCAGCTGACTGTCAGGGCGGGTGAAACGACCTGCCCGGCTCGCTGCCTGGATGTCTCGCCCGGAGGCATGCGCTATGAGTGCGACTCCGAGCATCCGGTCGAGGTGGGCGGCTTGCTCGAGGTCATCTCGCTGGAGCCGGATCTCAGCTTCGAGGGTCGGGTGGCGTGGACGGCGGCTGGGCCGGAAGGTCGTCAGCAGGTCGGCGTGGAGCGCCAGGAGGCCATCTTGTTCTCGCTCGAGCGGCGCCGTTATGTGCGTGTGTCGGCTTGCGACCTGACCGCCAGCTGCGGCCTGCAGAGCCTGAAGGTGCTCGATGTCAGCTTGCGCGGCCTGCGAGTCGAGACGCCCCTCCCCCTGCCAGCCAGCAACGATCCCATCGGAGTGGACCTGCATCTGCCCGAGCAGACCCTGACGTTCTCGGCCGTGGTGCTGGAGTCACGCGGCTCGATCGCGCGACTGGTCATTCCCGAGCTCGACCCGGTTGCCCATGCGCAACTTGGCCGTTATCTGGCCGCCGCCTTGCGCTCCTCCGGCCGGAACTGATTGCGCGTTCTGTAGACCGGGCCGGCTCAAAGTCTTGTCTGGCAGCCTGGAGATTCAGGGCGATCACCATCGAGAGGTCAAGCGGGGGATGGGCGGTATGAATAAGTCCGAAACCAGGGCTTGCTTTCAGGAGCTGGAACGTCGGCGCCGCTTGAGACGGTCGAGCCGCTGACCTCGTCAGCCGGCCAACGAAGTCACAGGCTACGGTGTCAGGCCCCCCGGGCCAGGTACTCGCGGTAAGCGGCCACGAAGGCCGGGTCGCGGCGGGCCAGGCTATTGTCGTCCACCCGCGAGCTGCGCGTCATGGCCTCGTAGGCGAACGGCAGCGGCTCGAGGTGCATCAATTGGCGGGCGTTCTCGAACCAGTGCCGGCTCAGCTCGGAGACGGCCTGGTACTCCTCCACCTGAGGTCGTCGGGCGGCTTCAAAGGCGGGCAGGGCGTCCTGCACGCGAGGGTGGGCGCGGAATGCCTCCCACAGGGCGATCGAGTCCTCCAGGGCCAGCTTCGTGCCCGAGCCGATGGAGAAGTGGGCCGTGTGCAGGGCATCTCCCAGCAGCACCACGTTGCGGTGGAACCAGTGCCGATTCTTGACCACGGTGAAGCGGATCCAGCGCGAGAAATTGCTCAACAGCGGATGGCCGCCCAGGTCGGCCGCGAACACCTGCTCGAGAAGGTCGCGAGAATCAGGCTCGTCCAGGTGCTCGATGTTGCGCCAGGTGGGCTCGTCCACCTCCACGATGAAGGTGCTGAGCTCCCCGCTGTACTTGTAGCTGTGCGCCATGAAGAGATTTTCAAGGGGGCCGGGTCGGAAGGTCAGAGTCAGTCCCCCGAAGGGCTGGACCGTGCCGTACCAGATGTAGCGGTTGTTGCCCAGTTCCAGGGAGGGCTCGAAATGCTCGGCCAGGCGGGCGCGCACCAGGCTGTTGACCCCGTCGGCCCCCACGATCAGGTCGGCCGAGAGCTCCAGCGGATCGGACACCTCGCGCTCGAAGTGGAGCGCGACCCCCAGCTCGGAGGCGCGTTTTTGCAGGACTTCCAGCAGGGCGATGCGGGCGATGCCCGAGAAGCGGTTGCCAGCTACCGAGATCAGCTCTCCCCGGTGGACGATGTCCACGTTCTCCCAGGTGCGCAGGTGCTCGAGCAAGAGGCGGTGGGTCTCCGGATCGGGCTCGGCCAGGTAGCGCATGGTTCGGTCGCTGAACACCACTCCCCAGCCGAAGGTGGCATCCCTGGCATTGCGCTCGAAAACTTCCACCTCGTGGCCCAGCCGGCGCATCAGGATGGCGAAGTAGAGGCCGGATGGCCCCCCTCCGATGACAACGATCTTCATGGCGTCCACCTCGGGGCCGTCAGGCGACGCTTGCCGTCCTGGGCCAGTCTCAAGCCGGGCTCGTCCAGACCCAGGCGATCCCATAGCTGACAGGTCACCTGCTTGTGCTTCTGATCGAGCCCCTCGCAATAATTGGTGTATTTGCAGCGGCGCACTTCCTGGCCACGTCCGAGCTGCATCTTGCGGAACCAGTCGGGGTCGGCCAGGCTCTGGCGGGCGGCCCCCACGATGTCGGCGCTACCATCGCCGAGCAGTCCTTCGGCCTGGGCGAAGCTGCAGATGCCCCCGGTGACCACGACCGGCGTGTCCAGCCCCTGGTCGCGCAACGCCTTACGGATGGGGAGGGCGCTCTCCACGTTGCGTCCGAAGGGCCCTTTCTGGTCGGAGAGCACAGTGGGCATGCACTCGTAGCCGCTCGGTCCGGTGTAGGGGTAGACCGACCAGCCCACAGGGGGCTGCTTGGCGTCCTCGAACTTCCCCCCCCGCGAGAGCGAGAGAAAGTCCATGCCGGCCCGGGCCAGCTCCTGGCCGTAGAAGGCGGCATCCTCGAGCGCATAGCCGCCCTCGATGCCTTCGTGAGCCAGATAGCGGCAGCCCACCACGAAGTCGGAGCCCACCGCCTGGCGCACCGCCCGGTAGACTTCCAGGGGGAGGCGGATGCGGCCCTGGCGGGTCTGGCCGTAGCCATCCGGGCGATCGTTTCGCCCTGACAGGAAGCTGGCCATGGTGTAGGCGTGGGCGTAGTGCAACTCGATGCCGTCACAGCCGGCCTCCCGCGCCCGCCGGGCGGCCTGGGCGAAGATGTCGGGCAGCACCCGGGGTAGCTCCAGGATGTGGGGCTTGTCCAGGTCGCTGATGCGCTCGCGCCAGCCAAAGCGCAGCGACTCCAACTCGCGCTCGTCGAGATAGCGGTCGAGCTCAGGATCGGGAAGAGCGGCGAGATGCTCGCGGATGGCCTCGTCGCTCAGACCGGGGAAGTGGGAGCGGTGGCGCTCGGTCAACTCCAGGAAGCGGGCGAAAAACTTGGCGGGCTCAGGTCGGCGACGGATGGACAGAAAGTCGATCAGCTGGATGAAGAGCCTGGTGTGACCCTGGCTCGCTTCGCGCACTGCCTGGACCAGCTCTTTGAGGCCCTCCAGGAAGCGGTCGTGGCCTATGCGTAGAAGCGGTCCGCTGGGAATGTCGCGCACGCCGGTGGCTTCCACCACCAGGGCCCCTGGCCGCCCAGCCGCGAAGCGAGCGTACCAGTCGACCACGTCGGGGGTGACGAAGCCTTCCTCGGTGGCGCGCCAGGGAACCATGGCCGGCACCCAGGTTCGCTGCTCGAGCTGGATCGGGCCGACCTGGACGGGAGAAAACAGCCGGGCTGAGGCGGCCGTCCGGGCGTCCGGCCAGCCGCCTTCGGGCTTCTCGTGCTTGATGCGCTCAGGCGGGGTCCACATCTTTACACAGCTCCCGGGCCAGAATGAGGTGTTGGATCTCGGTCGTTCCCTCGTAGATCCGCAGGCTCCGCACGGCTCGATAGAGCCGTTCCACGGGATGGTCGCTGAGCATGGCCACCCCTCCGCACACCTGCATGGCGGCGTCGATGACCTGCTGGGCCGTCTCGGTGGCAAAAGCCTTGGCCATGGCCACCTCGCTGGTCAGCCGCTCGCGCCCCTGGTCCTTGAGCCAGGCGGCCCGATAGGTGAGCAGGCGGGAGGCGTCCAGGCCGATGGCCATCTGGGCCAGCTTCTGCTGGATCAGCTGGAACTCGGCCAGGGGCTTGCCGAACTGCTGGCGCTTGAGGGCGTGCCGACGGGCCTCGTGCAGAGCCCGGGCGGCCATTCCACAGGCGGCGGCGGCCACCGAGACGCGCAGGGCGTCCAGGGTGCGCATGCCAAGCTTGAAGCCCTCGCGGGCGATCAGCTCGGCCCGACAGGCTTCAAAGCCGATACTTCCCAGCGGGTGCGGGGCGCTCATCACCTGCGGCCCCAGGAATAGAAGACCGGGATTGTTCTTTTCGACCAGGAAGGCGCCGATACCCCGGCTGCCCAGGGCGGGGTCGGTCTGGGCGAAGACCACGTAGAAGTCGGCGATGCCGGCGTTGGAGATGAAGGTCTTGTGGCCCTCGAGCAGCCAGGAGTCTCCCTCGGGACGGGCGCTGGTGCGCATGGAAGCAACGTCCGACCCGGCCTCGGGCTCGGTCATGGCGAAGGCGGCCATGGCCTCGCCTCGGGCCACGGCCGGAAGCCAGCGCTCCTGCTGGGCCGGGGTTCCGGCCAGTGCCAAGGGGGTCGAGCCCAGCCCCTGCAGGGCGAATACGGCGTCAGCCAGCGGCGAGCTGTAGCCAAGGTTCTCGCGCACCAGGCAGAGCCCGCGCGCGTCCTGAGGCATCTCGGCCCGGGCAAATCGGGCCGGCACGGCGGTGGCCAGCCAGCCCTGGCCCAGCTTGCCCAGCACCAGGCGGGCCGTTTCGCGGGCCTGGGCGTCGGTTTCGGGGGCCACCTGGTCCAACTCTTGCCGGCAGAAAGCGCCCAGGCGGTCGGCCGCCTGGCGGTGCTCGGCGGTGAGGAAGACCTCGACGGCGCCGGTGTCGATCACCGGAAGGCGGGGCTCCGTTTGGAGGTAAAGGCTTCGTAGGCCTCGCGGAAGTCGGGGTGCAGCATACAGGCGGCCTGGATCTCGGTCTCGGCGGCCATGGCCGAGCGCAGGTCCATGTGGGCTTCGCGGTAGAGCAGTTTCTTGGTGATCTCCAGGCCGAAGGCCGGTCCGGCCGCCAGCTTGCGAGCCAGAGCGGTGGCCGCGGCCAGGGTTTCCTCGGGCTTGACCACCTGGTGGTAGAGCCCGATGGCCAGGGCCTCCTGGGCGCTGGTGAAGTCTCCCGTCATCAGCATGGCGTTGGCCCGGCCCAGCCCGACCAGACGGGGGAGCAGCCAGGTGGCTCCCATGTCGGCGCCCGAAAGACCGACCTTGGTGAACAGGAAGGCGATCTTGGCGGTTTCGGAGGCCACCCGGAAGTCGCAGGCCGTGGCCATCACCGCTCCAGCCCCGGCTACGGTGCCGTTCAGGGCGCCCACGATGGGACGGCGGCACTCGATCATGGCCAGGATCAGGTCACCGGTTGCCCGGGTGAAGTCGAGCAAGCCTTCGAAGTCACGCGCGAACAGGGCTCCGATGATGTCCTCCACGTCCCCGCCCGAGCAGAAGGCGCGCCCCGCGCCGGTAAGAACGATGGCTCGCACGCCCGGCTCGGTATCCAGGGCCAGAAAGACCTCCTTGAGCTCGCGGTAGACATCGAAAGTCAGCGCGTTGAGCCGGTCGGGTCGGTTCAGGGTGAGGGTGGCAACGCCCTCCTCGAGCTGATAGAGGAAGTGTTGGGGGGCGATCACAGCACGGCGGTCCCTTCGATCTCCACCCGGGCCTCGGACTCGAGCAGGCCTTTGACCTCGAGCAGGGCCATGGTGGGGTAGTGGCGCCCCATGCGGGCGCGGTAGAACTCGCCCACCCGTTTGGTGGCCGCATTGTACTCGGCCTTGTCGAGCACGTAGAGGGTCAGGCGTGCCAGGTTCTCGGGCCCTCCCCCTGCCGCCTTGACGACCTCGAGCACGTTCTCGAGCGCCTTGTCGAACTGCTCGGCAAAGTCAGTGCTGACGAAGCGGCCCAGCGCGTCCCAGCCGACCTGGCCGGCGATGAACAGCAGGCGCGAGCCTGCCGGGGCCAGCAGGCCGTTGGAGTAGCCGCGCGGTTTGGCCAGGGTGTCCGGGTTGACAGGGGTGAGCATGGGCCTGCGCCTTTAGCGTTTGAAGGTCGGGTTCCTTCAGGAGTGTTCATCTTTCGTTCACGGTGCGGCAAAGTTGAGTTCAAGGCTCGGTAACAGCTGGCAACAATGTCAGAGGAAGTTCTTTCCTCTCCTGGTGGTGGTTGGTAGAATGCTTTCAGGAGGTTGCTTCCATGGAATACCGGTTGGAGTTGATGGATCAGCGTATCGAAGAGCTCCGTCAGGCCCAGGCTCAAGATTTTAGTCTGGTCATGGGTGCTCTGACAGACCACCGAGACCTGCTTCGTGAGCTGATGCTCAGAATGGAACGTTCCCACCAGGAGTTGGCCAGGGGTCTGCAGAGCTATCAGCAGCGCTCCTTTGAGATGACCGACTTTCTGCGGGGGCTCATCGCGGCTGAATCGGCCCGCCGAGAAAGCGAGATCGAGGCCATTCATCGCCGGCTCGAACGGCTCGAGAACCCGCCTGCCGCCTAGCAGAGTGATGCAAAAGTCCTCGAAGAGGTCCTGCGCTCAACAGATTGAGTAGCAGGCTGCGCTGCTCCCAGGGTCTGAGAAGTCCGGCCGCTCAGCGAAGCCGGCGGCTCCATTCCAGGGCGGGTCGTTCGAAGAGCAGGTAGAACAGGTAGGCGCAGGGCAGTACCAGCAGGCAACTAAGCGGCAGCGCCAGAGCCTGCGGAACGAGCGTCCCGAGTACGGGCTGGAGCAAATCCAGCACCGGCACGTGCACCAGATAGAGACTGTAGCTGTAGAGCCCAACCTGACTGGCCGCCTTCCACAAGGGCCGTGCGCTCAGTCGCTCGGGCTCCCGGGTCAAGGTCCAGGCGCAGACCCCCAGGTAGAAGAGCCCCCAGCAGGGGTCGGTGAGCACCCAGCCGGGCTGAGACCACTGACCGGCCAGGGCAGCGGCCAGGGCCAGCAGGCTCAGCAGACCGGCCTTTCTCGAGAAGTAGAGCTTACCCTGAAAGTAGCGCTCGGCCAGGGCCGCCCCCAGCACCCACTCGAACCAGCGGGCCGGGCCCAGCGTCAGCCAGGCTGCTCCTCCCTGAGCGGGCAGAGCGCCCAGAAACTCGACCGGGGTCGACCACATCGGCGTGCGGGCTTGCATCCAGTAGACGGCTGCGGCTCGGTAGAGCAGGGTCGCCCCCAGCACCACGGCGACGACCCTCGTCAGCGACAATCGCTTGCGCAGCCAGAGAAATGGGGAGTAGAGGAGATAGAGCTGCTCTTCCAGGGCCAGGGTCCAGAACACGATATTCCCCGAGTTCCAGAGCGTCACGGGGAAGAAGGGGAGGAGAAAGGTGGCGTGGATCGCCAGGGCGATCCAGAGCTCTCTCTGGCCCGGCCCGCTCAGCACCAGAAAGCTCAGACCGACGGCGGCCAGGTAAGGGGGATAGAGCCGGGTCAGCCGACGTCGCCAGAAGACGAGGAAGGGGCGAGCGCGGCCGGCGCTGGCCGCCCGCGCGTGAATGCAGAACCCGGAGAGGAGCAAGAACAGGTGCACCCCGGTGAAGCCCTGCCAGCTGGGATAGGCCAGCCAGAATGCTTCCGGGCTGACCTGGTTGATCAGCGGACCGAACCAGCCGTGATAGAGCAACACCATGAGGGCGGCAACGCCCCGCAGGGCATCGACCCCGATCAGGCGGGGAACGCCCAAGCCTACTTGATGCTGATCTGCAGCGTGTACTCGGCCCCGCCCCGGGTGGCCCCGACCACCACGCGATAGTCGCCGTCGCGCTGCAACTGGCCCTGCCACTGGGTGGCATCCTTGCCTGGCTCGGCGCCGGCCAGCGGCTTGCCCGATGAGCCGATGATGTGGAAGACGGCGTTGCCTTCGACCGAGCTGATCTTCACCGCCATCGTCTGTCCACCGGTCGCGCCAAGAATGTAGGTGTTCTCCTCACCGCGGGCCACGGCCCCCTGCAGCTTGGCGCCGCTGGTTCCCGCCTGGAAGCGAACCCTGGTGGTGAAGCCTTCGGCCAGCACGGCGGCCGTCAGCAGCAGGCAGAAGGTCAGCGTCAAGAGTCTCATGAGGAACACTTCAGGCCCTTCCCCGGTCTTCCTTTCAGGCGCTTCATCGCAGCAGAGCCAGCAGCTCCTCGGCCAGGATGCTCGCCAGCGTGGCGATGCTCTCGTGACCCTCCGGGGCGTTGATGCCGCGAGGGGAGCCAAAGTAGGCCTGTGGGCCTCCCGCTTCCTCGAAGCTGGAGATTCCGGCGCGGATGGCGTCCACCAGCGAGCGCGGATTGTCGGGCAAGGCTCGGGCCGTGGCCAGCTCGACCAGCTCGGGTCGGGCAGCAAGCACGATAGAGCCCTCGTACTGGCCGGCATGGCATGCCCCGCTCTGGAACTCCTCGCTCAGGCGGGTGGCGTGACGTTTACGGGTCAGGTCTGGGAAGGCCACCGGGAGGGGGGCATCCGCCAAGCCCTGCTGCAGGCACTTCAGGTGAAGTGGGTCAAGGTGGGCATTGGCCACTCCCAGCGCGGCCAGACCCCAACGCGAGAGCTCGGCCGTCAGATCCTGCAAAAGCAGGCGCACGGTCTCGGGCCGGAAGCTGAATGTGCCGGCAAAGTTCCGGGCAAACCCGGCCACTGTGAAGTCCATCGTGGGAAGTATGAGCGCCGTATATCCCTCGTGGGCCAGCAACTCGGTCGCCCGCCCGGCCATGGCCTCGGCGATCACCCCATCGGTGCCAAGGGGCAGGTGCGGGCCGTGGGCCTCGATGGCTCCCACCGGCAGGAGGGCCACGCAGCGTGAGCGGTCGAGTGCCTCGAAGCGGGTGTAAGTCAGCTCGGTCAGACGCACGGCGACCTGCCTTCGGCAGGAGGGCTCACCGGCCTGCCAGAATGGCCGCGCCACCATGGACTTCAACCCGACTTCCGAACAAAAAATGATCCGCGATGCCGCGCGTAGCTTCGCGCGGGATAAGATCTTGCCTCACGCCCGCCGCTGGGACATCGAGGAGGCCTATCCCCGGGAGCTGCTCAACGAGATGGGCAAGCTCGGCTTTCTGGGTGTTCCGGTGCCCGAGCAGTACGGCGGGGCCGGCCTGGACTATATCAGCGAGGCAATGGTCTTCGAAGAGATCGGCTACGCCGACTCCTCGGTGCGCACCACGCTGTCGGTGCAGATGTCGCTGGTGGAGCTGACGATTCTGGCCTGGGGCACCGAGGAGCAGAAGAAAACCTACCTGCCCCGCCTGTGCTCGGCCGAGTGGATCGGCTGCTTTGGCCTGACCGAGCCTGGAGCGGGCTCGGATGCGGGCAACCTGGCCACCCGGGCCGTGCGCCAGGGATCGGACTGGATCTTGAACGGCCAGAAGGTCTGGATCTCCAACGGTACCTGGGCTGATCTGGCCCTGATCTTCGCCCAGACCGAGCCGGGCTCCAAGCATCGCGGGATGGTGGCTTTCCTGGTGGAGACGAAGTCGCCCGGCTTCCAGACTCAGAAGATGAAAGGGAAACTGGGTTTGAAGGCCTCCGACACGGGCGAGCTGTTCCTCGAGAACGTGCGGGTGCCTGATTCAGCCCGACTGGGCGAGGTGGGGCAGGGCTTCAAGATCGCCATGAGCGCTCTGGATAATGGGCGCTACGGCGTAGCCAGCGGCTGCGTCGGCATCGCTCAGCACGCCCTGGATTGCAGCGTCGCATACTCCAAGGAGCGGGAAGCCTTCGGCAAACCGATCGCGGGCTTCCAATTGGTGCAGGAGATGCTGGCCGACCTCTATGTCGAGACGCAAGCCGCCCGGTTGCTGGTCTACCAGGCCGGAATGGCCAAGAACGAGGGCCGCAAGAGCACCATCGAGGTCTCGGTGTGCAAGTACTATGCCAGCGAAGTGGCCAAGCGGGCCGCCGACAAAGCCATCCAGATCCACGGTGGCTACGGCTATTCCAACGAGTTTGCCCCGGAGCGGCTCTGGCGCGACGCCCGGGTGGCCAGCCTCTACGAGGGAACCAGCCAGATTCAGCAGTTGATTCTGGGGCGCCATCTCACCGGGATTCAAGCTTATGAGGATGAGGTTCGACGCGAGCCCGCTCAGGTTGGTTGAATATCCTTCCCTCCCCTGGGCCCCCTGTCGGGAGCCCGCCGGGCAGGGAGGACTTCGCCTTGAGAAGGGGAATTGCCAAAGAATTTCAACTCGGGATCAGTAGGATGCTCGGTCCGGTCGCCGGTCGGACCGACTTACCAGTGACTGGGGAGGCACCGTGCCGGAGAAGATCCTGGTGGTCGAAGACGACCCCTTGATGCTTGCAGCCTTGGAGATTCTGCTTACGGACGAGGGTTACGATGTAACCACCGCGTCTTCGGGGCTGGACGCCATTCAGAAGGCGAAGGAGACATCCTTCGACCTGGTGGTGTGTGACGTCCGCATGGCCGAAATGGACGGTCTGGAGACGATCTCCAACCTCAAACGCGACCAGCCCGATACCCGCTCCATCGTGATCACCGGCTACGCCAGTCCCGACGTGCCCATTCGCGCCATCAAGATGGGCGTGGACGACTATTTGATGAAGCCCTTTGACGACAAGCAGTTCGTGCAGAGCGTCAAGCGCAGCCTGGAGTCCTATCGGCTGCAGAAGAGTTTCTCTCAGGGTCTCGAGCAGCAGTGGCGCGATTTTGCGGCCATCGTCAAACTGCTGGCCGAGGGCGTGGAGGAGCGCGACGAGCACTTCAGCGGTCACTCGCGCCGCGTGGCCGAGAGCTCTCTGAAGATCGGCAAGGCGGCCGGGCTTTCCCGCAACCGGCTCGAGGTGCTCGAGTTGGCTGCCTTCTTGCATGACGTGGGCACCATCGGCCAGAAAAAAGCCTTCCTGGACAAGACCGAAGAGATGCTCGACGAGGGCGAAAAGCAGCAACTGCAGGAGGCCTCCAGCCAGCAATCCCAGACTTTGTTCAGCAGTCTGGGGAGTCTGCGAGAAGTGTTCCGGATCGTGCTGCACCACCATGAATGGTTCGATGGCTCGGGACACCCGCAGGGCCTGAAGGGTACCCAAATTCCTCTGGAATCGCGCATTCTTTGCGTGGCTGAGGCTTACGATGCCATGATCAGCGCGCGCCCTCACCGCGAGCCTTTGAGCCACCACGACGCTCGCCAGATCCTGGAGAAGGAGGCTGGCACCCACTTCGACCCGGACCTGGTCAATCAGTTCCTCAAGATGCTGGCTGCCGACGAAGAGGCCACCGACGAAACGGCCGAGGACGACGAGGAAGTTCGCGAGGAGGCCCTCTCCAAGGAGCGGCAGGTGGAGCTGATGCTGGGCCTGGCAGGCACCTACCTGTCGGCTGGCGACCTTGAAATATCGGGGAAAGCCTATTCGGGCGCTTTGGAGCTGCTGCCGGAGGCGGCGGGCGGTTTGCGCTCCGAGGCGCTGGTCGGCCTGGCGCTTTCTCACCTGCACCGCGGTCGCGTGGACGACGCGCGCGGCTACGCCGATCAGGCCGTGGAGGCCGCCATCGGTCAGAGCCAGCTGCGCACCGGCAAGGCCCAGGCTGTCCGAGGCCTGGTCCGGGGCGTACAGGGAGAAGTTGCGCCGGCTCTGGAAGACCTCGACAGGGCTCGCGAGATCTTCACCGTGTGGGAGCACCAGCCTGAGCTGGCCTCCACCGCTCTTTATCGTGGCAAGGTGCTGCACAAGAACAATCAGGCCGCTGAGGCCAGGGCGCAGGTCGACCTGGCTGCCGAGACCGTCGAGAAGTACGGGCTCCAGCAGTCGCTGCGTCAGCAGCGTCACCTGGCCATTCCGCTGCTGCTCGAATTTGCCGCCCAGGAGTCGCCAGCGGTCGACCGCATGCTGCAATCACTGGGCTTTGATGCTGTCCAGCCATTCCTGGCCGACGTCCAGGCGAACACTCGCGAGCGGGTGATGGAGCTTTTGTCCCCCAAGGAAGGTGTGGCCGGTGCGGTGCAGGCTCCGCCCCTTTCGCTGTATGGTTTTGGCAAGTTCCGCGTCTTCGCGGGCGGCCAGGAGGTGGGCGACAAGCTCTGGAAGACCCGCAAGTCGAAGTACCTGTTCGCTTATTTGGCGGTGCATTCGGGCCGAGACATCCCAGACGAGAAGATCATGGACCTGTTCTGGCCCGATCACCCGCCCGAGAAGGCCCGCCAATCTCTTTACGCCGCTCTTTCGCACATGCGCAAGGCGTTGGAAGCAGTCTTCACCGGGGAGTCCGACCGCGTGGTGCTTGCCCGCAAAGGCTTCTATCGATTCAATGTGGACCGTTCCTGGTTCTTCGACGTGGCCGAGTTCGAGCGACAGTACGAGCTTGGTCAGGCCCGCGAGCGCGAGGGGCGCGATGACGAGTCCATCATCGCCTTCCAGAAGGCTGAAGGCCTCTATCAGGGTGAGTTCATGGAAGGCTACTACGCTGATTGGTCCATCTTGCTCCGCGAAGAGCTGGAGATGAAGTATACCGAGGTGCTCGAGAGCCTGATGACCTACTTCTTCGAGAAAGAGCGCTACGAGGTCAGCAACGATTACGCCCAGCGCCTGCTCAAGATCGACAACTGTCACCAGGAAGCGCACCTTTGCCTGATGCGGGCTTTCGTGGAGCAGGGCAAGCCCGAGCAGGCCGCCCGCCAGTATCAAAGCTGCGCCCAGATCATGAAGAACGAGTTGAACATCTCGCCCTCGGCTGAGATGAGCGAGCTGTTCTTGACCATCCAGCGATGAAGAAGGGCGCCCTGGAGTTCCTTCAACAGCTCGTTGAGTCGCACGGCACGCCCGGCTATGAGCAGGCTGTTCAGAAAGTTTTTCGTGCTCGCCTGGAGGGCCAGGTGGGGGAGATGCGCACCGACCTGATGGGCTCGGTGATCGCTGTCGCCAACCCCAAGGGCAATCCCCGCATCATGCTCGACGGTCACTCCGATGAGATCGGCTTTCTGGTCAAGTACATCGACGACAAGGGCTACCTCTTCGTGGTGGCCTCGGGGGGCTGGGACGCCGAGGTGATCGTGGCTCAGCGGGCGCTGGTGCACACCGCCTCGGGCTCCATACCCGGCGTTTTCGGTAAGCGCGCCATCCACCTCATGGACGAGGAAGAGCGCAAGAAGAAGTCCGAGTTGCACAAGATGTGGGTGGACATCGGGGCCACTTCCGGTGACGAGGCACGCGAGCTGGTCAAGTTGGGCGACCCGGTTACGATGGATGCCAGTCTCACCTTGTTGCGCAATGGTCGAGCTGCTTCCAAAGCCTTCGACAACCGCTGCGGTCTCTATGTCGTGGCCGAGACTTTGCGCTCGCTCAAGGGCAAGAAGCTGGCGGCATCGGTGCACGGAGTCTCGGCGGTGCAGGAAGAAATCGGGTTACGCGGGGCCCAGACGGCCGCCTACGGGATCAATCCCACCATCGGAATCGCCATTGATGTCTGCCATGCCACCGACCTGCCTGACTCGGACAAGAAGCGCCACGGAGACATCCAGATGGGAAAGGGCCCGGTCATCGCTCGGGGCCCCAACGTCAATCCTCACGTTTTCCAGCGTCTGGTCGAGGTGGCCGAGGCGGGCAAGATTCCCTATCAGGTCGAGGCCAATCCTCGGGGTACCGGAACCGACGCCAACGTCATTCAGCTTTCCAGGGCAGGAGTCGCAGCCGGACTGCTCTCTATCCCCTTGCGCTACATGCACAATCCTTGCGAGATGCTCGAGCTTGACGACCTCGACAATTGCGTGCGTTTGCTGGCAGCCTTCTGCCAGTCGGTGAAGAAGCAAGACGACTGGACTCCGTGACCCCTTCTCGGGGACCTCGGTGATGAGGCCCACAGTGTGGAATCCGGCCAGTTATGACCAGCACAGCCAGGTCCAGTTCGGTCTTGCGCAGGAGGTGCTCGAGCAACTCGACCTGACGGCCGTGGGCTCGATTCTGGATGTTGGCTGTGGAAGTGGACGGGTGACCGCGGAACTCGCCGCACGCTGTCCTGGCGCCCGGGTGGTGGGTGTGGATCTGGCCCCCGAAATGGTGGACTTTGCCACTCGCAATTACGCTCGACCTGGTTTGAGCTTTGAAGTGGCCGACGCGGCTTCGCTCGAGTTCACACCGGGCTTCGATCTGGTCTGCTCGTTTGCTTGCCTGCACTGGCTGAGCGATCCTCCCGCGGCCGTGGCCCGCATGGGTCGCCTGCTCAATCCGGGCGGACTGCTCCGGGTCCAACTGGGCGGCCAGGGGAACATGGCTTTCTGGCTGGACCGGGTGGAGACTTTGCGAAGCTCGCCGGCCTGGCGCGAGGCGTTCGCCGGTTTCGAGATGCCCTGGACCTTTCTGGGGCTCGAACCCTTCCAGCGGGCTCTGACCGATCTGAAAGTGGAGCGGCTGGAGCTGATCTCTCGGACCGGGCGCCTGGCCTCGCGCCAGGCCTTCAAAAGCTGGTTTGAGGCGGGCTGGCGCCCCTATGTGGAGCGGCTCACCGAGCTCGAGCTGGAAAGCTTCACCGACCAGCTCCTGGGCGACCACGAGGGCGAGATCGAAGTCCCCATGGTGCGAGTCGATCTGCGCGCCAGGGCCGGCCGTTGAAGTGAAGTGCTGAGGGTTGTCCCGGAAGGCTTCAGCACGGAAGGCTCATTCCATGAGAGGCCGGGGCTCGGGTGCGGCGAATCTTGTCAGAATGCGAGTAGCACCAGCCGGGTCGCGGCGACGCGCCCTGAGTATCGGGATCTTTTGCCTTCTCCTGCCGATCGCGCTGGCGATGAGTCTCCGGGCGCAGGCCCAGTGGCGCGATTTTGACCGGGCGCGTAGCCTGTATGCCCAGGCCGAGGACGAGGTGCATCATCGGCACCTCCCGGAAGCGATCGAGCATCTGGAGCAGGTCATCCACCTGTGCCCCGACTATCTGGCCGCCTGGGACCTGCTGGCCCACTGCTACCTTCTGAGCAAGCAGCCCGACAGGGCGATCGAGGTGCTCCAGGAAGCCTGTCGGGTCCACCCTGGAATCAGTCAGTTTCGGACCACGCTGGGGTTGGTGTACGTGCGTCTGGAGCAGCCTGAGAAGGCGATCGAGCAGTTCGATGCGGCGATGAAGCTCGACCCCATCGACCCCATGCCGGCTCGCCTCAAGCAGAGCCTGTCAAAGTCTGCCCAGAGCTCCGTAAAGGGGCCCGAAGATGGCCAGCATGGTAAGTCCGACCAGAAAGCCGAGCACGCTCAGTAGCAGCGGCTCCAGGGCCGTAACCGCAGCCTCCAGGAACTGGGTAACCTGAAGGTCGGCATATTCGGCCACTTTGGAGAGCATCGGCCCCAGCCGCCCGGAACTCTCGCCGGCCGCGGTCATCTGGATCACCTCGCGCGGAAAATAGCCGCTTGCCGCCAGAGCGGCGGCCAGCCCTTCACCCGCCACCAGATGGCGGCGAGCGACCTCGAGGGCCTCGCGTGCCAGGGGGCTCCCGGTCGTGCCGGCGGCCAGGCTCAGACTGCGATCCACCCGCAGTCCGCTGGAAGCCAGCACGGCCAGAATACGGCAGATGCGGGCTGACTCGGCCCGGCGCAGCAGGGGCCCGACCACGGCAAACCTCAGCAAGACGCGCTCCATGCTGGCCCGGGTGGAGGAGCCCCTCCAACCCCACCAGGCCAACCAGCCCAGAGCTAGCGGGACGAGCAGCATGAGGGCCGGCAGCCAGGGTTGTTGGATCAACCTCAGAAAGGGGCTGGCCTCGGCCAGGCTCCCCATGGAGGCGACGACTCGGCCCATCAAGATGGTCAGTAGCGAGGCGGCCACCACCATGGCTGCGGCCACGCCAACCGGGTAGCTGAGGCGGGCCTTCACCTGTTGCTGAAAGGCCAACTCCAGCTCTTGAAGCCGGGCCAGTCGCTCGAGCAGGACGCTGAGCATACCCGACTCCTCCCCCGCCTTCATCACCCCGATCTCAAGTTGCGAAAAGAGCCCGGAGAGCTCCATGGCCTGGCTCAGCGAGGAGCCCTCGGCCAGGCGGGCGGCCAGCAGCTCCAGTGCCTGGCGCCGGCGGGGCCGCTCAGCCTGCTGGGCCAGGCAGGTGACTGCCCGAAAGAGCGAGAGGCCGGCCTGGAACATGACCGCCAGCTGGCGAAACAGCACCGCGGCTTCCATGGCCGAGAGCCGGGTCAGTCGAGGGGGCGGGGCGACGATCGCCCGGGGGACCGGTGGGGCCACCAGCTGGCGAGGAGCGGCAGCACGCTCCTCTTTCAGCTCGAGGACCATCAGGCCCCGTTGCAGCAGGGAGCGGGAAGCATCCTGTTTGCTGGTTGCCTCCAGCACCCCCTCCTTCAACGCTCCCCCTGCGCCCGAAGCCCGGTAGCGGAAAGTTGCCATCAGCTCAGCCGCCTCAGCACGGCCCCGGCCGATTCGGGTCGATCCGCGGGGTCAGCCCGCAACAGGTCCATGACGAGCTCGCTCAACGACCGTGAAATCATCGGGTTGAGCTGGTTGGGAGGAGGCGGCGGCGTGCTGCTCTTGGCCAGGAACAGCTTGACGGCGTCGCGCTCTTGCCAGGGTAGCCGCCCGGTCAGCATCTGATAGAGCAACACGCCCACCGCAAAAAGGTCGGCCCGGGCGTCGACGGTGTGGCTGTCGATCTGCTCCGGGGCGGCGTAGGCAGGGGTTCCCAGGGTCTGGTCGGGGGCCGTCAGGGTGACCTGCAGATCCTGGCGGGCCAGCCCGAAGTCGAGCAGGCGCACTCCCTGAGCGGTCAAGAGCACGTTGCCGGCCGAGACGTCGCGATGAACGACCCCGGCCTGATGAGCATATTCGAGCGCCTGCAGCAGCTCGCGCGCGATGCGCACCGCTTCCTCAGGGGCCATGGGCCGCTCGAGTCGCTCGAGCAGGCTCTCCCCTTCGACCGGTTCGAGCACCATGTAGGCCGGTTCGTCCTGGCTTGCGACCGAGAAGCTGTGCAAGCGCACAATGCCCGGGTGGCGCAGCTCCCGCAAGATTTCGCATTCTCGCTGGAAGCGCTGGGAGGGCTGGCTGGGAATTTTCAGTGCGAAGCGGTCGCCATACTCGTCTTCGACCAGGTAGACCACCGCGTGCCCGCCCTGGCCGAGCCGTTCCAGGATGCGGTACGGCCCCAGCCGAATGGGATCACCACCGGTGCGCGACTCGGCCCGCCGAGCCCGTTCTTCAGCCTGGTTGCGCTCGACCTCGAGCTCCAGTGCCTGATTCTCCCGGTGGCGCAGGCGGCTGGCGAGGATCAGCCAGAGCGCTCCCGAGAGGCCGGCCAGGCTGACCAGTCCCAGGGCCAGGATGCGATTCCAATCGAGCTCCACCACACTGACCAGGGAAACGTGTGACTCTGGTTGGACGCGGCCCTGGGTGGCGCGGAACAGCTGGAAGGGACCGATGCGACCGCGCACCTCCAGATCTACCAGGTGTCCTTCTGGAATTCGGATGCGGCCAGGGGCGCTCACGCCGCTGGGGCGAAAGGGCTCGTCCGAGGGGTCACCTCGCCGGTAGAGTCGGAACCAGAGCTGGCCGCCCCGATCGGAGGCGACGTAGGCCGATTCGCTCAGAGGGGTGTCGGGAGCCATGTGCAGGGCCGGGTCCGGGGGAGGAGGGCCACAGGCCTGCAGAGCGGTCAAAGCCAGCACGACCAGGCCGCGTTTCACACGGCCCAGAGGGAGACCGGATTGGACTTGCCAGCCAGAAGCTCTGCCCCCAGGTTGGTTCCTCCCGTCAGGCCGCTGGAGCGGTAGGTCTCCTCATCCACCAGCACCGCAACCCCCTTGCTCTTGGTGAGTTTTTCGAGTCGGGCGGCGGTGTTCACCGGGTCGCCCACGACCGTGTAGTCTCTTCTCTGAGAGCCCCCCAGATCCCCTACGACCGCCTCGCCGGTGGCCATACCCACCCCAAACTTCAGCCCCTGTCTGGTTTCTCCCCATTGAATCAGATTCCTGGCGCACTGAATGGCCCTCAACTCCTGTTGCTCCATGGCCAACGGAGCCCCGAAGACGGCCAGCAAGCCGTCGCCCAGGAAGGACAGAATGGTGCCCCGGTGAGCGAACAGTACCTCGAGCATGCCCTCGTAGTATTCATTGAGCATGTCCAGGAGCTCGGCCGGGGGAAGCTGCTCGGAGAGGGCCGAGAAGCCGCGCAGATCCACGAACATCACCGTGACCCGGCGCCGCTGGGCGCTGAGCGCGTCGTGCGGGCGGGCCAGTAACTCGCCAACCACCTCGGGGCTGACATAGCGACTGAACAGCTGGGCCAGTCGGTTTCGTTCCCGGGTCAGGCGGGTTCGGTGGATGCTGGCCCCGGCTTGATCGGCAAAGGTCTTCATGAATTCGAGGTCCTCTGTCTCGAAGGCTCCCAGCCGCAAGCGGTTGTCGACGTAGAGCACTCCGATGGCCTCGTCTTGCACGACCACCGGTACGCACATGACCGCCCGCAAGCCGAGCTCCTGGACACTGATCGCGCTCTGGAAACGCTCATCATCCTGGGCATTGGAGGTCAGCACGGCCTCTCGGCTGCGGAAGGTCTCGAAAATGATGCTACGGCTTACCTGAAACTCAGACTCGAACAGGCTTTCCTTAGAGAAGTTGCGAGCCGTGCAGAATTCCAGCGCGCCGCTTTCGGGGTCGACCAGCATCAGGAAGCCCCGCTCTGCTCCCACCAGCTCCAGCAAGTGGTCCATCAGGATTTCCTGCAGGGATTCCAGGTCGCTCAGATGCGAGGTGATGTGGATCATCCTGGCCAGGATCTTCATTCGATCGACCGGATGAGGGACGCGCTCGGGGATCAAGCTCAGCGGCGACGTCGCCCCCGTCTTTTGCCGCTGGCCGCACCCTGCATGGCTTGCTCGACGGGATCCAGCTCCTCGGGCCGCACTGTGACCTCACGCTTTTTGCGCTCGCCCGCCTTCTGCTCGGCCAGCTCGCGCCGCATCGCCAGCCGCTCCTTCTCCTTGCGGGTGGCGTAGTGGTCGATCTCGATCAGCAGGGGCGAGGCCAGGCAGATGGACGAATAGGCGCCTGCGAAGATCCCCACCAGCAGCGCGAAGGCGAAGTTCTGCAGGGTGGAGCCCCCGAAGAAGTAGATGGCCAGCAGGGTCAGGATGGGCGTCAGCGTGGTGTTGATGGAGCGAGTCATGGTCTGGTTCACCGAAAGGTTGACCACTTCGTCAAAGGTGGCGTTCTTGGTGATGCGGAGATTCTCGCGAATGCGGTCGAAGATGACCACAGAATCCATCACCGAATAGCCGGTTACGGTCAGCAAAGCGGCGATGAAGGGCGAGTCAACCTGACGTCCGGCCAGGGCGTAGATGCCCAGCATGATTACCACATCATGGACCAGGGCGATGTCGGCGGCCAGGCCGAAACGCATCTGGCCCCCGAACCGGAAATAAATGTAGATGAGCTGGAGCCCGAGCGTGATCACGAGGGCCATGATGGCGTTCATCTGCAGCTCGCCGGTGATGGTAGACCCGATGCGCTCCTCGCGCAACAAGGTCGTCTGGAGCTTCTCGCCCAGAACGGTGACCACCATCTGGGTCTGATCTGCGCTCAGGGCTGGCTCTTCGTTGCCCTGGCGCTTCATGCGCAAGATGATCTTCTGGGCTGGCTGGCCGTCCTTGCCCAGGCCCGGGATGAGACTGGCCGATACCTGCACCTGGAGGTCGGCGATGGGCACGCTGCCCGGGCTCTGGCCGTCAACCCGGGGGTCAGCCATCGCTTCGCGCACCTGGTTGACGGTGAGCATCTGGGGCGAGGAGAGCTCGACCAGCGTGCCCCCGGTGAAGTCAAGTCCGAGCTGCACGCCCCGGATGAGGATTCCTCCCAGCCCGACCACTACCAGAGTGGCGCTGACATAGTAGAAGTAGCGTCGATTCCCCATCAGGTCGCGCGTCTTCTTGCGGAACGACTGGCCCCAGGTGACGATGGCCGTCAGAATGATCGCCCAAAGGGCGACTTCGATCATCTTGGTGGTATCCATGACTTAGCTCCTAGGCTCCGTAAAGCCAGCGATTCTTGACGTTGGCGACGTAAATGAAGAACTCGAGAAGCATGCGGGTGATGTAGACGGCGGTGATCAGGCTCCATACCGTTCCGATCATCAGTGTGGCTCCAAAGCCTTTGACCGTCGCGGTACCAAAGGCATACAGGATGAAGGCGCCGATGAAGGTGGTGACGTGGCCGTCCAGGATGGACGACCAGGCCCTGGCAAAGCCGACGTCGGTGGCCGTTCCCACCGACTTGTCGTGCCACAGCTCCTCCTTGAGGCGCTCGAACTGCAGCACGTTGGCATCCACCGCGATGCCGATGGACAGGATGAAGCCTGCGATGCCGGGCAGCGTGAGAACGAACTCCATGCCGGGTATGTTCATGGAGGCAAGCACGATGAGCGCGTAGGCCACCAGCGCGATACTGGCGCAGATGCCTGGCAAGCGATAATACAAGATCATGTAGAGCACGATGATGCCCAGACCGCCGCCGAAAGCCATGACGCTCGAGTCCAGCGATTCCTTGCCCAGGGTAGGGCTGACCGTGAAGGAGCTGAGTACTTTGACGTTTACAGGCAGCGTGCCCGAGTTGAGGTAGGTTGCCAGCTCCTGGGCCTGCTCCACGGAGAAGCTGCCGCTGATCTGGCCGCGACCCCCCCGGATGGCTTCCTGCACGATGGGCTGGCGCTCGAGCTTCTCGGCCTCGGTGGCCCCCGGGCCCACCGGTTGGCCGTCGAAGAAGATGCCCAGCGGCTGGCCCACCATCTCGGCGGTGATGTTGCCGAAGATGTCGGCTCCCTTGTCGGTCAGCTCGAAGGCCACCACCCAGCCCCCGCCCATGTTGCTCTCGGGCATGGCTCGCTTGATGTACTTGCCGTCCATGACGGTTTTCCACTCCACGATGCCCTTGGCGATGTTGGGCACCCGGCGCCTGAACTCGAGCTTGGCCACCTTTTGGACCATTTGCTCAGCCTTCTGGCTGTCGGTCATCTCGGGAATCTCGATGATCAGGCGGTCGACGCCCTCGGGGGTGATCAAGATCTCCAGCGTGCCATCGGGATTGAGCCGTCGTTCGAACACCTGGATGGTCTGTTGGCGCACCAGCTCGTTGATGGGAATGATATTCCCCTGGTCATCGGGCGTGGGGATGAGCTGCACGGCGATGTGCGAGCCCGAGCGCAGGTCCAGACCGAGCTTCAGGCGCAGCCGGTGGTTGGGTGCATCGTAGAGCCACCAGAAGCAGAGAGCGCAAAAGGCTGCGATCAAAGCCAGCTGGATGAGGACATTCCAGGTTTTCAACGTATCATTCTCCTTGAGGCATACACGAAAAGGGCGAAAAAATCTGCCACGAGTTCTTTTCAACCGGTGCTTCTCCTGCCGGATGACACCTGTGCTATAATGGAGAGCGGGTCAGGGCCACCTGCCCCGTGAAAGCTCTCCCGAGGGGAAGGTATGACGAGGGACGACCTTCAGTGGCGGGACCTGATCCCGATGGAGGCGGAGCGCCGCCGGGAAATCGCACAAGACCTCACCCCCGAGGCGAAGACGCAGCTCTTGGAGCAGGCGCTGGCCCACGTGGACGTGCTGATGGCCCAGGGCCACCGTACGGCCGCTCGGCGCTGGCTGATGCTGGCTGAGGAAGTCGTCTCCGAGCAGGCCGAGCTGCTCTATCGGTTGGAGCGAAAGCGCATTCGTTGGTTGGAAGCCGAGGGGCTTCAGGAAGAAGCCATTCTGGCGATGCGCAGGCTGTTCGAGCAGTATCGCCGCAGTCGTCTCAAGCCCCTGCGCGCCGCCGAACTCTGCATGGAACTGGGAATCCTGCTCGATCGGCAGGGCAAGAAGACCGAGGCTTTGCGTCTGTTTCGCAATGCTGCCTCCCGCTACGAAAGGCTGGAGCATTCTTACAATCGAGCCGCCGCCCTGTTCAACACGGCCAGCGTGCTCTACGACCTGGGACGGGTGGCCGACTCCATTCGAACCTGCCAGAAAGCCCTCGATGAAGGGGGACGCGGCCACCTCGAGCTGGAGACGCATGTCACCTTGCAGCTGGCCAATTCCTACGAGACCCGGCACGCCAACGAGCAGGCTCGCGAATGGTATCGCTATGCCTCCGAGGGCTACCGGCGAATGAACAACCGTAAGCAAGAATCGGATATTCTCTACCGATTGGGCTGGATGGCCCTGCGGAGGGCCCAAGAAAGCGAGTTGGACGAGTTCGACGGGCCCAGCATCGAGACACGCAGCGCTCTGTTCGACGAAGCCTCGGCCTTTCTCGAGCGGGCCCTGCGGCTAAAGCGAGAGCACGATTACGGTCTGGGCCTGGCTCGCTACCATCTGCACCAGGCCGAGACATCCCGCTCGCTGGGACCCGAGTTGAGTACGGCCGCCCGCCAGCACTACCTCTCGGGTCTGGGTCTGGCGCTGGCGCTGGGGGAGGACGGTCTGGCCACTCGGGCTCGCATGGGGCTGTATCTTCTCGCCAGGCAGCCGGACCGCTCGCTGCCGGCCTTTCTGCGCCTCGCCCCCGAGCGCGACGAGCGGGTGGAGGCTTCCATCGAGCGAGGGCGCAACGGCGTTTACTCCGAGCAGACTGGAGAGGGACCCCGTACGACCCTGTGGCGCCAATCGGGGGGCAGCGACACTCCCCAGGTCGACCGCACCTTCCTGGCGCGGTTGCTCGATGATCTTTCCCGGGTGTGGCGCCGTAGCGACACCGAGGGTTACGAGCAGCTGAGGCGGCAGGGGCGCGAGGTCATGCAGTGGCAGACTCGCTCCAAGAAGCGATAGGAATCGCTCTCAAGTCCAAGAACTGAAGTGAAGTGATGAGGTCTTGCAGAAGCCTGCACCGCTGGATTTGTTTGGAGGCGCCCGAAGGATGGGCAGAGCCTTCATCACTTAACGCTCAACAGTTTTGACCTCGGGGCGCCGGCCGAGTGGCCGCGTGACAGGTTCGACCGGTTGAGAATTTTTAGACCGCTCCTGTCGTCGCTAACTTCGAGACCGGCGGTTCTTCAACTGGGAGGGTTCTTTATGCTCAAGCACTTCTTGCTCGGCCTGGCCCTGGTCCTGGCGCTGGGCGCCGGTTCAGCTCGGGCCGAGCTTTCTAAGACACCGGTCGTGCACATGCCCCGCGAGGCCTTCGAGAATGCGGTCTGGGATTATAACCGCGTGAAGATGGGAAAGGGCGACGAGAGCGTGGCTGGTTCCATCCAGGGTCTCGGAGGGGCTCACGATTCCGTTATGACCTACAAGCTCGATGGCAAGTTTGACGCCTTCGAGGCCAGAGTTGGTTACGTCACCGGCACGCCCGAGGGCAGGGCGGCGGTCTTCGAAGTCTGGGCGGACGGTAGCTGCCTGTATACCAGCGACACCATCCGCTCTGGTGAGACTCCCGAACTGGTTCGAGTGTCCGTCGCCAAAATGCAGTTGTTGCAGCTCCGCATCCGGCCCGATCGTTACGAGGGAACTCATGGAGCCGCCTGGGGGGAACCGTATCTCTACACCGGCGTCGGCCCTGACTTTCTTAACACGATGGTGATCAACAACAACGGCAAGATTCAGCGCCTGACGACCGGCAGCCGGCTGAACAAGGTCGAGGTCACGGTACCCCTCAAGCCCGGTAACCACGAATATACCGTCAAAGTGCAGTATGATGAGAAGACCAACCGGGTAGACATTGAGACGGTGCCGATCGAGTCAGCTCCCTGATCCATCGTGACCGATCGTATCGACGTAGGTCTGACGGCCGTGATCCTGGCGGTGACTGGCGAGCAGCCGCGTGTGCTGACCGTGCGCGACCTGGAATCGGTCGAAGCGCTTCCTTTCGGCTCTCTTGACCCGACCGGCGACACAACCCTGGAACGCGCTCTGCGTCGCTGGGTACTTGCCCGGGCGGGTTTAGAGGTGGGCTACGTCGAGCAACTTTATACCTTCGCCGACCGCTTTCGCGATCCGCGCGAGCGGGAAACGGGTGAGCGCTCGCTGGCGGTAGCGTATCTGGCGCTGGTGCGAGAGATGGCCGTGGCCCCGGCCTTCTCGGCTCACTGGGCCGCGGTCTACGGCTTCCTGCCCTGGGAAGACTGGCGCCAGGGTCGGCCGCAGATCCTCCAGGAGATCGAGCTTTCGATGCGGGAGTGGTCGCATGGCCAGCCCGCTCGTCGCGAGCGAGCCCTGATCGCTTTCGGTTTGAGCGGGGCGGCCTGGGACGAGGAGCGCGTCCTGGAGCGATACGAGCTCCTGTACGAGGCCCGGTTGGTGGCCGAGGCAGCCGAGCCGATGCAGCGGCTTGGTCAGGCTATGGCCGTCGATCATCGCCGCATGCTGGCAACCGCGTTGGGGCGGATCCGGGGCAAGATCAAATATCGTCCGGTGATCTTCGAGCTCTTGCCGGAGGTCTTCACCCTCTTCCAGCTTCAGAGCGCCGTGGAGGCTCTGGCGGGAGTGCGGCTGCACAAGCAGAACTTTCGGCGTCTGGTGGAGAATGCCGGGTTGGTCGAGGGGACCGGTGCCAGCACTCGAACGCGCGGTCGCCCGGCCGAGCTGTTTCGGTTCCGCCGTGAAGTGCTGACCGAGCGGCCCGCTCCCGGAGTCGCCCGACTCACCCGAAAGGATAGCTTGCGATGAAGGTCTTGCTGGGCGCTCTGCTGAGCCTGACTCTGGCACTAACGGCCCCTGGCCAGGCCGACGAGGGCATGTGGCTGCTGAACGCTCCTCCTAAAGAGCGGATCAAGCGCGACTATGGTTTCGAGCTGACCGATGCCTGGCTGCAGCGGGTGATGCGGGCGGCGGTTCGCTTCAACAACGGAGGCTCGGGCTCGTTCGTGAGTCCCGAGGGCCTGGTGGTCACAAATCATCACATCGGGGCCGATGCTCTCCAGAAGCTCAGCACCCCCCAGCGAGACCTGGTGCAGCAGGGTTATCTGGCCCGGACGCGGGCCGAAGAGTTGCCCTGCGCCGACCTCGAGCTCAACGTTTTGCTGGAGATCGAGGACGTGACCGAGCGCGTGGAGGCCGCCGTCAAGCCAGGCATACCCCCCGACCAGGCGGCCGGGGCGCGCAGCGCAGCCATGGCCGCAATTGAGAAGGAGTCGGCCGACCGGACCGGCCTGCGCAGCGACATCATCACCCTCTATCAGGGCGGCGCTTATCACCTTTACCGCTTCAAGAAGTACACCGATGTGCGGCTGGTGATGGCTCCGGAGCAAGCCATCGCTTTCTTCGGGGGAGATGCCCACAATTTCGAGTATCCGCGCTACAACTTCGACGTGTGCTTCTTTCGCGTCTACGAGAACGGCAAGCCGGCTGTTACGCCCGATTTTCTACCCTTCAACCCGGCCGGGCCCCAGGCCGGCGAGCTGGTCTTCGTGGTCGGTAATCCCGGCCGCACCAACCGCCTGGATACCGTCGAGCGACTCGAGCACCTGCGCGACCTGACGCTGCCTTACCGGCTGGCCCGGGTCCGTCATGCCGAGGCCAACCTGCTTCAGTATGCCCAGCTTGGTCCCGAGCAGGCTCGCCAGGCTCAGGGAGAGCTCTACAGCGTCGCCAATGCTCGCAAAGCCTACGCCGGCCAGTTCCAGGGCCTCCTGAACGACAACATCATGGCCGCCAAACGGGCGGCTCAGAAGAGCCTGCAAGAGCGCTTCCAGCGCCAGCTGCCGGAGGCCAATCTGGCCTTTCAGGAGATTGCGCGCAGCCAGAAGGCTTTGACCTCCTTCGAGCGCGAGCATTCCCTCTTCGAGCAGGCCAACGCCTTCGACTCGGAGCTGTTTGCCATCGCACGTCATCTGGTGCGTCTGGCTGCCGAGCGTCCGCTACCCAGCGACCAGCGGTTGCGCGAATACCGGGACACGGCGCTGGAGTCACTCGAATTGACCCTGTTTTCACCGGCACCGATCGAGCCCGACCTGGAGAGGGTCCGGTTGGCCGACTCGCTGACTTTCGCGGCCGAGGTGCTGGGCGGCGAGGAGCCCACTCTACGCCAGGCTCTGGGTCCTCTCTCGCCCGAGCTTCGGGCGGCCGAGCTGGTTGCCGGGACGCGTCTTTTCGAAGTGGCCGAGCGCAAGCGATTGGCCGGTCTGGACGCGGATTCCCTGGCCCGGGAGAAGGATGCCATGATCCAGCTGGCACTGGCCGTGGATGGGCGTTCCCGCGCCCTGCGCAAGCGCATGGAGAGCGAGGTCGAAGAGCCTGAGCGGCGTGCCTACGCCCAGATCGCCCGGGGGATGTTCACCCTCGATGGTCCCACCATGGCCCCCGACGCCACCTTTTCCTTGCGGTTGGCTTACGGTCGCGTGGGGGGCTATCAGGTTGGAGGCAAGGAGGTTCCCTGGTTCACGACCTTCGGCGAGGCCTTCCAACTGGCTGCCGAACATCATAACGCGGCTCCCTTCCAACTGCCAGTCCGCTGGCTGGAGGGCAAGGCTCGCTTGAACCTGCAAACCCCCTTCGACTTCGTTTCCACGGCTGACACCATCGGGGGCAATTCGGGCAGTCCGGTCATCAACCGGGCCGGCCAGCTGGTGGGGATCAACTTTGACCGGAACCGCTACGGGTTGGTGCGCAACTTCGTTTATACCGACCAGCAGGCGCGCCACATCGCCGTCCATTCCAAGGCCGTGCTGGAGGCACTGGACAGGCTGTATGGGGCGCAAGCGCTGCTGGTTGAGCTGGGACCCAAGCAATAAGTTCACTCCCAGGACACAGCTGTTACACGAAGTTCATTTTTGCTGACTGCTCCTTCTGTCGCCCACTGGCTAATCTGAGAGCAGGAGGATGAACGATGGACGCAATTTCCGCACTTAGTCCCCTGACTCAGAACCTTGGCCTTCCCGGGACCGGCGCATTAGGCAACCTTGGCCTGGCCAGCGCGCGAGCCCTGGGAGGCAGCAGCCTGCTCGGCTTCAACTATGAGATGATGGCTATGCAATCGAGCATGCTCCAATTGCTGGCTCAATTAATGGTGGGCCAGTCCAATCAGCAGATGGCCCAGCTGGCTAAGGGTTTGGCCAGCGCTGGTGGCAACTCTCCGGTGGGGTCGTCGGGGGGCAGCACCGGCAGCAGCAGCAGCAGCAGCGGTAGCTCGGGGGCCAGCACTGGCAGCTCGGGGGCCAGCAGCGCCAACGCCTCAGCCCAGCCCAAGGACCAGGGCGAGATCGACAGTTTCATTCAGAGTGCCGCCGCGGCTTACGGGGCCGATCCCAAAGTCCTCAAAGAGATCGCGCGCCGCGAGTCTAACTTCAAGGCTGACGCGGTCAACAACTGGGACTCCAACGCCAAGAAGGGAACCCCCTCCAAGGGGATGTTCCAGTTCATCGAGCCGACTTTCAAGAGCATGGCTCCCAAGGCGAAGGCCGCCAACCCGAAGGCCTGGGAAGGCCTGGGTGAGCTCAACTGGATGGACTGGCGCCAGCAGGCTCTGGTGTGCGCCTGGGCCATCGCCAACGGCCAGGGTAGCCACTGGGCTACTTACAACGCGGCCAAGTCGACCGCTTACGCGTAGCAGGCTGATGCAAAAGCCCTTTCGAGGAACTCTTGCATCACTCTGCTAGGGAATCAAAGCCGTAAACCCCGCGGCACGACGAATCGTTCCAGCAGGTCGAAGCCGCCCTGAACCGCCAGGGCGAGCAGAGCGGCCGGAATGGCCCCTTGCAGGATCATCGGCGTATCGATCAGGGCGATGCCCTGCAGGATCGGTTGACCCAGGCCCCCGGCTCCCACCAGGGCGGCCAGGGTCGCCGTGCCCACGTTGATCACGGCGCTGGTTTTGATGCCTGCCAGGATGGAGGGAGAGGCCATGGGCAGTCGGACGACCAGCAACTGGGACAGGGGTGTCAGCCCGATGGCCTCGGCGGCTTCGGCCAGATTTCCCGGGATGGTCGTCAGGCCGGTATAGGTGTTGCGGACGATGGGGAGCAAGCTGTAAAGAAACAGAGCTGTCAGGGCGGCCCACAGGCCCACGCCCATGATCGGTACCAGGAACGCGAGCAGGGCCAGCGACGGGATGGTTTGCAGCAGCCCGGTACCCGTCAGGGTCATGGAAGCCAGCAGCGGTGAGCGAGAGGCCAGCACTCCCAGGGGGATCCCGATGGCGATGGCCACCAGCAGGCTGGCGGCGACCAGGTAGAGGTGCTGCAGGGTATTGGTCCCGATGGAGCTCCAGTCCCAGCCCCGCACGGCGATCAGGGGCGCGCTCTCCTGCCCCAGGCACTCCTTGAGCAGGATGCGGGCAGACTCTTGCGACGTCTGGTTCTCCAGCACCACTCGGGCGTTGGCGGCGATCATCTGCTCTTCGTTGATCTGCCCCATCAGGCGCAGCATGGCCCCCCAGGCGTCCGGGGCCCTGCGAGGCAGGTCGGCGCGGTAGAGTAGCACCGCATCGTAACGTGGAAAAAACTGCTTGTCGTCCTGCAATACCACCAGGTTGAGGCGAGCGATCTGGGCGTCGGTGGTGTAGACGTCCACCGCGTCCAGCTTGCCAGCTGAGAGTGCCTGGTAGCCCAGCTCGTGCTGCATCTGCTTGAGTTGCTGAGGTCTGAGGTCGTAGGCTGCCTGAAGGGGGGCCCAGCCATCCTTGCGACCTACGAATTCGGGCGTAAGGCCGAGGATCAGCTCGGGGTGACGGGCCAGATCGCTGAGGGTCACCACTCCCAGCTTGTCATGGACTTCGCGTCGCACGGCGATTCCGTAAGAATCGTTGAAACCCAGCGGATAGCTCATCCCGATGCGGTCCCGGGCCAAAGCGTCGAGCATGACCCCGGTGGTCGGGTGGGGCAGATCCTTGAGGAAGACCTCCGAGATCGTGCCGGTATACTCTGGATAGACGTCGATCTTGCCCTGGCGCAGAGCTTCGTAAACGATCTGGGTGGCTCCCATATTGTCCTGGTGCACCACGTCGGCACCGGCTTCGCGGGCCAGGATGGTCAGCGCGTCGCCCAGGATCCAGGACTCTGGGAATGCCTTCGAGCCGATCCTGATCTTGACGGGCGGGTCGGCCCAGACGGGCAAGCTGAGCAGGGCGATCAACAACAAGAGCCAGTGTCTCACTGCACCCTCTGGGCCTTGAGGAAGTCGCTGACGAAGGCGTCAGCGGGACGCTGGCGCAGGTCGTCCAGGGGGCCTTTTTGGACGATCGCACCGTCGCGCATCAGGGCGATCTCGTCGCCCAGGTAAGCGGCCTCGCCCATGTCGTGTGTCACCATCAAAACGGTCTTCTTGAGGTCCCGGAAGATGCGCTTGAGGTCCTCTTGCAGATGGCTGCGCACGATGGGGTCGAGAGCCCCCATCGGCTCGTCCAGCAAAATCACCTTCGGATCGAGCATCAGGGCTCGCATGATGCCCACCCGCTGGCGTTGGCCGCCGCTCAACTGGGCGGGGTAGCGTCCGAGCAGGTCGGGGGGCAGCTGCACAAGTTCTGCCAGATGGCTCAGTCGCTCCTGAATCCGCGCCTTCTCCCAGCGTAACTGGCGGGCCATCAGGGTGACGTTGTGAGCCACGGTGAGATGGGGAAAGAGCCCCCCGTCCTGAATCACGTAGCCCATCCGCAGACGTAACTCCCGGGCTGTGCTCGGAGTCATGGGGATGCCGTCCACGCTGATCTGCCCACTGTCGGGGCGGATCAGCCCTACCACCAGTCGCATCAGGGTGCTCTTGCCGCAGCCACTGGGCCCGATCAAGGCCAGGCTCCGCTCGGCCGGGACCGTGAGGGAGATAGGATGCAGCGCCTCGCGTCCTTGATAGGACTTGCTTGCGCGCTCGATATCGATCACCGGTCGGCCTTCGCCTCTGGACAGAACACGACCTCTGTGGTAGGAATTTAGGTGAACCTAAGGAGAAGGATTTTCTAACCTAACCCAACTGATGTCACAAACGATCCTAGAAGGAAGCATCCTCGGCTTCTGTCCCGCTTTGAACGAGGAAGAGCCAGCCAGTTTCTGGCTCAAGACCATGACCGTCGTGGAACGCATTCAACTCCCCCCGGGCCTGCACCAGAGTTTTGAGCCCGGGTTGACCAAAGGGCGGCGAGTCCGCATCTTTGTCGACGAGACAGCAGGGCAACTGGTTGCCCGTCTGATCATCCCACTGGTCGAAGGAGCTTTGAACGTCCCTGAGACCGGGCGGATCGGCAAGATCCAGATCTGCATGCACAAGAACTGTTGTCAGGGTGGAGCTCGCGAGCTGAAAGCAGCCCTTCAGGACGCTCTCTCACGCCATCCTCAGGGTGATCAGATCGTCATCGAGCCGGTGGGCTGCATGGACCACTGCAAGCGCGGACCCAACGTGCGGATTCTGCCCGTCAACCGGGTCTATCACCGCATGACTCCAATCGGGGTGATCGCCCTGTTGCACCGCTCGTTTCCGCAGCGGCTCCCGGTTACGGACTGGCTTTCCTGGTCAGCTTCTTGAGGCTGGACCAGCTCGTTTTGTCCAGCACGAAACTTCGTTCCTGTTTGCCTTCGTGAACCACGAGGACACGCCACGGACTCGAGTTGCCCACCCGAACGCGGGCAAAGTCGATCCAGTTGGCTCCTGACTTCATCGTGGACACGACCTGGACGGCACCTGACTTGAGAGAGGTGCGCTCTTGGAGCAAAGTCTCGCAATGTTTCTCAAAAGCAGGCAGTTGGGCGGGCTCGATGGCAAAGTTGACCTCACCCTCCTTGCCAGCCTCTTTGATCTTGAGGACGACCACCAACTTGCCCTCGACTTCAGCTCGCCAGACCTCGGCCGTGGCTGTGGGCGTGGCCGTGGCGCCCACCAACTCGTAGGTGGGTCCGGCCCAGGCCGCGCTCATCAACAGGAGACAGAGCAGCAGGTGTTTCATACCATCGACTCCTTCAGAGCCAGAGCCTGGATCGCGGTGATGACTCCGACGTCCACCAGATCCTGCACCGAGCAGCCGCGCGAGACGTCGTTGACCGGCCGGCGCAGACCCTGCAAGATGGGGCCGACCGCCGCGGCTCCGCCCAGGCGCTCGGTGATCTTGTAGCCGAGGTTGCCGGCGTCCAGGTCGGGAAAGATGAACACGTTAGCCCGGCCAGCTACCGGGCTGCCGGGGCACTTGCGAGCGGCTACCTCGGGCAGGATGGCGGCGTCGAACTGCATCTCGCCGTCCGCGGCCAGGCTCGGCTCAGCCTCCCGGCAGAGGCGCACCGCCTCCTTGACGTGGTCGACCAGAGGGTGCTCGGCGCTGTCGCGCGTCGAGAAGGAGAGAAAAGCCACTCGGGGCTCTACCCCGAAGGCTCGGGCGGTGGCGGCCGTCGCCCGGGCGATGTCGGCCAGAGTGGCCGGGTCGGGGGCGATGTTGACGGAGCAATCGGCATAGAACCAGGTCTTCTCAGGCCAGACCATGAGGAAGACCGAGGAGGCGCGTCGGTAGCCGGGGGCCAGCTTGATCACTTCGAAAGCCGGCAGGAACGGCTTGGTGGCCGAGTTGAGCCCGGACACCATTCCGTCGGCCTGGCCGCTCAGAACCATGAGGGCCGCGTAGTAATGGGGCAAGCGCGCTCGCTCGGTCGCCTGTTCAAGAGTGATTCCTTTATGGCGGCGCAACTCATAGTAGGTCGACGCGAACTCTCCATCGGGTGTGCGCAGCTCCACCCCCGCCAATGGCTCGGGAGAGCCCAGCAGGATGGGCCGGGCCAGGCCCTCGGCGGCGAGTTGGGAGGCTGCTCGGCGGGCCCTCTCTTCGGTTCCCTCCGGATAGACGATGCGCAGCCCCTGTCCGCGCACCCGATCGCGACATTGGTCCAGAAAGCTCATCGGATCTTCTCCAACTGCTCGCGCAGATAGGTTTCGGGAAACTCCAGGGCCGAGGTGGGGACGCGCTCGACCTTGAGCAGCGGGCGCTTGCCCTGATAGCGTTGGGGCAGCTTCTCGTCGGGGCCGAGCACCTCGGCTGCCCCGCAGGTAAACAGCTTGTTTGCCTTCAGGTTGGCCACCACCTTGAACTGGGGGCCAGCCGTGTTGCGCTCACCATCGGCTCGATAGGCCCAGGTGTAGTCCACCAGCAAGAGGTTGGCTACACCTCCCACATTGTAGATCACCCAGGCGGGACTGGTGTTGGGCAGATAGATGGACTCCGTGGTGCCTCCCCCGCTGAGCACCTCCAGCGACTCGCCCCCGACGTGGAAGACCCGCATTTTTCCGGACTCGCCGGGCTCGAGCGGCAGACGTTCGAGGTTGAGTTGCAGGGTCAATTTGGACCTGGTATCGTTCACCGCCAGCACGTCAGCGATCAGTTTGCGCTGGAATTGCAGGTAGAAAATGGTGGCCGCCAGTCCGAGGGCTACCAGGGGGATCCACAGGTCAGCCAGGGTAGTGGAGCGCTTGGTGCGCTTGAACTCGCGCATCGGAACTGCCGTGGTACGCGGGTCCTGTCTGCGAGGTGGCTCGTTCTCGGGCGGCGGCGGAGTCGGCTCCATGGAGTCTACATCCCCAGGACGTGCCACCCGGCATCGACATACAGGATATCGCCCGTGATGCCGCTGGCATAGTCGGAGAGCAGGAAGGTGCCAGCCTTGCCCACTTCGTCCACAGCGACATTACGGCCCAGGGGGCTGCGCTCGGCTGAAACCTTCAGCATCTCGTTGAAGTTGCGGATTCCCTTGGCGGAAAGAGTCTTGATGGCTCCGGCCGAGACAGCGTTGACACGGATGCCCTGAGGCCCGAGATCGGCCGCCAGATAGCGAACGCTGGCTTCCAGGGCGGCCTTGGCTACCCCCATCACATTGTAGTTGGCCACCACCTTCTGGGACCCGTAATAAGTCAGAGTAAGCAGGCTGCCTCCCTCGGTCATCAGGGGAGCGGCTCGGCGGGCCATGGCGACCAGTGAATAGGCGGAAGTGTCCAGGGCTATGCGGAACCCCTCACGCGAGGTATCCACGAAACGCCCGTCGAGGTCCTCGCGCTGGGCGAAAGCGATGGCGTGCAAGACGAAGTCGAGCTTGCCCCATTTGCGGCCCGCCTCCGCAAACACCGCGTCGAGGTCTTCGTCCTTGTTGGCATCGCAGGGAAGGATCAGGCTCGCTTCCAGGCTCTCGGCCAGGGGGCGCATGCGTTTCTCGAGCGCTTCGTTGAGGTAGGTAAAACCGAGTTCAGCACCCTGACGGTGGGCTTCTTGCGCGATGGCCCAGGCGATCGACATGTTGTTGGCCACGCCAAAAACGAGACCCCGCTTATTTTCCAAGAGCATCATGGGAACGTCCTCCAGAGAGATGGGCACGTTCCTTCGGGGGAGGGGGGATTAGTCCTCGAAGTCCTCGGGATCGGCAAAGAGCAGGCAACTGCCGGCGGAGAGCACCTCCAGGCACTCTTCCAATTCCGGAATGCGGGCCCGGTCGAGCGGCAGCATGACCGTTTCTCCAAAGGGAGACTCCATCTCCACCTGGTACTGGCCTTCGGGAACCCGCAGCAGGCCCTGAATGCGGCTTGGGGCCACCGCGCACTGGCTCGAGATGCGAACGAAGACTCCGATGCGGGTGGCCCGGTCGAGGGCATCCTCGAAACTGCGGCTGTCCAGATCGGGCAGGAGCCCTCGAACGGTAGCCCAGTGAATCACGTCGCCGCGTCCGTCGAGATAGAGGATCTCTTCGGCTTCCACGCGAGTCCAATAGTCGGGAGCGGTGCGCAGAAGCGTCGGCTTCATTTTCACCCGTCCGTGGAGTTTCAAGCCATCCACGGTATCATCCAGGGCTCCGAACCAGATCTTGCGACCGGGGTAGCGGTCAGTCTGTGTAACTTGGACCACGGTTCACCCTCCCGATATTTTCAGCGTCGCCACATTACTGCGAAACCATCCCCGGATCCTGCCAATTTTGCGAGAAATTTTAACAAACTGATCCGATGGACCGGAACGGTCTCCGGAAGAACGGCCCGAAACCAGGTGGAGTGCTGAAAGTGGCGCCGAGAGGCGCTCCCCGAAGGAACGGAAGACCTTCAGCGCGTAACGTCCCAACACGTTATGTCCGACGCCATTTCTGCTTACCTCGACCAGCATCGAGAGTCGTTCTTGGAAGGCCTCAAGGAGCTCCTGGCCATCCCTTCCGTTTCCACTCAGTCCGAGCGCAAAGCCGATTTGCTGCGCTGTGCTCGCTGGGTGGAGCAGCGCTTGCGAGGCCTGGGCCTGAATGCTCGCCTGGAGGAGACCCCCGGGCATCCGGCCGTGGTGGCTCACGGCCCGGTCGTGGAGGGCAGGCCGCGAGTGCTCGTGTATGGGCACTACGACGTGCAGCCTGCCGATGAGCTCGAGCTGTGGACCTCCCCTCCTTTTCAACCCCGGGTCGAGAGCGATCGGATCTACGCCAGGGGAGCCTGTGACAACAAGGGCCAGTTCTTTGCGCACGTTTGTGCTGTCGAGACGCTGTTGAAGACGACGGGCGGATTGCCGGTCAACCTGACCTTCCTGATCGAAGGGGAGGAGGAGATTGGCAGCCCGCATCTGGTTGAGTTGCTCGAGCGACTGAAGGGAGAGCTCTCTCCCGAGTTGGCGGTGGTGTCCGACACCAGCACATCCATCAAGGGGATTCCTACGATTCACTACAGTCTGCGCGGGATTGTGGTGTTCGAGGTGCACCTGCGGGTGGCCCACCGAGATGTGCATTCGGGCGTCTACGGAGGGACTCTGCCCAACGCCATTCATACGCTGGCAGCCATGGTCGCCGCTCTGCACGACGACCGCAATCGCGTGACCGTCCCGGGTTTCTACGATGGCGTTCTGGAGGCCGAGGAATGGGAGCGCGAGTCGCTCTTCAATCTTCCCTTTGATGAGGACGCCTACCAGAGCTGGCTGGGGGCCCACATGCATGGGGAGCACGGCTTTACCACCAATGAGCGGCGCTGGTTTCGTCCCACCCTGGAGTGCAATGGCATCACCGGGGGCTACCAGGGCGAGGGCAGCAAGACCATCGTGCCCGCGACTGCCAGTGCCAAGTTCAGTGCCCGGCTGGTGGCCGACCAGGAGCCGGCCCATCTCATGGAGTGCCTGCGCAAGTGGTTCGTCGGGCAGTGTCCGGCCTGGGCCGAGCTCGAGTTCGTGCCGGGCGACACCGGGCATCCCTACCTCTTGCGCCGCGAAGGTCGGCATGAGTCGCTCTTCGAGGCCGCTCGTCAGGCGGTCCGAGCCGGTTTTGGGGTGGAACCGCTCTTCAGTCGGCACGGAGGCGCGATTCCCATTGTCTCCGACTTTCGTCGTGTGCTGGGGGTGGATACCCTGCTGTTGGGCCTGGGCAACCCCGATGACGGCATTCACTCGCCCGACGAGAAGTTCGAGTTGCGTCACTTCTTCGGGGGGATCCGGGCGGCCACCGAGCTCTATCGCCTGCTAGCAGTGATGTAAAAGCGCTTTCAGGGCGGGCTTACCGCCTGGAGCATCCCATCCGAGAAACCTACCAGCACGACTTCTCCCCAGGCCAGAGGGCCGGCCGTGGGGATGCCACGCAGGGGGACTCCTCCCAGCATCTGTCCGGTGGCGAGTGCCAATGAGACCAGTTCTCCCTGACCGGTGACCAGTTGCACCCGGTCTTTGACCAGGGTCAGGGGGGCGGCGATTCCGGATTCGACCTCCCTTCTCCAGAGGATGCCGCCGGTTCGCCGGTCCAGGCAATAGGCGGCGGTGCGGCTGGCAACCAGCAAGCGGTCCTCCATTACCAGTGGAATGACGGGTGAACGCCCGGTGCTGCCGCCAGGAGCTCGGCTGCGTAGAGAAAGTTTCCAGAGTTGCACGGTGCGCTCCGGGTCGGCTCGAAAGGCATACAGTGAGCCGTTGACGGTAGAAACATAGAGCCGGTCGTCGCGAGCGATTACATCGGCTCGGATATCCTCTCCCAGCTCAATCGTCTCCTTGCGTCGCAAGGTCTCGCTGGCCACCCGGTGAAGGCGACCACGGATGGAGCCGATGAACAGCGAGTCGCCTGCCAGGGCCGGGCGACTCCAAAACTGGTCCGTCTGGTTCAGGCCTTGCAGCTCTGTCTGTCCCAGCGGTTTCCCGGTGGCGTCAAGCTTGCAGAGCGTGCCGTTGAGGGAGACCAGCCAGATCCGGTTAGGGCCCACGGCGGGAGGGGCTTTGTTCTGCCAGGGCGGACGGTCCCCTGATGGGAAGCGGGGTCCCAACCAGAACAGTACGTCCCCGGTTTCGATACGAAGCGCAATCAGGGCCGCCGCGTTGGGGACCAGATAGGCCGCTTCCTGAGTGACGACTGCCGGGCTCCAGATGGAGCCGGCCAGGTCTCTCTTCCAGAGAAAGGTTCCAGGTAATACGTCCACTGCGTGCAGGTAATTGCCAAAGTCCGAGCCGACCAGGGCCACGCCCTGCTCGCTCACGGCCAGGCTGCGCACCGGGAAGGGCAGCTTGTAGCTCCAACGCACCGAGCCGGGCGGCTCTTGGGCCTGCGCGACCCAGGTCAGCACCAGAAGAAGGGCTCCAAACCGCCTCATTGGAGCCCTTTCGCACAAGATCCGGCCACCCCCTCCGCCGGTTCGTGTCCGAGTTTTCCCATCAGGAGGGAGTTCTCTTTTGATGTGGAAAGAAATTCAATGTCAGCCGAGAGGGCGAACAGAAAATTGGGGTTGCGCCCGGACCGAGCCATGCATACAATGAGCCAACTGTGAAAGGTTTCAAGCCTGTTGAAGGGCAGGACACCTTTCTCGGTCGTCGAAAGGGCCGCCGACTTTTGCGAAGTGACGGGCTTTTCCGCCGATCTCTGGAGTTGACCAATGAAGAAGAAAATTAGCCTCGCCCTGGTGGTTGCCATGCTCTTTATGAGCTTGCCCGTGGGGGTGTTGGCTCAGGAGTTGCCGGGTGGCGGAGCGTCCGAGTCCGGGGTGGTAGCCGCCGAAGAAGAGGCGGTTCCGGCTCAGCCCGCGGCCGACGGGGAGGAGGGGGCCTCGCCTGAGGCCCCGGTTCCCCAGCCTGCGGAGGGTGAGGGCGCCGTTCCTCCCCAGCCCGGCGGGGCGCCCCCTCAGCCGCCAGAGGGCGATGGCGCGGCTCCGCCTCAGCCGACTGAAGGTGAGGGTGCTGCGCCGGCCGGCGAAGGAACGCCTCCCGCGGAGAGCCCCGCTGCCGACAGTCTGCCCGAGGGCACCTATCGTTTCAGCGGTCAGGTCCTGTTGCTCGAAGACGAAAAACTCAGTGTGCGCGGCAAGGCTGCCGATGGCAGCGAGAGGGACATGATCTTCCTGGTTTCGCCCGACAGCCAGTTGGCCGAAGGATTGAAGGCGGGCGACACGGTTTCGGTCATTTTTACCCTGGGGGCCAATCGCGAGATGATCGTCTCGTCGGCCCGTTACGCTCAGGCTCCGCTCGGTCGCGACATTCTGCCAGTGGATTCGGCCGCCGTGGCTCCGGGCTCGGAGGAGACCCCGACCCCCGGGGGAGAGGAGCAGCCACCCGAGTCCGCCGCGCCCCGCGTGGTCAATATCGAGATCGAGGGCAACGCTCAGGTTCCCACGGAAGAGGTGTTGCAGGTGGTCTCGACCCGCATCGGTGATCCGGTGCTCGAGCCGCGGCTGCGTCGTGACATGCAGGCTATCTTCGATCTGGGTTACTTCACCGACGTGCGCCTGGATACGCGTGGCGCTCCCGGAGGAGTGCGACTGATCTTCCGGGTGCTCGAGAATCCGATGGTCAACCAGGTGGTGATCAGTGGTAACCAGGTGGTTCCCACCGAAAAGATCGTCGAGTTGATGGAGACCAGGGCTGGCAAGATTCTGAATACTCGCACTCTGCACGCCGACATTCAGAACATCAATAAGTACTATAACGAGGACCTCGGCTACCTGCTTACCCCGACTCACGTGGTCGACTTGAAGTGGGGCGAGGGAACCCTCGCCCTCACTATCAAGGATGGCATGCTGGTTCAATCCGTGAGCATCGAGGGTGTGACCGTTTTTCCGGAGCAAGAGGTTCGCTCGTTGGTTCAGACCCGAGTCGGCGAGCTCTTCAACCAGAAGACCATCAAAGAAGACAGTGCTCGCGTTGCCGAGTTGTACGAAAAGAACGACTACATTCTGGATACCATCCGTCCGCGGCTTGATCCCGATCAGGGCGCGGTGACCCTCAAGGTGCTCGAGGCTGTGGTGGAAGAGATTCGGGTCGAGGGCAACACCAAGACCGAAACCGACACCATCACCAGGAATCTGCGCACCAAGCCCGGTGAGGTCTTGCAGCGGCGCAAGATTCAAAAGGACCTCGAGCGTCTCAACAACCTCGGTTACTTCAAGAAAGTCAATATCGAGCCCGAGCCTGGCACCGAGCCGGGCAAGGTGGTGCTCGTTCTGGCGGTGGAAGAGCAGAAGACGGGCCTGGCCACCATCGGCGTGGGTTATGCCGGTGGCGGCTCGGGCGCGGTGCGACCGGGCATCACCGGTGCCATCTCTTTCTCCGACCGCAACCTCTTCGGCCAGGGCAAGTCGGTCAGCGTCCAGTGGCAGCGCGGTGCCAACATCAGCGCTCTGGGCCTGAGCTACTTCGATCCGGCCATCAACGACAACCAGGACTCCATCGGCATCTCCTTGTTCCTCAACGAAGTTTCCGGGCTACGCCAGCCGGTCATCGGCGGGAATCCCGATCAGTTCGCCCTGTATGATGATCGCCGCTATGGCGGCACGATCACCTACGGACATCCCTTTACCGACGACTTCCGCGGCTTCTTGACCTTCCGCCGCGAGACCATCGAGATTACCCAGGATCCAGAATCGCTGTTCGTGCCCGTGGGCATTGGAAATGGCGATCTGAACAGCCTGGCCGTCTCGGCCCTCTACGACACGCGCGACGATGTTTTCAATCCGACCGTGGGCAACTTTGCCAACGGCTCGGTCGCCTTTGCCGGTCTGGGTGGGGATTTCAGCTACACGAAGCTGGTCGCCGAGGGCCGCTCCTACATTCCGTTCGGTAGCAACTCGACCCTGGCCATGCGGGCCTGGGCCGGAATGCTGAACGGGAACGCCCCGGTTTCGGAGTTCTTCTTCGCGGGTGGCACGGACACGTTGCGTGGCTATCGTGAGAACGCCTTCTTCGGAACCCGCTTCGTGGTGCTGAACGCCGAGTATCGCTTCGGAATCGGCCGCATCAAGTTCTTGCGTGGGGCTGTGTTTGCTGACGCCGGCAATGCCTGGACTCCGGGGGTCACCTCGGGCGCCCTCAAAGCTGACGTCGGAGCCGGTCTTCGCATCGTGTTCCCCAGCCTCGGGCTGGGCGTCATCCGCATCGACTACGCCTTCGGAGAAGACGGCGGTCGGGCCAGTCTGGGCATCGGCCAGTCGTTCTGAAAAACCCCAGCTGAGTTGGGAACTTTTTCAAGTCCTTCTGCGTCCGTTGCTGTAACGGTTGCCTGATTGTTCCTGGTCGGACTGTTGACAGCCGAGCGGAAACGGATAGACTACCGATAACCCAAAGCTCACCCGCGTGTGAGACATCGTTCTGGCGGGCGGCGGCGCGAAAGCCCCCGGCTCTTGAGGAGGTCCATTTCGCATGCAAGACGGAGAAACCACGATGACATCCCCCTCGTCCGGCGGAGGCTCCAATAAGATCCCTTTGATCGCAGGCTTCGTCCTGCTGCTGGTGGCCATCGCCGCCGGTTGGTTCGTGCTCAGGAGCGGCGGTGTCGGCTCGCCCGTCAAGAAGGTAGCCTCGCTCGACTCGGACGCCATCTACCAGCTCGAGGACTTCACCAAGGCGCGCGAGCACCTGGACAAGAAAAACTCCGAATACACCAAAAAGCTGGAGGAGTTTGCCGCCACCCAACCGCGTAACGAGGAGGGTGCCCGCAAGGTGCGTGAAAAGGCCTCCGAGTTCGAGTTGGAGCTGCAGCAGGAGCGAAACAAGACCCTCCAGCCGTTGCAGACCCGGGCCGAGGCGGCCATCGCCATCGTGGCTCGCAACAAGAATTACAAGGTCGTGCTGGATAAGCGCATCGTGGTCTATGGGGTCGAGGACATCACCGAGGAAGTCAAGTCTCAATTCACCTCCAAGGCCGAGCTCAAGCTGCCGGCCGAGGATGATACCAAGGACTCGCCAATCGCCTACTTCGACCAGGATGTCGTGCGCAACCTGAAGGCCTTCCAGGAGGTGGACCTCAAGCTCGCCGCCCTCAAGAATGAGCTGGGCGAGGAGTTCCGTAAGAAAGCCCAGGGTCGCAGTCAGCAAGAGGTGGAGAATCTCCAGAAGGAGCTGATGATGCGCATGGAAGCTCGCCAGGAATCCGAGGTTGCCCCCCTCGTGCAAGCCGTCAATCAGTCGGTGTCCGAGGCGGCGGAGGCCAACAACGTTTCGTTGGTGCTCGACAAAGTGCACGTCATGTATGGAGGGCGAAACCTCACCAACGAAGTGGTGGATACCTTCCTGAAGAAGACTGGCAGCAAGGGCACTCCGGCCGCCAACACCAAAGCTCCCGGCAGTCCGTAAGGAGGGCAAGGTCATGCACAACACTTTGCGATCCGCATGGTTGCGCTGGGGGAGTGGATTGGCGCTGGTTTCGGTCCTGGCCTCGGGCGCCTTTCTGGCGACTCCGGTGGGGGCTCAAGATCAGCAGGCTGCGGTCCGTGAGGCCCTGGGCGGCACGCTGGGCGTGGTGGACTATTCCAACCTGCTCAAGGCTCATCCTGACTACGAGCGCTTGACCCAACTCGACGAGCAACTGGCCGGGCTCAAGCAAGAGATCGAGTTCGCGCCTATGCAGGACCGCGATGACATTCTGAGAGCCGCCCAGGAGAAGTACAAGAAAGAGCTCATGAGAGCGCAGTCCGAGATGGAGGCCGAGCAGGCGGCCATCGCGGCCGAGATGGCAGGGCTCTCCGATCAGATGAAGGCCCGGCTCGATGCTGAGGCAGCCAAGGGCTCGGCCGAGATGCAGAAAGAGCTCGAAGCCTACATCAAGAAGAACGCTCCTGAAGCGGCCGCGCCGGCCGAGCCAGTCAACATGCCGGCGCCTCTCGGCGAGCAGCGCAAGAACCTCTTGCTCCTGCGCGAGCGCAAGGTTCAAGCCATCAAGCTCGAGGTCGAGAAAGTGCACCGCGAGCAGCGCGAGGCCGAGCGAGCCCGCATCGACTCGGAGATCGCCGCGTACGAAGACGAGATCATGAAGACCCATCAGCAAGAGAAGCTGAACCTTCAGCTGAAAGTTCAGGTGGCCAAGGACGAGGCCGAGCAGGCCGACCTGCAGGCCCAGCTCGAGGCCATCTCGGACGAGGAAGAGCGGCTCAAGGACGCCAAGCGTGCCGAGCTCGAGGGCAGCTTCAAGACCTTCCGGGCCGATTCCGAGGCCCGCCAGGCGGCCGAAACCAAAGCCGCCATCGACAAAGTCAATCGCGAGGTCGAGGGCCAGATCGGGGCTCTGCCTGCCAGCGCGGGGGCCCCTCCCCCGGCCCCTCGCCCCAAGCAGCCCACCTTGACACCGGAGATCAAGGCGATGATCGCCAAGAAGCAAGATGAGCTGCGCTCCAAGATGGAGGCCGAAGCGGCTGCCGCTCGCCAGAAGATGGAAGCCGAGCAGGGTGTGGCCGTGGCCCGGCTCAAGACAAAGTCGGAAGAGCTGAAGGCCCGCATTGAGAAGCAGCAAGAAGAGCTGAAGAAGGCCGTGCAGGCCAATGCCCGAGAGGGACTCTCGGCAGCCACCAGGGAGAAGATCAAGGTGCTCGAGGAGCAGCGTGACAAGCTCCAGACACAGCGTAACGAGCTTTTCGACAAGATGGTGGCGGACCTCAAGGGCGACATCGGCGAAGTGGCCAAGAAGCAGAAGATCGACATTGTGATCGGCACCTACGTTGAGAATCGTGGCTGTGTCGATCTGACTGACTACGCGATGGTCGCTATCAAGACCAAGGCCAGGCCCGAATCGCCCTAGGAGGATGTTTATGAAACGCACGGCATTGTTGGGGGTGGCGCTGGGGCTGTTGGCTCTGGTCGGTTGCAGCCCCACGGGCAAATTGACGACCGGAACTGTGAACACCGTTTCGCTGGTGCAGAGCGACCCGGATTATCAGAAGATGGCCAGCGACTATGCCAAGGCCCGGGTCGAGTTGCAGAAGAAGATCAACGCCCGCATTCGCGAGGCCGGAGGCCCGAGCAATCTTAGCCAGACCGATCTGAGCAAGTTCCGCCAGATGAATGCCGAGCTGGACAAGAAGTGGTTCACCAAGACTCAGGAGTTCCTCAAGACCCGTTTCGCGCACATCAGCGAGGCGGCCGAGGCGGTCAGCAAGGATAAGGGCATCGACCTCGTGTTGGTGGACACGCCTGGCTATCCCACCGTGGAGTATGGCGCGGTGAGCATCACCCAGGACCTGGAGCTCAAACTCCAGCAAACTCCGCCGAAGGCGCCCGAGAAGAAGAAATGAGCATGACCAGAGCCGTCCTCTTGAGCCTGGTGTTGCTGGTCGTCGGTTGCGGTCAGGGCGAGCCGCGCAAGCTGAAGGTCGGCGTCGTCAATACCGAGCGTGTGGTCAGCGAGATGCCCGAGTTTCGTGACATGAACTTGAGTTGGGCAGCGGAGACGGGGAGCTTTCTCTCCAGCATTCCCCAATCCAGGGAAGAGTTTGACAAGCGGAAGCTGAAGGACCTCAACGACCGCATCCAGCGGGCCTCCAAGTCGTGGCAGGCTCGCTCGAGCAAGTTTTACGAAGACGCCTACCGGCGCATCACCCAGGCTTCCGAGCAGGTGGCCCGCGAGCGGGGGCTGGACGTGGTCGTGATCGATACCATGCATCTGCCCGCCGTGCAGTACACGAGCGGTGAGAATGTGACCACCGACATCCTCATCAAGCTGAACCAGAAGTAGCTGACCATCCGTGCGAGGATATCGCCTTTGCTAAACGGTCCACCCTGGCGTCTGGTCGATCTGGCCCGAGAATTCGGCGCTACTACCGACCAGCCCGAACTGCGCATCAGCTGCCTGGGAGCCCGCCCGGGGGGGCTGGGTCCTCCTGGCAGCACAGGTGGGGACGCTACCGTGGGGGTCGAGCTCCAGGGCGACGAGCAGCTTTACCAGCGTCTCAGAGACTGTCTCACCCTGGTGCCGGGAGCAGCCGTGTCGGCCGAGGCCTGGTTGGGCGAGGGGGTTACCGTCGGAGCCGGGGCCGTGGTCGAGCCCGGTGCTCGCCTGGGTGACCGCGTGCTGGTCGGGCCGTGCTGTTTCGTCGCCGCCGGCGTTGAGGTCGGCGAGGAGTGCTTGCTCGAGCCGGGGGCCGTGCTGATGCAAGGAGTGCGCCTGGGTCGCAGGGTTCGAGTGGCCTCGGGTGCCATTCTGGGCAGCGACGGTTACGGCTACGTGGTGGACCAGGGCCAGCACCTCAAGATTCCTCAGGTGGGTCTGGTGGAGGTCGGCGACGACTCGGTCATCGAGTCCGGTGTGTGCATCGACCGGGCCACCACCACGACCACCCGGATCGGCCGCGAGGTGAGGATTGGCAGCCTGACTCAGATCGGTCACAACGTCCAGGTTGGCGACCGGACCGTCATCGGCGAGCAGGTTGGCCTGCCCGGTTCGGCCCACATCGGGCAGGATTGCCGTCTGGGCTGGCAGAGCGGAACTCTCGGCCATGTAGAGCTTGGTGACGGGGTCGAGCTTTTGCCGCGTTGCGGCTCGATGCGTAAGAAGGTGCCTCCGGGCGCGGTTCTGGCCGGGTACCCGGGGCGTGACAGGAAGGAAGCGGTCGAGGTGTATGCCGCTCTTCACCGGCTGCCGCAGGCGCTCAAGGAGCTCGAGCGCCTGCTGGGAGATCGCCAGTGAGCGTTCGGGTCCTGGTTATGGTCTTTTTCCTGGCCCTGGCTTTGCCTGGTCTGGCCCAGGAAGTCACTCTGGGCGATCGAGTCGTGATGCGACTGGAAAGCGCCGAGCAGGCCGAAGCCGTGTCCCGGCGCATCGAAGCGCAACTCGAGCGAGGGGCCGACCCCGAAGGCATCAAGGTCGTCAAGAGTAAGAATGGCGCCACCATTCTCTGGGGCGGGGTGCTGATCGTCGAGGTCACCAGGAGCATGGCCGCGGCCAACCAGAGCGACCCCCTCAAGCTGGCTCTGCGCTGGGCCAACAACCTGCACGAGCTGGTCGCCGATGGGTTGGTGCGACTTTCTCCCGGGCGAGTGGTTATGCCCGTTGGCGAGGCGCGCACGATCGAGGTGACCGGCCTGGCCGAAGGGCCCATCGAGGTGGAGGACGCCAACGGGGTGGTCCAGGCTGCGGTCGATGAGACCGGGCTCTTGACCCTGACCGGATCGCGGGTGGGCAAGACCCGCTTGAAGGTGCGTCGAGGCCAGGGTCAGGCCTATCTCTTCGTCCACGTCAAGGACTGGGCCGGAACCTTGCCCGAGGTGGTCAACGTCCAGGTGGTGGGCAATCCAGCCCCGGGCGCGGTGGTGGCCGAAGGGGTCTTGCGGGAAGCCTATGTGCAGGCCCGGGTGCGTCCGGGCTGTGTGATGAGCGTGGGGGGGGATTTGAGCGAGCTCCCTTCCGTCCCGCGCGGCCAGATGATGCGACTGACCGTGCCTATCAAGATCGAAGGCAGCGAGGATTATTATCCTGTCGCCAGGAGCCTGCCCGTTGTGGTCAGCAGCCTGGACGTCGAGCCGGTCGAGGCCAACTTGCTGTTGGTCTCCAATCGCCCCGAACTCGTTGACGTGGATGGGGTCCTGCTGCAATACAAGTTCAGCCAGAAAGAGCCCAGCCGGCTGATGTACAGCCATAAAAACATCTCCAAAGGCAAGCGCAACCTGTGGGTCAATCTGGAGAACCCCAACGACCAGGCAGTCAAGGTGCTGGTCAACACGCTGTACGCTGGTCCGAGTCGGAACGAGGTTCTGGTAGGGCACACCTCGGCCACGCGATTTCTCGAGCAAGAGGGGGACGGCGCTGGTTACGTGCTCACCATGCCGCCGCGGACGAAGCTGGAGCTGGCTGCCCATGAGGTTGGCACCCAGGCTCTGGTGACCGGCTTTGCCAACCTCCGCATTCTGGAAGGCGAGTCGCTGGAGGTCGAAGTGCGCACCGAGCTGGCCCCCAGCTTCAACGACGGTAAGAAGTTGCCCCACCTGGGCGCCCCCTTCAACCCTTTCAAGATTCACCCCCACGGCGTCTTTGCCCAGCCATATTTCGAAGAAGAGCTCGAGTTTCGCACCGGGGGAGCCCCGGTCGGGGTGCGCTTCGGAGAAGATCCCTGGCTGATCGACTTCGAAACCGGGTTGCCCAACACCGGCAATTTCGGGGTGTTTTATCGGCTGGAGACGACACTGATCAATCCGCGCCCCTTCCCGGTCCGGGTGGGTCTCTATTTTCTGCCTCTGAACGGACCCGCCGCCGGCTCGTTTCTCATCGACGGCAAGGTTTATGAAACCCCCTTTCGCAAGCCGCAAGGCGCTCCGCCAAGCCTGGTTCGCCACTTCGACCTGGGGCCGGGCGAAAAGAAGGTCGTGCGTCTGCTGACCTTCCCCGAGGCCTCCTCGAGTTACCCGGCCGAACTGCAATGGCACGACGTGACGGGGCAGGGCGAGCCGACTACCTCCGGTCCTCTGCAAGTTCCGGGAGGGACCGAATGGAAGTGAGCAGGCCCCAGCAAACACTGGCTGCCCCGGTGCGCTTCGAGGGGGTGGGCATTCACCTGGGCCAGTTGGCCCGGGTTGAAGTACTGCCGGCTCCCGTCGACTCCGGTCGGGTGTTCGTTCGTCACGGTCAGGAGATCCCCGCCTTGCACGCCCGGGTGAGCTCAGTCGAGCGCTGCACCGTGCTCTCGGCCGGGGGGGTTTCGGTCAGCACCGTCGAGCATTTGCTGGCCGCCTGCGCGGGTCTTCGACTCGACAACCTCCGCATCTTGATCGAGGGCCCTGAGGTGCCCATTCTGGACGGCTCTGCTCTGCCGTTCGCGGAGGCCTTTCTGGCCGTCGGCGTCGTTGGCCAGGAGCGGCCCGCCTGCCGGCACGTGCTGACGCGACCTCTCTGGGTGGGCGACGAGAACGCCCTGGTGCTGGCTCTGCCTGCGGCCGAGGCGCGGCTGGAGTATTCGCTGCATTATCAGCATCCGATGATCACCTACCAGCAGGTTCATCACACGCCTACCCCGGAGAGCTTCCTCTCAGGATTGGCTGCGGCTCGCACCTATGGCTTCATGGAGGAGGTCGAGGCCCTGCTCGAGAGGGGTCTGGCCAGGGGGGGAGATCTGTCCAACGCTCTGGTGATCCGTTCCGACGGCTACACCTCAGAGCTTCGTTTTCCCGACGAGCCCGTGCGTCACAAGTGTCTTGACCTGGTGGGGGATCTGGCACTGCTTGGATGCGATCTGATGGCCCGGGTGGTGGCGGTCAAGGCCGGCCACCGCTTGCATGTCGAGTTGGTGGGCAAAGTACTGAAGGAGGACCCGACCGATGTTGGAGATGAGCGAAATCAGGAAGAGGTTGCCCCACCGTTACCCATGCCTGCTCTTGGATCGGGTTCTGGAGCTTGACGAGAAACGCGCTACCGGCTACAAGAACGTCACCATCAATGAGCCGTACTTTCGGGGCCATTTTCCGCACTTTCCGGTTATGCCCGGGGTGCTGCAAATCGAGAGCCTGCTGCAATTGGCCTGGATCTTCCTGGGCCGTGGCTTTCGAGTGGTGCGCATCGAGCGCCTGAAATTCCGGCGCCAGGTCGTTCCGGGCGACCGACTCGACCTGCAGGTCGAGTTGCTTGAACGGGAAGGAGAGCGCTATCGGCTGCGGTGTCAGGCGCTGGTTGAAGAGAAGACGGCCATGCAGGGCGATTTTACTCTGGAAGCGCATTCAAATTCCCAGACCGTGCCCGTGAGTGTCGGAGCAGGGCTTTCTCCAGGCGCCCTGGATGGCGGAACGGTCACAAAATCGTGAAGGATTTTAACAGGATCTCCCTGGCATCCGGCGAAGTTTTGGGAAATACTCGACCAGCAGATCTTGCGGGGCACTCCCGCGAGTGGCAAGGGATTCGCCGTTGAGGAGCGGGGCCTCAGGACGAAGGAGGCGCAAAGTCTTGGAACCGGTCAAAGTGGGAGTGGTGGGCATCGGGAACATGGGCGTGCACCATGCCCGGGTCTATTCCGAGCTTCCCCAGACCGAGCTGGTCGGCGTCGTCGATGTCAACGAGGCCCGCGGTCGCATCTGCTCGGACCGGTTTCATACCCAGTTCTTCAACAGCTACCGCGACCTGTTCGAGCGGGTCGAAGCCGTGAACATCGTTGCCCCCACCATCTTTCATTACGAGCTGGCCATGGAGTTTCTGGCTCGCGACATTCACGTTCTGGTGGAGAAACCCATCACCGTGGATCTGATTCAGGCCAAGCGCCTGGTGGACTACGCCAAGAAGCGCAACCTGGTGCTTCAGGTGGGCCACCTGGAGCGCTTCAATCCTGCGGTGGGCAAACTGCGCGAAGTCCTGGGTCGGCCCATTCACCTCGAGTCGCACCGACTCTCCTACCCGACCAACCGGAACCTCGACGTGGGGGTTGTCTGGGACCTCATGATCCACGACCTGGATATCCTCATCAACCTGGTCAATTCGCCCGTGGTGGAGATCAATGCGGTGGGCGTGTCCGTCTACTCCGACTTCGAGGACATCGCCCAGGTGCATCTGCTCTTCAAGAACGGAACCGCCGCCAGCCTGATGGCCAGCCGGGTAAGCGGAGAGCGGTTGCGTCAACTGAAGGTCACCGAAGACTCGGGCCGGACACTCTGCCTCGACTTCATCAACCAGAATTTGTCCATTCTGCGCCCACCCTCCAACGGTTATCCGATGGCTCCCGAGTTTGTCCAGCTTGAGAAGAAAGAGCCGCTTCGCCTCGAATTGAGTCACTTTGCCGACTGCGTGGCCACCCACAAAACCCCGCTGGTGACCGGCGAGGATGGCAAACGAGCACTTGAGCTTGCAATGCAGGTTCTGGCCCGAATGAAAATCGTCAAGTCCAAGGCTCCGCTGCCGAAAGATTTGATCGCGTTAGCGGGTTAGCGAGAGGAGTGGCGCTGCTCTGACTAGAGTGCATCCCTCGGCAATTGTCGATCCGGGGGCCCAACTTGGCGAAGACGTCGAGGTGGGTCCGTTCTCCATTGTATCCGCCAACGTGAAGGTCGGTCGTGGCACCCGCATCCACTCCTCGGTCGTGATCGGGGAGTGGACCGAGATCGGCCAGGAGAACGAGATCTGGCCCGGTGCGGTCATCGGGGTGGCTCCTCAAGACCTTCGCTACAGTGGCGACCGTGCGTATACTCGCCTGGGCGACCGCAACATCATCCGTGAGTATGTCACCATTCATCGCGCCTATGAGCCCGAGGGCGTCACCTCCATCGGCGACGACAACCTGATTATGGCCTATACGCACGTGGCTCATAACTGCACGCTGGGCAACCAGATCGTCATCGCCAACTCGGTTGGACTGGCCGGCCACGTGGACGTGGAAGATCAGGCCGTGCTCGGGGGAATGAGTGGCTTCCACCAGTTCGTTCGCATCGGCCGACTGGCCATGGTGGGCGGCCTGGCCAAGGTCATCCAGGACGTGCCCCCCTTCTCTCTGGTAGACGGGCAACCGGCCCGCATTTACGGGATGAACATCCGCGGTATGCAGCGACGAGGGATCCCCCGCGAGGTGCGCCACGACCTCAAACGGTGCTACCAGTTGATGCTGCGTTCGGGCCTCAATTTGTCCCAGGCCGTCGATGCCATGCGCCGTACCATTCCTTCCAATAACGAAACCGGGCACCTGATCCGATTCCTCGAGAACCCCTCCCGACAGGGCGTCTGCATTCGCCGCGAGGGTCAGGGCATCAACGGCCGCACTCTGGCGGCCGAAGCCGCCGGGGTCTAAAGGCGCCGTGCGTTGACCCCTTCAGGAATTGGCGCGGCGTCGTTCAACAGATTGTCCCCAGTCGCGCGCGTGCAAATTCAGCCCGGGTCAAGGCGCGGGATGGTCACTCTCACCTTCTCCTCAAGCCCGTGAGCACGCTGGTCATCAGCACGGCCGAGCCTTCGGGCGATCTGCAGGCCGCCGCTCTGGCCGCCGAATTGAAGCGTCGTCACCCCCAGATGCGCATTCTCGGTGCGGGAGGACACTCCATGAGGGCGGCCGGAGTCGAGGTTTTCATCGACAGCACCGGTTGGGGCGTGATCGGTCCGAGCGCCGCCATCGGGCTGATCCCCACCTTGCTGCTTGCCTACCGGAAGATGCGCAAACTGCTGCTCGAGGTGCGCCCTGACCTGCTGATCGTGATCGACAGTCCGGCCGCCCACTACCGGTTGGCGGGGTTTGCACAGCGGCACGGGATCAGGACGATGTATTACTTCCCGCCTTCTCAGTGGACCCGCAGCTCAAAGAGACTTCACCAGATCCACCAGCGGGTTACCAGCGTGGTGACGGCCTTTCGCTTCAATGCCGAGCAGTACCGCAAGAACGGTCTGGAGGTTGGCTTTTTCGGCCATCCGCTGGTGGATATCATCGGTCCCCCCCGACCGCTGGAACAGGCCCAGCAGGCCCTGGGACTGAAGCCCGGCCGCTATGTCGCGTTGCTACCCGGGAGCCGCATCCAGGAACTGCGCTATCTGACTCCGGTATTGCTCGAGGCGGCCGCTCTGTTGCGTCAGCGCTATCCGGACGTGAAGTTCCTGATCCCCTGCGCCACCCCCCGGCTGGCGCCGTTTCTGGCCCGGCAATTGGGCACCACGCCGCCCTATCTTCACGTCTTGCAGGGCCAGGCGAGGGAGGCTCTGGCCGCTTCGCGCGTGGCCCTGATTACCAGCGGAACGGCCAGCCTGGAGGCGGCTCTCCTGCGCATTCCCCACGTGGTTTTCTATAAAGGCAGCTCTTTCGACTGGGCCCTCTATCGGTTGCTGCGCCGCCTCAAGCTGATGCGGGTGGACCGTTTCGGCCTGGTCAACCTGGTGCTCGACGAGGACGTGATGCCGGAGTTCTTGCAGACCACGGCCACCCCCGAGAACCTGGTCCGTGAGGCCATCCGGCTCTTTGAGGAGGGACCGGAGCGCGAGCGCATGCTGGAGTGCCTGGATCGGGCCCGGGCCTCGGTGGGTGAGCCAGGAGTGATCGGCCGGGTGGCTGACCACGTCGAAGGGCTCCTGCAGAGTCGATACAGTCCCGCGCGTTGACCTGCTCAGCACTGTAGGGGCGCCGCGCCAATGCCCTAGCACCTCCGAAGATAGCCGGACTGCTGGCGGAGTGATGCAGAATTCCGCGAGGAGCTGCTGGGGCCTGGTCGACAAGCGGCCGCAAATGCACTACATTGCTCGCGATGCCCGACATCATCATGACCTCGAATTCGCCGGGCGAGCTCTCCTCGTGGGTGCGCGTCACCAGCCAGGCCCTGCTGGCTCGCCAGAGCGATCTTCGTCTGCACGTGGCCCTGGTTCCCTGTCCTTATGCCAGCGGTCGCGAAATGGAGTATGCTGGCCAGTTGCCTGGCTTGACCAGCGTCCTGGCTCCCCGAGAGACTCTGCGCCTGTTGCTGGGGATGTCTGGTTTCCGGCCTTCCAGGCAGGCCATTGTCGTCTTCCTGGGCGGAGAGTTGTGGCAGGCCGGCCGTCTGGCCCACCTCTGGGGCGTGCCCGGTCTGGCCTACTCGGTGCGCCCAAGCCGTCAGGCCCGCGCTTTCCAGCGTGTGGCCGTGCCCAGTCCGGAGCTGGTCGCCCCCCTGGTCGCGCGCGGGGTAGCCCCTCAGCGCATCGTTTGCGTGGGCAACCTGATGGTGGACGGTGTGTCCCTGCCCGAGAGTCGGGAGGGTGCGCGCCAGGCGCTGGGCCTGGCAATGGACCGGCCCGTGCTGGGACTTTTCCCGGGCTCGCGCGCAGTCCATCTGCGGGCCGCTCTGCCGCTCTTTTTGCGCGTTGCTGAGAAGCTCACCAGCAGCCACCCGGAGTTCCAGTTCTTGCTGGTTCTTTCGCCCTTCGTCAGCCTGGCGGCCGCCCAACAGGCACTGGACCACCCCATCGACCTGGGACTGGAGCGCAGCTCGGGCCAGTTCGGTCTGAAGAGCCTGAGAACTCGCGCCGGCCTGGAGATCGCACTGACCCAGGGCAGGCCCCACCAGTCGATGGGAGCGCTCGATCTGGCCCTGACCATCCCGGGCACGAATACGGCTGAGCTCGCCTGCGCAGGATGCCCGATGGTGCTGGTTCTATCGACTCGCGCTCCGCTCCCGCGCGGAGGCCTGGGGGGGCTGCTCGACCTGATGCCTCTCGGAGCCTGGAAGGAACAGCTCCGGCTGAGGGAGTATTTGAGGTTTCCCCACGGTGTGGCGCAACCGAACCTCAGGGCCGGGCGCAAGCTGGTTCCCGAGGTGCTCTTGCAGGATTCTCTGGAGCCGTTGATAAGCGTTCTGGAGGAGTTGGCTCGAGATTCCGAGCGTCGCGCGCAGCTCTCCCGCGAGTTGCGCGTTCTGATGGGAGCTCCGGGTGCGGGGGAAAGGCTGGCGGACCAAATTCTCGAGACCCTCGGTCTGCCCCTGGCAAAGCAGTATGCGTGAATTTGTGTTTCGTTGGAGAGGAGCCCTGGCCGGAGTCACCGGCGTGCTGGTGCTCTACTACAGCCGCCCCAGCCCGACCGGCCTGATGCTGGGCGCCTGCCTGGCTTTCATGGGCGAGCTTCTCCGGCTGTGGGCCCTGGGCTACACCGGGCTTCCCACTCGCCGGCAGTACCTCGACGCGCCCCGGTTGATCACCGCCGGGCCGTACTCCTATCTACGCAATCCCCTCTATCTGGGCAACCTGCTCAACGGGGCCGGGGTGGCCCTGGCGGCCACAGCCGGCATGGGCTCGGTGGGTCCCTGGGTCTTCCTGGCGGCGGTTGGCATTCACACGGGCATCTACACGACCATCATCCCGCTGGAAGAGGGCTTCTTGCGCAAGCAGTTTGGCGAGACCTATGAGCAGTATTGCCGGAGCGTGCCGGCCCTGCTGCCTCGCCTGACCGGCTGGTCCGGCGGGGAAGGCACCTTCTGCCTCAAGACGGCTCTACGTTTTGAGTGGTCGACCTTCGCCTGGTTGACCGTGGCCTGGAGCATCCTGCTCTGGAAGCTGCGCTTGACAGGGACAGTGCTGTGAGCAAGAAGAAACGCAAGCGCAAGGAGCTCGAAGCCCAACTGGCACAGGATGGCCAGGAGCAGGAGGACGCCCCTATTGGAGGCGTTCAGGACCAGCCCGCCGGATCTCCCGGCATCACCCCCGGCCAGCGCTTGCTTTCCATCGTGGGATTCGGTCTGTGCGGGTTTCTCGCTGCCTTCTTGACCGGCGCCAATCTCAATCCGCCTGCTCCCCCCGCCCTGACCGGGCTTGCCCTGGCCTCCTGGGAGGGGGCAGTATTGGGGAGTCGCCTGCTGAACCTGGGAGCGGGCGCCCTGTCGGGGTTGGGGGGAGGACTTCTGGGGGGGGCGCTGGGCTTCTCCATCTTTCTCTCCCCTCTGGCTTTCGTCATGAATTGGGCCGGCGGGGCGCTCGGTTGCTGGGCTCTGTATCAAGTTACGGGGTCGTTTCTGGGCGCGGCCGTTGGCTGGTTGCTCGGATCCTCACTCCCCCTGGTGCTCGGAAAGCTCTCCCGGGGTTGATGTGGCCGACCTGAGGCTGCTCTACACCAACGACATGCATGGCCGGACGGCCAGTCTGGACCTGCTGGCTCGCCAGCCGCGCGACGCCCGCACCCTGCTGCTGGATGGGGGCGATGCCCTCTGCGGCTCCAACACTGTGTACCGGCGTCATGAGCCGGTCCTCGATCAGATGCGCGAGCTGGGCTTCGCCGCCATGGCCATGGGCAATCGCGAACTCCATTACCTGCGCCGGGTGATGGGCTGGCGTCGAGACCAGCGTCGTTTTCCTTTGCTGGCCGCCAACCTGATCGACCTGCGAAACGCCCATCACGATCTGTGGCAATCGGTGCTGGAGTTTCAGGTCGAGGATTTGAAAGTGGGGCTGATCGGGGCCACGGTGGTGCAGTATCCCCATGGCTCGCTGTGGGAACGCCTTTTCGGGCTACGATTCTTTCAGCCCGAGGATTGTCTGCCCCAGTTGGTGGAGGAGATGCGCCCGCGTTGCGACCTGGTCTTGCTCCTTTCCCATCTGGGATTTGAGGTGGACTGCCGGATCGCGCCCCGACTGCCCCGAGTCGACCTGATTTTAGGCGCCCACAGCCACACCGTGCTGGAAGAGCCTCATCGGGTGGGGGGAGTACCCATCGTGCAGGCCGGGAGCCACAGCCGTTATTTGGCCGAGTTGCGTCTGGGGTCAGGGCAACTGGAGTATCGGTTACACTCCCCAGCCCTGGTGGCCTGAATGCGCCCCCGGGTGCTGTTCATCTCCAACGGCGCCGGCGAGGATGCGATCGCCAGCTTGATCGGATCGCGTCTGAATCGGGTCGAGGCTGAGGCCATGCCCACGGTGGGTCAGGGAGCCGCTTATCAGGGCGTGCTACCGCTGGTTGGACCGCGCCAGGCTCCGATGCCCAGCGGGGGGCTGGTCAACGATTCTCCGCTCAGTCACATCACCCGCGATCTCCGCAGTGGTCTGCTCACCCTGCTTTTGCGCCAGTTTCGCTTCTTGCGCCAGGTGCGGCGCCAGTACCAGCTCTTCGTGGTGGTGGGAGATGTCTTTGCCCTGCTCAACGCCTTTGCAGGGTTGCGACCACTCCTCTTCATCGGCACCGCCAAGTCGGTCGTCCACCATCGTTACTCCTGGTTCGAGCGACTGGCTATGCGGCAACTGGCCGATCGGGTGCTGACCCGCGACGAGCCGACCGCGGCCGACCTGCGTCGAGCGGGCATTCGAGCGGCCTGGGTGGGAAACCCGATGATGGACGCTCTTGAGCCCACCGGCATCGATCTGCCCCTCAACGGCAACTTGCCCTGGATAGCTCTCTTCCCGGGCAGCCGGGTGGAGGCGTACGCCGAACTGGCCCGGATGCTCGACGTCTACGGGCTCCTCTGGCAGGGGGGCGACCGGGCGCGGGCCGTGGTGGTCGTGGCTGATAGTCTTCAATTGGAGCGGCTGGTTCCCCCCGGGTGGCAGCTGAATGCTTCTCCGACCGAGCGTGGCATGGTGGGCGAGCTGTGCCGGGAGGGTCTGCCCTCCGTGCTATTGGTGCGGCGAGTCCTGGGAGATGTGCTGGCTCACTGCCAGCTCGTGCTGGGCCAGGCCGGAACGGCAAACGAGCAGGCCGCCGGCAAGGGGTTGCCGGTACTTGCCTACGGGCCCGGCGGCGAGAAGAGGATGAGCTGGTATCGTTTCCGCCAGAAGGGCCTCTTGGGGGAGGCTGTGGAGGTGGTGGAGGACCGTCCCGAAGTCATCGTCGCCGCTCTGTCCAGGCTGCTGCGCGACCCTGAGGAGCGTCACCGGCGCGGCGCGGTGGGACGTGAGCGCATGGGTCCGCCGGGGGGCGCGGCCCGGATGGCGGCCTGGATAGAATCGCTGGCCCACGGCCAACCACCTCCTTGAAACGGATCGGCGCTTTCCTGGGTCTGCTGGCCGTTGGCTGGGTGGCGGCCTGGCTCATCCCGGGACTGATTCTGGGCGAGCCCACCATTTTGCTCAGTCGCCACGGGCCACGCGCCTGGAAAGACGGCTATCTGATCGCCCTTTACTGTTGGCTGCTCTTCAGCACCTCCTACAGCTGGCGGCGCTGGGGTCCGCGGCCGGGCTCGGCCAGCCTGGCAATGCGCCCGGGCTGGGTGCGCCTGTTCACCACCGGAATCTTGCTGGGCACGGGGATGATCGTTGGTTCGCGGTTGATCTTAACCCTCTTCGGTCGCTGGACCCCGCCCCCCGATCCCCCCCTTCTGGCGGCGCTGATCGCGGCACCGCTCATGGCCATCGCCGAGGAGGTCGTGTTCCGCGGCTACCTGTTCCAGGTGGCCCGCGAGGAGTGGGGGCGACCGGCCGCCTATCTGGGCGTGAACCTCTTCTTTGCGGTTCTCCATCTGTTTCGCCCTGGAACAACCGAGTGGAAACTGGCCTTCGGAGTGTCTCTGGTGCTGGCCGGAATCTTCCTGGCTCTTCTGGTCGAACGAACCGGCTCACTCTGGATGGCCATCGGGGTCCACACCACCTGGGTTTTCATCCAGATCGTCGACCCGCCGGGACGGTTGGACAGCTCCTGGTTCTGGGGCCTGTCAGGCGATCCGCTCTCGGGGATTCTGGGTTGGATCCTGCTGGCCCTTACCTGCGGACCCTTTTTAAGCCCTGCCAGAGCTCGGCAGCCTTCCCCTGAAGGGCCTTGAAGACCATCTCCTGACGATGAGGTTGGGCCGGGTCGCCCGAGTAGGTGCCCGCTTTGGGAAGGTCTTGATCGGCAAAGGAGCGAGCCGCGAGTTGCACCTGGGCCCCCAGCTTCACGCCCGGCAGAACCACCGACTGGGCGGCCACGACACTGTAGTCGCCCAGTTCGCAGCCGGTCAGCACCATACTGTGTCCCACCATCAGCACGTGGCGGCCCAACTTCGAGCCAGCTCCTACCAGGACCAGGTTATCCAGCTTGCTGCCTTCTCCGATGCTGACCTCGGCTCCAATGACGACCCGAGCGCCCGTCTCGACTCGGGGGCCCAGAACGCTCCTCGGACCCACCACCGAGTGGGGTAACAGAGAGCATTCCGGGCCAAGCCGCGCGCCCCGCTTGACGACCACCCCGGCTTGCAGCCAGACCCCCCTCTCCAGGATGACTTCCTCTTCCAGGGTGACACGGGCCACCAGTTCGACACCCTCGCCCACCTCCGACCCGGCTCCTACTGAGCAGAAGGGACCGATGTGGGCGGTGGCGGCCACCCGCGCCTGCGGGTGGATGAAGGCGGTTGGATGGATGAGCGGGTGCACCGGCGGGCGGGGGTGAAAGAGCGCCAACAGGCGCGCGAATGCGACGCGCGGTCGGGGTGTGCGCAGCACGGCGAGGTGGCTCGACTCTACATCCGGAGGGGCGATGACGGCGACCGCTCCGCTGGTTTCGGCCTCCGCGAGCCGGCCGGCTTCCTCGATGAAAGTCAGCCCGCCCGGCTGCACGCCCTCCAGGCCGCTCACCGAGGTGATGGTCAACTCGCCATCGCCCAGCACGGACCCCTCCACCCGCCGGGCCAGCTCCTTGAGCAGAAAGCTCGCCATGGCGGGCGGAGTTCGGACCCTCGGCGGAGTTTCCCGCTTTGAGCCCGATTCAAGAGCTGGGGCCGTTATGCGAGTTTTTAAGCCATTTTGACGGGCAGGATCCGGCATGAGAGATTGAGAACATTCCCCTGGTATGAAAGAGCTACTCCCTGGCCAGGAGCTCGCGGAAGGCCGCTACGTGGTCGTCAAGACCCTTACCTTCGGCGAGAAGGGGGGCGTCTATGTGGCCAAGCGCACCTCCGACGATCAGAAATTCGCTCTCAAAGAGATGATCCCGCACCCCTCCTTGAGCGAGGAGCAGGTGACCGAGCGCACCCGGCAGCTGCAAGAGGCCATGGAGGTGTTGCGCGAGTTCGATCATCCAGGCCTGACCAAGATGTTCGACCATTTCTCCGAAGGGCGCCGTCAGTATGTGGTGCTCGAGCGGGTCGATGGCATCACCATGAAGACCCTGCTCGAGATGAGCGTGAAGGGCCAGCCCGAGCCCCAGGTGCTCGAGTGGGGCATCGCTCTGTGCGACGCGCTGCACTACCTGCACAATCGCCCCAAACCGTTCATCTTCGACGCCCTCGATCCGTCCAACATCATGGTCGACTCGGAAGGCAAGCTCAAGCTGATCAACTACGGTCTCGACCGCTTCCTGGGCGACGAGGACGCGCCCGAGTTCTCCGCTCAGGCCTCGGTCATCGCAAGTGACATCCGCAAGTTCGGGGAGACAGTGTTTTTCTTTCTGGCCCGCAAGGAGCCCGGTCCCTTTGGTTGCTCGCAGTCCGACCCGGTCAGCCCCGAGCTCGCCAAGGTCATCAACCGTTGTCTGTCGGCCGAGGACAAGGGGCTCTATTTCTCCTTCGAAGAGCTCAAAAAGAACCTTAACGACGTGCTCCACCCTCCCGTGCAAGAGAAGGTGGAGGTCCGCAGAATCAACTTTGGTCTGGCCCGTTTCGCCCGCTGGAGCTACAGCTATACGCGCGCCTGGCAGAATCTATTGTGGGCCTTTCTCAAGCAGCCGGTCTACCTGGTGGCCCTGGAAGTGGTGGGCCTGCTCGCCTTGCTATGGTATTCCAACCAGTTGCTCAACCCCCCCATCCTTGCCAGGCAAGGAGCTGCCGCCTACGTGGCTTGCGGTAACGCCATTTATGTGGTCAATCGGGCCGACAAGACCGTCTTGACCCGTATCCCTCTCGAGCAGGACAAGTTTCTTGCCGTGGTCTCCAGCCCGGACGGGAAGAAGCTCTTTGCCTCCACAGAGAATGGCTTCCTCAAGCTGATCAACACGCGCAGCAACCGCATCGTGGGCGAATTGAAGATCGACCCGGGTTGCCGGCGCTTGCTCATGGACCCCTCGGGCCAACTGCTCTATCTGTTGAACTCCGAGATGGGCCAGGTGTCCATCGTCTCGCTCGATCCTAAAGCTCTGCCCGAGCAAAAGGACGGCCCGCTCAAGCGCAAGGACGCCATGGTTGGCCTGGTGGCCCTGGGCAGGGACGCCCAGGGGATGGCTCTGGATGCTCCCGTGCCCGATCCGGGTGCCTCTCCTTCTCTCGAGGGCGGCACGGACCTCAGCGGCCGGAAGCTCTACCTCTCCAGCCTCACGGGGAACGAGCTGGTCTGCGTGGAGCCTTATCCGGTGGTCAAGGAATTGCTCAAGGTTCCCCTGGCCGGTGCCGGAGCGCTGGCGCTCTCGGCCAACAAGTCCAATCTGCTGGTGGCTCTGCCCGTGGATGGTCACGTTCAGAGCTACCGCCTGCCAAATTGCGCCGAGGCGCTCAGGACGGGCCGCGACACGGGTGGAACGCGCCCGTTCGCCATTCTCGTTCCTCCTGACGGCCAGAAGATCTGGGTGGTCAACGAGAGCGGCACTCTCGGTCCCCTCTCCCCGGTCGAGCTGAGCCTGTCAAAAGCGGTCACCGTAGGGGGCAAGCTGACGGCCGCCACCCTGCAGGGAGACGAGATCTGGGCCGTTACCGAGCAGGGCGAGGTGGTCGTCGTCAGCGCCACCCGCGAGACGGTGGACCGCCGGATCCCGTTGGGCCCCGGCGCGACTTCGATCACGATGGTGGAGTAAAGCATGGCACAATCACATTGTCTCAAGCACCAGGAGCGGCCGACCGATACCAAGTGCAAATCGTGCCTCAAGCCGATCTGCGAGGAGTGCACCTACACCACGCCCGAGGGGAAGTTCTGCAGCGATCAGTGCCATCAGAACAGCATTACCTCGGCCGAGAAGATGGCCAAGCTGCGGGCCGACGAGGCGGCCCTGGCAGCCGAGCGCCAGCGAGCGGCCCTGATCAAGACGGTGATCTTGATCCTCTTGCTGGTGGGCGGCTACTTCGCCTGGCCCCACGTGCCCGACTCGGTCAAGAAGCCGGTCAACAAGATCATCAAGAGCGTCACAGGAGGGAAGTGAGCCAGACTCCAGTGCTGGCCCTGCGGGGCCTGACCACGCGGTTTGCTACCGAGCAGGGGATGCTGACCGCGGTCGACGGAGTCAGTTTTGAGCTCTATCCCGGTCGAACGCTAGCGGTGGTGGGCGAGTCGGGATCGGGCAAGAGTGTTTGCGCGATGTCTATCCTCGGGCTGATCGCTCCCCCCGGGAAGGTGGAGGATGGCGTCATCGAGTTCGAGGGCCGCAATCTTCGCGAGCTCCCCCCGTCGGAGTTGCGCCGGCTGCGTGGCAACCGGTTGGGGATGATCTTCCAGGACCCCCTGACGGCCCTCAACCCGGTGCTGACGGTGGGGCGTCAGGTGGCCGAGCCACTCGCGGTGCATCGGGGTCTGCGCGGCACCGCTCTGCGCCAGGCTGCCATCGAGCTGCTGGCCAGGGTCCAGATTCCCGAGCCGGCCCTCCGGGTGGACGACTATCCTCACCAGTTCTCGGGTGGAATGCGGCAACGGGTCGTGATCGCCATGGCGCTGGCCTGCGACCCGGCGGTGTTGATCGCGGACGAGCCGACGACGGCCCTGGACGTCACCATTCAGGCTCAGATTCTGGCCCTGTTGCGCGAAATCCGACGTCAGTCGGACTCGGCCGTGCTGCTGATCACTCACGACATGGGAGTGGTGGCCCAGGAGTCGGACGAGACGGCCGTCATGTATGCCGGCCAGGTTGTCGAGCGTGCTGCCACGGGCCGTCTCTTCAGCCAGCCCCGGCACCCCTACACGGCTGGCCTGATCGCGTCTGTCCCTCGTCTCGACCGCGCTCCCGGCCGTCTGCCAACCATTCCGGGCCAGCCTCCCGACCTGCGCGCTCTGCCCGCCGGCTGTCCCTTCGCTCCCCGCTGTTCCATGGCTCAAGACCGCTGCCATAGCCAACGGCCGGCCCTGGCCGAGTTGGAGGCAGGCCATTTCAGCGCTTGCTTCTTCGCGGACCAGGTGGCATGAGCGGTCCCTTGATGGAAGCACGTGGGCTTACCCGAACATTTGCCTCCGGGGGCGGGATGTTCGGAGGGGGGGGCTCACCGGTTCGGGCTGTCGATCAAGTGAGCTTCGTGGTCGAGCCGGGCGAGACGCTGGCCCTGGTGGGCGAGTCGGGATCGGGCAAGAGCACCACGGCCCGGATGGCTCTGCGACTGTTGGAGCCGACCTCGGGCGAGCTCTACTTTCAGGGCGAAGACCTGTTGGCCCGGCGCGACCTGCTCTCCTTCCGTCGCAAGGCCCAGTTCATCTTCCAGGACCCCTTCAGCAGCTTGAATCCCCGCCATTCGATTCAGACCATTCTGGCCGAGCCCTTCTTGCTGCACGGACTGGCTCCGCGGGCCGAGATTCCCGACCGGGTTCGGGCGCTGCTCGAGCGAGTCGGCCTGCGGCCTGAGCACGCTCAGCGCTACCCCCATCAGTTCTCGGGAGGACAGCGCCAGCGCATCGGGATCGCCCGGGCCCTGGCCGTGGAGCCCGAGTTGATCGTGGCCGACGAGCCAGTCTCGGCCCTGGACGTTTCGGTGCAGGCCCAGGTGCTCAACCTGCTGCTTGACCTCAAGGAGGAGCGTCGTCTCTCCATGCTGTTCATCGCCCACGATCTGGCCGTCGTGCGCATGGTGAGCCAGCGCGTAGCCGTCCTCTATCGCGGGCGGCTGGTCGAGCAGGGCCCTGCCGAGGCGGTCTGCACGGCCCCTCTCCATCCCTACACCCGGGCCTTGATGGCGGCTGCGCCGCTCCCCGACCCCGGCCGGCGTTCGGGGGAGCCGATGCAACTGCTGACCGGGAGCAGCTCCGGTCGCGGGTGCCCCTACGTCGGGCGGTGCCCGCTGGCCAGCGCGGTCTGTAAAGAAGAGATTCCGGCCCTGGTGGAGAAGGCCAGCGGACATCAGGTCGCCTGTCATTACGCGGGCCCCGGCTGAGCAACACAGGGCCGCCGACCGGCGCAGAGGAACGGTTTTCAAGAATGCTTAGAGGACGAGTCTGGTTAGTGGGGGCACTGCTCTTTTCGGTTGGTCTTTGCGGCTCGGTTCAGGGCCAGCCCGGGCGTACGCTGCTTCGCAAGGACAGCCGCTTCGTCAATTCTCCGGGCCCTCAGCAGTTCCCCGACGCGGCGGCCATCATTCTCTACGATGATATCGGATTCGAGCTCAAGAGCGACGCTTCCACGGCCTACAGCGAATATGACATCGTGAAGATTCTTACCAGCGAGGGGATTGAGCCGCATCAGACGCTGGTCCGAGTCTACCGCCAGGGATATGGCGAGGTCACCTTGCACGAGGCCCGGGTCATCGGGCCCGACCAGGTGGTGCACGATCTCGAGCCCGATTCGGTGGTGGACGCACCTCTGCTGCCTAAATCCAAAGTTTACGGCGATTATCGCCGTTTCGAGTTCGAGTTCCCCAAGCTGGCGCCCGGGTCGGTGTTGGAATACAAGCTGACGACAACCCGCAAGCCCCACTATCGCAACGCCTGGTGGGCCACCTCCTATGTTCAGAACCCCGAGCCGCTGCTGGTCTCGATTTTCACCGTGAAGAGCCCGCTGGGGACCGACGTGCACTGGGCCGCCCCGGGCCTGGTGCCCTCGCGGCCGGCCCGCTCCGTGGCCGATCAAAGCCAGGTGTTGCGCTGGCAGGTGAGCGATCAGGCCGCTCTGCGCACCGAGCCGGCCATGCCCGAGGCGGAATCCTTGCTCAGGCGGGTGGACTTGTCCAGCTTCAAATCCTGGAACGAGCTGGGCGATTGGTTTTATTCCAGTTGGCGGGAGAACTCGGCGGGTGGACCCCGACTGGGGATGATCACCTCGGGTTTGCTCCCCACTGCCGCCACGCCCACGGCTCGGGTTCAGGCCATTCTCGACTGGGTCGTGGCCTCCAAGAAGCAGGTCGACCTGTCTTACGAGCAGTTCCTGCCCAACAAGGTCAGTGATTTGATCGACGAGCCGGTCCTGTCTTACATGGACACCTCGATCCTGGTCTCGGCCATGCTCGAGTTCGCCGGGTTCCGAACCCAGCCTGTGCTGGCCTTTACCGAGCCAACCGAAGAGGTGGCCCGATTGCTCCCTCAGCCGACTTCTGTGGGTCGCGTGCTGCTCTATCTGCCCGATGTTGGCGGCAAGCCCTTCTGGTTCGACCCGGCCCACCCGGGTCAGCTGATTTCGGGGCCTCCGGGCGGCTTCCAGGGGCGGGCGGCCCTCTTTCTGGGTCCCGAGGGCCCTCGTCTGGCCGATGCCAGCGTTGATGCCTTCGACGTGAATCGCGACGAGACGAAGATCGAGGCCAGAGTGGACGAGCAGGGCAGCGCCGAGCTGGCCATCTCCAAGCAGCAGTATGGGGAGTCGGCCACCTTCCTGCGGGAAGCCGTGCGCGCCCTGGCGAGCTCCGACCGGGGTCGGCGGGATACCATTCTGCGCTCGCTCTTCGCAGCCATCGCCCAGAGCTATTCCCCTCTGGCCCAGGTTCACGAGCGTTACTTCCCGGACAAGGAGCCGGCCGGGCCGGGCTTTCCGCTGGGAATGACGCTGATCGTGCCGGATTACGTAGCGGTCGAGGGCAACAAACGCCAGGTGAGCATCCCCATCCAACTCGATCAGCGCATCGCCTCTCTGGCGAACAGTCCGGCTGACCGCGAGCATCCGCTGCAGTTCGACCATCCCTTCCGCGATGACAGCCAGGTGCACCTGATGTTGCCCGAGGGAAGCAAGATCCTGTCCATGCCGGGCTCGGTGCAGGTGGACAATGACTATGTCTCGTTCCTGCTCACCTCGCGCCAGGAGGGTCGGGAAGCCTGGTTTTACAGTCGGCTGGTGGTGAAAAAGCCATGGATCCCCGTGCAAGACTACGCCCAGGTGCTGGCGGTGGCCCGCGAAGTCTCTCAGGTCGCCAACACACCGCTGGTCTATGAGATCACCCCCTCTCCGAAGTCCGAGGATGAAGAGGGCGAGTAGCCTGGCCGTGTTGACCGTCGAGGCGCCGGCCAAGGTGAACCTGGCCCTGGAGGTGCTCGGTTTGTTACCGGGTGGCTATCACAGGTTGGATACCGTGTTCGCCTGGCTGGATTGGTACGACGAGGTTGAACTGTCCTCTGGCTCGGGTCTCGAGGTTGTCAACGAGGTGGAGGGCGGCCTCTCGCTGGGCCCCCCCGAGGAGAATCTGGCCGTTCGAGCCCTGAATCGACTGGGGGTCGAGCTGAGTGTGCGCCTGATCAAGCGCATCCCGGCAGGCGCCGGCCTGGGAGGTGGAAGCGCCGATGCTGCTGCCGTCCTGGTGGGAGCCAACGAACTGCTCTCCCTGGGCCATTCCCCCGCTGAGCTCGAGCGCATCGGGGCCGAGCTGGGGGCGGACGTGGCCTTTGGCATTCGGGGCGGAGCTGCCCGCGGTCAGGGCCGGGGGGACCTGCTGCAGGCGGTGCCCGCTCCTCCTGCCTGCGAAGTGGTGGTCCTGCAGCCGCCCTTCGCTCTGGCCACCGGACCAGTTTATCGCGCCTGGGACGAGCAGCCCGTCCGGGTCGCCCCGGGAGCCGCCGAGCGGGTGGTCAGGGCGTTGGAGCAGCGAGACCTGGCCGCTCTGGTGGCCGGCCTGGCCAACGATCTCGAGCCTCCAGCAACCCGTCTCGAACCTCGGCTGGCCGAGCTGCGCCAGTCGATGCTTGAAGCCGGCTGCCAGGGAGTGCTGCTCTCGGGCAGCGGTTCCTGCCTCTTTGGCCTGCTCACCTCCGGGGGAGCGGCCGTGGCCGCCCGACTGGCCGGTCTGGGGCGCGTGACCTGCACTCGATTCCGGGGCCCGCGATGAGCTTTCCTGCTCGAGTGGACGCTCAGGTGTTGGCAGGCGGTCGATTCGGCCACCTGCCCCCGGGCGAGGTCGAACCGGCGGGCAAGGGCCTGGTGAGAATCGGCGAGGCTCCCATGGCCGCGCGCCCCCTGCAGGCGCTCAAGGCCTCGGTGCGGGTCGACCGGGTGGTGCTGGTCAGTCCCGTCCCGGCCGGGGAGCTTGACCCGGCCTGGTTCGGGGCGGCCGACGCGGTGGTGCAGGCCGGGGCCAGCATCCTCGAATCCTTCGCCAACGGCTTGCGCCAGGCCCGCGATCCCGAGCAGCCCGTGCTTTCGGTGACTGGCGACCTGGCCTTTCTCACGCCGGAAGCGGTGACGGATTTTGTGGATCGCTGTCGCCGTCGCCCCGAGGTGGACGTTTGGTATGGTTTCTTGCGCCGTGAGCATTCCGAGCGCGCCTATCCGGGGCTCCACCACACCTGGGCCCGACTGGCCGAGGGAACCTTCTGCGGCACGGGGCTCTTTCTGATCCGCCCTTGCGTGCTCGAGCGTGTCCAAACGGCCCTGGTGGCCGTGACGCGCCAGCGCAAGAATCCCCTGGCTCTGGCCCGTATCCTGGGCCTGGGCCCGGTGCTCGCGTTTTTGTTCGGCCGGTTGACCATTCGGCGGGCCGAGCAAGCGGGCAAACGAGTGCTGGGTGGAGTGGCCTGCGCCGGCATCGAGACCCCCTTTGCCGAAAGCGCGTTCAATGTGGATGACCTGCCCACCCTGTTGGAGGCCCGCCGCCTGGCGAGCCTCCAACGAAAACCGATCGGAGGAATGATCTCATCATGAACCGCAGCGCCGTTTCCACCCCCCACGCTCCGGCCGCCATTGGCCCTTACTCGCAGGCCGTGCGAGCCGGCAACCTGCTGTTCTGTTCGGGTCAGATCCCCCTCGACCCGGCCACCGGCCAGCTCGTGGAGGGCGACCTCGAGGCTCAGACCCGTCGTGTGATGGAGAATCTGAAGGCCGTGTTGGGTGCGGCTGGAAGCTCTCTGGAGGGCGTGGTCAAGACCGTGATCTTCCTTGTCACGATGGACGATTTCGCGGAGGTCAACCGGGTCTACGGAGAGTACCTGCCGGTTCCGCCCCCGGCTCGCTCCACGGTGGCTGTGGCCGGCCTGCCGCGGGGAGCTCGCCTCGAGATCGAGGTCGTGGCCCTGCTCGATTGAAGGTCGCACAAAGTTTCTCCCCGCACGGCTGATGTGAAGGAATTCTTCGCCGTGCGCTGGAATTGTCGGTGGCTCAGCGGCGCCAGAACTGGCTTGCGGGCCAGGTGACGCGGATTTTTCGCGCTCCAACGTTCTCACACGCACTTGCCTAGCTGAGGGAGGGACTCAGAGTGAAGAAGTATTCCACAGAACAGATTCGCAACGTAGGACTCTATGGTCACCAGGCCTCGGGAAAGACCACGCTGGCCGACTCCATCCTTTACCTCACGGGTGGGGCTGATCGCTTTCACAAAGTGGATGATGGCAACAGCCTGCTCGACTTCGATCCCGAGGAAGTCAGCCGGCGGATGACCATCTACGCCGCCCTGGCGCCGGTCGAGTGGGAGGGCCATAAGATCAACGTGCTCGACCTGCCGGGCTTTTTTGACTTCCAGTATGAGATCACCGCCTCGCTGCGAGTGGTCGAAGGCCTGGTGCTGCTGGCCTCTGCCGTGGCCGGGGTCGAGGTTGGCCTGGAGAAAGTGTGGGGCCAGGCCGAGCTGCTTGGAATGCCGCGCATCATGTTCTTCAACAAGATGGACAAGGAGAACGCCGACTTCTACCGCTGCCTGGATGACTGCAGCGAGAAACTTTCGGGCAGCCGTCTGGTCCCCATCGAGCTGCCCATCGGTACCGCCGACACTTTCTCCGGGGTGGTCAACCTGGTCACTCAGAAGGCCTACAAGTTCGACGACAAGGGCAAGCCTCAGGAGATTCCCATCCCGGGCGATATGAATGAGCGCATCCAGACCTACCGTGAAAAGCTGGCCGAGGAAGCGGCCGAGGCCACGGAAGAGCTGATGGAAAAGTACCTCGAGACCATGGAGCTGAGCGACGAGGAGATGCGCGACGGCCTGTTGCGCCGCATCCAGTCGGGCCAGATCGTCCCCGTGCTGTGCGGCTCGGCTATCCATATTCGAGGCGTGGCTCCTTTGCTGAACGCCATCCTGCGCTACGTTCCCAACCCGCTGGAAGGTAAATCCGACCCCAAGATCGACCCCGCCGGGCCCTTCTCGGGTCTGGTCTTCAAGACCACCTCCGATCAGTATCTGGGCAAGCTGAGCTACATGAAAGTTTTCTCGGGAACCTTGAAGCCCAACGGGGAATACTACAACTCCACCAAAGAGCGCTCCGAGAAGGTGGCCAACATCTTCACTCTGCGCGGCAAGAAGCAGGAGCCCCTGGAAGAGGCTGCGGCCGGGGACATCTGCCTGGTAGCCAAGTTGGAAGGAACCCGGACCGGCGACACTCTCTGTACCAAGGACAAGAAGGTTGTCATTCCGTCCATCAAGTTCGCCAAGCCGTACTTCGTGCAGGCCATCCATCCCAAGTCCAAGGCAGACGAGGACAAGCTCTCCAGCAAGCTGGCCGACATCCTGGCCGAGGACCCCACCCTGCAGGTCGAGCGCGACGACTCGATTCGTCAGACGCTGCTCAAGGGCGTGGGTGATGTGCAGATCGACATCTGCGTCAACCGCCTCAAGCGGGCGGGCGTAGACGTCGAGCTCGAGCATCCCAAGGTCTCCTACAAGGAGACCATCCGTGGCACGGTCAAGATTCAGGGCCGCCACAAGAAGCAGACCGGCGGACGTGGCCAGTTCGCTGATGTCTGGCTCGAGCTCGCTCCCAAAGCTCGCGGCGAGGGTTACGAATTCATCGACAAGATCGTCGGCGGCGTGATTCCGGGGAACTTCCGCCCATCGGTCGACAAGGGCGTCCAGAATGCCATGAAGGACGGCTTCCTGGCTGGTTATCCGGTGGTGGATATGAGCGTCACCCTGTATGACGGGAGCTACCACGACGTCGACTCCTCCGACATGGCCTTCCAGATCGCGGGCGCCAAGGCGTTCAAGGAAGGGGCTCTCAAAGCGAACCCCGTGTTGCTCGAGCCCATCACGGAGGTGGAGGTCATCATTCCTGAGAGCTTCATGGGCGACATCATGGGCGATTTGAACTCCAAGCGGGGGCGTATTCTCGGCATGGAGCCCATCGGTCGCGGGTTGCAGATGGTCAAGGCCAACGTTCCGGCATCGGAGATGCTGCGCTACTCGATCGACCTGCGCTCCATGACTCAGGGTCGCGGCGAATTCAACATGAAGTTCAGCCACTACGAGGAGGCCCCGCCCACGGTGGCCGAGGGCGTCATCGCTCAGGCCAAGGCGGCTGCCGCGGCGGCCGAATAATCGGGCTGACGAGAAGGAAGAATTTTCTTCTCAGCGGCGAACGAAGGAAAGTCTAAAGGGGGAGCAAACCTTCCCAGCCCGACCTGTCTGTTTTGCCAGGTCAGGGCCTGTTTTTTGGAGAGGAGCAAGAGCGTGAGGAGACTACGTGAGAGCCTGGCCGCATTGGTCGTGCTCTGCTTGATGGCCGGCATGCTGGCGATCGGATGCACCAGTGCCAACCAGGTCGGCGACAATGTGATCAATCCGATCCCGGATCCCATTCCCCCGCCCGCTACGAACGGCGGGGCTCAGGGCGGCCAACAGGGCGGCCAGCAGGGCGGCGGTGCCGGTCCCGGCGGCAACAATGATGGCGGCCAGCAAGGCGGCAACCAGGGGACCTTCGTCCCCGTTGACATCCTGACCGGCTTGAACAACCCGACCCGACTCACCAATTTCGCCGGCTTCGTTTTCGGGCTGGTGGGATTTAACTCGGGTCAGAACAACGGGCGGTTGATCCGCTTCGCGCTCGACACCGAGGCCAACAACTCGGCCACCGATGGGGCCCAGCCGAAGACCGTGGTGGCCGCAGCGGGCTCTCCCCTTCAGGCAACTTTTACCAACCCGTTCGACGTCGTTTCGACCGGGATCGGTGGGCTGATGTTCGTCACCGACGGGTTCAACGTGAACAACGGCGGACGTGTGCTGTCCGTGGTCCCAACCGCCAACGAGCTCGAGTTCACCATCACGAACCTGACCGCCGCGGCCACGACCCCTCAGAATCCCAGCTTTATGCTGCCGGTCGGGCCCTCGTTCCTGTTCGTCTCTGAGTTCGGAGGCAACAACGTGGGCCAGGTGCGCCGGATCAACCTGGCCGACCCGGCCAACCCGGTGGTCGAGGTCTTTGCCAACAACCTGACCTTCCCGGCTGACCTGGTTACCGACGGCGAGTTCCTGTTCATCGCCGAGGCGGGCAACAACGCCGTCGTGCGCATCCGACTCGATGCCGGCAACCTGCCCGTTAACGCTGGAATTCCAAGCGCCAACGTAACCCGTATCCAGAATGACCCGGCCGCGCAGATCATGCGGCAGCCCTTCGAGTTGGCCGTCAATGACGTGGGCGACGTTTACGTGGAGGAAGGGATGGGTCTTGCCCTGGGTGGACTGCCCCCGCTGGGAACCGCCAACGGCCAGATCCAGATCATCCGGGCCGGTACCGACGTGGCCGTGGACATCGGCGTGGGCGATACCCGACTGACAGGCATCACCAACCCCTCCGGTATGGACCTGGTCCAACTCGAGGGTGGGACTCAGGACCTGCTGCTCTTTACTGAGTCGGTGAACACGCCCAATGGCCTGGTCCGGGCAGTGGTCGTCAACCGGGCCGACCTGACTGTGGCCAGCAACGATCAGATCGATACCGGGCTGAACCAGCCCTTCGACGTCATCACGGGGCTTCCGCAGGACGTAACGCGGATCTTCTATACCGTGAACTTCGAGGGCGGGCCGCCCAACGGCCTCGTTCGTGGCGGCGGCTTCGAGTAAGCCCAGCCTCCCGTCGAACCTCGAAAGAGCCCCACCGTCACCGGTGGGGCTCTTCTCGTGTTGGTCTCGATGTCGTTGGGGGCGGCGGGGAAGAAGGTGCAGTGCAGGTTTGGGGGCGCTCCTTCGCGCGCGGCGGGCTGCCTGGAGTCCGTAGTGAGGCCGCCCTGATTCGAGAGCCTGTCGTTGTCGTACCTGCTTGCCTGCCGGGCCTTCGGCGCGAATGCTGACTCAGGACTATCGGACGGACCAACGTCGGAACGAAATGAAAGAAGCCACCGACTCGCGGTGGCTTCATCAATAGACGACTTGGGCGGAAGGCCGAGTTTCTCGAGTTAGTTGCCGCCCAACCGGTGGCCGGCAATGACCTGCCCGCTCATCGTCTCGATCCAGGGCTGGTTCAGGCCGTTCAGTCCCAGCTCAGGGTGGTCGGTCGAAGTCTGGCTCAGCCCGCCCACCGTCAACACCGTGGGGGCGTTGTTGATGGTCGAGGGAGTGGAGGACCCGGCGGCCTGCGGAGCGGTCAGGTTGGCCTCCACGGCCGAGCCGCGGCTGTCGCCGCCGCCAGCGAGCTTGGCGGGTTGCCCGATACTGACCGCATCAGTGGTATCGAACTGGGCCCCGGCATCCGGGGTGCCAGGCGTGCCCGACGCGCTGCTCGGTAAACGACCGAGGTTCTGGTTGAAGTTTGGTCCGCTGATCGGGCTGTTGCTCATCGCCATTTGTCTTGTCCTCCTGGCTTTCGAGGCTGGATGCTCCTCGATAGCGTGGTCATCATAGCACCGGAGCGAAATGGTAACAAGATTGATTTGTTAACAGGATGTTACCAAATCGCCATGTCCAAACGGTAACTCTTTGGCAAAGAATCCGACCGTGCCGGCAACATTTTCAGCGCAGCACCCGGGCGATGGTGCCTCCCCCCAGAACCTCGAGCCGGCGATAGAATACCGCAGCCTGACCGGGAGTGAGCGATCGTTGGGGGGAGTCGAAGCGCACCTGGAGACGGCCCGGCCCCATCGGCTCCAGGCTGGCCATGGCACCCCCGGCGCTGGAACGAACCTGCACGCGGGCCCGTGCGTAGGGCACCGGCACGACCCAGCTCAGCTCGTCCACTTCCATCGCCCGCTCGAGCAGGTCCTGGTCTTCGCCTACCACCACGGCGTTGCTGACCACGTCCAGCTCCAGCACGTAGCGCGGTGAGGCGCTGGTCAAGCCCAGTCCCTTGCGCTGGCCCACCGTGTAGAAGGGCAAACCTCGGTGCTGGCCCAGCACTCGCCCGCTGCGGTCGCGAATCTCGCCCGGCTGCACGTTCTCCAGTCGACCAGCTAGAAAGCCGGCCGTGTCCCGGTCGGGGATGAAACAAAGGTCCATGCTCTCGGGCTTGTCGGCCACGCCCAGCTCCAGACCGCGGGCCACCTCGCGCACCTCATCCTTGGTCAGCTCGCCCACGGGGAAGCGCACCCGGGCCAGTTGCTCCTGGCTCAGGCTGGCCAGCACGTAGGACTGGTCCTTTCGCTGGTCCTTCCCCCGCAGCAGGCGTACCCAGCCCTGAGGGTGGCGTCTGAGGCGGGCGTAGTGTCCGGTCACGACGGCCTCGGCCCCCAGTGCCTGGGCCCGCTCGAGCAGGTGGTCGAACTTGATGTGCTGGTTGCAGCGCCGGCATGGGTTGGGAGTGCGCCCGCGGGCATACTCGGCTACGAAGTCCCCGATGACATGCTGCTCGAACTCGTTGCGCAGGTTGAATACGTAATGGGGAATGCCCAGCTTCCAGGCCACCTTCTCGGCGTCGGTCACATCCCAGACCGAGCAGCACCCCCGGCTGGCCGGGGCGGCCTGACTTTCGGAAGGAGACAAGGTCATGGTGACGCCGATCACCTCGTGGCCGCGGGCCTTCATCAGGGCCGCCGCCACCGAGCTGTCCACTCCTCCACTCATGGCCACCAGCACCCGCTTCTTCATCGCGTCACCGCCAGTTCGGCCAGGGTCTTCGGCAAGACTTCCAGCAACCGGTCGACGTCCTGCTTCGAGCTCTGCCAGCCCAACGAGAAGCGCACCAGGCCGAGGGCCTCTTCCTGGCTGGCGCCCATGGCCTGCAGCACGTGAGAGGGCTCCAGGCTGTGCGAGGAGCAGGCCGATCCCGAAGAGGCGGCGATCCCCTCGAGATCGAGGCGGACCAGGATTCCCTCCGCGCGCAGGCCAGCAAATCGCCAGGCCGAGATGTGGGGAGCTTCGCCGCTCAGGCGCAAGGCCCCGGGCAGCCGGCTCAGACCGCGTTCCAGTAGGCCTTTCAGGCCGGCCAGTCGAGTTGCCTCGGTGGCCCGGTTGGCTGCGGCGCGCTCCAGGGCCAGGCCCAGGCTGGCCGCCCCACTCAGGTTGGGGGTGCCCGCACGGCGGCGGTCTTCCTGTCCTCCTCCCGCGAGTTGGGACGCCAGGCGCAGCCCGCGGCGCACATAGAGAAGACCGCTGCCACCGAGTCCCCCCAGCTTGTGACCTGACAGGCTCAACAGATCGATACCCAGCTGTTCGGGAGCCAGATCCAGGAATCCGGCCGCCTGCACCGCATCCACGTGAAAGAGCACCCCGTGCTCGCGACAGATGGCCGCCAGAGCGGCAATGGGCTGGATTGTGCCCAACTCGTTGTTGACCCACATTACCGACACCAGCCGGGTTTCCGGCCGCAGGCACCGCACCAGGTCCTCGGGAGCGACCAGCCCTTTGCCATCCACCGGCAGGATCTCGAGCCGGTGCTCGCGGGCCAGCCAGCGGGCCCGCTCGAGCACCGCCGGGTGCTCCACCGCGCTGACCAGGAAGTGGTCGCCGGGGGCCAGGGCGCCGGCCAGCGCCAGGTTGTCGCTTTCGGTGGCCCCCGAGGTGAAGACGATCTCCTCCACGCGGGCCTTCAGGGCGGCCGCGCAGCGTTCGCGCGCCTGCTCGAGCTCCATGCGAGCCTGCCGCCCGAACCGATGCAGGCTGGAGGGATTTCCCGCCGTTTCAAAGCCGGAATCGGTCAGCCATCGGCGGACTTCGGGCAGGAGAGGCGCAGTGGCCGCATAGTCAAGGTAGACGGGGCGCATAACAACGCCAATTCTACCACGTTAGACGGGAGAAGGCAAAGCTGCGTTCAGGGCCTGCTCGAGGTCGGCCCGCAGGTCGGTCAGGTTCTCGATGCCCACCGAAAGGCGGATCAGCCCGTCCGAGATGCCCAGCGCCGCCCGTCGCTCGGGTGGCAGGCTGGCATGGGTCATGATGGCCGGATGCTCGATCAGGGACTCTACGCCCCCCAGGCTCTCGGCCAGGAAGAAGAGCCGGGTCGATTGCACCAGTTTGCGAGCCGATTCCAGGCCACCCTTGACCTCAAAAGAGATCATGCCGCCGAAGCCGCGCATCTGGGCTCGCGCCAGCAGATGGTGGGGGTGAGAGGGAAGTCCCGGGTAGTGCACCTGGGCGACCTGGGGATGGGCCGCCAGGAACTCGGACAGGGCGTGGGCGTTCTGGCAGTGCCGATCCATTCGCAGGGCCAGCGTCTTGAGGCCGCGCATGACCAGCCAGCAGTCGAAAGGTCCGGGCACAGCCCCGATGGCGTTCTGGTGGAACTTCAAGGTTTCGTAGATGGAGTCGTTGTTGGTCAGCAGGGCCCCCCCCACCACGTCGGAATGCCCCCCAAGATACTTGGTGGCAGAGTGGACCACCACGTCCGCCCCCAGCTTCAGAGGGTTCTGAAGATAAGGCGTCATGAAGGTGTTGTCCACTGCCAGGTAGGCCCCGGCGTCCCGGGCGATGCCGGCCAGCGCGGTCAGGTCGGATAGCTTGAGCATGGGGTTGGTGGGAGTCTCCACCCAGAGCATGCGGGTGCGGTCGGTGAGGGCGCGGCGGGTAGCCTCCAGGTCCGAGGTATCCACGTAGCGAGTGGTCACCCCGAACTTCTCCATCACCCGGGTGAAGAAGCGAAACGTGCCTCCATAGACGTCGTCGGAGCACAGCACCTCGTCGCCGGCCCTCAGCAGGTGGGCGCAGGTCGCGGTGGCGGCCATGCCGGAGGCGAATGCCAGCCCGTGGCGGGCCCCCTCCAGGGCCGCCAGGCAGGTCTCATAAGCCCGCCGGGTGGGATTGTCGGTGCGGCTATACTCAAAGCCGTGCCGGGGTTTGCCCAGACCCTCCTGGGCGTAGGTGGAGGTCTGGTAGATCGGTACCACCACGGCCCCGGTGACAGGTTCGGGATCTTGTCCTGCATGGATGGCCAGGGTTTCAAAGGAGAGCGGTTGTTCAGCCACGAGAAGAGCGCCCCAATTCTGGAAGTGGGGGACGTTTCTTGGCTTTGTCGCGGGCTCCTGTCTCAGGGGGAGGGGGAAACTTGCGGGGAGGGGGACAGCGCTGGAGACGTGGAGTGCTCCGGGGAGGGAGAAGCCACCGACGAGGGGGACAGCGCTGGAGACGTGGAGTGCTCCGGGGAGGGAGAAGCCACCGACGAGGGGGACAACGCCGGAGACGGGGAGTGCTCCGGGGAGGGGGACAGCGCGGGTGACGAGGACTGCTCCGAGGAAGGCGAGCCGCCCGCGGGGGGTGGAGTGTAGCTCCAGGTCTGGCTGTTGAAGCAGGCCGCTCCGAAGCCCCTGGGCTGGTAGCCGGTGAGATTGGGGGAGACCAGGTGGACATCGGGCACGAAATAGAGCGGAAAGAACGGCAGTTCCTGGGCGAAGTGCTTTTGCTGACGAGCCAGCAAAGGCTTGAGCTCGACCTGGTCGGCGGCCCGCTCGACGGCCGAGCAGATGGCCTCGTTCTCGTCGTCCACCCAGCCGGAGTAGTTGTAAGCCAGCGGGTTCTCTTCCGAGGGCAGTCCCGTGCGACCCATCAACTGGGCGGGTGAGAACCAGGGCTGGAGGGGAAGCTCGACCAGCGCCAGGTGGGAAAAATCTCGTCGTTTAAGCCGCTGCTCCAGATCCTGGACGGGCATGGGCTGAATCTCGACGCCCAGTTCGGACCAGCGTTCCTGAATCCGCTCGATGACAGCCGGCGCGGTGGCGCTATCCTGGGCATACAACAGCTCCAGCTTCAGGCTGAGACGGCCTTTGGCTCGCACCGGCTGTCCCTTCCAGCCGGCCGCCTCGAGCACCTGATTGGGATTGGGCACTTCTTCGAGCACGTCCAGAAAGAACCAGGCGCGTTGAGGCACCCAGGAGCGGGCCGGGTGGACATAGGCGCCGGGGTGAAGCTTGGGGACCCACTGGGCCCGGCGCAGGCCGGCAAACAGGGCTCGGCGCACCGCGACCTCCGACAAAAGAGGCGAATCCATTCGAAGAAACAGGGTTTGCAGGCGGTCGCTGGCTACCCAGCGAGGTTGCGTCCAGGGGTTGTCCCTTGCCCCTGCCAGCACTTCGGCCGGGACTTTGGGTATCAGTTGCAGATCTCCAGCGAGAATGGCCCGCATCAGTCGGTCGGGGTGGTCGTAAAATCGGAAACGTATCTGGGGGAGGGGCTGCGAGCCCGCGGGCCAGGGATAGTCCGGGTTGGGCACCAGGGTGATCAAGCGTCCATCCCCCTCCCAGCTCTTTACCTTGAAGGGTCCGTTGCTCCAGGGAGCGTGCCCGTACTCCCCCATCGGGTCTTCTTTCAACAGGGGCGCGGCAGAGTTGGGAAAGGGGATGATCGACAACCCCCCGACGGGCCAGAAACCCTGCAGTTGGAACCTCACAGAATCTTGAGAGATGTTCAGGCTCGCTACCGAATGACTCCAGAGAGGTCTTGCGCGTCCAGAGGGTGGACTCGACGACGACAACTGCTGAGCTGTTCTGAAGTCGTTTGGTTGAACCGGCTCCTGACTGCTCCAGTGAAAAGCCGGTTGAGCCAGCCGCGTCTCCACCGCTCGTCCGTCGGATCGAAAGGTGAAGCGGGGCGGGGCCTCAGCCATCACCGGCACGACCTGCCAGGTCGTGTCGTAGTCCCACAGAGGACGATAGAGCATGGCCGTGACCTCGGCCTCCTGGGCGGTCGGAGCCACCAGGCTGAGCGCGGTCTGGGGTCGGCCCAGGAGGCCGACGGTGAAAGTCAGACCCTTGCGGCGCTCAGGGAGCTTGATGGGGAGATCGGAAATCTGGCTGCAGCCGCTAACCCAGACGGCCACAAGCGTTACTAGCAGCCAGCGGTGCATTGCATCAGCCCTCAGCTTTGAAGTAACGTGCTGAAGGTTTTGCAGTGATTGGCAGACCCTTCAGCATGAGATGCCCGACACGTTAGATGCGGCTGAAAACGAAAGACACGAGCATGCTCAGCACGATGAAACTGACCGCGAGCCAGGTGGTCAGGCCGGAGAGCTTCTCCTCGGCGCTCTTCTTGCCCCGGAAAACGCTCTGAGAAGGGCCCATGATGGTTCCGCCCAGACCTTCGTTCTTGGTGGTCTGGCTGAGAACGCAGGCCACCAGTCCGGCTGCCACCACCACCTGGATGAAGAGCAACAGGTAGTGATACCAGAAAAACTGCGGACCGAGGACGGTCGTGACCTCCATGGGGGGCATCTCAGGCAAGACAGGCGAGCCCCCCGGCACCGGGGTCGGACTGGTGGTCACTTGACCCAGCCAGAGATTCGCTTTGCACCACAGATCGAGCATGCCCATTTGTTCGGTCCCTTTCGTCTACTGGGAAACCCCTTCGGTGACCTGGAAGTTGACGATGCGCGCGAAACTCTCCGCTTCGAGGCTGGCACCGCCCACCAGGGCGCCGTCGATGTCGCTCTGGGCCATGAATCCGTCGATATTGTTCGGCTTCACGCTTCCACCGTAGAGCAGCCTCACCTGAGAGGCGACGCGCTCTCCGAGCTGCTCGGCCAGGTCGCCGCGCAGCAGGGCCATCGTCTTGTTGGCTTCCTCGGGAGTGTCGGTCTTCCCGGTCCCGATCGCCCACACTGGCTCGTAGGCTACCACCAGTTTGCTGCCCGAGTCAAGGGAAGCTCCCTGCAGGGCACCGCGAAGCTGGCCCAGCACCACCTGGGCGGTCTGGCCGGCTTCGCGCTGCTCGAGCGTCTCCCCAACGCACAGGATCGGTACCAGCCCGTGGGCCAGGGCCGCCTGCACCTTCTTCTGGCAGTCGGCGTCCACTTCGTGGAAGAGGGCGCGTCGCTCGGAGTGCCCGATGATGGCGTAACGGCAGCCGCAATCCTTGAGCATGAGAGGGGAAACTTCCCCCGTGAAGGCGCCTGAATCTTTCCAGTAGACGTTCTGGGCGCCCAGAGCAGCCCAGGACTTGCCTTCCAGTAACCTGCCCACCTCGCTCAGGTAGGGAAAGGGCGGGCAGAGCGCCATCTCGCGACCGCTCACAGCTCCCACCTGTTTGAGCAGGTCCTCGACCAGCACCCTGGCCTCGCGGGCAGTTTTGTGCATTTTCCAGTTGGCGGCCAGCAGGGGAACGCGCATGGCTAGCGACCTCCCAGAGCGGCGCGGGTTTTCAGAGCGGTCACGCCTGGAAGGTCGCGACCCTCGAGGAACTCGAGTGAAGCTCCCCCTCCAGTGGAGACGTGGGTGACCTTCTCGGCCAGGTTCATCTGGGTGATGGCGGCTACTGAATCGCCTCCGCCCACGCAGCTGCGACCGGCGCTTTCGGCCACGGCCGTGGCGATGGCCCGAGTGCCGATGTCGAAGGGCGGAGTTTCAAACACCCCTTGCGGCCCGTTCCAGAAAATGGTTCGGGCAGACTTGATCTTGTCGGCGAAGATTCGGGCCGTCTCCGGGCCGATGTCCAGCCCCATCAGGTCGGCCGGAATCTCGTCCACCGAGACGGTGCGGGTGGGGACGCCCTCCTTGATCTCAGGGGCAACCACCACGTCCACCGGAAGCAGAATCTCCGTGCCCCGGGCCCGGGCAGCCTGCTCTACCTTCTCGGCCTGTTGCACGTCGTCGAGCAGGGAGCGACCGATTTCCTTGCCGCGGGCCTTGAGGAAGGTGAACGACATCCCCCCTCCGATTAAAATGGTATCAGCCTTCTCGACCAGCGACTCAAGCACGGCGATCTTGTCGGCTACCTTTGCCCCCCCCAGAATCGCCACGAAGGGTCGCTCTGGTTGGGTGAGCAGGTTGCTGAGCTCGGTCAACTCACGCTCCATCAAGAGTCCCGCCACTGCCGGCAGGAACTCGGCCACCGCGGCCGTGGAAGCGTGGGCCCGGTGGGCGGCTCCGAAGGCGTCGTTGACGTACTGCTCACATCCCTCGCTGAGCTGACGAGCGAAATCACGGTCGTTGGCCTCCTCCTCGGGATGGAAGCGCAGATTCTCCAGCAGCAGAACCTCCCCGGGCTCCAACGCCAACTTCATTGCCAGAGCCTCGGGGCCCACGCAATCAGGGGCCATCTTGACCGGCCGTCCCAGTAATTCGGCCAGGCGCTCGGCGGCGGGCTTCAGCGAGTACTTTGGGTTGACCTTGCCCTTGGGTCGGCCCAGGTGGCTCATCAGCACCACTGCTGCCTTCTGCTCGAGCAGGTGGCGTAGAGTCGGTAACGAGGCCACGATGCGGGTGTCGTCGGTGACTCTGGTCTCCTCGAGGGGAACGTTGTAATCGACTCGAACCAGGACCCGTTTCCCCCGGGTCTCCAGATCACGAACGGTTGCTTGCTGCATGATGAATCTCCTTTGCTTGCAGAGGCCCGGGCCCTGGCTACAGTCCCGCGCGTTGACCTCTTCAGAGTCAGAACGCGCGGGACTGGAGACAATCTGTTGAGCTCGGCGCCTTAGAGGGCCCGGGCGAGGAGCGCAGCCGGAAATCCCCTTGACACGGTTTTCTGGCTGCGCGACGCCCAACATATTGTGCTAGAAGTCCGGCCGCCTACAACATCTTGTGGTGGCGGAGATTCCCTCCGACACCACAGGAGGGGTGCGGCCGGATTTCTAGCGGATCAGGCCAGTACGAGCTTCTTGGTGGTCATATAGTTGATGAGGTCGGCCACGCGGCTCGAGTAGCCCCACTCATTGTCATACCAGGTGACGATCTTGGCCAGGTTGCCGTTGACCATGGTGCAGGCCAGATCGACGATCGAGCTAGCCGGGTTCCCCTTGAAGTCCATGCTGACGAGCGGCTCGTCGCAGGCTTCCAGGATGCCTTTGAGCGGACCGTTGGCTGCCTCGCGGAAGGCCTGCTTGAGCTCGTCGGCAGTGGCCGGCTTCTTGAGCACGCAGACGAAGTCAACGATACTGACCGTCGGGGTCGGGACGCGCAGCGAGAAACCGTCGAACTTGCCCTTCAACTCGGGGATGGCCAGAGCCACGGCTTTAGCCGCGCCGGTAGTGGTGGGAATGATGTTCAGCGCGGCTGCCCGAGCGCGACGCAGGTCGCTGTGGGGAAGGTCGAGGATGCGCTGGTCGTTGGTATAGCTGTGAATGGTGGTCATCAGACCGTTCTCGATGCCCCACTTGTCGTTGACGACCTTGGCGGCCGGCGCCAGGCAGTTGGTGGTGCAGGAGGCGTTGGAGATGATGTGGTGCTTGTCGGCATCGTAATGCTCGTGGTTGACGCCCAGCACGATGGTGATGTCCTCGCCTTTGGCGGGGGCGCTGATGACCACTTTCTTGGCCCCGGCGGCCAGATGCTTGGAGGCCTTCTCCTTGTCAGTGAACAGGCCCGTGCTCTCGAGCACGATCTGAACATCGAGGTCCTTCCAGGGCAGGTTGGCCGGATCTTTCTCGGCCAGAACCTTGATGCGCTTTCCGTTGATCACCAGATCGCCGCCCTCGGCCTTCACCTCACCCTGAAAGACCCCGTAATTGGAGTCGTACTTGAACAGGTGGGCATTCGCCTCAGGGCTTACCAGGTCGTTGATGGCCACGATCTCGATGTCGGGATAGCGCTCCATCATCGCTTTCAATGACTGACGGCCGATGCGGCCAAAACCGTTAATGCCAACGCGGGTAGGCATGGTGTGAAACCCTCCTTCTACTTCGGAAAAAGCAGCTTCCCGATAGGGGAAGACGGCGGGGGATTAGTTTTCGGGCCGCGGGGTTCCTGCAAAGGCGTCCAAGATCAGCGTTTCGTTTAACAGGATTCAACCTGCAACAACCAGAGAAGCCTGCGCACATCGCGCAGGCTTCTCAAGGCGGTTTGAGTCGCTTATTGGCGGCGTCCGCCGAAGCAGAGGGCCGAGAGCATCCAGAGGCCGAATCCGAAGGCGGCCACGATCAGTCCGTACTTCAGGGCCATCAGCCCCAGAGCCAGCACCAGGCCGCCGGCCAGGAAGACTCCCAGCAGCGCTTCGGCCAGGATGGGGAACAAGAACCACACCGCCACGGCGAGCAAGACCAGGAAGATCAGGACGTTGGCCGGGCTGGACTTCCTGGTGGACCGGCTGTAACGCGTTTCTCTCATTGTTTCCCTCCGTTCGACTTGGTAGCTCAAGAATAGCATTCCGGGGGGCACCTGCGAGCTCGGAGGCGCGGGGATCCTCGACGACGGGCCCAACGGGGCCGTGTCCGCCATTCTTGGCAGATCAATTGGTCTGGATAGGGGCCAGCAGGACGGCCGATCGGGGAGCCAGCGTGATCCTTCCCGACACGGTATGATTCCCGAGAAGGTCGGTATGATCCCCGTTCAGCTCGAAAGCGCGCTCTCTACGTCCCACGTTGAAGAGCACCAGCACGCGTTCTTGACCCAGCGAGCGGACAAAGCCGTAGAGGTCGTCGTCGGCCACAACGGTCGTGAAGTCGCCTGTCTGGAGCGCCTCGTGCTTCTTGCGAAGGGCGATCAAGCGTTGGTAGTGCTCGAACAGGTCTCGGTCAAAAGCCACCGGGTCCGGCGGAGTGCGCTCGCTGCCGTCCGCGTTGACTCGCTCGGGCTCGTAGTCGAGCTCCTCCCACACCATGGGCTTGCGGTCGTCGGGGTCGTTGGCCCCCCACATGCCCGCTTCGTCGCCGTAGTAGATCATCGGCGCGCCCACACAGGTCATCTGGAAGGTGGCCAGCAGCTTCTGGGTATTTTTCTCGTCGCCTCGGGGAGCGCGAGTGTCCCAGGCGGGGTTGGTAGCCCGAGAAGCGTCGCAGTAACGGGCCCAGTCGCGGTAGTCGAGCCGCTCACGATTGACGATGTGGGAGGCCACCCGAGCCGTGTCGTGGCTACCCACCAGGTTCTGCATGCGGTAGGCGGTGCGACCCGGATAGGCCTCGCGCAACTCGCGCAGGAGCTTGTCCAGCTGGGAGGCCGAGATACGGTCCTTCTCGCGGATGAAGAACTCGCTGCTGGCGAAGGCGAAGTTATAGTTCATCACGGCGCTGAACTCGTCGCCCTCCAGATAAGGCCGGTTGGCCTCCACCGTGTCGATGACTTCAGCTGTCATATAGGCTTGCGGGTTGATCGAGCGCACCAGTCGAGACCAATCCTTCCAGAACGCGTGCTTGACGCAGAAGGCCACATCCAGGCGCCAGCCATCCACGCCGTCCTCGACGCGTCCTTCCGGAGCCATCCAGCGCCGGGTCACGGCGAAGATATAGTCGCGCGGGCCGCGGACGATGCCTTGCTCGTCCTCGCGCCACTCAGGCAATTCCTTGACACCGAACCAGCCTTCATACTTGAAGTCGGGGGCCCAGCTGGTGACCGTAAACCAGTCCGCGTAGGGTGATTTCTGCTGGTTTTCCACCACGTCCAGGAAAAAGGGCGAGGTCTGGCCGATGTGGTTGAAAACCCCGTCAAGGATGATCCGCATCCCTCGTCGGTGGCACTCCTTGATCAGCTTCAGAGCCAGGCGATCTGCCGCCGTCCACTTCCAGGTGCGGGGATCGGCCGGGTCCTCGGCGGCCATGAGCCGGCGATCACCCTCGGGGTCGGGGCCAAAGGTGGGATCTACGTGGTGGTAGAGGGCGGCGTCATACTTGTGCTGGGAGGGAGCGATGAAGATCGGGTTGAGGTAGAGCGCGTCCACTCCCAGGTCCTGGAGGTAGTCGAGCCGGTCCAGGATGCCTTGCAGGTCTCCGCCGTAACGGCGTCGCTGCAGGTTGAACCAGATGTCTTTCCCGTTGGCCCGCTCATAAGGTTGTAGATGATACCAATCGGAGGTCCAGGGGTGCAGCTGCCAGGTCGACTCGTGGTCGTGCGGCCATGCCCCTTGCTGGTCGACAAGCCGCGGATCGTTGCCCGGGTCTCCGTTGCAGAACCGCTCTGGAAAGATCTGATACCAGACCGCACGCTCCGACCAGGAGGGCTCTTCAGCCATTGCGCCCAGCGTCAGAGCCAGGCTCAAGAGAAGAAGCCTGCTCACACGGGCAGGTAGATGCCGGCGCTCTTGCGGTCGACTTCACACTGGATACGCCCGTTCTGCACGGTCACGGTCTTGCCCGACATGAGGTCTTTCAGCACGGCTCCATCCTTGAGCTTGCTCTCGGCCCGGACGGGGATGTCACGCGTTTGCCGGTCAGTGGAGTTGTTCAGCACCACCACCGCCTCGCCTTGCTCGTGGACACGGCCGTAGGCGAAGACCTGGTCATCCTGCCACATCTCCAGGAAGGAGCCCTCGCGCAGGGCGATGGAGTCGTTGCGGATGGCGGCCAGCTTTTGGAAGTGAGCCAGCATGTTGGGGTCCTTGTTCCACTCCATGGGGCGTCGGCTGGTCTCGCTCCAGCCCTCGTTGTCGCTTTCCATGGAGACTTCGGTCCCGTAGTAGATCGTGGGGATGCGGTTGATCGTCATGGCAAAGGCCAGGGCCAGCTTGAGCTTGTCCCGATCCCCCCCGGCCTTGGTGAGGAAGCGCTTGGTGTCGTGGTTGTCCAGGAAAACGCTCATCATCTCGGGGTGCGGGTAGTGCTGGTGGCATTCGGCCATGCGTCCGGCCAGCTTGCGCATGCTATCGCCTTTGGCGAAGACGTCATCGATGGTGTAGTAGAGAGGATAGTCCACCAGGCCGTCCATGTCCTGGTGTTGGAAGACGGGGTACTTTGACGGGTCGCCATGGTAGTACTCGCCCACCAGGTAGAAGTCGTCGCCGGCGAACTCGTGCATCTCTTTATTGAATTTTGCCCAGAACGACTTGGGCACGTTCTTGACGGCATCGAGCCGGAAGCCATCTACCCCCGTGGCGGCCCAGAACTTGCCCACGTCCATCAGGTATTTCTCCACCACCGGGCTTTCCTGAGCCAGGTCGGGCAGTCCGAAGATGGAGCAGTTCTCGGCTTGCCACTCGTCGTCCCAGTCGGTGACGTCGCCATTGTGGTGATACCAGTCATACTTGGCTGGATCGGTCCAGTAGGGGTGCTCCCAGGCGGTATGATTGAGCGGGATGTCGAGCAGCACTTTGATCCCCTTCTCGTGGGCGGTCTCGACGAACTCCTTGAAGGTCTCCATGGTGCCCATGTGCTTGTCGACGGTGAAGTGATCGATGGGCCAGTAGCCGTGATAGCCATCCGTGTTGATGAAGGTATCCTGATTGGCCATGGGAGGCGTGATCCACACCGCCGTAGCTCCCAGGCTCTTGATATAGTCGAGTTTTTCGGTCGCGCCCTTCAGGTCCCCCCCGTTCCAGCGGTGGATGTTGCCCTTCTCTACCCCGAAATTGTTACTCGGATCGCCGTCGTGGAAGCGGTCGGTGAGCATGAAGTAGATGATGTCGTCTTTCCACTTGCGTTCTTTGACGTCGAGGGGAGGAGGCGAGGGGTGAGGAACCCCGGAGGCAACCGGAGCGGGAAAAGCCGCTGAGGACTCGGTCTTGGTCTCGGTTACCAGGGCTCGTAGCGCGCTCAGGTCAGCTTGCGACCACAGGGGTCGCTGAGCGGTGGCCAGAAAGCGGTCGGCGGGGCGCAGCGGGGGGGCCGGATTGTGCTCTGCTCCGGGTTGCCGGGAAACATAAGACGTCACCGAGGTGGGGATGCTCAAGCCGGTCGAAACTGCCACGCCGCCTCCTGCTGGTCGGTTTTTGACGCGCACAGTGTAAAATGAAGCCGGGCGGCTGGTGAGAACCGGAGGTTAAAATTCGGACGACCGCGGCGGAGTCTTCAGAACGTTTGATCTCTGAGGCTGGCTCGGAAGGCATCCGTGGGGGCCGCCGGAACTGTGCCCCGGGCACCTTGGTAGGATCACCTGCTATGCTGGACTGGGAGGTATGAAGCCATGCTCAAGCCGTGCCGCGAATGCGAAACCCATGTCAGCACACAGGCGACGACCTGTCCGCGCTGCGGAGCTCCCAAGCCCACCCAACAGAGCTTCCGGGGCTGGGGTTATGAGTGGAAGAGTCGCCAACAGGTCGCTGGCTGGCCCCTGATTCACATTGCCTTCGGGCGGGACGCCGATGGCCGCCTGCGGGTAGCCCGCGGGATCATCGCCATTGGTCAGTTCGCTGTCGGGCTCTTGACTCTGGCCCAGTTCGGAGTAGGACTCGTCTTCGGGTTGGGCCAGTTCACCTTTGGCCTGGTCGCGGTGGGCCAGATCGCCGGCGGCCTGGCCTTTGGCCTGGGGCAGTTCGCCAGCGGCTATGTGGCTGTCGGGCAGATGGTGCTGGCGGGCTACGGGTTGGGTCAATTCGGGTTGGGCCTGCACCTGTGGACCGTCAACCAGGCAGATCCTGCCGCCCTCGCATTCTTCCGTCCCTGGCTTCCCTGGTAGACTGACACCGGGTGGATTCTCTGGTATCCTTCGGGTGGGGGCGCATTGCGCTCCATGGCCAACCCTATTGGTGCTAGAGGATATGCTTGCGATCTGTTGCAGGACGGGGACTGAGCCTCCTAGAGACCGTGATTGCGTCACTGTTGTTCGCGACCATCACGGTTTCGCTGGTTTCCCTCTGGTTTTCTCATTATCGTTTGCTGGCGATGTCTCAATCGCGACTGGTGGCAACCTACGTCTGCAAGCAGCTCATGGAGGAGCAGCTCTCAAACGCCACCAGCGCCATCGTTGCCCTCCCGAGGGGCTCCCAGCCTCCCATTACGTTGACTCACAAGGTCAACGGAGCTACCCGGACGGTTGTCTATGAGTGGTCTGTAGGTGTGGTGGATACTTCGGATATGAAGGACGTCGTCGTTCACGTGTTCTGGAAGGAGGGCGGAATCGAGCATGAGACTCACCTCGAGACGCTTCTCTTCACGCTCTATTGAGATGCCGGCGGGTTTCAGCCTGCTCGAGACCATGGTGAGCGCCGGTCTGATGGCCCTGGTGCTGGGCAGCATCTACGTCATGTTGGTCGCCGGCATGCGCTATCACCGGGCCACTGCCACCGGTCTCGAGCTCCAGCAAGACAGCCTGCACGCATTGATGTGGCTCACCCGCGAGATCGGGGAGACCAATCCCAGGACGGTCCTGGTCTTTGATAACCCCCCCGGTCTCTTGTTTGCCTCCCCCAGGGACCGCTCGAACAACATCTTCATCGACAACAGTGGGATGATCCGCTGGCCCAAGTTCGTCTGCTACTTCCAGCAGGACATCAACGGGGTTCCCTCGTTGGTTCGCAAGGAGCAGTACCTCGACCATCCCGACCTCAACGTGGTGCCGGCCCCCCTGGTGCCCCCTCTTCCCCTGCCCACCCAGACCCTGAACTACTACCGCGCCCTGGCCGTCCCGGTCCGGAGCGTGGCTCACAATGTCTCCTCAATCCGGTTTTCAGGCACCAATCCGATTCAAATCGAGTTGACCGTTGCGCGCACCGAGTTCGATCGCAGCTTTGAGACCAACCTGACCGTCAAGGTGAGACCTCGCAACTAGGAGGACCAGATGAAGCGCTCTGTTCACAAGGGTATGTCCCTGGCGGTGATCATCTTCATCAGCGCTCTGCTGTTCGGGATGGCGGTGGTGGCCACCCAGGCGGTCTTCCTCAACAAGGGTCACGCCCTGGACACAAACATCCGAGAGCAATGCCGCTACGCGGCCAGCGCCGGTCTGCAGCGGGGCTTGCGTGAGCTGGCAGTCGATAGTGGGATCGTCCAGTTCACCAATCCCCCTCAGAGCCCACCGCCCACCATCGACGACTCCCTCGCGGCCGACCCCAAGCTGCGTTACACCGTGCAGCTTCTGGCCAATGGGACCCCCCAAATGATCAAGGCTCCGGATGATTCTGACATTCCTCCGGGAGCAGTCTACATCTACTCGGTGGGCTACATCGAAGGAAGCAGCACTCGCGTCAGCATTTCCGGCTATTCCGCTCTGGCCATCCGGGCCAAGCCCGTCTTCGATTTTGCTGGCCTGGCGGACGGCGCTATCGACATCCAGAGCGACTCGTGGATCGACGCCTGGAATTCCGCTTTGAGCGCCTATCCGGGGACCAGCCCCTTCAATCCTGCCGATTCCACCACCTACACGAAGGCAGCCAGCCTGGCGACCAACATGGGAGTGCTGGGCGCCATTCGGGTGGCTGGAAACACGGCTATTGACGGCGATCTGTTGGTGGCTCCGGATGCGACCGACCCGGCCGCCATCGTTCAACTGGCGGGAAGCGTTACCCTGACAGGGACACCGCGCAACCAGGCCGGGACGCGGCGCATTCCTCTGTGGGAGCCGACTCTGGACCCGAGAACCGCTCGCAACTCGGTCACCGTTGCAGCAGGGACGAGTTACACGCTTCCTCCAGGCGCCTATCGGGATCTGAGCGCAGGCAGCTCGGGCGGAGCCCGAGCAACGCTGATCCTCACCGCAGGCGATTACTACTTTGACCGCGATATCGACCTGGCCAACGTGGACCTGCAAATCGACCCGTCCACGACCGCTCCGGTGGTGCTCTATGTCAAGGGAGACCTGGACGTGACCGCTCAGAGCCGCCTCAATGTAGACACTGCAGGTGTGAACGGCAAACCTGCCAATCTTCAGGTCTACTTCGTTGGAAGCGACACGACGTTTAAGGTCGATCAGGCTTCATCGGCCAGCCTGGTGGCCTCGGGAGCCCAGACCCACGGCGTGCTGGATACGGGAGAGATCTTCGGGGCCATCATGGCGCAAGACATCACCATGCGTGGCGCGAACTCCAAGATTCACTACGACCAGTCGCTGGCTGGACTAAAACTCAACGGCAATGGCAAGTGGGCCCTGGTCGCCATCAAGGAGAGGTCGGGCAAGAGCAAGGGCAAGGGTGGCGGGAACAGCGGTGGCTCGAATGGCGGCGGGAACAGCGGGGGCTCGAATAGCGGGGGCTCGAACAACGGTGGCTCGACCAGCGGGGGCTCGAACAGCGGTGGCTCGACCAGCGGCGGCTCGACCACGGGTGGCTCGACCAGCGGCGGCTCGACCAGCGGTGGCTCGACCACGGGCGGCTCGACCAGCGGTGGCTCGACCAGCGG